>CALVUP010000006.1 GCA_944363635.1 uncultured Bacilli bacterium | reverse complement strand
AGATATACCATCAATAACTACCGAAAACCAAGCCATATCTTCATATTCATTTAGTACCATATATTTCATTCTCAAAAACAAGGAATTACTCATAGGATCTAAAAGAATAACGCCATCATTTGCATCCAACTGTTGTCTTTGTAAATCTAAATAGTCTTTCATATAATCATAATTTTTACCGATTTGAGTAATCGATAAAGCACAAGCATGAGTAAGTACATGCGTAGATAGAGTGTTTGCATTTAAGAATTTCCATAAATTCGTATCAAAATTTATATTGAATGCACTACAATTCTTTGGTTTTATCATCTCAACAATAGAAAATAGTTTTTGACCAAAATCTTTATCTCCTTTATACGGATCCAAATTTGTAAGCAGATCACAATATCTTTTAGCAACAAAATAATTTTTATTTTCTAAACTATCATAAAAATCTATCAAAAATAAATCTATAGATGGTGTATAATCGTCCTCTTGCATTTTTAAAAATTCAAGCTTTGTTTTTTTATACTCTTTATCATCTTCTAATAAATCTATTTTTATTAAATTAACCATTAAGTTACTATATTGTTCCAAGTGATGTAAGTCTAAAAACTTCTGAACAACTGTAATAGCATCTTTTAAAGATAAACGTGATAAACTGTCAAGAACATAGTTCAAAGTATATCGGTTATATTCTTGTTCTTTCTTGACTTGAATAATTTCTGTATTCATCGTTTCTAATATTTTATATAAAGGCATGTTTAAATGGAGTTGGCGACGCTTTTCAGATAGTGTTTGTACATATTGTTTTTCATTTTCCAAAGCACTCATATAATCTTTATTGTCAATCATTTGATATGTATTTTTATAAAAGGTCATATTTTTCTTATTTTTGATTTTTGGAATGATTTTTTGATTGTGTAATCTGTCCAGATCACGAGCAACTTTTAGAACATAACGATTATTAAGTGAAAGACGTTGTTGTTCTTGTAGTGGCTCTAAATAAGAAATAAGCGAAGAATAGTCTTCCTGTTGAAGAAATTGTAGAATTTCTGTTTGCATTGTTTTTATACGATTACTAGCTTTACCAAGTAAAGCCTTTTTTATTTGAAAATTAACCGTTTTCATTTCTTCTTTAGAAGCATTATTCATTTGCCTTAAGAGATAAATAAAATTAAAACGACTCAAATAATTTGAAACAGTATCCTTTTGTTTATGGATAAACTCTCGTGCTTGTTGAATGTCTTTATTTGATGTATTAAATACAAATCCAATTAAATAAAGATATTGCATATATTCTTCTTTTGTCATATGCATTTGATCTAAATCATACTTTTCTAATATTTTTAAAGCCATCGGATAATTACCTGCTTGTATACAGTGTAAGAACTTTAATTCACCCTTATTTTCTTCTTCCATAATTTTCCCCCTTCAAATATGCTGTATATTATAACACTTATCATAAAATATTGCAAATAAAAGAACTCTAGGAAGAGGCACCTAAGATCCTTGGCTTTAAAATCAATTGTTTTTTATCCGTTTGTCTTTTATAAATTTTTTTGCAGCTGGTAATTTCCTTAAAAATATTCTTTACTTTTTTCGTTTTATATTTACTTGTTTCTACTTGTTGCAAATATTTGTTCCCTTGTTCATAATTATCTTCAAGAAAACAATCGCGTGCACATATTAATTTTACAATATTTACTTCTTCTTTATTTAAATGAAGTTGTTGGCACGCCTGTTCAATTGGAATTTTTTCTTGAGAAATCATTTGTGAAAGCTGATCCACAGAAGAAATACCATAGGTATTATAGTTCTGATTAAACTCTTTAATACCTACACTAACTCCTAAGACGTCTTTCTCTAGAGTTTCATCTTCTGAAAATAACTTTTTTAATAGATTTGTATAATCTTTTCCAGTCTGCAAATAAAAAGCCATTTCATTCGCTAAAGAGATTAAATGATAAGCCACACGATCGTGTCCTAATCTTTTATGACATACCCCCATTCGCACTAATATACGCGGTTTTACGTCAAAGTATGATTCAAAGATAAAAGTATTCCACTTTAAACATTCTTTAAAGTTTTTTTCTTTGGATGACTTTACTATCAATTAATTTTTGTATATAAGGCGCAGAATATCCTAATTGGTTTAACTCTTTTGTTGTAATAACATCTTTGTCTTCTTCAACAAGATAATCGTATAATTTGTCAACATCTTTCATATGAAACTCCCCTTAAGTAAATACTTATGTTTTATTATACGACTTTGTTAAGAAAAAACAATAAAAAAAGAAGCCTAAAAACTTAGGCTTCGAAATAAAATCATCAATAAAAAATTAGAAATTGTAACAAACTTATAAGCAACAGAGGAATATTTTTCATAAACCGCTGAGAAATCATCAACCAAGTCCACAATCCAACTTTCTAAGTATTTTGGTGGATTCATTGTCACTGGATACATATGAGATAAAATAATATCTTTTTCTAAATCCGATAAATCATAATATTTACTCGCTGTTTCTAACGCAAATTTTGGATGTTTTAATAATGTATCTAATCTTTTTGAAATTTTTTCCTTATAATTTTCTTCTAAAAAGAAATCATGTAATAGTCCTGCCCTAGCCGTTGCTTTATAATTTAAACGTAAAGCTTTCGTTATTAAATAAGAATAATAACTGACTCTTAAAGAATGATCAAAACGATCGGTATCATGATGTTTGATATTTTTTAATTTTTGAAATTCTTCATTTTCTAAAATATCACTCACTATATTTAAAAACTCTTTATTATAACTCACTTGTTTCACCTTCAATATTCATACCTAAACATTTTATCATAAAAACAAAGTATGTTTCAACAAAATTTTAGGAATTTTTATCAGCAATGTCAAATTGTGTAATTTTAATTTTAAAATTCAAACATTTATTTAAAATTTCATTTCCGGCATTAGAATCAATCCAAAATTTTAAATAATACGTTTGCTTGGCATTTCCAGAAATAACATCTGTCATTAAATACCCATCTTGACTCATATTTGTGGGATTACTAAAATTTTTATTATCTTTACTTATAGAGTATCGAATATATTGATAATCTAAACTTTCACAAGAGGAATCTTTTATATTTTCAAACTCTACAATATATTTTATTCTCTTGCTTGCTGTATTTGTTATTTCAAACACATAGGAATCCTGTTTTAATCCTTCCTGATCAGTAATAGGAAAAGCATTCATATAAGAAAGTCCTTCACTAATATCTTGAATCGATAATGCATTATATATTCCTGCTAGAGAATAACTTTCGTTTAAATGCATAGAAAGAATCGTCATACTGATAAAATATATGCACGTAAGAAAGATAGATATGATTCTTTTTCTAATTTCACTTTTCATAATATACCCCCTGAAATTGCTCTATATTTTACCATAAAAAAAAGAATTACGCAAATTCTTTTAGTAATTCGTCCAATTCTTTCTTCTCTTCTTCTGAAATATCTTCCTTATCAATATTCTTATCAAACCATTCTGGTAATGCTTCTTTCGTTTTATTCTTCGTTGTATTTTTTGTCGTATTTTGTAATTTTTTCTTTAAACGCTTATGTTCCTTTTCACTAATTTTCATGGCTTCTTCTACGGTTTCAATATTTAGCCTTGCCCATTGCCCCGCTATGGTTTCCACATAATTTTTATTCAATTTTTGATTATTTATTTTGAGTACATAAGAAAGCAATACATTGACAACACCTGGTTTTAATTTCATATCCACCATTAAACTTTCAACAAGTTTTAAATCACGATTACTAGGCTCTGCTCCTTTATATTTACTTTTCAAATAATCATAAGGGGTTGTATTTTCAAAAGTATAAATCATTTTTGCCCAATTGGAATTATCCCCTTTTGGAGACGTTAAATATTCAGGTTGTTTCGAATAAATCAAAGTTGGTAATTTACCACTGTTTTCATACTGATAAAAATTACGACAAGCTTTTCTTAATTCATTTTTATCAATAAGTCCTTTTTCATTAATACTATTACGTACCAAGCCTTGCATATTCAAATTATCAATATGATAAACATAAGATAAACTATTAATTAAATTCTTAGTCTCACTATTAAAACAACGATCACTAATCATACGAGATGGAATACTAGAAATCAATAAATCAAAATCAATTTCACTTTTTAACGTTAATTTATTAGAATTACGATCTATAATATTATCATTTTCAATAAATGTATTTCCACTAACTGAAGTAAAAACCTCTGAAAATGAAGCCGTAATGTCTTGATACTCTTTTAAATTTATCCTTGGAATCTTATAATAATCAACAATTTTATCGTATTCTTTTTTTCCTAAATTATTATATAACACAACATTTAGAATGGGATGATTTAAAAACTCAGCAGCTGACATAGGCGAATAAATTTGATAAACATAATGATTGACATGATCTTCTTTATAATACGTTTTTAAAAGTCCCACAGCTTCTAACTTTTTACGAGCAATCAAAATATCACTTAACTTTAATTGCATCGTACTCATCAAATGATGATGGGTTAAATCCTCACTCATTAAATTTCTTTTATCCAAATCGTCCACGAAAGTAAAATACAAACTCACAGCACTATACCCAATAATCGGTTGATACAAAGTCGTAATTAGTTTTCGATCCTGTTCATTAATCACGGTTTTATTAACAACAATATATAAATCCGCCGGTAATAAATGCTGTGCCATATCCTTCACCTCTTAAATTATTATAAACAAAAAAAATACGGAATGAAAGTCTTTTTCTAGAATTATTTTTTAATCTTTTGTTTTGGACTTTCCATATGAATTTTTACTCTTTCTCCATATATATTTCTTAGTGTAATATTTCCATCTCTACATAAAGAAACGATTTGATCTGGATTCATAGCAAACTCGAAATGAACTTCTTTATTTTCTTTTTCTTTTGAAGTGTCCATATGAAGCAACTTAGGAAGCGTTTCTTCCAAAAAGTCATTCTTAAACTGGTATGGTAATCCTCCCGCAATGATATGTTCAAATACAGCAAGATCTCTCTTTTTGTCGACTAATAACATACATGGCTCTTCTTTTAACCATACGTGTGCATTATTTTCATAACAAATTCCATTGGATAGCTTAACAGGTTCATCACTAAAAATATTGACACGAACCAAGGCATATGTATCTCCTTGATAAGAACCAATTTGAATATGTTCCAAAAAGTTATCATATGCATCATTTCCCTTTTGGATTAAATTACGCAAAATATATTCCTTTTCTACATGGAAATTTCCCGAATCAATAGCATAATATAATTTTTTTTGCATTTTCCAATCCACCGCTCGACTTAATTTTTTAGAAAATGTAACACGTGTAATTCCATCTTTACCTATAAATTCATCCGAACAAAGATCCTTAATCGTTGAATATGTTACTACTGGTCGCATTCCAATATCACGTATATCCACATATTCCATATGCTCGTTACCATCAATACCAATACAGTATGATTTATTAGTTAAATAATTATAAACCATTTCATCAATCCAATAATTGGCTAGTCCAGTTTTTAAACCAATACTTAAATCGCTTTTTAATTGCCTATTATGTATATTTCCCATATAATTTTCAGCACGCACACCACAAGCCAAAGCATAATCATCAGGTGTACACTGTGTTCCATAACGTTTAAATATATCCAATTGATTTTCATACCCCTCTAACACTTCTTCTTCGGTTAATAAGCGAAATTGTATATTTCCTGGTTCTTTCATAAAAATCCTCCTTAACAATTTATTATAATTGATAGCAAAAGAAAAAACAAGCAAACTTGCTTATTTCATCAATTCCATAAAACTACGAATTAGATTCAGTTTTGATCCTAAATTATTTATTTTATCCGCAGTCGTTAATTTATACTTTTTTTTCATTTCTTCTTCCATAAGATATATACTTGCTGGATCACGATTTAAATATTTATACCAATAAGAATTTTCACTTAAATACCTATAAAGATGAGGATTGTTTCTTAGTTTAAATAAAATATCAACACGCATTAGTCTTCAAACGATTTATAAATAGGGCGTGGTTGATAATTATTGGTAGGCTGTGGATTGTTTTTACCAAATCCTAAATCTTGAATAAAACTAATTGCTTTTTCAATACCAGAAATTCCTCTTTGTAAAGAGTCCATATCTACATTCTTCATATAATTGATGAGTTCATTCCATCGAAACTCTTTTTTTGGTGTAGAAGAATTTCCTTGTTTATTTTTAACATAACTAGACCACGCCTTTGGATCCTCACCATATAAGCTATACATATCATAAAATTTCTGCCATGTCATTTGATTTGTATTTACATATTCAATTAATTCTGGATGTTTCCTGACAAACAATTTAAAACTCTCTTTAGACATTTTACCACCTAGTAATATATATGCTTTTTTTATAAAAAGTTGCTTTTAATTTAGAAAATCATCAATACTCATCAATTGATCATCAATCTCTTTTAAAGAAATTTGTTTTTGTACTCTTTCTGGTTTGATTTCAGTTGATTGCTCTTGTTGTACGTTCTTTACTTCTTCTTTTACAAAAGCACTAAGAATCGTTTTTTTGGCAATACTACTTCCAGTAGAATAACGATCAAGTATTGGAAGTTCCGTTAATTTCATATAAGTAATGTCACTTGCTAAAAGTCCAATATAATGCTTTTGATCTATAACAAAAGTTTTAAGTACATGGTATGGATTGGTTTTTACTTCTTTTAAAATCATAAGACCACGTCTTGCGCGAGTAGATTTATCAAATTCAGAAAGTTTCATTCTCTTACCTGTAGACTTATCTGTAATTAAGGAAATATATTCTATCTTTTCAGAATCAAAATTACTAACTGAAGATACAGTATCGTCTTTTAAATTAATGGCTTTTACTCCTCCTGTTTTTAATCCAACAATAGGTACTTCATTCATATCAAACCATAAGCCATATCCTTTTTCAGTAGCAATAAATACATCATTATATAACGTTTTATCTGCCGCAATTAATAAATCGTCTTTCTTTAGTTTCATCGCTACTAATGGTTTTGAATAACGGCTTACTTTAAAATCACGGATCTTAGTTCTTTTTATCATACCATTTTTACTTGCCATAAAAATATCTTGATCTAAGTTAAAATCTGTAACGGCCACTACTGAAATAACTTCTTCTTGATCAGAAAGAGGAATCAGATTAGAGATATGTTTTCCTAAATCTTTATATTTCATATCAGGAAGTTCATACACAGGCACATATAAATAATTTCCATAGTTAGTAAACAACAACAATGTATGCAAAGTCGTTAATTGATACATACCTAAAATATAATCATTATCTTTTAAAGTAATCTCTTCTTCAGTTGATTTATAACTACGAAGTGAACATCTCTTGACATAGCCTGCTTTTGTAACAATAGCAATAACTTCTTCTTCTTTAATCATTTGTGTTGTGTCTAGTTTAATCTCTTCAATTTCATCCCTAATTTCTGTTTTACGTGGTGATGCATATTCCTTCTTAATCTTTCTAAGTTCTTCTTTCATAACATTTTTTAATATTTCTTCATGTGCTAAAATTGCTTCTAAGCCTTTTACAATTTTTTCTAAATTAGCCATTTCTTGTTCTAATTCTACAACATCGGTGTTGGTAAGACGATAAAGTTGCAACATAACAATAGCATCTGCTTGTTCAATCGTAAAAGCAAATTCTTTTACCAAATTTTCTTTCGCATCCGTTTTGTTTTTACTTGCACGAATAACTTTAATAACTTGATCTAAAATCGATAAACACTTAATTAATCCTTCAACAATATGCAATCTTTTTTTCGCATGGAGAAGATCAAACTCAGTCCTTTTTACAATCACTTCTTTTTGATGAGCAATATAATAATCCAATATTTCTAAAATACCAAGTTGCTTTGGTCTTCGATTGGCAATGGCTACCATATTAAAATTATAAGAAATTTGTAATTCTGTATTTTTAAGTAAATAATTTAAAATAAGCTGCCCATTCGCATCTTTTTTTAGATCAATCGCAATACGAAGTCCATCTTTATCGGATTCATCACGAACCTCTAGCATACCATCAATTTTTTTATCAATCCTGATTTCATCAATTTTACGAACCAAAGCTGCTTTATTAACTTCAAATGGAATTTCATCTACGATTAAAGATGTTTTTCCTTTTACCGTTTCAAAATGTGTTTTTGCATTGACAATAATTTTGCCTCTACCACTCTCATATGCACTACGTAATCCATCTTTTCCACAAGCAATCGCACCTGTTGGAAAATCTGGACCTTTTACAATATCTAAAATCGTATCTAACCTGCAATTAGGTGAATCAATACGGTGAATCGTAGCATCAATAATTTCTCCTAAATTATGAGGAGGAATATTGGTTGCATATCCTGCAGAAATTCCCATCGTTCCATTTACAAGTAAATTAGGAAATTTCGCAGGAAGTACCGTTGGTTCTAAAATCGTATCATCAAAATTCGGAGCCATTTTTACAGTGTTTTTTTCAATGTCCTTCAATAATTCATTGGATATTTTAGAAAGACGTGCCTCCGTATAACGATAAGCTGCAGGAGAATCTCCATCGATACTACCATTATTTCCATGCATATCAATATAAGGGTTGTTCATCTTCCAATCTTGACTCATTCGGACCATCGCATCATAAATAGAAGAATCTCCATGTGGATGGTAATTACCAATAACATCTCCAACTGTTTTAGCACTTTTTCGATAAGGACGGTCATACGTATTCTTTTCCTTATACATGGAATAAAGAATTCTTCTTTGTACAGGTTTTAATCCATCCCTTACATCTGGAATCGCACGATCTTGAATAATATATTTTGAATAAGAACCAAAACGTTCTCCCATGATATCTTCTAAAGTATAATCATATATTTTTTCAATTACGTTTTTCATCCTATCACCTATTTATTATTATATCAAAAATTGCATTCTTTTTTAAATGCATTTTACACAGTTTTACATAGATATATCCGCTTTGGCAATAAAAAACGAATGATTATCATTCGTTTATACATGTGTAATATCTGTATATTTAGAAATCTCACTATTGGTAGTAACTAAATCTTCTAAATTCAAATCATGGATATCCTTTTTCCCTGTAATTCGAGCAAATGTTTTTAATTCTTCGTTAGTCACCGTTAAATAATTTTCTAAACGTTTCGCGCTTAAATCAATTTTTAAACGTTTACGAAGAGAGGCATCTTGCGTTGCCACTCCTACAGGGCATTTTCCACTATGACAAATACGGTATTGTTTGCAGGCCATAGCAACCATGGCTGATGTCGCAATAGCAATCGCATCTGCACCCATCGCTAATGCCTTAGCAAAATCAGATGAAGTTCTTAAACCTCCTGTAATCACAAGTGAAATAGAATCCATATGATGAAGATCTAAATACTTTCTGGCCCTTGCAAGCGCATAAACAGTAGGTACTGACGTAGCATCTCGTATCATTTTAGAACTAGCTCCAGTGGCTCCTCCTCGTCCATCAATAGTAATGAAGTCTGGGTTTGCAAAACAAGCAAATTCCAAATCTTCTTCAATATGTCCTGCGGCTAGCTTAATTCCAATCGGTCTTCCTAAAGAACGTTTACGAAGCGAATCAACCAATTTTTTTAAGTCTTCCTTTGTTCTTATTTCTTCAAAACGCGAAGGACTTATAATATCTTCTCCTAATCTTTTACCACGAATTTTCGCAATTTCTTCGGTGACTTTTTCTTTTGGTAAATGACCACCCATTCCTGGTTTACTACTCTGTCCAATTTTAATTTCAATAGCATCGACCTTTTTTAAATTTTCATCTGTTACACTATATTGATTAGGAACATATTCAAAAATATATTTATAAGCCTGTTCAAACTCTTCTGGTAAAATACCTCCCTCACCACTACAAATAGCTGTATGTACTTTATTACTTCCCTTAGACAAAGCAATCTTAGCTTCTTTGGATAAAGCGCCAAAAGACATATGAGAAATAAAGACTGGTGAGGCAATTACTAATGGTTTTTTGGCCTTTGGTCCAATAATAGTTTTTAAAGAGACTTCTTCACTTTCTAGCAAAGGAGAGCGACTCAACTGCCCACCTAAAATTAAGATATCTTGAAAATTAGGGACCGGAAGATTCGTACCCATACAAGAAAGAATACTTTTCCCTGTAACAGCCATCGTATGAATATCAGCAATTACTTCTTCCTCTTCTCTTTGGTATTCATTTAAATAATCTTCTATACTTGAAGAGGCTTGTTCTGAACTTGATTCATTATACTCTTCCGGATGATCTTCTATTTTTTCAAACATACTTTTGGGAGCAAAACATAAAGGACATTTCCAATCTTCAGGCAAATCCTCAAATTTTACCTTTTCTTTTGCATCATCATAAATATACCCACACATTTTACACTTATACTTCGCCATAAAACGACCTCCTACTCATTTTATTATAGCATACCCTACATTATTCCACAAAAAAGAGAGTTTTCTTTTTATAATTGATAATCATCTTCTAAAGAAAACTCTACATTTTCATTAATCCATTCTTTTCTTGGTTCTACTTTATCCCCCATTAAAATACTTACTCGTTTTTCAGCAAGTAAAGCATCATCAATCTTTACTCGAATTAAAGTTCTAGAAGCAGGATTCATTGTTGTTTCACATAATTGATCGGCATTCATTTCACCAAGACCTTTATATCTTTGAATTTCACATTTTTTTCCTTTGCTTTTTTCTTGCATTTCTTCAATTGTATATGCATATTCTATATTTTTGCCACTCTGAATTTTAAAAAGTGGCGGTAACGCAACATAAAGTCTACCATCTTCAATAAGAGGTCGCATATAACGATAAAAGAACGTAAGCAGTAAACATTGAATATGTCCCCCATCTTCATCCGCATCACTCATAATGATGACTTTATTATATTCACAATCTTTTATATCAAAATTAGATCCATATCCTGCGCCAATGGTATAAATAATGGTATTGATTTCTTCATTTTTTAAAATATCTGCTTCCTTTGTTTTTTCAGTATTTAAAACTTTACCACGAAGAGGAAGAATTGCTTGATAGCGTCGATCACGTCCTTGTTTTGCAGAACCTCCTGCAGAATCTCCTTCGACTAAGAACAATTCTTTTTTCGTTTTATCTTTACTTTGCGCTGGTGTTAATTTTCCCGATAAAGCTCTTTCTTTTGTATTCTTACTTTTCCCTTTTCTTGCTTCTTCTCTAGCTTTTCTTGCAGCTTCTCTGGCTACTTTACTTTTTAAAGATTTATCAATGATATCCGTAGCAATCTTTTTGTTTTCTTCTAAATAATATTGCAACTGCTCAGTTACTACTGCATCTACAATCGTCCTGGCTTGTGGTGTTCCTAATTTTGATTTGGTTTGTCCTTCAAATTGAAGTAAGGCTTCTGGAATTTTTAAAGAGATAATAGCTGTTAATCCCTCTCGTACATCACTACCTTCAAAGGCTTTTTCTTTTCCTTTAATATAACCATGATTTTTTGCATAATCGTTAAATACACGTGTCAAAGCTGTCTTAAACCCTACTTCATGCGTTCCTCCATCTGGTGTTTTTACATTGTTTACAAAAGAAACAATATTTTCTTGATACGTATCTGTATATTGCATCGCAATATCTACTTCAATACCATCCTTTGCTTCTTGAAAAACAAGTGGCAAGTGTAAAGTCTTTTTCCCTTCATTTAGATAATCAACAAACGCTACCAACCCATTTTCATAATAGTATTTAGCCTCTTTTTGATCTTCTTCATCAATCACCTCAATGGTTAATCCCTTAATCAAAAAAGCTGATTCCTGCATTCTTTCACAAATGGTTGTAAAAGAAAAATTGATTGTGGAAAAAATAGAATCATCTGGCAAAAAGCGAACCGTTGTACCTGTTTTATTGGTTGTTCCAATCTTCTTTAAAGGTTTTGCTACATGACCTCCATTTTCAAATCGAATTGAATAAATCCCTTTATCCTTATAAATAGTTACTTCACACCATTTACTAAGAGCATTTACAACACTGGCACCAACACCATGAAGTCCTCCCGAAACTTTATAGCCACTATTTTCAAATTTACCTCCTGCATGCAAGACAGAAAAAATAACTTCTGGTGTTGATTTTCCAGAAGCATGACGTCCTACAGGAAGGCCTCTTCCGTGATCTTCTACACTTACACTTTTATCTTTATGAATAATAATTTTGATATAATTTCCAAAACCATTAATCGCCTCATCAATAGAATTATCCACAATTTCCCACACCAAATGATGAAGTCCTCTTTTATCTGTAGAACCAATATACATACCTGGTCTTTTACGAACCGCTTCTAATCCCTCTAATATCTTAATAGAACTCTCATCATATTTTAATGCCATTGCAGTCATCTCCTATTCTTTGTCTATAACAATTTTATCATAAATTCACTTTATCTTCAAAATACGGCTTTTTTCTTTACATTTTTTTACAAAAAAAAGAAGAGTTTCCTCTTCTATCCATTGATCCAATTTGTCGATTTTACTCCCAAATTTAAAGTTGACCCTACTGATATTGTTACATCACTTTGTTTAGCAAGGATATTTACATCTGCATTTGGGCAATTTTGAATGGCTTGATAATGCAATGTTTTTAAAGATGTTGGTAACGTAATCGTTTTTAAATTCGTTAGATTGCTAATAGAACCAGAAGCCGTAATACCTACCAAATTATCTCCAAATTCAATGATTTCCAAATTTGGTACATCAAGAAAAACAATTGAATTTAAAGTCAAAGAGCCAACTTTTGCATCCTCATCTACAATATCTGTAAAATGCACTTCTTTTAAATTATCAAGATACCGAGTAAGATAAACACCCATATGAGTTACACTTTCCGAAATAAAGATCTTTTCAATTTGATTTGCAATGGCTAACTGTGCAAGGATGGTATCACTATCTGAATTGGATCCAAGTTGTGTAATTCCATCTCCAAAATAAACTTTCCCATTAAATGTATAAGTTATATTATCCACAGCCGTATTTAGCTCATTCATCATATCCTCATCAACTAAACTACTATCTGCTGAAGATATCCAAGAAAACAACTCATCTATTGTTGTAAATTGTTCATCGAAACCATACTTTTCAAAAATAGAATTTATATTAGTAAGAAAAGTTTTCTTGTCCGTACCAATGAGTAATGCTTCAGGACTTATATTCGAAAATGTTTTTGGATCAATAAAACCATTCCCCTCAAAACGTACAGAGTAATCCGAATACAAAGAGACTCTTAGTGTTCTTGTGTTATAATCCTCCCCATCGTAAAGAGAAACACTTTCTAAAGGATAAATAGCATCTGTACTTGCTTGCTCAGCATCCACTCGTACTTTTGCCTCAAAACTCTTATTCGTCACTTCTACTCCAGAAGCATAAGATACCCACATATTTAAAGAATAGCTTTGACGTTGTCCCGGTCCAATGATTCCTGTATCAATTGTATATAAAGTTTTGTCTCCTTCAGTCGTTACTTTTGCTTGGCTTAAAAGACTCGAATAAAGCACAGCATATGCCTTTTCTTGATTTGATCCATCGTCGGCTGCATCAGCCAAAGTAGCATCCATGCGTGTTAACGGTAAATTCCCTATATCACTTCGAGTTAAATAATATTTTATTTTATTTGATGGTAAAGTAGATGTATTTGGTACCTCTAAATATAATGTGTAATTCGCAGGTATTGTTCCTATATTAACGACATCAAAAGTATATGGACTTTGTTTTTGCCCTTCAAGAGCACTCATGGGTGCTGCATTTTCTAACGCAATCGCTTTCTCACTTTCGTTTTGAATTTCCACATTAAAATCAGCTGTATTGATTCGATTGGTTTTTTCAGCAACATCACTTGTTCGAAATATAGCATAACTAATACCAAGTACCAAAACGAGCCCTAAAAAAATTCCAGATATTTTAGCAATTAAATTTCTTCTTTTCTTTTGATCCTCTTTCATTTTATCGCCTACTTTCAAAATCATTATATTATTAACCCCCCGGTGTCAAGAATTTGTCATTTATTTTATTTACTTGACGTAAACAAAAAAAGAACGGTTATTCCGTTTTTTCTTCTATGAACTTTTTGTTCTTTTCAAGTCTATCATCAAGCCCCTTTTTCTGTATGGCTTGATTCACATAATAAAGGGCCTTTTTATAATTTTTTGTATAGTAATAACAAATACTTAAATCATCTTCTATACTTCCATCCCAACAAAAAGCTTCATTGATATAACTTTCACTTTTTCTTGGTATAGCAAGTGCTTTTTCAAAATATTTGATGGCTAATTTAAATCGGTGCAAATGATAATAAAGTTGACCAAGTTCTGTATACCCTTCTCTCATATAAGGGGCCTCTTGAATAGCTTTTTTTAACCACATCTTTGCTTCTTCCACACGATGCATGGCAAAATAACATCTAGAAATAAATCGCATTGAAGCACTTCTTTCATCTTTCCATTTTGCTTTTTTTAAAGATAAGTGATGAATTAATGTATCAATGGCCTTATTCCATTGTCCATAAAACATATATTCTCTTCCTAAATAATGACAATTACGATCGTCTTCTGGATCTTCCTTGACCGAAAGTTCTAAAAGTGGCAAATAGGAAGAACGACTTTTGTTGTTATCCGCATGATGATTTAATAGAATATGTGAACAAATCCCAACGACTTCATTATTATGAATATTGGTTAATACTTCATGGACAGGATGTGTCCATATATAATCTCCTCTACTATGAATTTTATCCAAATAAAAACTTGTTTTTGGACGGCCCTCTTCATCAAAATTCCATATATAAGGGTATTTCAATCGAGTCAAAGACCCATTCCATACTTGTTCTATTTTTTTTCTCCATCCCGGATCAAACACTTCATCTAAATCCGTACATACACAAATATCACAATCTTCATCCACCATAGCCAAAGACATGTTTCGTGCGGTATCAAAACGCCAAGGATTTATAATTTCTTTCTTTACAATTACACCTTGTTTTTTTAATTTTTTTACGGTTTGATCCGTACTTCCTGTATCCAAAACAAAAATTTTATCGGCTTCCTGCATAGACTGAACCCAACGATCCACAAATTTCTCCTCATTTTTACATATAGCATATACACAAACTTTATACTTTTTCATGGACTTCTCCTTTCTCTTTACTATAGAATATGTACTTTTTATAAAAAAGAAGCGATTTTATCCTATATTGTAGAAATAATTCGAAAAGAAAAACATAAAGTATAATGAGGTGAAATATGCAGACATATACAGTACAAACAGGAGATACTCTTTTTGGAATTAGTAGACAATTTGGTATATCAATGGAAGAGATAAAAAAGACAAATAATTTAAGTTCTAATACTTTAATACCTGGGCAAATCTTAACAATTCCAGGTACATCCACCACCATGACTTACACGGTAAAAGCAGGCGATAACTTATATGATATTGCATCTCGTTACAACACAACCGTTCAAGAATTGATGCAAATAAATCAGTTAGCAAATGATGCCTTATCGATTGGACAGCAACTCATCATACCCATAAATGAAACAAACACCCCGCCAAACTATACAATTTATACAGTCAAAGCCGGAGACAATTTATATAATATTGCTAATAATTATAATACAACCGTCGATGCAATTATGCAGTTAAACAATTTATCTTCTACAACATTATCCATTGATCAGCAATTAAAAATCCCAATTCCACTAGCACAAACGCCAACAGAACAATATCAAGATTATATAGTAGCACCTAAAGACAGTCTTTATAAAATTGCCAATCAATTCGGTATGAGTCTTGAAGAATTAATACAGATCAACAATTTAAATTCAAATTCTTTATCTGTAGGACAAATATTACAAGTTAAAAAACACGAGAATATACCACAAGAGACGATTACCTATGAAGAGTGTTTTGGAGAAGGATATGTAGAACCATCTTATGAAACATATACCGTAAAAAGTGGAGACAGTCTCTATACCATTGCTCAAGCATTCAATACGAGTGTAGAAAATCTAATCGCTTTGAACCAATTAGAAAACGACAACTTATCAATTGGACAAATCTTAAAAATAAAGGAGGTTACCTCATGAACCTTATGACTCATGAAGAATTTATGCAAACAAATGATTATGCACAATTCATCGCAGAAAATCCAGACATAGGATATTTAAAAGTAATGGCTTTTACCGCCTATCAAGCCGTCCCCATACCAGAAGTCGAAATTTTAATTACCAAACAAATCGGAGAGAACAATGTTTTATTTTTTAGAGGCTATACTGATGCAAGTGGTATAATTGATAATATTCCTCTACCAGCACCTCCAAGTGGATATAATCCAATTAGTCATCAAACTTCCAATTACATCTTATATGAATTAACGGCCATTCGTATTAACTATGGAGCAATTAAAAAATATACAGTAGGCATGTATGGAGGAATTAAAACCATTCAATATATCAAAATGATTCCAAATGTAGATTTGAAAGGAGTAGAAAATGGCAACAGTTAATACCCCTACAATTCCTACAGAAATAACCGTACATTTAGGAGCTCCTAATGAAGCCGCTCGAAACATTACTATACCCTTTATCGAATACATTAAAAATGTAGCATCTAATGAAATTTATCCCACTTGGCCTACCGATGCAATTAAAGCAAATATCCTTGCCCAAATCTCTTTTGCCTTAAATCGAATCTATAATGAATGGTATCCTTCTCAAGGCTATGATTTTGATATTACAAGCAGTTCTGTATACGATCAAGCGTTTAGAGAAAACGGACAATTCTTTGAAAGTATTTCTTTAATTGTAGATGATATATTTAATAATTATATTGTTAGAGACGGGCAAGTACAACCTCTATTTGCACAATATTGTGATGGTATTACAACTACTTGTGAAGGACTTTCCCAATGGGGAAGTGTTGATTTAGCGCGAGAAGGCAAAAGTCCAATTGAGATTTTAAGACATTACTATGGAGACGATATTTCTCTCGTTTATAATGCTCCTGTAGAAGCAAATATTATGAGTTATCCGGGATTTCCAATTCAACTAGGTTCCGCTGGTGATTTCGTTCGCTTAATCAAAATTCAATTAAATCGTATTAGTAAAAATTATCCAGCAATTCCAGTCATTACAAATAAAAATCAAATTTTTGATATTGAAACAGAAACCGCAGTAAAAGAATTTCAAAATATCTTTAATTTAGAGGAAACAGGAATTGTAGATAAATCCACTTGGTATAAGATAAAATACTTATATAACGCTGTTAAAAATATATCCGATTTATACTCAGAAGGAATTACATTAGATGAAGCGCAATTGTTGTTTAGTAAAACATTACAAAAAGGCGAAAGTGGAACCGGTGTACAAACTTTAAATTACCTTCTAAGTGTAATTGCTTATTTTGATAGTGACATTCCTTTTTTAGAAGTTACAAATCAATTTAATGACAATACAGAACAAATGGTAATTGCTTTTCAAAACAAATACAATTTAGAACCAACAGGAATTGTCGAAGCAAATACCTGGAAAGCCATAGTCGAAGCCTATGAACAAACTTTAAACGCCATTCCAAAAGACTTTTTAATCTATGAAGATGAATTTTATCCTGGGTTTGTTCTTTCAAAAGGAATGCGTGGCAATGACATAGTACGACTTCAAAACTTTCTTTTAAAAATTTGTTTAAAAGATCATAGCATACCAGGTGTAAAAGTAAATGGTATTTTCGATAGTTTAACTGAACAATCTGTAAAAGCAATCCAAAGAAGATTTAACATAGAAGATATTGGAGCCGTTGGCCCTTATACATGGTACCAAATTGTGCAGTTAAGCAAATAAAAAGCAAGAAATTTCTTGCTTTTTATAATTGGTTATGAGATTATGCTACAAGTAAAGATACATCATCTAAATCTAAAGATTGATTTCCTTCTGCATTTACTAAAAATCGAACTGTAATTCCAGTTGTATTTGCAGGTGCAGCGGAAGTAGTAAGTTGATAAAAAGCAAAATCCCTATTTGAATTTGTGATATCCTGTTGTCTTACAGTAAGAGTTCCACCATTAACAGGACCTGTCGTTGTTTCAAAAGTAACTGTAGCGGTTAAACCAACTTGGCTTCCTTCTCCTCTTGCAAAGAAAGAAAGTATATAATAGCAGCCACAACTAATAGCTGGAACAGTCTGTTGAATAGCAGACGCATCTTTAATATTGACTGCCCAAGAACCTGAATGCACTCTTCCTTGACTTGTCACAGAAGTAACACCGTTTGGAACAGTAAAAGCCCAATCCAATGGTTTGTTGTTGTTTCTATTTTCCATACCACCATTTAAAATCATTTGTCCTCGTGACTGACATCGACATTCGCAACGTCCTGTTGGCCCCGTTGGTCCTGTTGGACCTGTTGGTCCAGTTACTCCATCATTTCCATCGATTCCATCAAAACCTCTAGGAATTACAAAATCAAAAATATGATTAGAACCAATTCCACTATCTGTAACGGTTGCATTCGTTCCAGCATCACTTGTCGTTGTGGTACCAACAGCTAAAGTTTCAGCAACACCTGTTGGTCCTGTTGCTCCAGTTGGTCCCGTTGGTCCCGTTGAACCCGTTGCTCCTGTTGCACCTGTTGGTCCTGTTGCACCTGTTGCTCCTGTTGGACCTGTTGCTCCTGTTGCTCCTGTTGGTCCTGTTGCTCCTGTTGCTCCGGTTGGACCCGTTGGACCTCCTGCAGGTCCCGTTGGCCCTGTTGGTCCCGTTGGACCTACAACAAAACAATTGCTACAAGGTCTAAAGCAATCGAATCTTCTTTTGTTTTCATTTTCATCAAAATTAAACATATTTCTCTCCTTTCATAGTAAACTATGCTCATTTTTCAAAGGAGAGCATTATAAATGTTTAAGAAAACAAAAAAGAAAGACCTTATTTTTTAATCATAATTTTATCTATTGGTCTTTCTTCTCTTATACACTTATAAACATATCTCTGCTGCAAATTTATATAATTTTTTAAATCTCTAGCCCAAGATCTATATCCCGAATCATAGAAAAAGCCATCATCTCTTTCTTCTTGAACATATTGTTCAATCCAATCTCTATAAACAAAAAAATTCTTAATAACACCCTGGTAAAGTGTATACATCTTTTCCATGTTCACATCCTCTACACTATTGTTATTTACAGGTTTAAAATTCGCAGTATAAATAGGAATATTATCTGTAGAATAAATTCCTAAAATATTTCTTTGCCCTGGCTTTTTTAACTTCACATTGGAAATTTTAAAAGAAGGGACTAAGATAAATTCATTTGGCTCAAAGACTGTTTTGGCATCATGATCAACATCAATAAATGGCACTTTCTCTTTAGTAGAAAACTCTAAAATTAAAGGATCATTTTCCTCCATTTCCACTGTAAATCCTAAAGCAGTATCAAAAGAATTTGTAGTTGACCATAAAGTATGAATATTTTTCGTTTTATTTAAATAGTCCAACTCTTTTTTTGAAATCGAACGATATAATTTTATAGGAACATTTTTATTTGGATCTTCATAATTTTTATAAGCTTGTACAAATATATTTTGAATATGTTGTAAAAACATATTTAATTCTTCTTCGCTTTTAATAAACTCAAAATTCTTTTTACCTATCTCAAATAAAGACATCCCAAATAAATTAAATGTATTTTCTTTTTTTCCTAATCCGTGTAAATATTCAATGGGATCCATCAATATTTTCATTTTCTGGCAATCACTTGTCGTTGTTGTATAAGTTAAAATACTGTTTTTAATCTCTTCCATAGAAATTCTCCTTTATAAATGTTCCTTATATTAACATAAGAACGAAAAAAAACAACATCCGTTAATTTACGAATGTTCCTATTTCTTCCCCTTGAATTACTTTTTCCAAATTTCCATATACATTCATGTTATAAACCAATATAGGAATATCATTATCCATACATAAAGTGGTCGCTGTAGCATCCATAACATTTAATTTTTGATTAATAACCTCAATATGAGAAAGATGATCTATCTTTGTAGCCTTTGGATCTTTTTTAGGATCTGCAGTATAAATGCCATCAACATTGGTTGCTTTTAATACAATATCGGCGTTGATTTCCGCAGCTCGAAGTGCCGCAGCTGTATCGGTTGAGAAAAATGGATTTCCAGTTCCACATCCAAAAATCACAATTCTACCTTTTTCTAGATGACGATCTGCTCGTAAACGAATATAATATTCTGCAATCTGTCGCATTTCAATACCAGTTTGTACTCGAACTTCAACTCCTAATTGTTTAAAAGCATCTCCCACAGCAAGAGCATTCATAGTTGTACCAAGCATCCCAATATGATCCGAAGTGCATCGATCCATATTCGTATTACTCCTTCCTCTCCAGAAATTTCCACCCCCTACTACAATTGCGATTTCAACTCCATATTTTTCTTTAACTTCTTTAATTTCTGAACAAATTTCCAGTACACGATTAAAATCAATCCCCATTTCCTTTTTCCCCGACAAAGCTTCTCCACTGATTTTTAATAAAACTCTTTTATATTTCATCTTATCCTCCTATTTTATAAAAAGTAATTTCAATTTGTTACTTTAATTATACAAGAGAAATCTAAAAAATAAAAGGTACCCCTATAAATTGGTTACCTTTTTTACATATTTTATAATATCTTCTTTATAATATTTAATTGTTCCTTGAATAAGTAAGAATAATGGTAAAGAGATAATAATACCAATAATTCCTCCCAATTGACTACCCACAACAACAGATACAATAATCCAAATTGGATTTACATTATTGGTCTTTCCATAAATTTTTGGAGAAATTACATATCCATCTAAAGTTGGGCATACAATCACCAATACAGCTGTAGCAATAAATAAAGGAAGCGATACAGCCGATGCAATAATAAGGGCAATAAAATTCACAATGATTCCTCCAAAATAAGGAATAATCGTTGTAACTGCCGCTAAAATACCTAAAAGCAACCAGTTCGGATGACCTATAATCAAAAAGGCAAGAGAATATTCAAAGAACTGAACAATAATAACAAGAATTAACCCTTTAAAATATTGAGTCATTTGATGATCCATTTCTTTTACATAGTTAAATGTTTTCTTACTAAACTTTTTAAAAAATTTTTTAATCGATGATCTGATTCGGTCCATATAAATTAAGAAATAAATAGAAAGTATCGCAATAACCAAAGTATTGGTTACAATATTAATTGATGTAAAAATCAACTTAATTGCTCCATCAGATACATATTTAGAAATATCTTGAACAATTAAGTTTAAATTACTTGTAATTGTATCTTCTAAAGCACCAAAATCAATATTAAATTTTACAGAAAGATCATTGAAGAAACTACCAATAAGTTTAGTAAAGGATATCAATTGTTCATATAAAATTGGGAAAGTAAAATAACAAAGTCCAACAGTCAAAAGTAAAACACAAAAGATGACTAAAAAAATGGCAATCGGTTTTTTTATGTTTTTCTTTTCCAATTTTTTAACAATTGGCGAAAAGGCATAAGCAATCACAAAAGAAATCAAAAATGGCAAAACAATATGAAAAATTTTATTAGCCAGTCCACCCCATATATCATAAGTGGTTGCTAAAATATAAAGAATACCTACAACTAATAAAATATTTAATAAATTGTAATCCAGTTTCTTTTTCATAAACTCTCCTTTTCTAAAAGAATCGTAACAGGTCCATCATTAATAAGTGAAAGTTGCATATCAGCACCAAACTTTCCTGTTTCAACTTCAATATACTCACTTAATTTTTGATTAAATTGATCATAGAGTTTTACGGCTTCTTTACCATTTAAAGCATGGATGTAACTCGGGCGATTTCCCTTTTTCGCATCACCGTATAAAGTAAATTGTGATATAGATAAGATTTTTCCTCCAACCTGTCTAACGTTTTTGTTCATCACTCCATCTTCATCATCAAAAATTCTTAAATTTAAAATTTTATGAATCATAGAATCAATCGTTTCTTCATTATCTTTATGTGTAAATCCCACCAAAAGCACCAATCCAAAATCGATTTTTCCAATAATACGACCATCAACTTCTACCGAAGCTTGTCTGCTTCTTTGTACAACCACTCTCATCGTATTAACCTCTCTATATTTGTTATATATGTATAATGATTTAAATCATTCATATATTTTGTTAAATGTTCTAAATTTTTAACGAAACAATCAAGTTCATATTCCGTATGATTATCTTTAACATGAGCATTGATTTTTTCAATGACGACTTCATCTTGACTGGCTTTTTGGATAATATCAAACATTTTATTTTCGGATGTGTTGGTATAGATCATCAAAGAAGTATTATATTTCTTAGTTGTATCCATATACCACTCTACATGAATAATACGATTATTAAGCATAGCTACATTTGGACACAACCTACGATGGACACTAATACCATTGCCTTTCGTAATATACCCAATAATATCATCACCTGGAATCGGATTACAACAATTTGCTAGATTAACTTTAATATTATCAATACCTTCAACAACAATATCACAATCATCACTACGCACAATTGTCTTTTGCTTTACAGGTGCTACTTCTTCTTGCTTATAAATGAAATTAATTACGGTTTTAGGTGCAAATTTATTATTCCCAATATGAAGATACAAATCCTCTAAATTTTCTGTTTTTGTCTTTTCAAAAATTTCTTTTTTATTTGCTTCACTAAAGAAAGTATTAAAAGGAATCTTTTGTTTTCTTAATTCTTTTTCTAAAGCTTCTTTCCCACGTTCCACATAAACTTCTCTTTCTGTTTTAACAAAGAAACTTTTAATCTTATTTTTAGTTTGTGTACATTTTACAAAATTTAACCATTCTTTTGAAGGACCTGGTGAAGTTTTGGAAGTGTTAATTTTAACAATATCATTGTTTTTAAGCTCATAATCCAAAGGAACAATAGAACCGTTAACAATAGCGCCAACCATAGTTTCTCCTACTTTTGTATGCACTTTATAAGCAAAATCAACAGGAGTAGATCCCTTTGGAAGTTCTTTAATATCCCCTTTTGGTGTATAGACATAAATATTGTTATTTAACACTTCATCTTTTACACTATTCACAAATTCTTCACTGGACATTTTTTCTTCGTTTAATTCCATAATGGTCTTAAAGAACTGTAATTTTTTTTCAGTTTTGGTATTGTAAGAAGCTTTCGTATTTGAACCTTTTTCTTTGTAAGCCCAATGGGAAGCAATCCCATTTTCCGCAACTTCATCCATTTCATACGTACGAATTTGAATTTCAAACAAATATCCATCTATTCCAAAAATAGTCGTATGAAGTGATTGATACATATTTGGTTTTGGCATAGCCACATAATCTTTGAATCTTTTCGGAATCGGTCTGAATTTTGAATGAATAAGTCCCAAAACTTGATAACATTCGGCCTCTGTATTGACAAAAACCCTTAAGCCAAGTAAATCATAGATATCGCTAAATTTCTTACCCTTATCTAACTTTTTATAAATACTATAAATACTTTTTGCTCTTCCCTTAATCTCATGTGGAATGTTATGATCATTTAATAGTTTTGTAACAGAATTCATCATCTCTTGAACTGCTTTTTCTCTTTCAAGTTTTGTATTGTTTAATTTTTCCGCAATATCATAAAAAATTTCTGGTTTTAAATAGCGCAAAGATAAATCTTCTAGTTCACTTTTTAACTTATGAATACCTAAATGATCCGCAATAGGAGCAAGAATTTCCAAAGTTTCTTTGGCTTTGGCTTTTTGACGATCTGGAGGAATTGCCCAAAGCGTACGCATATTATGTACACGATCCGCAAGTTTTATAATAATCACACGCACGTCTTCACTCATTCCGACAATAATTTTTTTATAGTATTCAATTAAATATTCCGTTTCTGTAGAAAAATTAATACGACTTAATTTCGTAACCCCATCCACTAAAAACGCAACGGTTTTACCAAACTTTTCTTCAATTTCCGAAAGTTCCACATCACAGTCTTCCACTACATCATGAAGCAGTGCCGCACATAAAGTATCACAATCCGCATAAATGCCTGTTAGAATAATGGCAACATTTAAAGGATGAATAATATATTCTTCTCCTGATTTACGAAATTGTCCTTTATGTTTTAAAGCTGCATAAGCATACGTTTCTTTGATACGATTCAAATCTTCTTTTGAATCAAGATAAGAACTTGCTTTTTCAATTAAATCATCCAATGTATATTTTTTAATTTTCATGCTTTTCACCTACTTTATTTCGAAGTTGTTCTTTAATATAGTAATCAATCTTTTTATTCTCACAATTAAGTATATTATCTACCATTTCAGATAATGTAAGACCTTTACTATTTTTCCACTTAGATTCTCGTAAATAATTCCAAATATCTTGTTGTTTTATATAATTATATCCAAGACGATGTAGTTCATTTTTTTTAGCTGTTAAAGCGGGATAAACTCTTTTATATAGCTCTTCCACTGAATTAAATTTCATATCCATCGTATCACCTAGTTCTATTATAGTACAAATTAGAAAAATTAAAAAGAAGAAAAAGCAAGATCAATGACCAAAGCATAATCAATATTCTTTTCTTCTTTTTTTCTGGTTAAATAAGCCAAATACTCAATATTCCCACTTCCTCCTCGAATAGGAGAAAAAGTAAGGCCTTGTAAATAAAAGTGTTCTTGATGAAAAGCCGAAATTACTTTTTCAATAACAGCATAATGCACTTTTTTATTTAAAGGAATGCCTTTATAACGATCCGCAACTTCCTTACCACATTCAAATTGTGGTTTAATTAAACATATCACTTCTTTTACTGTTGGCATTTTTCTTAAAACAAAAAGGAGTTTTGTAACGGAAACAAAAGAAACATCAATAGTAACAAAAGAAATGTTTTTATCCTCTCCTTTGAAATCTTTAATATCTGTATTTTCATATAAAGAAATTTTATTACTTTCTAATAATTTCTTCGCAAATTGATCTTTACCTACATCCACTGCATAAATATATCCTATTTCATTTTGTAAGGCACAATCACAAAAACCTCCAGTGGAAGAGCCAATATCCAACATAATTTTATTTTTAAGATCCAAATGAAAAGTAGAAATGGCTTTTTCTAATTTTAATCCACCACGAGAAACATATTTTAAAGTGTTTTCTTTAATATGAATGGAATCTGTTTCTAAAACATGAAAACTTGGTTTTAAAACAACTTTTCCATTGACCTCTACATTGCCTTGTTTAATTTCATAACTCGCTTTACTTCGAGAAGAAAAATAATTTTTTTCTATTAAAAAAACATCTAATCTTTCCATAAAATCTCCTTTTTTTGCTCAAGTAAATAATAGAAAGATTGTAATTCCAAGTTGGATAAACTCTCCATATTTTTTTCAAGTAAAGCAGAAGATAAATGTAAAGATTCAATTAATTTCTTTGCTTCTTTTTTGGTTAAAATTTTCTCGTGCATCTTATAAAAATCAATACATCCTTCCATTAAAGATTTCTTAATTTTTAAAAGTCTTCTAAAAAACATCTCTCGAAATAAAAATAAAATAAGATTCTCTTTAAATGCTTCTTTTGGAATGGGAGTTAATTTTATAAAACGAGAAAGCGCTCTTGGTTTAGGAGAAAAAGAGCTTGGTAAAACCTCTCTTCCTTTAGTCGCTTGAAAAAAGCAATTGGTAAGAAGCGAGAGCTTCGTAATTTCATGATTGCATACCGAATCTACAAAACGATTGCCCATAATCATAATGACTTCTTTAAAATCACACTTTAAAAGTTTATTGATAAAGGGTTCTATAATACTATAAGGAAGAGCAGTAATGATTTTATCGCATGGTGGAATATATGCTTTTAACACATTGTCATAAATAATTTCTAAATTATTATAGTTTTCTTTTAAAGCATCCAAAGTATCTTTTAAAGTAAGATCCAGCTCAATACAAATAACCTTTTTAGCAAGAGGTGCAATTTTTTTTGTTAAAATTCCCCTTCCTGGTCCGACCTCAACAACGATATCCTCTTTTTCAATATGTGCATAGGAAATAAAATCTTGTACGACTTCTTCGTCTACTAAAAAATGTTGATCCAAATGATCACTATCTTGTTTAAACATAAACTCACCTACACTTTTTCTAAAATATGTACTTTGATTGTTTTTCCACTTGTTTTATAAGAAACGATAGAACCAATTTTTTGTAAATAAATAGCTCTTCCTAATGGACTATTTAAAGTAATTTCCTGATCACTTTTCGTAGTATAACTACCACTAAGAAGAAAGATCTCTGTTTCTTTATCTATATCACTATAAATCATTTCTAATTTTATTTTATCATGAATGCATACCAAATCGTTATGATTTTCTTCTTTAACAATTTTAATTTTTTTCTTATTCGCATTTAAGACTTGTAAGCGGTACAACACGGCATTTTCTTCACGAACGGCATCTTCATAAGCAAAATTATCATGCCATCCATCTCCTGGTGCTTGTTCATTTGCTTCTCTTTTTAACATTCCTGTTTCATAAAATTTTTCTTTCATTTTTTCAAGTTGATCCAAATATTCATCGTACCCCTCTTGCGTTAATAAAATTTTATCTTCCATAAGCACCTCCTAACAATTACCAACAGTATAGCACAAATAAAGAAAAAAAGACAAATCCCTTTGTCTTTTTATAATTTCTTTTTCTCTTTAACGGTCTTAAAATACAAGTTAAAAGCTTCGGGAAAAGTTAATGAATCTGGAAGATCATTGGAAAGTTGTATTTTAGCCATTTCATATTCTTCAGGTAATTTGCCTAATTCTAAAATCTCACAATAGCATAACAAACCATAAGTACTTATTTTATAAAGACATATGGGTTCTACTTTTATCCTTGTTGCGCCTGTTTCTTCATACATTTCTCTTTTACAAGCGTCCTCCCAGGTTTCACCTTCTTCAATATGGCCTCCAGGTATTTCCCAACCATTTCTTTTTTTATTATAAGAAAACACGTATTTTCCTTGATAACGACAAACACATACCACTCGTGTTAGTTCATTATCGGAAACACTTCCTAATTCATAAATTTGAATAGGCAACATATCATCACTTCCATTTTCTTTGTATTTATTTTTTAAAAACGAAATTATCTTTTACAATATTATTTATAAACTTTTTGATTTCTCTTATTGTATCATAAAACAAAAACGATTAACAAGCTATTCAGTTAATCGTTTCTTATTTATTGATTTCTTTTACTTTTGGTTTAACATGACTTTCTTCTTTATTAGCCACTACTTGTAAAGGCTTTGTCAACTCTTTATCATAAACAACATCTACTTCGTGAAGTGCCCTTGTTAAAGCAACATATAATAACTTCATGTCTAAATCATTATCCGAATTATATACATCTTCAGAAGCATTATTCAATATTACTGCATCAAATTCCAATCCTTTTGCTATAGCATTTGAAATTGTAATAACATCATTTTTAATATCATAATCATTCGAAGTAGAAGTAATATTTTGTGCTTGCACTCCAATAAAGCTTAAATCATCATTTATATAGTTTGTAAGTAAATCATTTTTACTAATAATAGCAATACTTTTATATCCTTTTTCTCTATATTCCTCTATTTTTTCCTTAATATGTTGTGGCGCGTTTACCATATCATAATTATGAAATTCTACATGATTACCATGTCGAATAACATCTTCAGATTGATTCATTCCAATATGTTTTGCAACTAAATCTGCTGTTTTCATAATTTCGTCTGTAGTTCGGTAACTTTTATTCAAATTGATCTGCTTAATATCAGGAAAAATTTGACTTAACTCATCCCAATGATCAATAGAACGATAATTATAAATAGATTGTGCTAAATCTCCATAAATACTAAATGTAGCGTTACTAAAAATGGTTTTTAGAACATCAAAATTAAACAAACTAAAATCTTGAGCCTCATCAATCACAATATGCCTTATATTATTATATTCTTTCAAATCAGTTGTCTGTGAAGCAATATATAAAAGCGCTGCAATATCTTCAAAATCATAAACTTTATTTTTTATATTTGTATTTGTTAACTTTTTTAAATCTTCAATTTCTTGATAATTTGAAAAATTATATTTTTTAATATCTTTTATGAAATCGGCATATAAAGCTGTAACTTTTTTCGTTAGAGGTCTGAAGTAACGTGTTATTTCATTTTTAAATTTTTGATTTAGTTTCGTATCTAATCGTTCAAATCTTTTTCGAATTTTCAAAGTTTCCTGCTGATTTCCCTTATTCATATCCAATAAATCTAATTTTCTTTTATTAAAAGCTTGCTTATAAGCAGTACGATTATTTTCTACATAAGTCATTAAATATAAAATTGTTTTATTTACAGCACTTACTATATTTGGATATGATTGATAAGAAATTTTAAAATTATCTAAAATGACATTTTGCGGAATAATACAAAATTCATCTATATCTAAATCTCCGCCCTGAATTGTTTTTTTGATTAAATCTTTCATGTATTTTTCTAACATCTGTTTATAAATTAAACTACCTTTAAACTTATCGATAGTCGTCAAATCTTTTCCGCTAATTTTATTATTTAATTTTTTATTAATGGAAGTAAATTCAATACCTTCATCAAGAATTCTTCTAGTCAAGTCCTCTATTGTATATTGATTTACATCGTTAACGTCTAAATCCGGAAGTACCGCTTTAATATAATCCATAAATACAGTATTTGGCCCAATGACTAAATATTGATCTGCAGAAATACTATTTCTATAATTATATTCTAAATATGCAATACGGTGAAGTGCAACAGTTGTTTTTCCAGATCCCGCAACACCTTGAATAATATTGTTTTCAGTAAGAGGCCTTCGAATAATATAGTTCTGTTCACTTTGAATCGTTGAAACAATATTCTTAAGACGTTTATCATTATTAGTATTTAAATAATTTTGAAGTAATTGATCATTTGATACAATATCAACATCATAATAATCAATTAACTGCGAATTTTCTATATTGTATTGCCTTTTTAATTGCAAATCCCCATGAATCGTTCCGTTTGGAGCAATATAAGAAGTAGGTCCTATATTACTATCATAGTAAAGAGTAGAAATAGGAGCTCTCCAATCCGTAACAATTATTCTTTCTCCATCTAAAATAGCATTTTTCCCAATATAAACATCATGTATTTTTGTATGATCATCAAATACAACACGTCCAAAATAAGGTTTATCAATACTTTGTGATAACTTGCGCAAGCGATTAGCACTATCCCTTAATGCTCGATCCATATTAATTGGATCATTTTTATAAATTCTTCGAATGCTTCCTTGACTCTGTTTTTCTTCTTCTAATAAATTTTTAATAATAGTTAATGTATCTTTTAATTTTTTTACTTCAGTATTATCCATAAATTCACCCCTCTGTTTGTTTGCTATTATAATATAAATTATATATAAAATCAATAACTATTTATCTCTAAATGAAATAATTACATAAACAACTATTGGCAATGTGATTTTCTTTTGCTTTTTTCTGCTATTTTATTTTTTTATATATTTTAAAAATATAGAACCGTGTGTTTCTAAAAATAAATGTTCCTGTATTAACTGTTCTATTTCTTTTTCATTTATCCAATACACTGATTCCACTTCTTCTGTCTCTAGTTTTAAAGTCTTTAAATCTATATAATCTGTATTAAGAAGATAAACATGAAAAATACAAGGTTGATTCGGATATTTAAAGGTGCTTACATATTGTAATTTTTCTTTAGAAACAGAGAGGCCTAACTCTTCTTTTATTTCTCTTACAATCGTTGTTAAAGCTTTCTCCCCCTGTACAACATGCCCTCCAGTAGTAGAAAATATACTTCCTTTTTTCTTAGAGGTTTTTTGTATTAAATAATCCCCTTTCCTATTTCGAATATAAACTAAAGAAAGTAAAATATTTTCATTCTTTCCTAGTGAAGTTCCACGAGGAATTGTTTTACCTACAAACTTCATTTGATCATTATATACATCTAATAGTTCCATCTTACTCACCTTCCAATAAAAATAAATCATTTTGATACAAAATATAAAGTTCATGAAGTGCCCTGGTCATTGCTACATATAAATGTTTCATACTTGTAGAATCATAACAAGAATAAGTATGTTCTCCTACATCATATAAAATCACTGCATCAAATTCCAAACCTTTCGCAAGTTCACTATGAACCGAACACAGACCACCATCATAATCTAAATTATCTGAGTTAACTTTGTGAATTGGAAATTCTTCCTTTAATTGTTCAAACACATAATCAGCATTCTCTTCATTCCTACTAATAATCGCAATTGTCGAATAATTCTTTTCATACAAATGATTTAAAATTTGTTTTATTTCTTGTATCTGATGATTCGACTGAATGTATTTTACTTTTTCTCCATGCCGAATAACAGGTTCTCCTTCTTTTAAACCAAGACGTTTTAATACTTTATTCGCTTGTTCCATAATTTCTACGGTTGTTCTATAACTCTTTAACAAATAATTTAAAGAACAATCTTGATGAAAAACATTGGTAATCACGTCTTCCCAGCTCGATATAGCCTTATAATCATATATTGATTGAGCCAAATCGCCAAAAATACTAAAACTACTTTTTCTTAAAACATCTTTCATCGTATAAAAATGAAACGCTCCATAATCTTGTGCTTCATCCACTACAGTATGACGAATACGGTTTAAAAAAGTGCTTCCATGTATTTTAGTATGTATATAGAAAATTCCTGGTAAATCACAATCACTTAATTTCGTATCAAATACAAGATCATTCTTCAGATAAGATTGACTGTTCTTTAAAAATGTATTATAGATCTTACTTGTTTTTTTCTTTAAAAATGAAAAATATTTTTTAAGTTCAGAAACACAGTTCTGATCAAGCACTTGTTTTTTTACATACTCATAATCTTTCTTTATCATTTCTAAATTTTCTGTATTTTTCATCTTATCAAAATAAAGCGTACTAATCTGCTTTTCATAAATATCTGGATTGTTTTTTATTTCCGTAGAAAGTAAAAGAATTAAACGATTGATTCGTGCTTCAAAACTATCATAGAACGAAGAATCAATTGTATTATACATTTTCATCATTTTCTTTTTAGAAAAAATAGGGAATCCTTTGATGATAAAATCTTGTTCTGGAAACAATTCTTTTTTTTCTAAATCATTTAAATATTGATCCAATACTTTTTTGTAGTCTAAAGAAAGTTTAAATTTACTAATTTCATGATTCTCTTGTTGCTTATCAGAAATTTTTAATTTTTCCTGAAGAAATATTTCCACTAATTCGTAATAAGTAAGTTGATAAACGTTAGTCACATCTAAATCAGGAAGTACAGAAGATATATAATGAATAAAAAATTTATTCGGACCAATAACCATAAATTGATCCGCATTAACAATATTTCGATAATTATAAGCAAGATACGCAATGCGATGAAGAGCAACCGTTGTTTTCCCTGATCCAGCAACTCCTTGTACAATCATATTATCAAAAATATATTTTCTAATAATTTCATTTTGTTCTGATTGAATAGAACTCACAATGTTTTTCAAACGATTATCCGCATTAACATTCAAATAAGGTTTTAACATTTCATCGTTTGAAACGGTATCCACATCACGAAAATTAATTAATTTTCCATTTTCAATCGTATATTGCCTTTTAAGTAGCATCTCCCCACTAACTATCCCATCTGGCGAAATATACGAAGCACTGCCTATATTTGAATCATAATATAAAGAAGCAATTGGGCTTCGCCAATCCACTGTAATTAAATTATTATCAAAATCATGTATACCTACTTTTCCGATATAACATACTTGTAAAGCCCCTTCTTCTTCTTTAAAATCAATTCTTGCAAAATAAGGATTCTTGAGTGCTTCTTTAAGCACACGATAACGATTACTATATTGTAAGGATAAAGATTCTAAAAGTTCTTCATTATTTTTATATTTTTGAGGTAAACTTTGAAGTAATAGTGCAATATCTTCCATGACATCCTGAAATTTTACAATTGTTTCACTTAAATGATTGTTTTCTAAGTCTTTTTGCATCTCTACCATCTATATTCTCCTTTACTTGATTAAATTGGATATGCTGAAAATAATCACTTAATACTAATGAATAGCGAAAAACTTTTCTATAAACTGATGATTTATTATCCTTAAAATAACCATTATTTATAATATCATAATTTTCAAACATTTCAAAAGTATTTAAAGAATTGCAATTTAAAAATGATTTGTTGATTTCCATTTGCTGTGTATCAATTTGGGGAAGATTTTGGTTTTCTACGGCCATATAATGTAAAGTAGCCATATCTATAGAATAGTGTTCGCGTAAATATTGATTAAGAATAAAAGTTGAAGATTGAAATCTAGGATTAAGTTCCATGAATTTGATATCCTTATTTTCAGTTAAAATATAATCTATTCCTAATATACCTCTATATCCCATTTTTCTCACTTGAGTAGCAATCGTATTACTATACAAAAAGATTTTCTTTCGTAATTTGGCATCTAAAATTTTCTTCGGATAAATAAAATCCCCACCTACATATTTAAAAGTTTTATCTTTGGTTGAAATGAGCTGTGCGGAAATTGGAAAATACAGTATTTTATCTTTTCCTACAATTAATGTAACATTTAAAGGTAAATGTTTAACATATGATGAAACACAATAATTACCATCTTTATCGCTTATTTTCAATAAATCATCATGACTAGATACAAAATAGGTGTTTTCGCCACCAGCTCCTTTTATCCCTTGTATAACTAACTTATCTGTTTCAAAATCATGTTTTAAATCTAAATAATTTAATTCCTTAAAAGGTTTTATTGCATAATCTAATATTGGTATTTGGGGTTTAAAAAAATTTCTTATTCTATATTTATCATTCATAAAGTCCAATAAAGTTTTAGAATTATTTTGTATAAATTTAACGTTTTTTAAATCTTTACATAAAGTAACAATTTTCTCATTAAAACACATTATTTTGCAATTCCCACTTTGCTGAATAATATGGTTAACATTTTGCTCAATATACATCTTATATTTTTTCAAAAACACATCACTGGAAGTATCATTTAATAAAGTATCTGAATAATATATATTTCCTTTTTCTCCCGTAGGATATAATGTTATAGAGCCATCAAAACAAACATCATTTAAAATGCTATTATTCGCATTAAACCCAACATAATATATATGATCTTTCATTTTTATACTCCCTTCTTTTTTACGAGTTTCAAATCTTGACAAACTTTATTATAAGTTGCATCAGCATCAAAATCATCTGTACACACGACTGAACTAGCATATAGATTTACAACATCACCAAAATTGCCATTATCTTGAAGAGCACATTGAACTCGACTATCTATATCATCCATTGTATGTTTTCTTTTATGATCATTTATTAATCGATATTTGACACCCTCACGAATATTATTAAAAGTTAAATTAACAACATCGATAGAATATATATTTTTTAAATGGATAATTTGATAAATATCCTTATATGATACAAATAATATTATTGTATTGCTCAATTCCCAAGCCGTTTCACAATCCTGCTTTAAAACACCATAAAAATTACCATTTGCTTTTGAAATCACATTACTATCTCCTGAACTAATCAAAAATTCTTTATTCAAAAATTTAGTACTGTATTCTTCATGTGAAAGATATCGATAAAAATTATCTGCATCATCCGACCTATATGCCCTAGTTGTACAATGCTTAGGAATTGCAAAATTTAAATTTTTCGCCATATTATTACCTAATGTTGTTTTTCCAACACCGCTAGGACCCATAATAGCAATAATAGATTTATGTTTCATATTTCTTAACCTCCATATATTTCTGCATATATATTAACAAATTATAATAATGTCTATAATCATCCTTCGATTGTGACTTATCAAACAAATTAATTTTATGTATACAGTGCAAGTAAAACTTTTCCAGCAATATTTTAATTAAGTACATTCTAACACTATTATAATAATCCTTAGCCGTATATTTTTTAAACTTATTTTTTAAACTGAATATCAGTTGATTATACAACGACAAATCTATTTTGTCATCAACTACAAAATGTTTAACTACAATAACAGCAAAATCATACAACTCTGTTGTTATAATAACTTCATCAAAATCAATCAAATTTTTTTCGTCTCCATGACAAATGATATTGGATTTAGAAATATCTCCATGATTCAAATATGAATCATAAAATATCTTTTCTTTTCTTAATACTTCATATTCTTGTAAAACATATTTAATGATTTTGGGACTTAAAAAATTATAACTATGTACTTTGTTTAAAGAAATATAATATAAATCGCACTTATTAATAAGGGAAGCGTTTTGTAATACTTTACGATCACATAATAATAATTTTGAAAAATAATCCAAATGATTAATATTTACATTTATTTTACCTTCTAAAAAGTTAAAAATGTTATATTGATTTCCGTTATATTGAAAAACCGTTTGATTTAGAGGTCTCGAAACTTTAATTTTATTTTTTTCATATATATCATATAATTCGTTTTCCAAGCGAAAATTATAGTTATATAAATATTTTTTTAAAATATATTTTCCTTGTAATGTTTCTATTTTATATACTTCATTGGCAAGCCCATTATTAATACGTTCAATTAAAGTTATTTTAGTAGAATCAATTTTTTTTAATAATTTTTGAGTTACATGTTTTATAATAGAAATTTGATAAAGTCTTAACATTTCATTACAAATAGTTTTAGAATCAAATTTTTTTTGAACATTACAAATATTTTTAAAATTATATGGTTCTGTAAGTGATTTTTGATAAGCACATAATACTTTATGAGCTAAATCTATATAATCGCCCGTTTGATAAATGTATTGATTATCATCCAACATTTCTGGCATTCCCGAATTTTGACTTCCCACTACATATATTCCTGTACTCATAGCTTCAAGAACAACATATGGAAGATTATCAAACAATGAAGGATAAATAGCAACCCTACTGCTATTATAAAAATAATTTAACTTTTGATTTGATATTTGCCCTAAAAAAAGCAAATTTTTATGATATTGCTTCTTTACAATATTATATATTATACCTTTTGTTGATTCATTAAAAGAATTTCGGGTAGTATCTTTTCCGATAAATCTCATAGTTAAATTAGGATACTTTTCAAATATTAAATTTAATGCTTGTGCTAAAATTAAAACTCCTTTTCTTTCTTCCAAACTTCCCACAAATAGGATTGCATTTTCTTTAATCACTTTTTTATCAAGATAAAAATCTTTACTATTCATTGGATTATAAATAACATGAAGATTTTTATTTAAAGAAAAATAAAGAGGAATTGTATTACTTAAAAAATGAGAGCAGCAAGTAATTAAATCGGCATTTTGTAAATTTTGATTTTCCCATTTTAACATATAATTTGTGATTTTTCCAAAATTATTATTGTTATAATCTAGCCAAATTTTTAAAGGTGTATGTAACCTAACAATAATAGGAATATTTTTATGTTTTTTTAAAAAAATAGTCTCAGCACCCCAATCTGGAGTCTCTATAAGATCAATTTTATATTGTTTATACAATTTGCATATCTTCTTTGCGACTTTTTTTCTATAAGAAAAATACCCATTAAAAGTGTTGTAATTTTTATCATATACTCTAAAAATGTGAACATCATCTTCAATATAATGATATGTCCGCTTCAACCCCCTACAAATGACAAAAACGTTATGTCCTTTTTTTGCAAGCTCAGTTGCCATAATTTTTTGATAAGTAGCTATTCCTCCAAAATTTGTTTCTTCTGGATATTCCTCATGTACATATAAAATATTAATAAGTCATTCCTCCTTTTTTTATCATAAAAAGAGGCTAATATCCTTATTAGCCTCTTAAGTTCTATTTAATAAATTTTTTATAAATACATATAACATATAATACAGTTCCTTTTTCTAACATTAGCTTTATAATAATAGTTTTTTCTTCGCTTGTCAACCATTTTGATACGTTTTATTTTATAATTTCATCAAAATACAATGTAGCTTCAAATTTTTTGCTTTCATATAAATGTTTAATCTCGTTTACACTTGCCCACATATAATCATTAACTTCTTCTTCCTGAACTTTAATATTTAAATTCTCACTATTAATTTCAAACAAGAATATCTCTAGTATATCAGGGCAACCTTTATAATATCGTTTTCCACTTCCAATATATATAGCATCTTGTTTATTTAAATCAATATTTAATTCTTCCTTTACTTCGCGCAAAACACCATCCAAAGCTGTTTCCCCTTGTAAAATAGATCCACCTGTTGTTTCCCACATTAATGGATGTGACTTATTTGCGCTTCTTTGTGAAATCAAATATTTCCCATCTTGGTTTTTAATCCAAGCATTAACAACGATATGATATTCATCATCATTCAAAAAATCTCCTCTTTTAACAATTTTACCAGTCCTTTCTTTTTTTTCATTATAAACATCCCAATATTCCATGTTTTACATCCTCCTTAACTATTATATATTATAAATCTTTAAAAGAAAACATTATTTTAAAATAATGTTTCGATTAAATTAGAAAAAAGTACTTTTCTGTACTTTCTATTTTTGATTCCAATTATTATTTTGATTTTGACTTGGTTGTTGATTTGACATTGTAAATGGATTTTGTGAGGTTGGATTATTCATAAAAGCGGCTTCAAATTGCTGTCTTTTCTTTTTATTGTTTCGGCTAACAACAACAATAATAACAATAATGGCAATTCCTAAAGCAACTCCCCCACCAATTAAAACATAATTCATAATAGAATTTGTTGCTTTAAAACTAAACTCGATATCTTCTGTTTCTGTCAAATCCCAAGTTAAAACCTTTTTATCTTCGCTAACTTCAGTGGCATTATTACTAACAGCTTCGCTTGGTAAAGTAACTGAAAATTTCAAATCAAACATACTCATAAATTGAGATATGTCTTCATCAGAAAAATCATCTATGCTATCATCTTGTGTAGTGGTATCATTTCCAAAAGAATCCGTTTCTTCATCAGGTACTACTTCATAATCCCCTTCCACTTCAACACCTTCCTCAGTTGTAATATCCCATTCATCTTCTGTATCCGTTGTATTTTCTTCCGTTGTATCAAATGAATTGCTATCCCCTTGAGTTAAATCATCGGTATTAATGCTAAAATGAGCATAATAAGTACCATTATCATTAGTAAAAATATTTTTTTCATCAAATACTTCTCCTGAAAATAATTTAGTAATATCCACAATATCGTTCTTGCTTGCACCACTTAACTCATCAAGACTTCCTAAAGATTTTGTTAGTTTATAACCAATATATCCATCCTGCTTATATTCTTCCACCTTATATCCATTTTGTTCCCATGCATCAAGATCAGATGTGCTTTCAGCTGTTGACTGCTCATAAAGCGAATCTTCTAAAGCAATGATCGTTGTAACTTGAACATCCTCTTGTGTAATATTCATATTTGTATTCATACGAACACATCCAGTTAAAAATACCATCAAAACAAAAACCATTAAAATTTTAAATCCTTTTTCGAACTTTCTCATACTCTCCTCCTATCCTATTATAACTATAACATATTTCTAAATGTTATTGAAGCTTTTTTAATTTTCTATAGCTAAATGCAATTCCTATAGAAACAAGAATCAAGATTCCAATATATAGATAAACATCTTTATCACTCGTATTAGGATTTTCTACTGTTGTAGACATCATTTCTAAAGAATCTGTTGAATCAAAATCTGTATATCGTGCTAAAACACCTCCACTACCAAACTTTCCAATATAAACATCGCTTAAGTCTCTATATAAACCATCTGAATTTTCATAAGTAACATAAAAATAATAATAAGCATTAAAATCAGGTTTAAAAGCTGTGATATCATATTCGGTTTGATTATCACTAAAAGTATAGGTTTGATCTTTAGCATTTTGAGCATAACTTAATAAACTCTCATTGGCATCATTGGCATTGCTAGCAAATTTATCGATGATTGTTATATCTGTTATTTTTCCAAATTTTACAACATATTGATGGGAACCATTTGTCCCCATATGTGGGAAATTACTAAATAGTGAAATAGAGGAATCATCATAAGTGCCCCCATTCTGATAATATCCAGAAAAAACAAAGGAATCATATCTTTTTCCATACTCTGGCAAAGTCGGTTTTTCTACTGGAATTGCCTGTTCTGTCACAGTACAGCTTTTTACAGAACTATCGTAATTGCATTCTGCCACATAAGCATAATCATATCCCTCTAATAAATACCAATCTTCACTCATTTGTATATTCCCAGAGTTAGCAGTCGAATTATAAAGCACCGATTTCCATCTGGTAATATCATCACGTTCTGTATTTGCATTCTGTACCAAATTCTCATATGTACCATCGGTTGGTTTTTCATTATCTTGGTTTACGAATTTAACAAAATAGTTTAGTGTATTTCCCTCTTGATACTCTTGCATACCATTTAATTTTAATGTCAAACTCGCACTTACGGTTCCCTCATCTTCTATATTTGCTTGAATGCTATAATTTTCAGCAGCTTGTACATGAAATGGAAATAAAAACAATCCAAATACAAATAACAAACTAAAATACAAATTCTTTTTCATTTACTATCTCTCCTATCTTATCTAAATTATAATATAAATTTGCTACAAAAAAGTTATAATGTTCGACTTTTTTTGACAAAACAATTAAACTTGACGTCAAACAAGTTTCAAAACTTCTACTAATGAAGCTCTTTTTTTTTACATATACTTTAGTATGAAAAAAACAACACTTTTAAAAGCAACAATTATTCTTACCATAGGTGGACTCATTACAAAAATATTAGGTATGCTTATTAAAATTGTAATGAGCCGTCTTTTGGGTACTGATGGCATTGGTCTTTATATGATGATTATGCCCACTTTTTCTTTATTTATTACAATTGCTTCACTAGGACTTCCGATTGCTGTGTCTAAACTCGTTGCTGAAGAGACAAAAAACAATAAAAATTTATTATTTTCTTTAATTCCTATCTCCTGCATTATCAATGTCATTATTATTGTGTTTATCTTATGTTCTGCTTCGTTTCTAGCAAATTCCTTAATTCAAGATTCAAGAGTTTATACAGCGATTAAAGCCATGGCTTTTGTCATGCCGTTTACCTCTATATCCGCTATTCTTAGAAGTTACTTTTTTGGAAGAGGACAAATGGTTCCTCATGTCATAAGCAATGTCATTGAAGATATTGTTCACCTACTTATTCTAATAATTGGTATTCCAATATTCTTAAAATTCGGAATTGAAAAAACATTGTTTTTCATTATTATTTCCAATATACTTAGTGAAATTTCTTCCATTTTGGTTTTCTTTTTCTTTCTTCCTAAAAAAATACATTTTCAAAAAAAAGATTTTAAACCAAATAAATTATATATAAAAGATGCATTAAGTATTGGTATACCAAACACCATTGGCAGAATCATTGGTTCAATTGGCTACTTCTTAGAACCCATTGTTTTAAACTTTGCCTTACTTCATGTAGGATATTCTAATAATTTTATTGTCTATCAATATGGGATCTTATCTGGCTATGCAATTCCACTGATTTTACTTCCTTCCTTTTTTTCAGGGGCCATCTCTCAGGCCTTACTTCCTATTATTAGTAAAAGTTATGTAAGAAAAGACTATAAGTACACTAAGAAAAAAATTAAACAAGCCATTTTCTTTAGTTTAATCATCGCCATTCCTTATACCTTACTTTTACTATTTATACCCGAACTACCTCTAAAACTCATTTATAATACCAACGAAGGAATTCCATACATTCGTTTTCTAGCTCCTATTTGCTTGCTTCAATATATTCAATCTCCCCTAGCTTTTTCATTAGATGCGATGGGACAAAGCAAAATTAGTATGAAATCCACTTTATATGGAACGATCATTCGAACTTCCTTTTTATTCTTGTTATCCCTTTTAAAAATAGGCATGTGGGGTCTTGTAATCTCTACCAGTTTGAATATATTATTTGTCAGCATCTATCAACTAAAAAAAGTAAGGGAACTTTTAAAAGATTAAAATTCCTTTACTTTTTGTTTTGTAGACGTATCCTCTTGATTAAAATATTTATAAGTTGTACTGTTGTTTTCTCCAAATAACAATTGATAATAAAGGGAAACAAGAGTTTCTTGTTTTTGCTTGCTATACTGATTTTTTTCTGTAAGAAAAACAAGATCTTCATAATAATCAAAAAGAGTATCATCATCCATTTTATCAACATGCATCCATCTTTTTACAGAAGCCTCATTTTCAAATTTAGAAAGAAGTTCTTCTTCAAGCAAATTCTGATCATCAAAAGACGCAATTTGTAATACTTTTTCACTACCTAATATTTCACATAATATTTTTACATAAGCAATTTCTTGCAAATAGGAATTTTGATGATTTTCTTGTACCAAATCATCAAAATATTCTGTATTTAAAAGTTCCGCAAATCCTTCACCAAAAGCACGTGGTAGTTTAGAACAAGGATATACAACATGAAGCATTTCATGTGTAATGGTAGAACTTGTTAAATTAGAATAATCATAAAAAGTAAGATGGTTTAAATTAATACGGTAAGAAGCATTTATGACAACAGAATCATCTAACCAAATTTTCTTCTTTTCTGTTTTTCCCTTTTCTTCTTTTCGAGTAACATCCAATGTCTTTAATCTGGCATAAACGTCTTTTTTATCTAAATAAGGATTTTCTTTAATAATTTCATAAGATCGATATAAATACTGTTTTTCATATGTAGATAAGTTTTCATTTTCTAAAATAGCGGTTAAAAGATAATAATCTTCCAAAGAAGAAACATTTTCTAGAGCGTATTCTTCTTGATTCAACAACATCGTTAGCTCAGAATCCAGTCTTTTTAAAGATTGTTGTTCTTCTTCTGTTAACTCATCAAACTGACTCGAACGGCTCAAGTCCTTTGGATACTCTTCTTGGGCTTCTTTTAATTTTGTATGCGTCCCTCCAATTAAAATAGAAGAAGCAATTAGAATAGAAGCCAAATCAAGAGATAAAAAAGAAATCAAAAATTTATAGAATTGTTCCTCTCGATTTTTTTTCATAAAAACTCCTTTGGTACACGTTATTATATCATAAATTTTCAACTTTGTTGTTATAAACCAATCGTTTTAAAAGAGAAAAAAAAGAAAACAAGGCAAAATGTAAAAACAAAAGAAAGAAAAGTGAAAAGAAAGAAAGTTGAAACGATCCCATTTTATAAAGAAAAAGAAATGCAAAAACCCAAATCGTAATAAAGCCCATACTATAATTTCTTTTTTCTTTTACAAAAGAAAGATCTAAAAGGAAGAAAGTTCCCAATATAGATTGCAAAAGAATAGAACAAAAGCAATAAGAACGAAACAGATCGATTGGAAAATAAGGATATAAAAAATAAAAGAAAAACACATTAAATAGCGAAAGAAGAAGCAAAGAAAGAAAGAAGAAAGAACGTTTAATCAGTTTTCCTGAAAAACACGAAAGAAGAAGAAATGCAATAGGCAAAACAAGAAATTCAAAAAGCAAAAATTGCTCTATCGTTAATAAAGTCGTACTTGTATAAAAAGAAAGTAAAACAAAAACGGAAACAAGCATTTTGTTAGAAACGTAAAACAACATAGCCGATTTTACACTTTCCTTTTTTACTTGAATAGCATCCAATAAAGAAGAACAATGTAAAAGAAATTTTTTTTTCGATGTAGAATAAAAATCATCCGATGAAAGAGCAATATCATCATTAGAACTTCTTTTTGTAATAATCGGAATCTTTTCTTTTAATTCGAAATATCCCTCTTGATAGGCATGATTTAAAGCAATAAATCCAAGAAAAACCGAAGAAGCATTATGATCTTGAACCATATACCCAATTACTTTGTCCGAAGTACTTTTTATTCTTTGATAGCAATTAAGGATATACCGATAAGCACTCGAATTCAACCTACATTTTCGATTGTTCTTTATAAAATGTGTACAAGAAGAAAGTATAGTGGGAACACTTCCTTTTTTATATTTCCTTTCTTTATAAGAAACTTGATTGTAAGCACTTTTTTTACTCGTATACATTTTATTTTCTAAATGAAATGTTTTCAATATTTTTTGATCCATTGCACTCTTATTAAATACCAAAAGAGCCGTTTTTAAATCTGAATTTAACTTTGCCTGTTTTCTATGATTCGCAAAGATTTGAACGATTTGAAACGTGTTTTTATATAAATCTTCTTTTTTGATAACGAGCCTTTTCACTTGAAAAAAAGCAGGAACAATACGAGGTGATTGAATCGAATACTTTCTCTGAAGTAAAATCGTTTGGATAAACAAAAACAAATACAATAAAGATTTTAAAACCAGTGGACAAAAGCAAATACAAACGAGTAAAATAGCTTCTATATCGATAGGATTTTTCAAAATACAAAGGGTATAGAATAAAAAAAGAAAAATAAATACGATAGACATCTTCCATAAAAACAAGTACAACCGATGAATACTCATATCAAAAGAAACATCTTTAAAAACCCATTCAAGAAAGAAAAGAAAAAGCCAAATCATTGTAATTCCAAAAATAGAAATTTGTGTATCATTCATAATACCTTTATAAAAAATAAGACCAAGAAACACAAAAAATAAAACCAATACATTCTCCTTTTTTAAAACTTCAAACACTCTAGATTTCCTCATAAAAACCCCTTTCAATAATATTTATCTATCAGCAAATCACGGATCTCTTTATAAGGAATTTCAATAAATAGATTCCCATAAAAACAATCCACTACACTACACCGGCTATAGACAATAACCAATTTCGTATCGTCCAAATAAAAATTTTCTTTTTTAATTTCGTAATCCATTTTAGAAAGAAAAATATTGTTATATTCTTGTTTTATTGTTTTTATTGTTTTCTTTTTAATCCGATGAAGCAATTGCTGAGGGTTTGTACTAATATCTTTATATCGCAATCTCGATCCTGTATTTCGATTAAAGGAAAAAACGACCAGCTCATCGATTGTTTGTTTATTATCTTCACTTGTAAGTCGATTATAAAAAGACAAAACCTTATTGTTCATATAAAGCAGTCCTATATCTGAATAAAAATTGTATTCTTTTCGAACCGAGTCAGTCACATTCCGAATTTTTTGTGTGGATTTTTGCATAAGATTCCTCATATATTGTTCAATATTAGAACTGGCTGCTTTATTTCCAGGAATTGTAATATTTATATCATAATAAGAATGCTTTAATTTTGTTGTTTTATCTTCATTATAAATAACTTCTTTACTAGGTGTAAAAAGAACATTTAATTCACTATTCTTTTTATGAGCTTTTCTTAATCGATTTTTTTCACTTCGTTGTTGTCTATCTAGTAGCACCTCATAAAAAACACACGAAAAAAAAGAAAAGAATAAGAAGCATACAAGAAGTAAAAAAGTTCTTTTCTTTTCTTTCATAGGATCACCCATAAAACGATATGAAGGACAACTCTATTTTATTCATGATTATTTTAATTGAAGTCCAAGTTCTTCTAGTTGATATGGATCTATAGCATTTGGACATTCACTCATAAGATCTGCTGCAGATGAGGTTTTAGGAAAAGCAATCACATCCTTGATATTATCGGTACCTGAAAGCAACATTGTAAGACGATCAAGTCCTAAAGCAAGGCCTCCATGAGGAGGAGCTCCATATTTTAAAGCCTCAACAAAGAAACCAAATTTAGATGCAATTTGTTCTTCGGTTAATTCTAAAGCTTTAAACATTTTTTCTTGAACTTCTTGATCATGAATACGAATAGAACCGCCACCCGCTTCATAACCATTGATCACAAGATCATAGGCTTTCGAATAACAATGTGCTTTATCCGTTAATAACTTATCCACATCCTCATCTTTTGGCATTGTAAACGGATGATGACAAGAAACATATCTTTGTTCCTCTTCTGAATATTCAAAAGACGGAAAATCAGTAACCCATAACAATTGATAAGTCTCTTTAGCAATAAGGTCAAGATCATGACCAAGTTTTAATCGTAAAGCCCCAAGAGAAGTTTTCGTTACTTTATAAGAATCTGCAACAATTAAAACCAAATCATTATTTTCTAACTGCAATTTTTCTTTTAAAGCTTGAAGTTCATCCTCACGAACAACTTTCGCAATAGAACCAGTAACTTCATCAGCCATCTTTAAATAAGCAAGTCCTTTGGCTTTATATGTCTTTACATAATCGGTTAATTTATCTAAATCTTTTCTAGAATAGCGATCGGCTTTATCTTTTACCACTAAACAGTTAATCACACCATCAGTTTCAAGGACATTTTTAAATACTCCAAATTCCGTATTTTTAAATATTTCCGTAATATCCTCAATTTTCATAGCAAAACGTAAGTCTGGTTTATCGGATCCATAATCACGCACTGCATCATCATATTTCATTCTGCGAAGGGGTAAAGAAAGCTCTATATTCTTTACTTCTTTAAAAATTCTTTCAATCAAGCCTTCTGTAATTTGCATAACATCTTCTTCATCTACAAAACTCATTTCCATATCAATTTGCGTAAACTCAGGTTGACGATCCGCACGCAAATCCTCATCACGAAAGCACTTAGCAATTTGAAAATATTTTTCCATTCCTCCTACCATTAATAATTGTTTAAAAATTTGAGGGGATTGCGGAAGAGCATAAAAAGATCCTTTATTCACACGAGAAGGAACTAAATAATCTCTTGCCCCTTCTGGAGTTGATTTACATAGAATAGGAGTCTCAATCTCAATAAAACCATTTTGATCAAAATAATTACGAGTTGCCATCATAATTTTATGACGTAAAATTAATTTATCGGAAATACTTTTCCTTCTAAGATCTAAGTATCTATACTTTAAACGAGTCTCTTCTAAAGCCGTGGTATCCTCAGTAAGCGCAAAAGGAATTTCTTTAGATGTATTAATTAAATCCAAATGATGAACGACAACTTCTATTTCTCCTGTTTTTAAATTTTTATTGGCTACTTCCCTTTTACAAACCGTTCCCTTGACATGAATCACATATTCACTCTTTAAACTAGAAGCTTTTTCATAATCATCAAAGTCCGGATGAAATACAAGTTGAATAATACCACTTCTATCTCTTAAATCAACAAATAAAAGTCCTCCTAAGTTTCTAATCTTTAAAACCCAACCATAAAGTTCTACTTCTTCACCAACATTTCTAATTGTAATGTCTGTATTCTCTATTTTTTTCATATGTACCTCCTTAAATAAAAAAATGCTATAACCTAGGGACGAAGTGACTCGTGGTACCACCCTATTTTATAACATTTGTTATCTTTCCTCTTTAACGCAGATCTACGTTATTTTTATATTGATGTCTTCATTATAGTCCACCAACTGATTTCCACCTTCCATCAGCTCTCTCTATAGCTTTCTATAACTACTCCTTCAATCCAATAAATATACTTTAATTATAATAAATTTTTATTTTTTGTCAACTGTATTTATTTTTCGTACTTGCAAATTTTCTTTTTTCTTAACCATTGTTTTTGGTGTTAAATCCAAATCCTCTGTGCCATCCCTCATATCTGCTTTTAACAAAGTTAAATATTCCGTTAATTCTTTCTGACTCGTACAAGCACATATTTCATCCTCAAAAGCACTAAATTTTCTTCGTTCATAGGCTCCATTTAATTGTGTAATATATTTTTTGGCATCTATCGTAGTTGAACCGTTTGTTTGAATAACCTGTAAAAGCTCAGAATCGTAATTATATTTTTTCATTAAATCGAAGCAAGCATCAAAACTGCTGCGATCAATATAATCTAGAGTATGTCTTAAAAATGCTTTCATCGTATGATATAATTCTGCTTTTTTAATTCCAATCTGTTCTACAGGAATTTCTTCAATTTTTTCAACAATATATTCTTGCATATTAAATGGCATATTCTCTATTATATCACTTGTATCTAAAAATTCTCTTGCCTCATCATTATATTTTACAAATAAACGTAAAGCAGCTTCTATGTCGTTTTTCTCATCAAAATTTTTGATTATATCCTTTAGATACAAAGAAGAAGCTATAAATAAATTTTTCTTTTTCATATCCTCGTATAAAGAAATGTAAGAATGAAGAAGTTCTGGTGTATCATATTCTATTATTTCTTTATTTCTTAACAATTGGTCAATTTGCTTTAAAAAACAATCGTTTTTCTTTTGTTCTTTGGTTAAATTTTTAAGCATTCCAAAAATAATAAGTGTTTTAGCATCATCCAAAGCAACAAACTCACTTGTTACATAAAATGTAAACTTTTCACCAAGCAACTTTGCATCAAACACCTTTGCATATTGATCAAATAGATCTACACCATTATTTTCGGAATTTTCATAGAATATAGATCCCCAATCACCCACCTTCATTTCATTATAACCATAGGTGCTATCAACAAAAGCAATAATGGAATCTGCATAATGAAGTTTATTAATCATTTTTAAAATGTCCAATGCTTCTTCTATCTGGATATCAATATTATAACCATCAAATCTAAAACGTTTCTCTACAAGCGAAACCAAATTCTTGTTGAATCCAGACTTATCTAAATATTTTAAAATCGTAATAAGATCTTGAACATCATCTAGTCTAGCTATATCAAAATTTTCATCCAATAAATTACATATATCTTCTGCATTTTGATCTGTAACCACTTGATTAATCAATTTAATAATATCGTTCTTGTCATATTTTTTTAAACTCTCGATCTTAAAAAGCAATTCAATATATGAATAATTATAATTGTGCTCTTTTAAAATATTTAAAATCTGTGTTTTTGTTTTATTATTTTTCTTTTCATATTGTTTACAAATATCCAGTAAAATCTCTGGTGTAACATGCTTGGATAACTCGATTAAATCATCAATATACATAACCTTTCCCTCCTAGCTTTATAATATATTACGCTACAGTTAGAAGTCAATATTTTCTTTTTTCTTTTATCATTTGTTTATGCATAGCATAATTTAACATTTCAGGGTAATTGCTTTTTACAAACATAGAATCTGTCTTTTGAAGTTGACTGATTTCTTGTAACATTTCATCACCTTGAGTAAAAGAAATAATTGTAGGTTGAATCAAATCTTGATAATCTTCAAACTGCATCATAATATTCCTACCACCATCTAACATCATGCCATAATATATAGCAAAAGAATGATAAATCGGAAAATTCGTTAAAAAAGTCTCTTCTACAGTTACTCCTATTATCTTCTCATGCGCCTGTGTAAATTCTTTAATACAAGATAAACTTGCATTATGACAGTCATTCGCTGTTTGCGCTCGCATAGCGGCACTTTTAAACAATCGATGAAAGGCCATTTGTTTTCCTTGATTACTAATCATAGTATAAGTATCTGTTTTTTCATCATAAGATATATCTTGAATAAATCCTGTTCTTTTAAAAGATTTCATAACCATTTCTCTAGAAAGCACTGCATCTTGACCAATTTGTAGATTACATAGATTAACCAAAATTTCTATATAGGAGCGAATCACATAGGGTTTAGAAAAATAATCAATTACCTGTGTTTTTACATAATCATATAACCTCCCTTTTAAAACACCAAAATAAGATAAAATCAAAGGTAATAAAGATGGTTTTGCCTCTATTTTATCTTCTGGGTTTAAAAAATGACAAGCATAAGCTTCTTTGATAAATCCGCTTGTTATTTGATCTGTCACTTGATCATATTCTTTAATATATTTTGCTTCATGTTCATAGAAATTTTGTATATAGGGATTATTTTCCATTATTCTCACCTGCTTTATTGCACCTTTTCTAAATTGATGCTTATTATAACACAAGTAAAATTTTTAAACAAGAATATAGAATCAAAAAAAAACATAAAATTGCAATCCTTGTATTACAATTTTATATTTAATTCTTTTATTACTTCTCCTTGAAGTGTTTTTAAAATCAATTTTTCTTCTGTAAAGAGCAAATACGATTTAGAAGAAAAACCTCTAGGTTTTGATAAACTACCAGGATTTGCATAAACAATCCCGTTTTCTTTAATCAGCATTGGAATATGCGTATGTCCTGTTAAAATAATATCACCATGTTCATCAGGCAAAAATCCCCTACCATAACGATCTCCATGTGTACAGGTAACTTTATGATTATTAAAAGGTAAAGTAATGATATCATAAGCATAAAGCCCTACCTCTTCATAAGAAAGATAGCGATCACAATTGCCACGAATCAATAACAATTTTTCTTTATGTTTTTGTAATAGATCTGTAATTCCTTGTGTTTTAATATCTCCATGAAATCCATAAGAAAACAAATCTCCTAATACAATTAATTTATCAAAAACCTCTTGATTTAATACTTGCTTAAATTCCTCTATTCCTCCATGAATATCAGAAACAATTAAAATTTTCACATAGTCACCCTCTTTATTCAAATTTTTGAAAATCTTTTTGCTTTTTAAACTGTTTTTCTTTTGGATTCATAAGATTTCCAAAAAGATCTTGCATACTCGTTTTATTTGCAGACTTATGATCACAATAATATGCTAAAGTCGTTGCAATCTCTTGATTAGAAAATTGTTGATGCAAAAGAGGATCTTGTAAAAGATAGAAAAAATCAGCATCTCTTTTAGAAGAAAAACCAATAGAATCGTTTAACTTGATCTCTTCATTTAATTCATTATAATATAAAAGTTCAAACAAAGAAATATAAGATATATCTTCAGCCATCAAACAATCATCAATTTCAATTAAGTTCTCCATAGCATCATTTTGTTTGTCCATAGCTAAAGTATAAACCAATTGAATCAATTTTATTGCATAACGCAACATTTTGGGATCATAGATAGCCTGTCGATCCCAAGCATATAAACTGACATTATTTTGAATATATTCATAACATTTCTCCTGTAACTGCGTATCCGTTAGTAAAACACAATCTTTTATATATTGAGAAGTTTGTTTTGAAAAATACATTTTTGCAAGGACAGGAAGTACAACATAAACCATATTTTCCATAGGGGTTTGTACTATTTTTTGATTCGTATTCATGTAAAGTTTCATTTCTTCTTTCGCTTGTTGTTCTAGTTCTTCTTTATATATTTTTAATTGTTCCAATTGATATACACTATAGTTTTCATAAATACCAGGATCTTGAAGTACAAAAGCAGCATCTTGATAAAAAGCATCTTCCATTAACATTTGTTTTGCAAGTTGCTTTGCCTGTTCCTGTATTTCTTTTGATAACCAAGTCGTAGATAATTGTTTTTCTAAATAGTAAAATAATTCCTTATAAGACACATTTAATAAACCTTGTTCGTACAATACTTTTAACATTAAGTAACTTTGTCCTTTTTTCGCTACCTCTTTTATTCTTTCAAACTCTTCTTTGCTCTTATCATCTATAATTGCCCAAAACGAAAAATCTTCTTGCATGATTGGTTCTTGAATCAAATAATTCAGCGCTTTATTCAATAGTTGAAAATAAGTCATACAATCCCTCCTGATACAAAATATTATAGCAAACTTTCATAATGACGTCTACTTTATAATTTGTTGTTGTTTAAAGGAAATACATGTTATACTAATACTATGAAAACGAACCATTATAAAATTAAAAATAGTATTGAAAAACTCCTAGATGAAAAAAGTACTTTGTTTTTAGATAAAAAGGAACAAAAACAAATCCAAAGAATATTAAAAAAGAAACAATATCAAATCTTCATTCCTTATGAAGATGCAGATAAAGTCATCTTATATAAAGAAAGTCTGCCTAATATTGTTTTATTTAAAATAAAGTGTCCTGAAAAAATAAGACATCAAGATGTTTTAGGCTCTGTACTTTCTTTAGGAATTGATTCTTCTTATATTGGCGATATTGTGTTTTATCAAGGATCTTTCTATATTTATGTATTAAACGAAATCAGCACTTTTTTAAAAAACAATTGGATAAATATAGCAAAATATAAAATCAAACTTATAGAAGAAGATTTAAGTGTATTAAAAGATTATAAAAAAGAATATGAGGAGTTAGAAATACAAGTATCTAGTCTTAGAGTGGATAATGTTTTATCAAGTCTATGTAATTTATCCCGTAAACAAATCAGTGAAAAAATTAAAAATAAAGAAGTATTCGTAAATGAGGAGATTCTTACTAAAAATTTTTGTTTTTTAAAAGAAAATGATACTTTTAGTATTCGAAAATATGGTAAATTTAAATATAAAAACATAAAAAAAGAAACCAAGAAACAAAAATTAATTATTGAAGTATTAAAATATATATAATATCGTAATTTGTCGAATAAAAGTAAATTATGACAGCACTATGCTTTGTTATAATAGTATTGGATATATTTAATTCGCGTTAGGTGCACTCCTTATATCAATAGTAAGGAGGTGGATTTATGAGACAAAGAGAGATTTCGCAATTTATTATAATTATCCTCCTATTTATTTTAGTATTCATAATACTATCTAAATAGAAAAAGCACACTAACGCTCAAGCTTGAGTATTTGTGTGCAAACCCATTTTTTGGAATGTACCTAATCTTGCATAAATTAGATATATCCCTTTTTTATTTTATGAAGTTTCCTTCATCTATATACATAATAACATAAAAACGTACTTATATCAAGTACGTTTTAATTTTTATATGGAGGGCCTAGTCGGATTTGAACCAACGATCAGGGAGTTGCAGTCCCACGCCTTACCACTTGGCTATAGACCCATAACACACTTATTAAGTTTAACAATAAATTGATAAAATGTCAATTCTTTTTCTTTTTACTTTTTTTCATTTTGTTTTGTTTTAAAATGCCAACAATCATCACAATACCCACAAGAACTAAAACAACAGGTATAGAATAAATAATAATATTAGGTAATTGTAAAACACAAGATAAAATTTCCAAGATTAAACATACAAGACAGATAATAATTAAAAGATTATCATATTTTATCATACAATCACCAATATCATTATAAATTGTATTTATTTCTCTGTCAAATTATTACAAAAACTTGTCGAAAGAAAAGATGAAAAAATTTTCACAAGGCAACATACGTTATAAAGAAAGGATGAAGACAATGAAAACAATCGGACTACCAAAAGCACTTCTATACTACCATTACCATATTTTATGGAAAACTTTTTTTGATGCCTTAAAAGTTCCTTATGTAGAAAGTAAAAAAACAACAAGAGAAATGTTAGAGAAAGGAAAAGAAAAATGCATCGATGAAACTTGTCTTTCCATGAAGATTTTTTTAGGACATATCGCAAGTATCAAAAATCAATGTGATTGTATTTTAATACCTAGAATTTATTCCATAGAAAAGAAAGAACAAGTCTGTACAAACTTTAATGCTTTATATGACTTAGTAAGAAATGTATATCCTAAAGTTTCCATTATAAATTATAACGTAGATGTAAAACACCACCACAGTGAAGAAAATGGTTTTATTCATTTGGGCAAACAACTTGGCTTTTCTAAAAAAGAAAGTAAAAATGCCTATAAGATTGCCAAAAAGAAAGAAAAAGAACATAATCAATTACTAGAAGAGCAAGGAAGAAAAAAAATGCATAGCAAAAAAACAAAAATTTTACTTCTAGGACATCCTTATAATTTAGAAGATGATTTGATTGGAAAAAGAATCATTTCTTATCTTAAAGATAAAGACATTGAAATTATTTATAGTTATGAAGTACCAAAAGAAAAAGTAAATACATGCGTTCAAAAAATTTCTCCTAAAGTTCACTGGACCATGAACAAAGAATTATTAGCGTCTTTTATTTATTTTAAAGATCATGTTGATGGTACGATTTTACTTACCGCTTTTCCTTGTGGACCAGACTCCTTAACCAATGAAATGATTCTAAGAAAGAAAGGAAAAAATAAAGTATTACTTCTTACCTTTGAAGATTTAAATAGTGATGTAGCGATTTTAACCCGTTTAGAAAGCTTTTTAGATATGTTAAAAGGAGGAATTCATTTATGAAAAAAGTTTTAGCTTTTCCCCATCTAGGAGATTATAAACATCCCATTAAAAAACTCCTTCAAGATCTAACGCATCTAGAAGTTCTTGATACCCCTCCTATTACAAAAAAGACAATTGCTCTTGGAAGTAAAAATGCCCCTGACAGTGTATGTGTTCCTTTTAAATATAATTTAGGTAATTTTATTGAAGCACTTGAATTGGGTGCGAATGTTCTCTTTCAAGCTGGTGGTGGATGTAGATATCGTTATTATGCAGAAGTACAAGAAACCATTTTAAGAGATTTAGGTTATGATTTTACTTTTATTCAAATTATTGGACGAGACCATCTTAGATTTAAAGAACTCTACCATATCTTTAAAAATTTAAATCCAAAATTAACAAAACGAACTTTTATAAAAGCCCTTCTATTTGCATTTTTCTACATTACTTATCTGGACAAATTAGATGAAATCATCCGTCATCGTGTAGGATTTGAAATAGAAGAAAATGCTTTTTTAAAACTTAAAAATAATTTTATAAAAGAGTGCAGTAAATCCAAAAATATTTTTACCTTAACAAAAATCTATTATAAATACAAAAAGAAAAGTAAAAAAGTAAAAATTAAAAAGCCAAAAAACTGTTTAAAAGTTGGTTTTATTGGTGAACTCTATACAGCCATGGAATCTTTTGCCAACTATGAACTTGAAAAAAAGTTAGCTAAGTACCATATCGAAATTAAAAGATTTACCAATCTTTCTTATCTTCTTTGGAAAAAAGCTCTTTTCCTTCCCTTTATGAAAAGAAAAGTAAAAAAATATTGTAAATATACTTTAGGTGCGGATGGACTTGATAATGTGTACCGCGTTTTATGGCTTAAAAAACATGGTTATGATGGTATTATTCATACAAAGCCTACCGGATGTACACCAGAAATTGGAGCTTTACCAATCATCATGAAAGTAGCAAAAGAAGAAAAAATGCCTATTCTCTTTTTTTCCTTTGATGAACAATCAGGAATTGAAGGAATCAATACAAGACTTGAAGCATTCTATGATTTATTAACACTTAAAAAGGAGGAAGAATATGAAAGCCTATTTAGGAATTGATATTGGATCTATCTCAACCAAAGGGGTTATCATTGATGAAGAAAATCGTATACTTGCTAGTAGTTATCTTTGGACAGAGGGAAATCCAATACAAGCCGTTAAAAACGTATTAAATGAACTAGAAAAAAAAGTAAAAGATAAAGATATTAAAATTTTAGGTGTAGGAACTACGGGATCCGCCCGAAAACTCATTGGTACCATGCTTGGTGCTTGTTCTATAAAAAATGAAATTACAGCCCATGCAATTGGTACTTTATCCAAATATCCTTCTGTTCGAACCATTTTAGAAATTGGCGGACAAGATTCAAAAATTATTCTTTTAGAAGACGGGATTGTAACGGATTATGCCATGAATACTTTATGTGCAGCGGGAACAGGAAGTTTTTTATCGAGTCAAGCGAAAAGATTAGGTATTGATGTAAAAGATTTTGGTCCAATTGCTTTAACAAGCAAACACCCTACCAATATTGCTGCTAGATGCACAGTATTTGCGGAAAGCGATCTTGTTCACAAAATACAAATGGGATATGAAAAAAAAGATATCATTGCTGGTCTTTGTTATAGTGTCGCAAGCAATTATTTAAACAATGTAGCCAAGGGTAAAAAAATAGTAGGTCAGATTCTTTTCCAAGGTGGTGTCAGTAAAAACATTGGTGTAAAAAAGGCTTTTGAAGATTTATTAAAAACAGAAGTCCTAGTAGATGCAGATGGTCATTTAATGGGAGCTTTAGGTAGTGCCATTCTTGCTAAAAAGAATAGTAAAAATGAAGTATTTGCATTTTCCTTAAAAAACTCTAAATTTGAAACGGCAGGAATCGAATGTAAAGGATGTCCAAATCACTGTGAAGTCATCGTTATAAAAAAAGATGGAAGAAAAATTGACTCTTGGGGAAATCGTTGTGAAAAAGGATCTTTGATTCATTAAAAAAACAAACTTTTTTAGTTTGTTCGATTGTTTTTATAGTTTACAAATTGTAGAATATGAATTGGAAAATTTAATTACTTGAGTACTTGCCTTGTTCCATGTAGGAAGGAGGCAGATTCTATGTATAAAAAAGATTTATTGATCATCTTATTATTCATTGTAATCTTCTTACTTATAGGAATACTTTTTATTTCATGAAAATAGTAATCCTGTAAAAGAAAAGAGCACTCAAGCCCCAGCTGAATGCATCCTCATAATAAAGGGTAAGTACTCAACTGGCCAAGTTAAGTATTCCTCTTTTTATTTTATGAAATTTCCTTCATCTATATACATAGTAACACAAAAGTTCATTGTTGGCAAAACATAAAAAAGAAGAGCTTACTCTTCCATATTATGATATACATTTTGTACGTCATCTATATCTTCTAATGTTTCGACAAGTCCATATACTTTTTCTTTGGTTTCTTCATCTAAAGAAACTTGATTTTGAGCAACATAAGTTACTTCACTAGTTAAGAAATCATGAACGCCTAGTTCTTCTAATCCTTCTTTTACTTTAATAAAGTCTTCAGGTGTTGTATAGATTTCGTAAGTATCTTCATTTTCAACAAAATCAAGCGCTCCATTATCAAGTACGTTCATCATCACTTCATCGGCATCTTTTTCTTTCTCTATTACAATGATTCCTTTTCTCTCAAACATATAACTAACAGAACCATCTGTTCCAAGATTCCCTCCACGTTTGGTAAAAGCACTTCTTACTTGAGAAGCCGTACGATTACGGTTATCCGTTAAACAATCAACCATGAAAGCAACACCACTTGGACCATAGCCTTCATATCTTATAGATTCATAATCTTCGCCACCTTGAGACCCCTTAGCTTTATCAATGGCTTTTTGAATATTATCTTTAGGCATATTTTGTCCTTTGGCTTTTTCAACAACCATACGCAAAGCTGCATTTGAATCAACATCTGGAGTTCCATTTTTAGCCGCTACATAGATTTCTTTAGCAAGTTTTTGAAAAACTTTTCCTCTTGCTGCATCAATCTCCCCTTTTTTTCTTTTGATTGTTGACCATTTTGAATGTCCACTCATCTAAATCCCTCCTAAATAATCAATTAATACTGGCGCTAAAATCATAAGCAACATTAAAGGTATAAAAAATATAACAGATATTACACTTACCTTTATAGGTATCTTTGATATTTTAGCTTTTGTCTCCATAATTTTTTTATCACGAATATAATCAATTTGGTTATACATAGTCTCAATAATACTGTTACCAAATATATTGGATTGTTGTGCATTTAAAATGATATTATTTATCGTATCAGAAGGAATTCTTTTTTTCAAGTCCTCTAATGCTTCATTTAAGGTTTTCCCATACTTCATATCATCTAAAGCTTTTCTTACTTCAATGGATAATTCAGAATCAATGTTTTTACTTGTTACTTCTAAAGCATTTTTTAAACTTCTTCCTGATTCGAGTGACAAAGTTAAAACTTCAAAGAAATACATCGCTTCGCTATCCAATTTTTCTCTTCTCCTACTAATTTTTCGATCAATCGTAAATTTAGGTAAGAAAACATAGTATAAAAATGTACAAATAGGTGCCAGTAAATAACCACTATCAAATAGATATATTAACACAAAAAACAAAGTTAGAGAAGTAAAAACACGAATATTTAAAAAATCAACCGCATCATAACTGTCTCTATACCCTAATAAATCAATTTTTGCTTGCATATTGTTAATCGTTTCTTCTCTATAAATCTTTCTTGATAAATCCGTAGCTTTCGATTTCCTTTTTCCAGCCATATAATCACTCTCCAATATCCATTATTTTTCTTACAATTAATATATAGATCACATAAAGAAGAACAATAACAAATAAAATAAGAATTCCCATTGGATCTTGAAACATAGGGACAAAATAAGATGGATTTAAAATAAATATGATAAGATACAACAGAACGGGAATACAAATTAAAATTTTATGAATCGCTCGAGCCGAAGCTGTTAAAGATTTTAACTCTTCATCCATTTTTCGACTATTGAAAAAATTCCTTTCTATTGAAGAAAAGACTTTAACAATATTTCCACCTGTTCGGTTTAGTATAGTTAAAGAAGTTGTAATGTATTTGGCTTCTTCAATATTAATTCTTTTCGAAAATCTTTCAAATACATCCTCTAAGGACAATCCAAAAGTTAAATCAATATACATCTTTTTAAATTCATTGCTTATAGGCCCTGTTAATTCATCACTAACGATTTTAATCGCTTGCATAGTACTTCTTCCCGATTTAAAAGCATTATTCATAATAATAACCGCTTTTAACATATCATTTTTTATTGTAATTTGTAATATTTTCTTTTTTGCTATTAAAAATAAATCTGGTATAAAAAAGCCAATTAAGAAAGTTCCGATTAATTGTAGGAAAGTAATTGATTTATAACGAAGAACATCGGAAACAATAACAACCAGTACCAAAGCGATCCCTGTCATAATTTTCAAAGAGATATAATCCATAGGTTCTTCTGGGATCACTTTCGTTTTATCGGTATATCTTTCGTATTTTAAACTATATTGATTAAAGATTTTAATTTTTTTTAAATGTGCACTTAATTTACTGCGTACTTTTAAATAAAAATAATTAAGACGATCAAGGTAGGAAACAGACGTATCATAAATACTAGAAATTGTATACTTTTTTATTCTTTTTTCATAATGAAAGGCAATAGATAACTTAATAAGAAAGATAGCAACCACCAAAAGAGCTACAATTATTAATATTTGAATAAGAAATACATACGTATTGTAATTTATCATCTGTTTCACCTCTTTTCTTTTTTTATTCGCTTATTCTTTCAACACTATTTAAATAATATTCTCCATCTTCTAGATAAAAAGTATATTTATAACTATATAACATATCGGAAAAATCTTTTACAATGGTTTTTTCATCAAGATCCGTAGCATTAAGTGTAACAATTAAATTATTTTTTGTCGTTGGATCAGCTTGTTTATAAACATTTAGTAACATTTTATCTCCATCATTTTCATATTCTCCATAATAAACCTTTTCAGTAAGTTCAATACGATTGCTATAGCGCTCTGCACGTATAATATCTGTACCATAATAAGCTTCATAAGTACTATTACAATGATTATAATTTTCAACCTCATACGTATTGTCCTTATTATTGAATGTCGCAAGAGATAAATAACATAAATTATCACTACCTAAAGATTGATCTTTATACGCAACTCCCTCACCAAAAATAGTTTCAATCTTCTCCTTCACTTCTTTTTTAGGAATAACAAGCGTATCCCCTTCTAAATATTCTTCAGTATCAACTAGACTTAAACCCATATAGATTTTTGCCTCATCAGAAATAGAATCAACTGTTGCTCCAGGATTCTCATAAAAATATCCCATAAAGTTTCCTGCATTTACATATTTAAACATGGATACATGTTGGTACAATTCCTGAACAAGTGCATCATCCAAATCCAACGTTTCTGCATGTAGAACACTGACTTTTGTATTTTGATTTTCTTCCATGTACTCTGCATAAAATTTTAAAGCTTGTGAAATAACAGAAATAAGTACTAAAAGAATCAATAAAATCATTAAAAACTTATATTTCTTCACATCACTTCGTAATTCTTCGTTTTGTTCCTTTAATTCTACATTTGTTACAATTTCATCTACGGTGGTATCTACTCCATCAAAAGAAACAGTATTTTCTTTTTTTACAGGTTGCTTTTTTACTTTTTTTGTTGTTTTTGGTTCGACCTTTTGTATTTTTTTTGTCGTATCTTTTTTTGCTGTAACCTTCTTGGTAGTTTTTTTTGTACTTGTTTTCTTTTCTTCTGCCATAATTTTTCCTCCTAATTTATTTTTTCTACTTTCGAAAAGATATATCTATTCTTTTCCAATACAAATGTATATCTGTATTGTTGTAGCTTTTCTTTATATTTTTCAAACACATCGACATCTTCTCCATGTTTAAAACTTGTAATTTTCGTCTCACTATCCATATCCTTATAAATAGTAAAACCATCAGTTGTTGGAATGGATTTATACATCAAAACATCAATTTCTATAACATTCTTCGTTTTTGTGGCCTTAAAAATTTGCGTTTCAATCGTATTTGAATAGGCCGCTTGATTATGCCCAAAAGAATTTAAAAAATAATTTCCATTTTCAGAGTCATAACCAAAATAAGCCATTCTACAATCGTTCCCATCGTCTACCAACGCTTCATCCTCATAAGTAACTGTCTCGCCAAATATTTCAATCATTTTGTCTTTTACCATTTCTTTTGGAATCACAACATGATCTTCTTCATCCATCAATGTATCATCATCCACAAACGAAATATTGGAAAGAGCCATATAGATTTTAGCTTTATTACTAATCTGACTTACCGTATAAGAATCCTTTTTATATAAATATCCAAAGAAATTACCAGCATCCAATTGGTCATTAAATACATCTACCTTGCCTATTAAATTAATAACTTCTGTGCTATCAATATCTAAAGACTCTGTTTCTTCAACTTCTTCTTTATCAGATTCTATACGATTTACCTCATTTGTATGTCCTGTCTTTTTGGCATATTCCAATGCATAGAAATAAAGGCCTTGTGAAACAACAGAAATAACAACTAAGACAATCAATAAAATGATTAATCGTTTAAAACCATCCAAATCTGATTTTAATTTTATATTTTGTTGTTTAAGTTCTTGATTCGATATATCTTTTTCTTTCTTTTTAGACGACATCCAAATCCCTCTTTCTAGGTTTTTTTAATTTTGCAAATATATCATCAATTGTATCAATTCCCTTTAATTTTAATCGATCATACGTAATTGGTCGATAATTATATAAAACAAATTCTCCATCCACTTCATGCGTATGTGTAAGTCCTGTTTGACGAAAAGCAAAGATTTCTTTTAATTTAATCATATCATTTTGAAATCCAACCACTTCACAAATACTTGTTACTTTTCTTCGTCCATCACTTAATCTTTCTACATGAACAATAATATCAATTGCTTTTTCAATATATTCTCTGATAGCCTTTACAGGAATATCAATTCCACCCATTAAAACCATCGTTTCTAAACGATTTAAAGCATCAAGTGGCGAATTAGCATGAAGTGTAGTTAAGCTTCCCTCATGTCCAGTATTCATCGCCTGAAGCATATCAAAAGCTTCCGCACCACGCGTTTCTCCAACAATAATTCGATCGGGTCTCATACGAAGAGAATTAATCACTAAATCACGAATCGTGATTTCCCCTTCACTTTCATAATTCATTTTTCTTGTTTCCAAAGAAATAACATGCTTTTGCTTTAATTTTAATTCCGCTGCATCTTCAATGGTAATAACACGTTCATCATTTCCAATAAAACTACTTAATATATTAAGTACTGTTGTTTTTCCAGAACCAGTTCCACCACAAATTAAAATGTTTAACTTCCCCTGAACACAAGCCTCTAAAAAACGAGCCATATAGGGAGTCAACGTACCATTACGAAGCAAATCCTCAATATCCGATAAATTTTCTTTAAATTTACGAATAGTCAATACGGGGCCATTTAAACTAAGAGGTGGAATAATGGCATTAATTCTAGATCCATCAGGCAAACGAGAATCTACCATCGGATTGGCTTGATCAATCGTTCTTCCTAAAGGTTGTACCATTCTTTGAATCGTTCTTAATATATGATCCTTATTAATAAAAGAAACAGTTTCATCTTTTATAACTTTACCATCAATTTCAATGTAAATATCATTTGGACCATTTACCATAATTTCTGTTACATTTCGATCCGATAAAAGTTCTGTAATAGGACCATATCCATTAATTTCATTATCAATCAAATTAAAGATATGTGTTCTTTCTAAATTCGTTAAATCATACCCCTCTAAGGTTTTATCTATTTCATCATTGATATACTCATTTAAATCTTTTTGATCAGGAACTTTATTATCAATAATATTTTGAATAATACGACTTCGCAAATTATCAAGCAGTTTTTTATCTTTAAAAACTTCATAATCACTGACTTCTTCTACGGGAGATTTGATTGTATCAATATAACTAAATTCTTCTTTTAAACTTTTCTTAGCCATACATCACTCCCCCTTTAATACATCTTTCATCATCGTTTCCAAATGTGCATAATCTTTTTTGCCACGATTCTTAATTTGTTGTACCAAACCATCAAAATTTCCATCAATTAAATATTTATCTATATTCGCAATATGCATACTTTTGCCCAATGTATAATCGATGTTCGTCTTTAAAATATGTTTAATATCAAACAAGGAAAAATAATTTTTTTGAAAATCAATTGAATTATTCATAATAATTTTTAAATGATCAAATTCTATATCTTTTAAAATAGCAATAAAATTTTTAGCATTCTTAATATCCATGAAATCATTGGTTATAATGTAAAAGATATAATCAGATAAATCCATTGTACTAATTGTTACTTGATCTAGGGAATGAGAAGTATCAATTAAAATCAAATCATAGCGATAAACAACATCATTCAATAACAATTCTAAGTATCGAGGTTCAATCTTCGAAGATTGTCTAGGATCTTTAGGAGCCGGTAAAACATCCAAATACTCTTTATAATGTACCACATATTCATCAATATTTTTATATCGATTGTTTTCTAAATCATCGGTTACATTAAAAATCGTTTTATTCTGTGAAATATTTAAATCAAGTGCTACCGCACCACCATATAAATCTAAATCAATCACTAAGGTTTTCTTTTTCAAATCATTTAATATTGTGCTTAATACAAGAGTAATAATCGTTTTACCAACGCCACCCTTCGTAGAAGCCACTGTCATGATTTTTCCCTTTTTTAAAGCCATATTATCCCTTCTATTCTTCTATTTTTTGTATTTCCTTCTTATCAATCAATCCTCTATAAGAAGATTGAATATCATAATGTTTTAAACCAATAATTTGTCCAAATAAAGATTTTACTTCCTTAGATAAGAAAATTTCTACTTTTTCATCATCCATAGTTATTTTTTCAATATGAACATCTTGATCATTTTTTTTAATATACTCTTCTACTTTTTCTTCATTTGCTTCGATATGATACATCTTATATTCAATCACCATCTGATTAATATTATTTAATTTATGTTCCTCATAAAATAAGATGGAAGCATCAATTACATACGCAAACAATAAGATAAAAAGTGGCAAAAGAAGTACAAAGATCACTAGCGTTTGTCCCTTATTATTCATAAATTACCTCTCGTGTTGTATACACTTCATAAGGATCGGATAAAATAAGATTCAATCCCGGAGTCAAAATGTCCACCCGTTCAATTACTTTTACGGTAGCATATTTGTTTTCTTTGTATTTAATATCCAATTGTATTTTAGAGGAACTATCTTGATTTAAAAGATCAACCACCTCATCATAACTTTTTTTCTCCTCTAAAAGTTCTATAGCATCATTTAATTTTGTTTCTAAGTGATTTTTTGCATATAGAATTCTACCTATATCCACACTTAAAAAGATTAAAAAAATGAAAATAGGTAAAATGAGTACAAATTCGATTAATGCTTGTCCTTTATTATTGACCTCCATCTATACCACCCCTATTATCATATTAAATTATATCATAATAAGCATAAAAAAAGAAAGCCTATTTAAAAAGTTTTTACGATTTAAAATTTTTTTGAATTTTTTTCATTTTTTTATTGACAAAATACCCCTAGATGAGTATTATAAACATTACCAATTCCCAAATGGCGAATTGGTCGCTAGTATCACACTAGCCAACCCCTTTTTATTCTTTTTATGAAGCTGCCCTTCAGGGGGTGCAGCTTCTATTTTTTTATATTTAACGTCAAATCAAAGAAAATTCATGGTTTTCTCTTTTCATTTTATTTTCTTATGTTATGATTAAGATAGGTGATCGTATGGAAAATCTATTAAAGACAATTGATACCGTATGCACAAGAAAACCACATAAAATCTATCAAAATCAAAATCAACAAATTTATCTAGCTTTATACAATTATATAACGGAAGAAGACAATTCTTTGTTTTATTCTTCCTCTGATCGACACGCAATCGCACAAGTTTCTCCTTATACCATTCAAGGAGAAATCATAAAAAACATAATCACTGTCTTTCATATGAAAAGAGAAGATTTTTCCAATGCAATAACCTATATTAATAGATTACCTGCTTCCTTTAATGAGGAAGAACTTGAATTTAGTATAAATAATATTTTTGAAAAAGGTGGAATTGAAGCTGTTGATATCTATATACATTCTTTTAAGGAATTGCCAATGAAATGTATTAAACACTTTATCCATTCCAGATACCAAGCCAAAAAAATTAATAAAGACAGTATTAAGAGATATTTAGATACGCATGACAATCTACAAATTGAATTTCGAAAAATTGATGCCTACTATGATCATTTAAAAAAAGCATCTCCTAAAAAAGTGAATTCATAAAAAAATAGAAAGTTCATATCACATAAACTTTCTATTTTTCTTTGCTTTGATAATTTAAATCATTAAAATATTCATAACGATCCATAGCTTCTTGTTTGTTCTCTTCTAATAATTGTTCATAATGCTCTGCATTGAATACTTTTAATTTTTTATATCGATCTTCGCCCAATAAAAAGTTGAAATAAGAATCAAAATCAGCCTTTGAATCCAAATAAAATTTTTCTTCAATTGGATTATAATGGAACAATGGAAAATATCCAGATTGTGTGGCTTTTTTCTCTTCATCCGTGGTTTTCATTCCTTCCACAATCTTATGAGCAATACAAGGCGCATAAGCGATAATAATCGATGTTCCTGGATAAGCCTCTGCTTCTTTTAATATTTTTAATGTATGTATTGGATTTGCTCCTAAATTAATAGACGCTACATAAGCCGTAGGATAGGCAAGAGCCATTTTAGCTAAATCCTTTTTTGCACTTTTCTTTCCACTATATGCAAATTGTGATACGCTTCCTTTACGACTGGATTTAGAGACTTGTCCTCCTGTATTGGAATAAAGCTCAGTATCTAGAACCAAAATATTCACATTTTCATTCGTACTTAAAACATGATCAATTCCAGAATAACCAATATCATAGGCCCAACCATCGCCACCAACAATAAAATAAGTTCTTGGCAAAAGAAATGATTTTAATGGTTTTAATTCTTCAAGTAAAGAATCATCTAAATCATATAGTTTCTTTGCATTTTCATAGTTTAGATCATTTAGATAATTCAAGTAAATCTCATAATCAGTTCCTGTTCGGTCCAAATTTTCCTTGATAATCTTTTGAATTCTCTCTTTCATCGTTCGATCAGCAATATGCATTCCAAAACCAAATTCAGCATTATCTTCAAATAAAGAATTGGCCCAAGAAACCGAATAAGGCGTAACAGGTGAAGAGCCACCATAAATAGAAGAGCAACCTGTCGCATTAGCAATCACTAACCGATCCTTGAAAAGTTGCGTTAATAATTTTAAATAAGCCGTCTCTCCACAACCCGCACAAGCACCAGGAAATTCAAACTTAGGTCTTGAAAATTGACTACCTTTGACTGTATTTAAATCCACACCTTTTTCTACAGTGGACTCTAAATAATCAAATTCTGCTTGAGAGGTACACAACTGATCAATAGGCTTCATAGTAAGAGCTTTGTTTCCTTTTTTACCAGGACAAATTTGTTCACATAAACTACAACCTGTACAATGATCACTGGCAACTCCAATTGTATATTTATACGCACTACCTACCGCATCAAGTAAATTTTCTTTTACTTTGTCCGGTGCTTGATCAACTTCTTCTTGATTCAATAAATAAGGTCGAATGACTCCATGAGGACATACAAAGGAACATAAATTACATTGAATACAATTTTCACTTAAAAAGCAAGGTGCAACATCAGATACCTTCCTTTTTTCAATTCTAGAAAGTCCTGGTGCTGTTGTTCCATCCGGTTTAGTAGTAAAAGCAGAAACAGGTAAAGTATCTCCCTCTTTAGAATCAATAATCTCAAAAATAGTTTTTGAAATTTCCTTAGTTTCAGGATACGTTTTTTTCTCTAAAACAACCTCCTGTAACATAGAAATAGCTTGATCAATAACTTTATTATTCTTTTCGACTAAGTTATTAGAAGAAGCAGAAAATTTATGATATATAGATTCTTTGATTTTCTTAATAGCATAATCATATTGGATAATCTTGCCTAATTTAAACATGACTGCTTCTACAATAGAACTAATTTTATTATTTAAACCATTTTCTCTTGCTAATTGATAAGCATCTATAATATAAAAGTGAATTTGTTTTTGAACTAAAATATTTTTAATTTTATTAGGTATATATTTTAAAATATCCTCTTTTGATTTGCTAGTGACAAGTAGAAAAATTCCGTGTTCTTTAATACCGTTTAGCACATCGTACTTTTGTAAATAATCATCTCTAGTGCATACAATAAGATCAGGATGAGATACATAATAAGTAGATCGAATTTCTTCTTTGCCAAAACGCAAATGACATTTTGTCATACCACCACTCTTTTTAGAATCATATTGAAAATAGCCTTGTACATAAGCATTCGTTGCTTCTCCTGTGATTTTCATCAAATCTTTAGAAGCACTCACCATGCCATCTGAACCAAATCCATAAACTAAAAATTCAGTGTTTTTAGAGGGAACCGTAAAATTAGGATCTATAGCAATAGACAAATTCGTTACATCATCTTCAATACCAACCGTAAACCCATTAAAATTATCTTCATCTAATAAAAAGTCATATACAGCTTTGATACAAGCAGGTGAGGTGTTTTTAGAAGAAAGTCCATATCTTCCACCAAGAACTTGAATATCATTTAGTCCACTACTTTTAATAACATTAACAACATCTAAATATAAAGGTTCTCCATTGCTACCCGCTTCTTTCGTACGATCTAAAACAGCAATAGAAGTCGTTGTTTTAGGTAAAACTTTCATAAAATATTTAGAAGAAAAAGGTCGATATAAATGTACTTCAATAAGTCCTACCTTTTCATCTTGTTGATTTAAATAATCAATCGTTTCTTTAATGGTTTCACAAACGGATCCCATTGCCACAATCACGCGCGTTGCTTCTTTATCCCCATAATAATTAAAAGGTTTATAATCACGTCCTGTTAATTGATTGATTTTTTTCATATAAGAATTTACAATATCATCCATACGATCATAATAGATATTTCTTGCTTCACTCATTTGAAAATATATATCATCGTTTTGATTAGTACCACGTGTTACAGGATTACTTGGTGAAAGAGATTGATCTCTAAATTCTTTTAATTTATCATAATTGATCATATACTTAATTTCTTCCGTATCAATCAATTCTACTTTTTGAAGTTCATGCGAAGTGCGAAAGCCATCAAAGAAATTCACAAATGGAACACGACCTTCTATTGTGGAAAGATAAGCAACATTCGTTAGATCCATGACTTGTTGAACCGAAGAAGAACAAAGCATAGCAAATCCAGTCATTCTGGTAGCATAAATATCTTGATGATCTCCCAATATAGATAAAGCATGTGTCGCAATCGAGCGTGCCGCCACATTAATCACACAAGGCAAAAGTTCTCCAGCAATCTTATACATATTCGGAATCATAAGTAAAAGTCCTTGACTTGCTGTATAGGTACTGCTTAAACATCCGGATTGCAAAGCACCATGAACCATGCCTATTGCCCCTGCTTCTGATTGCATTTGCACAATATTGACAGGACTCCCAAAAAAATTAAGTTTCCCCTCAGTGGCCCATCTATCCGTAAGTTCAGCCATAGGAGATGCTGGAGTAATCGGATAAATCCCTGCAACTTCTGTAAAATTATAACTTGCATAAGCACAAGCTTCGTTACCATCCATTATTTTATTCATAGCTATCCTCCTAACTATCATTATTATTATTATATAATAAATAAAAAATTTAGTAAACTAAGAAATAGAAGTAAAAAGCAATAAAAAAAGCAACAAAGTTGCTTTCTAATTTAAATTTATTTTGCTAATATTTTTCGACCAAATCCAACAATACACAATACACAGCCTGCTGCAATAATTGTTAAAATCAAAACATTATTATCTGCTGTTTCTGGATTGCCACACTGTGCTTCATATTCTTCGGCAGTTACAACCTCACCATTAGATCCATAATATGTATCTGTATTTGGATCATATTTACAAATTTGTTTTGGTTCTTTACAAATGGTAGCAACAACAGTAACATTAAGAGCATTACCTTTTGCTGTTTCATCCATTTCTGTAGTTGTATAAGCACCATCAACAATACGATCGTATTGTAATACCTTGCTATCATCAAAATTAATTACCCAGAAAGTTTGTCCCTTCAAAATAGCTGCGATTTCTGTATCTACTTTTGTTTGATTTTCAGAACTTAAACCACTATATGCACTATTATAATTTTTAGTTGCGTATTTATCTCTAAAGTCATCATAATCTGCTTTTTCTAGAATTGAAATGGCATAATCCGTACCAGATTCAATCTTAGCTGTACCACTTTCACCCCATAATTTTCCTAAAGTATCTGTAATTGCAGTTTGATTTTGTGTCCAAACACCAGAAGAATTATTTGATGTAATATCATTATAAGAATAAGCAGTCGTTACACCAAATTTACTTAAATCAGATGGATTAGCAATAACTTTAACATATTGACTGTTTGCACCCTCATCCTCTATAACAGTAAATTTAACATCCTTACCACTTGTCATTTGTTTGGTAATTGTATCTCCGACTTCGTAAACATCATATTCAGCAGCATCAACACGTAATAAACTGCCAAACAACATAAATGCACAAATAAATAAACTTATATAACTAAAAGCTTTTTTCATTTTGTATATACCTCCCTTATTATCTAATATATTTATAGCACAAAATTTTCTGCTTTACAATAGCATCTTTTATTTTTTAAATCACTTGACAAATTTTGTCATTATCGTGCGGCACTCTTAATTAATTTAGCATGCAACACTACACGATTGGTATCATCATAACAAGAAGATAAAGTTAAAATCTTATCATTCACATTCACATCCAACTTATAATCATAAACACTTCTTTTCTTTATGGTATTAATAAATTGTTCAAAGCTTTCATCTGTTGAAAAATTAGTAGTAATATAATAACTTTCTGGTTTAATTGTATAAGTACTAAATACTTGCCAAACGGTATTTTCTTTTTCTGTAGAAAGCTTAATTGTATAATTTTCTGGATTCGAATACCAGCTTTTCTTCACTACTTGTTTTAAAGAGCCAAACATTGTATTATTCAAAAGACCATGTCCATAAATCACTGTATTTTGAGATAAATTATTGATATTATTCCTATAATCTAGAAATACCCAGCCCATATCGTTATAACTCTTATCAAAAGAGTGAGAAAGATAATAATTATTATCTTTTGTTTGAACAAACGGATAATTAATATTGGTACCCGTTACTTGTATCCAACCAACTGTATCTTTGTTCACCTTCTTCAAATCACTAAAATCCACATTAATCATTGAGGTATTGATAAAATCCCAATAGTAATTCGTTCCCTCTTCTGGTTCTTCTTCCTCGGTTTCAATAACCTCAATATCTGTATTATCAATTACATCTACAATTTGCTCTTTAATTTCTGTATCATTGCTTCGTCGATCCAACAAGGTTTTAACAACAACGAAAAGTACAACAATGCAGATAATCATAATAAACAAATACATTAGTTTTAACATGGTTTTTTTCTTTTTTGCTTTTTTTTCTTTTTTTACATCAGTAATAGTTTTTCCACTTTTTGGATTTATATACATGAGTTTTGCGTTCTCATCTATTGGTTTTTTATTAATTACTTTATTGATTTTATGATCCAATTTATTACGATCCACGTGTAATTGATCTTCCAATTTTTTATGTTCAATTTTTTGATTCATCTCATGTTCTAAAAGTTCTATTTCCGCTTTTGAAAATTTTTTCGATTGTTCCAATCGCAACAATTCAATTTGTTTGGTTTTTTCTAATTTAAGTAATTCTATTTCTTGAGGAGTCATTTTTTTTGTTTTTTCTAAGGATAAAATTTCATAGGCACTTGACTTTTGCAACTTAGCCAATCGTATTTCTTCTTTTTTCTTATTTAATTTTTTTTCCAACTTGTGAAGTTCTTCCTCATTATCATAAGAAAGCATTTCAATTTCTTGTTTTAACTTGCGAAGTTCTTTATCTAAATCACTCTTCCTCATAAAATTACCCTCTTTTTATCTTATAACTAATACTATAATAACAAATAATCTATGGAAAATCAATCAAGAATAAAACAAATTCCTTCTTTCAATAAAAAAGAATGCTAAGAAGCATTCTCTATCTTGTGATCGTTACCGTACAAGTTGCTCTTTTATTACCATCTGCTGTATAAACAGTAATGGTTACTTTTCCTGTTTTCTTAGCTCGAATTTGTCCTGTCTGAGAAACAGAAGCAATAGTAGGATCTGAAGAAGACCAAACCACACTCTTATTGTTTGCAGTAGATGGAGATACAGTAGCTGTCAACACTGTACTACTACCAAGTTTCATAGTAATATTGGTTTTATTTAACTTCACACCCGTTACTTTACTTGGATCTGGTTTTGAAGTACTTCCGCTTGAAGATCCACTACTTGGCTTCTCGGAAGAACTACTTCCACTGCTACCACTGGAACTTCCACTTGAACTGCCACTCGAAGATCCGCCACTTGGTTTTGGTGTTTCTGTTTTAATTGTATAAGACTTTTCACCGCTCTTACCAGCACCTGTTTTAACAATTAATTTATATACGCCGTCTCCATTGGTCTTATATACCAATGAAGTAGCACCATTAATTATTTTATTATCTTTATACCATTGATATGTATACCCAGATGCACTCGTTGAAGGATTAACTGTTGCTGTTAACATAGTGCCATCCTTTGATATAGTAACTTTTGGTATTGTTTTATCAATTTTATCAATAACCACCGTCTGTACTTCGGAAATGTTTTCCTCTGCATCACGTACAGCAATTAAAACCTCCGTATTACTACTAAATGCCTTTGAAGGCTCTTTTTGCCATGTCTCTCCACCATCGAAAGAATAGGCTTCTTCATGTAATGGATTTGGAGAAGTAGCTTCTATATTTAATGTTACATCGTTCGCAGTCCAATCCTCTGGATTTCCAGAAACTGCAAACTCAATATTGACTTCTTTTACAATATTTAATTTATAGACTTGTTCTTTTTTCTTATAACTGACTTTTATTTCATGTGTCTTTCCTTCAGTTGTTGCTTCAACTTCTTCATCGCACCCTTCTACTTTTGCTTTTCCACTTTTTGCTTTACATGCAATATATACAGTATTTTCTTCCGTGGTTAAATTGTATTCATACGTAGAAGCATTAAATTCCGGGTCAAGAGCCGCTCCTTCAATATATAAATCGGATAATTGTAATGAAACATTATTGGAAATAGCTCGAATAATAACAACAAGTATTACAACAGCTACTAAAGCACCAGCAGGAATTAAAAAAAGTTTTGGATTAAAGTGTTTCTTATCCTTGGCAACTTCAAACTCAACGTTTTCATTATATTCATCATCAATATAATAATCATCGTTTGTATTTAAATTATTGTTCATAAGCTACCTCCTTATTCTAAGTATAACATATTTTTTTCTAGAAACGAACGTTAATCATAAATTTACAATATTTTTTTTAAAATTTTACTATCCTTAACGTAAAAATTGTACCATAGAAAGTAAAAATATTCAATAAAAAAGACATTGCTTTACACAATGTCTATTTCTGCTCTATAAAATCTTTAATATTTTTCTTAAAGTCATCAGTAGCAATACTATTTGAAGTAGAACCATATTCAGCAGATTCTACAATTGGTGCCACCACATTTTCTAATGTATCATAATCAAATTCACCACTAATATTTACAAGTTCAATAGCAAGTACAGAATTATTAGGCAATTCTGCATAAGCAACCAAACGACGATCACCAGATAAATCAATAGCAAACACGGCCATGTTAACATCTTCATATTGAGCCTCTTTTGCTTCTACAACGGTATATCCTTCTGCCTCTATATTGGCTTTTATTCCATTAAGATCAACCTGTGAAAAATTAGCATTAGAAATAACAGCTAAATACATAGCCACATCATCCGAATATAATTCGATTCCACCATCGGATGAATACTCTTGTATATATGTATTTGGAATTTTTAAACTATATCCACTTAAATAAATAGTAGATGTGTTTGTGTTTTCCGTATTGGTTGGCGTTGTCGTTTCTTGCTCTTCAGTCGTAGGAGCCTTAGTTTCCTCTTTTTTTGTACCTGTAACAGCAAGTACTACAACAATTACTAATAAAATAGCAATAACAACACCCATAATAATCATAATTAATGAATTATTTTTTGGTTTTGGTGCAAAACCATTTGTCGAATTAAACCCTGGCATTGGTTGTTGCATTGTTGGATTTGGTGTAGGCATATTTGGATTTGGATTCATAGTTTGTACCGAATCATTAACCATTGGATTTGATACTCCTTGATTACCTGTAGGATTTAAAGTTTCTGTATTGGTTGTCCCATCCACAACCATACCACAATTTTGACAAAATTTGTCTGTTGGATTTAGTGGTGCTCCACAATTTTTACAATTCATAATAACCTCCATTATTCATAATCTAATCTTTCGATTTTCATATTCAACAAGCCCTCTATCTTATCTATATCCATTATACCATCTTCTGTCGAAATTTCAAGATACAATGTATTGTGACTGCCCTCTTCATTTAAAATTTCTAAAAACAAATAAGATTTATATTGTTTTTTACCCCCGGAAGTATAAGAAGCTTGATAATATTTGAATGTATTTTTATTTACTGTAATATCTCTTACATATTCAAAAGAAAAATCTTGATAAGAATCCAAGCCAAATTTAGCTGTTCGTATACAACTGTCAATCGGTGAAGCCGTTAACCAATAATGTACCTTTGTATTATATTCTCCTGATGCTTCATTATAATCCATTCCAAAATAACGACTATCATAAATATTATTGTTATCGTAATATCTTTCATAATATTCTTTTGGTGTGTATAAAGTAACTTTATAATACTGTTTTTGATCGGAATATTTTGTATCTGAAGTTAATATTTTCATTTCATTGATCAGCTTATCATCAGAAATTGTTCGAGTGATATACGCTCCATACTTTTGGGTATTCGTAATTTCAAGATTGGAAATTAACTCTTCTGAAATTAGGCCTTTTTCACCATCCACTTGACAAACAAGTGTGGTAATGGGATCAATTTCATATAAAACATAATACTCTTCATCGTATACCGTTTTATCACCTGAGCTACCATCATCCTTAAGACCCCAAGCTTCATATTCATGACTGATTTTATAAATATAACCCTTATAACCATTGTTATCGATTTCATCAATTTCTGCTTTTACATTTTTATAATCATCAATTTTTTTATAACTTTCTTCTTTCCTAAGAAGATTTTTTGTTAAATATTCATAAATATTTAATGGGGATAAAGTAATATAAAAGTTTACTTCCTTATACTCTTCAACTTCATAATCGCCAGAATAACTATAAGAATTAAAATCATCTTTTGGAAGATCCTCCGATAATTTAAACTGAACCACATAATTATCATCTGCAATCTGTCGTTCTGTTTTTTTCTTACTTAAATTAAAAGTATCACTCGTATAAGTAATTCCTGTTAATTTTATTTCTTCTTTTTTTCCTTCCAAATCGAATGTTTCATCTTGAATCGAAAAACTATCCACAATAGTATCTACACTATCTAAAAGAATATCAAACTCATCATTATTCGCTTCATAAAAAATGGTGAATAATTTATCATTATATTTCGAAAGGACAACATAGCTTTGACTATCCTCTCCTTCATACAATAAAGTATAGCCATCCAAATCTCTTTTCGTAACTACATCTTGATTTTGATAAATCAATTGATATGTTTGATTGTTCTTTTGAATCATGTTTTTTACATCATTCACAAAAGTAGAAATATCATTATATCTGTTACTTTCATCTAATGTTTGAATATCAATCTTTACTTTGGCGTTTTTGCCGTGTGTCAATAAAGCAGTATCTTCTTCTTTTGCTTTTAATTTCCAAGTATTATCATATTGAAGACTATAAATTGCATTAGAGAAATCTTTCATTTCATGCTTATTTAAAAAGAATATACAAAAAAGCAAAATAAGAATAAAAATGAAGAGTACAAAGGTCCCAATTAAAATGACTTTATATTTTTTAAACTTCTCTTTCATACTAAACCTCCGTTATGATGATAATTAAATAATCAAAAGCATCCATAAGCACAATTTTATATTCTTTATTCTCATAGATGTATTTGTCTTGACTCGAAAATTTTTCTTCATAACCATCTTCAATTAAAGCACTTCGATATTGTTTTGATAGACTCATACTACTAACAAAATTAGAAATACCATTTTTATATCTTAAAGAAAGTGTTTTATTTTTATAACTTGCTTTTACAAGTTCCATATGAATGTTTTCTTCTAAATTGCCAATTTTTTTATACTTGTTCCAAATTCGATCTTTAATATTCTTTTTAACTGTTTCTTCATTTTCGCCTGTATAAAAGTATTGCTCTTTTAAATTGTCAAAAGAAATCGCATTTATAGCATCAAAATCTTGGTTTTTTAATTGGTTTTGCAATTCTTGTATTAAATCCATACTCATTGCATTCGAAAAATTGTTATTTACAACTTCGTTGGTATTGATTCCAATAATCGTACCATCTATATTATATAAGGGACTTCCTTGATCGTTCTCGGTTAAAGGAAGTACGTTTTTAATCTTATCATTGGTTGTAGATATATAAAGACCACTTGATAGTTTCAATGTATATCCTAGCTTAGAACTAATCATGAAAACAGGATCTTCACTTTGTAATTTTGTTGGACTCGTAAGTGTTGGCGTTGTACCACTTTCATCTTCTTGTTTTATTAAAACAAGATCCACATCTTCATTTACATAGATGACTCCTTCCATGACATGAGCTTTACCACTTGAATCCGTAATTGAAATATATTGAGAATCTTGTAAAGCTTTTTGTACAAATGACCAAGTTGTAACAATAACCCCCTTTCGTAAATAAAAACCATTTGCTGTATTTACGACATTATTTCGATAATAAGAATTTAAAATAACCGAGTTTCTTTTATTTGAATTGTATAATTTTTCCCAAGTGTCCTCACCGACTTTTTCTAATTTAGAAAAATCAAATTGATCTTTTAAATCCTCAAAATCCATTTCTATATTATAAGAAGAAGAATCTTCTTGTTCTGTTAAATCTTCAAAATATTGATCCGTATTATCAGAAAAAAGTGAGTTTGCATAAGAAAGTTTCCATTCTTCTCCATCTTTTTTAAATTCGAAATAAAAGATGACATCAGTAGTACTACGAACAATTTCCATCGGATTCTCCTCATCATATCCATCATAAGTAAAATCAGAAATAGCAATCGTAGAAAAATAACGATCATCACCCTTGATAACAATAGGCTGGCCGACTTTTTTATACGTTGGGTTAACTCTCGCAATATTTCTAAAACTACCAAACACAAAATAACTCATTACAAAGCTATCCGCCGCTTCTTGGCTACTAAAATCAAAGTATCCATTTTCATCATTTGGTACCTCAGGATCATAACACATATTTAGTAAAGCTTCTTTACGATACATATAATTTTCTACCGTAAACTCTGTATTTTCATTACCAACAAGCAAATACACAGCCTTACGAGATAATCTTGCAATTTCTTGTTCTTCTTCATTTGTTTGAGCCTGATAATCGATCTTATAGCTGTTATCTACTGATTGATTAATGTTATTTCCAATACTTTGTTCTTTATCCAATTGATCTAAATCAATTTGAAAAGACCCAGCAGCATCTGCTTGAATCATAAAAGCACAAAATAGTAATGGTAGGAAAAATAATTTCTTTTTCTTCATTTTACTCACCCACCTTACTTACATATTTTTTCAAAACTTCTTCAATATATTTAGAAGCGTCCACAGCATTTTCTCCATTTAAATAGCAATCATGAAAAGCTTCCGCAATGGTCTCATCGTAAATATACTCGCCATTATTATCCTTCGCTAAAGCGTACTGAGAAATACTACCCCGAAATTCATCCAAAGTGCCTTGGTACTCTGGATGATCTTTCTTATAATTGTTATACGCTTCCTCAATCATGGTTAAAGAAAAAGTATTGTTGCTAAAGTCAACCAAAATATCCATAATGGTATCTTCATTCGATGCATCTTCTAATAAGATAGAATCCAATCCATGCGAATTCATCATGGCAATAAAAGACAAATAATGGCCAAATTCATGAGCAACTGGTGAAGATTTTGTGGCATTCTTAGGAAACCATCCTTGTGCAGATGAACTTTTCACACTTGATTCCAAACGAGTTTCATTTAAAAAATAACGTGTATTTAATAAAACTTGCGTTTTAATAACATTAGGATATCCATCAGTAGTATTTGAAGAAGCAAAATTCATATAAGGCATAAAAGCCGCAATATAATTTTCTTGCATAGTTGTATTAACCAAAGTCAAATTTGTAATATACCCTCGAGCCTCTGGATATTCATTATAAATTTTATCAATGACCTTTTCGATTTCCTCTGCAAAGTCTAAGTCAAGTTCACATAAATTTATGGCATAAATTCCATAATTTTTAATGATTCGGTCTTCAATGGCTTTCATTTCTTTTGGACATGCGTTTTTTTGATCCGTGGAATCTTTTTGAATTAATGTAACTGCATCTTCTTCAGTTTCAATTTCCATTCCAGAATATTGGTGATCATAAATAATACTGGTTTGATATTTTCCCTTTGTTTGGGTTGTTTCTTCTTCCTCTGTTTTTGGCTCTTCTTCTGGCGTACGATTCACTTCTGAAAAATAATAATTGCTATTTTGGTTGTTATAAAGTACTAAACCAATCGCGATTAAAACAAGCCCACAAATACATATAAAAAGACCAGCAATCTTTTTATTGTTATAATCATAATTATCTACAGCAACATGATGTCCACAATACGGACAGAACTTCGTATTTTCTTTTACTGGATTCCCACACTTTTTACAAAACATACTTACTCCCTCTATTCTATATTCATTATACAATACACGAACTATATAAACAATAAGAAAAGTATTATTTTACTTTTCTTATTTTCTTACTACATAGAATAAAAGCAACAATAGCTACACATCCAACAGCAACAAGCAACAATATATTGCTATCGGCTGTATTTGGATTTTCTATAGAATTAGAAGTTGGTGTTACTGATGAAGAATTATGAAGATTGTTGGTATTAAAAGCACCTAATTCAGCAATTACAATATAACCATTCATAAGATAATCATAATCGTTATAGTCATCATTTCCATAAATAGACGTTGTGAAATTAACTTTGGTATCATCTGCTTTATCCCCATCCAATTGATATTTATCGACGGCATTTGATAAAAATTTATATTGATCATTGAACAAGAAAACAGCAGTATCCTTTGTTTTTGTATAACTACTAGGAAGAGCTATTTCAATAGAACTAATATAAGCTCCACTTAAATCATACTTATCGATCAGTTGAGCGGCTAGCGTAGTACCATCACTCGCATACACACGAATGGTATAATACAATAAAGTAGAAGCATTACTTTGCTTTTGAATCTCGTCTACTAAATCTGTACTCACTGTCATTTTGGCATTATAGGGAAAACTACCTAAAGATACGCTTACCCCTGTATTACTATCTGTTAGAGTTTGATCCTCATACACCAAAAACGTAGTTGATGTCTCTTCTGTAACGTCCTTTCCATCTTGTTGCAATTTTGCAGAAACCGTCCACTCAGAATCGGTAATGGTACTCTTATCAATTTCAAGATCACATTTGTAATATTTACTTGTCTGTAAATAAGAAACATAACAAGTATCCTTAGAATAAGACTCTTGATCTCCTACTTTATATAAAATATCATATTGTTCCTCAGCCAGCGTATCTGTTGTATGAATCCTTAATGTAATCTGATCCGAAGTATCAGCAGTATATAAAATTGTATTTTTCCCAATATAATCAAGCACTATTTTAGGAAGTTCTTCTGCATTTACCGAAAAAGGTAATAACAATAATACAAACAATAAATATAAATAAAATTTCTTTTTCATAAATCTTCACTCTCCATATTCTGTTTTTATTGTATCATTAACTCTCTTTTTTTTATTAAAATTCGTTGTTTTTTTATAGCAAAAGTTATAGACTTTACGTAAACAAAAAACAAGCATATATGCTTGTTTCCTATTTTATTAAAGTAATTATAAAACTATTATATTTATTAATTCTCATATCCTTCTGTTTCATAATCAGGACAACTTAAATATGTTTTAGCATCCCATCCTCCAGGATAACTATAATTTAGTTCAATATATCCATCACACTCTTTTAAAGTTGATTCATATTCTTCATAATTATCAGCATAATCCAAATCCACTGTAAGACTTGGTGGTAAGGCACACTCACTTCCAGATTCTGCACACTCTCTTTCCTCTTCTTCTACAGAAATTATAGCTCCTTGTGCAAGTGCCATTTCCATACTAGAATACATTCCTTCTTGAGAAGACCCAATGATATTTCCCACTTCATTAGAAGCAATAACAAATGCATAAATACTATAAATGATTAAAACCACAGATACAACAAGTCCAATAGAATTGAATACTTGCTTTTTCTTCAATTGTACTAAAGCAATAATGAATGCGACTATTGCAAAGAATAAACCAAAAATATTCTTCAAAGCAAAAATAAAAATAATTCCAATAATGGACAAAACAAATGATAACATTTTTTCACCTTCTCTCCTATTTTCTATTCTAAATATAGCATTTACTATTTTATAAATCAAGAAGAAGCCTTTATATTTTTATTTATTTGACGTAAATAAAAACAAGTAAATTTTTACTTGTTTCTATTCTATCGATGCAATCCCATTTTTTCTTTCATTACTTCAAATTTTTCTTTAGCAATTTTTCTTGATATAGCAATTCCTTCATCAATAATTTGATCCAATTCATTTCCCTCTATCAATTGATGGTATCTTTCTTGAATCTTAGAAAGCGTATCCACAACAACATCCGCAACAGCTTTTTTAAAAGTACCATAATTGCATCCTTCAAATTCTACTTCTACTTCTTTGATACTCTTTTCAGTAAGTGATGCATAAATATTCATTAAATTTGAAATACCTGGTTTGTTTTCTTCATCAAACTTAATAGACATTTCTGAATCCGTTGTTGCAGACATAATTTTCTTTCTAGCAGCTTCAAGATCATCAAGTAAAGCAATAACCCCATTTGGACTATCTTCTGATTTGCTCATCTTCTTTGTAGGATCTTTTAAATCTTTAATTTTAGTACCCTCTTTCGAAATAAGCGGTTCGGGAATAACAAAAGTATCTCCATACATCTTATTAAAGCGAATCGCAATATCCCTCGCAAGTTCTACATGTTGTTTTTGATCAATACCAACAGGCACTAAATCAATATCCGCATACAAAATATCCGCTGCCATTAATACAGGATATGTTAAAAGTCCAACTGAAAAATTAGCATTTTTCTTTGACTTTTCTTTAAATTGGATCATACGAGATGCCTCTCCATAATAAGTCGTACACTCAAGCATCCATGAGATAGCAGGAATAAATTCATTTTCAGATTGCAAATAAATGATGTTTTTCTTTGGATCAATTCCACAAGCAATATACAAAGCTAAAAAATCACGAATCCTTCTTTTTAATTCTTTTGGATCTTGATTTACAGTAATCGCATGCATATCTGCAATAAACAAATAAGAATCATATTCTTCTTGTAATTTTTTCATCTGCACAATCGCACCAATATAATTTCCAAGTGTCAATTCCCCAGTTGGTTTTAACCCAGTTAATATTTTTTTCATATTCTCTCCTTCTTTCTTTTAAATAAAAAACTCTTACCCTAAAATTAGGATAAGAGTTGTTTCTTACTTTTAATGCCACCTAATATGTACCAACATACATATGTTATCAGGTAACGGTTAACTTCCGTGTCCGCCTACTTTTCTTTCAGGGACCACTTGCAAGCCCATTCATTAAAACTTCCATATAGTGTCGCATCTACCCACTACTTTCTGTAATATCCGTTTTAACTACTCTTCTTGCGCTTTGCTTTATATACTTTCATTATATGAAAACTTATTTTATTTGTCAACTTCTATTTACTTTTCCTATACACTTTAATAGAATCATCTTTGTTCTTTACAATACCAATCAAACCTTCTTTAGAAATCGGATCACACTCTACATCCGTATAAGATGACCATTCCACACTAAAATCCCTTTTAGACTTAAATAAAGTTCTGTTTGAAAGAGATAGTATAGGAATAATCCGTTGCATCGGTACCATAACAATAGCCTGTTCAGAAAAATCATTTACAAAAGAAATATCTTTATAATAACAATTACAAAAATCAAATAAGAATTGTTTTTGTTCTGATTTTATATGAAAACTTTTATCATTCATGCGGATGGATAATTGTTGTAAAAATTCGTATTTAGTAGAAACAGAATCTTTCTGGATCAATAATTGCGATGAAAGATTATCCATAATTGAAGTAAACAACTCATGACCCATAGCATAAATACGTAGTGCAGCATACAAATTACTAGATAGATAAACACTATTAAACCTTTCCGGGTATAAAATGTTATAAAAAGGAATTATAGCTAAATCCTTCCTCTCCGATAACTGATTTTCTTTAGTAATTTGATCCCAACAAACATTTAAATTTTTACAATCTCGATAAACATCTCTTTGAAAACGTGTATTTAAAGACAATAATCCCTTCTCCAAAATAGAAGTCAAATATTTTGGGTTTGTCACATGATAAAAATACCCCGTCTTTTTAAAACTTTCAAATAAAAAACAATTTATTTCTTGACTAGTCAAATTTTTCTTTTCCTGAATATATCCTATCGGAAGCACCCCTAAGGATTCCTCTAACCATTTTCTTAAAGAATCACAATTATATTCTTTAGTAAAATTTAAAAAATTAATAATTCTTGCTAAAACAGCATTTTTTTCCAAACCAGTAGCTTTTCTTAAAACATCATAAACAAATTCTGATTCTAAAATTTCTTTAAATTGTTTAAATTCTTCTTCATTCATTCTATTTGTCCTTATTTTTCTTTTTTACTTTAACTTTTAAATTCTCATCAACAGATACAGCAATTAATCCTTCTGGCGAAAGAGCACCTTGGTATTCAATATTATGACTACTAAGATAATTATTTATGAAATCATCAGGATTTTTCATTAAAGAAATATAGGATGGATCCGTACAATCCTTAACTTTATCTTGTGGAATCATCAAAATGGTTTTATTTTCTAACCCATAACGCGCAGCATTTTTTTCTTCATAATATTTATTATAAAATTGAATTAAACAAGCCATTTCATTATCTTCTATATCAAAATGATCCTTTAATTGCATTTTAATATATTCTCTTAATTCCTTTTTTGAAAATCGATTTAAAGGGACATAACAAAAACAACAATCTAATATGTTTTCAGCAAAACTATTAACAAGTTCTGAATTATATCCATAACATTCTAATAATTCATTCAAATTTGCTCCAAAATAAATCGAATCAAATCTTTCCGGATAAAGTGTATCGAAATTTGGAATATGGATTAAATCTTCTAAAACAGAAGAATCATGTTGTCTTTTAACAACTTCTTTCCAACAACGATTGACCTTTAAACAATCCGCATACAATGTTCCATGAAATTGACGATTCAAAGAAATAATTCCATTTTCAAAAATAGAATCTAAATTTTCCGTAGAAGTCACATGATAAAAATAGCCATCTTGTACAAAACGTTTATAACAAGCCAATGCAGAATCCGATAAATCACACTTCCCTTGTTCAGCAATATAGTAAATAGGCAAAAGTTCCTCTGCCTGCTGCCATCCATTTTGAATATAAGAAAAACAAGAATTGTACGCCTTTGTAAAAGTCAAAAAATTAACAATACTCGCTAAAACCTTTCCTTTATATAATGCCGGATTCTTTAATGTATCCGAAACATAGTCAGATTCAAGCACTTGCATAAACTGTTGAAATTCATTCTGACTCATGATTAATCTCTCCCCCT
>CALVUP010000005.1 GCA_944363635.1 uncultured Bacilli bacterium | reverse complement strand
GATCATTTCTTAGTTATTAGTTTATTATCATACTTTTTTTTTTTTTTATTGTTTTCGTATGCTTATTGTAAAAATCATAACAATATTCTTGTATTAATGATGATTAAGTTTGTATATCAATTAATACCTTTAACTATAATGTTCATTTCTGCATAATAAAAATGTAGTAAAGGGGAGGTTCTATGAAAGTAGTAAAATTAGTAGTATTCGTAGTATTTATTTTATTAAATTTTATATGTATACCTAGTTTTGTAAAGGCAGCTACTATGGAAGAACTTCCTCCATATATAACTGTTAAAGGGGTAGATACATCAAAATATGAAATTGCAAAAACCATCAGTGATGAAAAAGTCATTATTGATATTATTGAAAAAGATGGGGACTTGTATTATTCATGGAGTTTTGATAAGGACAAAATTGGGAGTGAAATTGATTTAAATTTTGAACTTAATTTTGAGTCTCCTAAAAAGCAAGAAATTGATGCTCTAGCGGAAAATCCCGATAAAACATATTTGTCTTTTACTCATCATGGAAATTTACCGAGTGAAGCTACTATAAATGTATATGTAGGGAATAAATATTCCAATGGGGAAAAATTATATTTATATTATTATAATGAAGAAAAAAATACGATAGAATATGTTGATAAGGGCTTGGAAGTAAAAGATGGTTATGTTACATTTAAGATTAATCATTGCTCGGATTATTTCTTAACAGGAGCCGTTGTAAATAATGCAGAAGGTAATCCAAAAAATATGAATACCATTATTGGAATGCTTGCTGTTATTGTCATTGGTTTAGTAGGAGCCACATTATTCTTTAAAAGATAAGAAGAGAAATCTTCTTTTTTTGTACACTTTTGTAAATGGCGATGTAAACTTCTAAAGTTACTTGACAAGAGATGGTCGTTATTGTGTATAATGATTCTAGAATAGGAGAGGTTATATGAAAAGACTTTTTAGTTTTTTATTTATCAGTATTTTATGTTGTTTTCCATTTTCGGTATATGCGATTGAAAGCTATGATGAATTGGATCCAAATAAAAATATTGAATTTCCAGCGCGAATGTATCCAGATCAAGAAAATAAATTGACTATCAAAAATGTAGAAAATTATAAACTTTATTATCAATATCAAGAAATTAGTGATGAAGATCTTGCTCAAATCAATGCGAATCTTCAACAAATAAAAGATTTAAATACAGATGTGGATGCTATTAAAGAAAAACAAGACGTTTGTCAAACGTATTCTGATGATTATGAAGAATCTCAAGATCCAGAAGATTTAGAAAAATTAGAAACTTGTAGTGATGAATTAAATACGATGGTAGAAGAGTATGAGAATGCTTTTGAAATATTAACGGATGCACTTGTCAAATTATTCCCTGATTATGTAGAAGAAGATTGGACGGAAACAACAGATGATACAATTGCTTATCAAACTGTAAATCCAGGAGAAGAAAAATCTTACATGTTATGGGTAAAATTGGAAAATACAGACGATAGTAGTGTTGTTTATGATACAGAACTTTATACTTTCAATGGTATAAAAGTGAATCAAGAATTCCCAGAAGAGATAAACCCAGTTGCAACACCAATGAGTAGCTCAAGTGAAGAACAAGAGGAAAATCCAAATACAGCCGATACCAACGTTATTCTTTTATCAATACTTGGTATAGGAGTCGTAGGTATATTTGTTGTATGTGGTAAAAAGTTAAAAGCAATATAAAAAATAAAATCATTTCTATCTTAAGTTTACATAGACTTAAGTAGGAAGTGATTTTTTTGTTTTTAAATATCATTCAATTGATTAAAGGACTTTTCTTTTCAACGGCTTCTTATTCCAATGAAGTTTTTAAAGAACCTCTTAGTAAAGAAGAAGAGGATGATTGTATTAAAAAGATGTTATTAGGAGATAAACAAGCACGTGCGAAGCTGATTGAACACAATTTAAGATTGGTCGCCCATATTGTTAAAAAATTTGATAGCAATCCTAATGAGCAAGATGACCTGATTAGTATAGGAACAATTGGTTTAATTAAAGGGGTTGATAGCTATTCTAAAAATCACAATACAAAAATTACAACGTATTGTGCAAGATGCATTGAAAATGAAATTTTAATGTATTTTCGAGGAAACAATAAGAATAGTAAAAATATTTCTTTAAATGAAGCAATTGGATATGATAAAGATGGCAACGAAATTACTATTATTGACATTTTAAAAACTCCAAAAATTGATTTTATTGATGAAATTGATATTAAAGATAATATTAAGTTATTAGAAAAATATTGTAAAGTGTTAAATAAAAGAGAATATGAAATATTGGTAAAAAGATATGGTTTAAACAATCAAGAAGAACAAACCCAAAAAGAAATTGCGAAGGATTTAAAAATCTCAAGAAGTTATGTCTCTAGAATTGAAAAAAGAGCTTTGACAAAACTACTTAGAGAATTCATTAAAAATAATAAAATAGAGCCAAATGACTAATATTGTCTAATTCTTTTTTTCTTGGTCTCTTTTTTATCAAAATGTGTTATGCTTATATAGGTGGTCGTATGGAAGTAGTCGATAATAATCAATATACATATAATTATACAAAAAGCGAGGTAGAAGGAGAAACCCTAAAAATCATTAAACCAAATCATACAAAGATGATTTTCCATCATTCAACCGATGGTTTGGATATTCGTCTTATCAGTAAAAACAAGCAGCCAAGTGTATTCTCCTTTGATCAAAATAGTCTTCTTTTCCCCAGCATGGAAGAAATATTAGGAGAAGATAAAAATGTTTATTTTTTAGATACGTCTTTAGAAGATAAACTTCTACTTATTTCCAAAAGAAGGCAAGAAATTGTATTAACGATGTTAACAATATCGAAGGATGAAGAAAATCAATTTTTTATGACTTTAAATCGTAACGCTTTTGCGCCCATATTTACAACTCTTAAAGAAAAGCAAAAAAAAGAAATGCAGTTGACATCTAAAAAAGTCAAAGTAAAGCTTTTTTAGATAGATATTAGAATGTGGAATGTTGATTTCATACTCTTTTTTTTATATAATAAAGATAGTGTGGTGATTCTATGCATATATATGTGCCCAATATATATCAAAAAAGTATTTTTAAAATTGATTATAAAAAGTTAAAGAAAAAAGGAATAAAATATTTGATATTTGATTTGGATAATACAATTGCTTTAGTCGATGAGAAGAAAACACCAAAAAAAACCAAAGCTTTATTCGATAAGTTAAAAACAGATTTTATTGTATTGATTATTTCCAATAACACAAAAAAAAGAGTTAAGGAATATAGTGATCAATTAGAAGTCCCTTTTATTTCTATGGCCATGAAACCATTAACCAAAGGATTAATACAAATCAAAAAGAAATACCAGTGTCAAAAAGAAGAAATGTGTATGATTGGGGATCAAATCATGACAGATGTTTTATCTGGAAATTTATATAAAATCGATACCGTTTTAGTGGATCCATTAGGGAAAAAAGATTTAAAGATCACAGCTTTAAATCGATGGATTGAAAACAAAGTATTAAAACAATTAAAAAAGAAAAAATTGTTTGAGAAAGGAAAATATTATGATTGAAAAATATTGTAGTGGTTGTGGTGTAAAGTTACAAGATGAAAATGTTTTAGATGATGGGTATACTACAAGTTTAGAAAATGATATATGCCAAAGATGTTTTCGTATGAAAAACTATGGAGAATATAAAACAGTTACAAAAACGAACGAAGAATATATTGAAATATTAAAAAGCATTAACAATACCAAAGATTTGGTTTTATATGTGGTGGATATTTTGAATTTAGATCAAGATTTCATGGAAATAAGAAAATATATTCAAAATAAAATTTTATTGGTTATTAATAAAAGAGATGTTCTACCAAAAAGTATTAAAAATGAAAAAATTATAAATTATGTCAAAGAACAAACAGATTTTTTTGAAGATATTGTAATTATTAGTAGTGAAAAAAATTATAATATTGATTACTTATTAAATCGTATTAAGTTTTTTCAAACTACATCTGATGTCTATGTTGTAGGAAAAACCAATTCAGGAAAGAGTACTTTAATTAATAAATTGTTAAAAAACTATTCAAACAATCCTCAAGAATTAACGATATCTCCTATGCCATCAACGACTTTAGATAAAATAAGCATTCCACTTAATGAACATTTAACTTTAATTGATACACCTGGGCTTGTAGATAATGGAAATATATTAAATTTTGTAGATCCTTCTCTTTTAAAAAATATAATTCCTAAAAAAGAAATTAAACCAAAAGTATATCAAATGAAAAAGAATCAATGTTTAATTATTGATAATTTGGTTAGAATTGATTATTTTGGGGATAGTAAAAATAGTTTTGTTGTTTATGTTTCCAACAACTTAAAAGTAAAGCGATATAATGCAACAAAATGTACATTATTAAAAGATTTAAATAAAAAGACATATGATATGAATCATTACGAAGATATTGTAATTAATGGACTTGGATTTGTTAAAATTACAGATAAATGTCAAATCGATGTATATATTGATCAAAAAGTAGATGTATATACAAGAAAATCTTTGATTTAAAGATTCCTGGTTGAAAAAAAAGAGTTTTTTAAGTATAATGAATATAGAATACAATAGGCGAGGTATAGCTATATGAAGAAATGGACCAATAAAATTAAAAATAGTTATAACAATTTAATGAACAATACAAAACTTGGGTATTATTTAAGAAAAACAGTAAGTCCTAAAAATACGTACTTATTGTTTATTATCTTTGGAAGCCTTGTATTGTTAGGTAGCTATGTATCTTATGCCTTGTTTACGGTGGCTCAAGAAAAGGATAGGGCATTTAATATTGTGGTAGGAAACCTCGTAAGTAATATTCGTAGTAACGACTTTGATGAGAACCATACCATATATGTAGAGGCCGATTCAAGTAAAATGGCTACCATTACAATAGAAAACACCAATGCAGTTAAAGCCAAATACAATTTAAATTATGTCGTTTATAATGATGAAGATCAAGTAGCCAATGATACAGTTGAAGTCAAATACTTAGAAGTATCAAAAGATAAACCCAATGAAAACGGGCAGTACACGATTGATAAAGCATCAAGCAATAATAATCAAAAAGAAATCACAGTCATGTTAACCAATACGAGTGATTCAGATAAAAAAGTCACGTTTGATTCACAAGTCGGGCTTTCAACTGCAACATTAAATAACAATGAAAATGTAAAGATTATCAATAAAGAATTCAAATATACATATGATGCCTATGCGAGTAGTTTAAATACAACAGCGATTCCTTATCAGGAAGGAAGTACTGAAGCAGAAGAATATAAAGTTTCTTACAAATCAAATGAGGATCAATCTCTCTATATAAAAGTAAGTAAAAATAAAGTCTATATGGACGTAAGTGAAACATTAGATAGTCAGGATGTAAAAGTTTCTTATAAGAGTGCTTTTGATGGGACTACACAGGTGGAACATCCACAATCCGAAAATTCTTTAGCGACAGATACGACAATTTTTGATCAAAGCAATTTGGTAACGATTGATGATGTATTTACCTTTCCAACGCAAACGGGAAAATTCGTAACCACAGGAGCATTTGATTATGAAGCAAATAATGGGCAAATAACAGGAACATATCCCTTTGTTTTGACAGGTACAGTAAAAGATCAAACCAAAACGATCAATGCGCAAAAAGTAAATATAGGTTTTTATGGATATTATGAAGACACATCAAACGGACAAGCTTCGTTCTATGATGCGAATCATTTCTCTATTCAAGATGAGAATGCTAATTATGTAATGCCAGGATTTACTTTATATACTTATGATAAGACTAAATTTAAATCTGAAATTGAAAAGTATAAAGAGAAAATTTATAATTACGATCCTTTTGATTATGATATAGATGGCTATATCGAAAAAATAAATCAAGCCATCGCTTTATACAATACAAGAGAAGTAACGCAGGAACAATTGGATGCAGCTATAGAAGAATTAGCAAAAGAACCAGACAAAATCAATTTGTTTGATTACCAAGAATTTTATAAAAATAAAACTACAGCCAGTGGTTCAACCAATGATCATTTGGTGTATACTTTAAAACCCAATACACAGTATAAAGTAACTTCAAATGTGCCATATCAAAATAATAAAGCGGTTTTCTTCATCAAGAGTGGGGGATCTTACACAACACCTTATACAGAAACAGAAGGCTTTGGTAAAGATCATTCTCGTACGGTAACAACAGATAGTAATGGAAACTTATTTATTGCGATAAGAAATGAGAAAGCAGATATAAAACCAGTAGCGATTGATCAATTTGAAGATGGTACATATTGGATACGATTAATAGAAGTAAAATAAATAAAGAGAAAGATTGATTCATAGATCAATCTTTCTTTATTTGTATTCCAATCATCGCACCAACGGTAGAAGAAATTAAGATAATGAAATAATAGATAAGAGATTTAAATGCAAAATTTTTACTAATAAGGGTAAAAAGGAAGATCAATACAATAAAAACAAGTCCAATTTTTACTCCCTCTAAATATCCTTTTTTATTACTTTTTCGTCCTATGTAGATACCACCAATAAGCATAGACAGTATAACACTAAGTAGTTTTAAAGTTTTTATTGTATTTGGTGAAAAAACATCAAAATAGTGTAAAAGCGTAAGAATAAAACTAAGGATTAAATTTATGACGATAATCCATCCAATACATTTTAAATATTTTAGTATTTTTTTCATAAAATCACCTATAATATTTTATTATTTTGTATAAAAAGTTATGACATTTAACACAATAAAATTAGGTGATATTATGGATTTTTTGATTGTCATACTTAGAACACTTGCTTTTTATATTGTAATTACTTTGGTTTACCGAATGATGGGAAAAAGAGAGGTTGGAGAATTAGGTATTATTGATTTAATTGTATCTGTTTTGATTGCAGAACTGGCCGCTATGGGAATTGAAAACTATGAAGAAAACATATTTATACCTATTGCCGCTATTTTATTTTTAGTTATATTTCAAGTGATTACGGCGAAAGTCACAATAAAAAATGCTAAGATTAGAGATTTATTTGAAGGAAAACCTTCAGTAATTATTAATCGTGGAAAAGTAAATTTTAAAGAAATGATCAAACAACGTTATAATCTAGATGATTTGCTTACGCAACTTCGAAGTAAATCCATCAGAAGTATAGAGGAAGTGGATTATGCTATTTTAGAAAATAATGGGAGACTCTCTGTATTTACGAAAGGCAAAACAGATACCTATCCACTCCCACTGATATTAGATGGAGAAATAGATGAAGATGCTTTAAGACAATTGAATAAAGATATCAATTGGTTAAAAAAATTAATTCATAAAGAAAATGTTAATTTAAATAATATTTTTTATGGTTTTTATAAAGATGAAAAAATTTATGTAATAAAAAAGACTGATCTCCAAGAATAGACAAAAATATCGTTTTTTTTATGCTTTGATTATATTAGGTGAAGCATATGAAAAAATATATTTTATTTGCAATTGTATTTTGTATACTTTCTCTTTGGGTGATTGATTATAATTTAAATAAAACCAAAGAAGAAGTGGATGAACAAACAGAACCTGTTATGGAAGTGTCTGACGAAGATCGTTATGTGTTTGTTTCTTATATTGATTATTCTAAATTGTTAAAAAACAAAGATAAAGAAGAAAAACAACAAAATATTGATGAAATGGTTAATAATATTCATAATGCCAATTTTAATGTAATTATATTACAAGTAAGATCTTTTGCAGATAGCATTTATTATTCCGATTATTTTCCAACTTCTTCGACCGTTGTAGAAGCAGAGGGGGATAATCTTGATTTAGATATTTTGGAGTATTTTATTCAAAAAGCACATGCGTTTAATATGAAGTTATACGCTTGGGTAAATCCTTATCGCATAAGAAATGTGAGTGACATAAGCACCATTACAGAAAAATCCGTTGCATATCCATGGTTAGATACTGAAAACATAGAGGTTATAAAAGATAAAGGTATTTTCTTTAATCCATCCAGTAAAGAAGTGCAAAAATTAATTATAAATGGAATTGATGAATTAAGTAAGAATTATGATATTGATGGTTTATTATTTGATGATTATTTTTATCCAAACGAAGAAATTGATTATGAAAATTATAAAGAATATGTAAATAATGGGGGAGAAAAAAGTTTAGAGGATTATCATTTAGAAGTGGTAAACGATTTAATCTATCAAGTCTATAAAACGATAAAAAATAACAATGAAAGTATTTTATTTGGGATTTCTCCTGATGGAAATATAAATAACAATTATAGTACACATCATGCCGATGTTAAGAAATGGTGTTCTTCTACTGATTATATTGATTTTATTATGCCACAAGTCTATTATGGCTTCTTACATGAAGTAGTTCCTTTTGCGGATACCATTGAAGAGTGGAATAGTTTAATTACGAATAATATTTCTTTAATACCAGCTTTATCTTTATATAAAGCAGGGGATAAAGATACATATGCTGGTAGTGGATATGAAGAATGGGTTGATAATTTTGATATTATTAAAAGGCAAATTATCTATTCTAGAAATTTATCCCATTACACTGGGTTTGCTATTTATCGTTATGATTATTATTTTAATCATTTAAATTATAATGATAATGTATTAAAAGAAGTAGATAATATAAAAAGTATCTTGTAATTGAGATACTTTTTTGTTATAATTATATACATGCAGATGTAGTTTAGTGGTTAGAATACGGCCTTGCCAAGGCTGTGACGGGGATTCGATTTCCCTCATCTGCTCCATAAAAAAATAACTTACGGACTGTAATAAAAGGTTCGTAAGTTTTTATTTTGTTTAAATTTATGAAAATACAATTTATAAAATGTTTATATTATAGTATTTAATATCAATTTGTAAGAAAATAGATTCTTGCTAAGAACGAAAGTATATGATAGAATAAGGGCCAAATTGATAAGGAAGTGCAAAAATGAGTAAAATAATTCAAATAAATAAGTTATATGATTATAATCATGCTATACCTTTTGGAGTTGTTGGAATAGATCTAGAAACGAAAAGAATCAAATATTATTCTTACTATAACGAAAAGGAAGAATATAGACCCAATGGTTTATATGAATTTTATCCAGATCAGTTAAAAGAAAATTCTATAATTAAAGAACATATGCGTGATAAAAACTATAAAAAATATAATTTGTTTGACCAAGCACCGACCTCAATGGCTTATTTGACGATAGATCTTTTAAATAAGCATCAAGAATACAATCTTGAGCATCATTATCCAGTGAATTATCTAAGTCAAAATCGTAAAAACTTATCTTTAAAATATATTACTTCATGGTCTACATTTGAACGAGTACAACCATCTGCTTTATATATTCCTGTTGAAAATGAAATTCAAGTTATTACACCTAGAATGATGCCTGATCATGAAGCAACAGAAGAAGAGAAAATTAGAATAAAAAATATCTTACTTCATGAGATAGGACATTTAAAAGTTACGAATTATACGATTAATGAAGAAAAAAATATCTTACATGTCAAAACAGGATTTTATGAAAATAATGTAAAAACGCGTCCCATCATGTTAGAAAACAATGATATATTTTATAAAATTGAACAGGTTCCTAATGCAATGGATTGTTATCAAGAAAGAGCTTTAGAAGAAATTATAAACGATTACGATTGCTCTTTAGTAGATCCTTTCTATTCAGGAAATTACCCTAAATTAGGAGAAAGATTGGATCGTTTGTGTGGAAATATACTTCTTCTTTCTAGATATACAAAAGGAGCAGATATCTTATATGATCATTTGTATCAAATCATTCCTAGTAATTATCTGGCTTCGGAATTATTGGAGCATATTGGCAACAGTATCTATGGAGGTGATCCCAAAGCTTCAGAAAATAAAGCAATACAATTAATTAAGAAGTACGAAAACACATTACAGAAAAAGTAAAAGGACAGGTTAAAACATTTGACTTGTCTTTCTTTACTTTTAATTCGTTGTATGGTATAATATAGCCATTATTTCTATAAAGAAGGGGATTGGTATGAAAAATCAAAATCACAACTTGGATTATTTATTTCATCCAGAATATGTATTTGTGGGAAATGTAGATGAGATACTAAAGGAATATCCAAAAAGAAGTTCTCATTTAGAAAAAAAATCAAAAGACGAGGAACAGTGCAAACAACTTAATGAAAAATTTATAAAAGATGGTTATATGTATTTATTAAGAGGAGCTAAGAAAGGTCAGGAAACAGGATTTTATTCAAGATGGTATAAAGAGAAAAAAACCATAGAAACTGAAAACTTAGACGTAGATAACATAGCATATGCACAACAATTAAATGGAAATACACTATTTATTTCCGCAACGACTCGTTTATCCGTAGCTTCTGCTTTTGCAAATCACGAAAGAATTTATGTATTAAAAATACCAGTAGAAGATGTATATTCTTTTTGTAAGATTGATGGCTTATGTGAAGAAGAGTATATGATTCCAGATTTTATAAAGCAAGAAGAGATTCTTACATCGTTTAGACATGATAAATTTAAACAAATTTATAACTTTTTAACGAACGAGATTGGCTTAGAGTTGACACCGGAGGATTTAGGGGAAACAAAAGAGACGATTCAAAGACCAGATAAAGAAAAAATTGAGCTTATGATTGCTTGTAATGAAGGGGATAAATGGCTGGACGATATACTTGCTTCCTTGCAAGAAAAATGGCTAAATCAAAAAGGAGAACCCAAAGAAAAAAATACTAAAAATTTTGAGGAAAGACAAATTGCTGTTTTTACCGATGTTCATGGGTTGTATGAACCATTAGAAGCAATATTAAAAGATATCAAAAACAGGGGAATTACTGAGATTTATTCCCTTGGTGATAATATTGGATTAGGTCCAAATCCAAAAGAAGTGATGGATCTATTAGAAGAGTATCAAGTAATCCCTATTGCAGGAAACAATGAAGAATACATCAATTTATCGACGGCTCCTTTTACTTATTTCTGTTATGAAAAAGAGTCCAATGTAGCTTGGACAAAAGAGCAATTAACCCCTGAGCAAATTTGTACTTTAAAAACATACCCTAAATTTATAGAATTAGCACTTGGAAATAAAAGCATTGCTTTATGTCATTTTGCAAATGATGTACGATGTGATTATGATATGCATAGTACCTGGTCTTATCAAGATTATCCAAATGAAAGTTATGATCAATTTTTCTATACCAATAGTAAGGATCAATTAATGGAACTTGCTTATTCAATCGGATATCCTTTTGATGAAACATTTGCAAAAGAAAGTCCCATTACGCAATTAAAACTTTTAAGAAAGTATATAAAAGAGCAAGAATATATCATTCCTTCTTTAGAAGGAGTCAAATCTTATATTGAAAATCCATTGTTTTTAAGTAATGACAAATTAAAAACAGTAAAAGATTACGATGCTATTATTCAAGGACATGTTCATTTTGAAAGTCATGTAGAAACTTCAAACACCAATTTTCACACCTTAAGAGCAACTGGTATGGGAAATAAGGGTGGACGTGATGATTTGGCAACATATACGATTATTCATCAAACAAAAGAGGGATATGAACTTGAAAAAATAGAAGTTCCTTTTGATAAAGAAAAAACAGATCATGTGATTAAAAAAACAAGATTTCCAAAGCAGATGATCTCACGTTATTTGAATGTATAAAAAAGTTGTATGATACTTAAAAGTATATTATAATGAAATAGGAGGTACATCATGAAAAAAGTATACAAAACATCCATTTATATTTTATCGGATTTCTATATTAAAAATGGCTATGCACCACACGGAGCATATAAAGAAAAAACGGAGTTGGAAGTTTTAGTAGTTCCTAATTATCGACTTGGTTATGCTAAAGAAATTATTACAGGAATTAAAATTCCTTTGTTAAGAACAACCACATATTGTGATATTTGTGACGATATGATTTTTTCTAAAATCAAAACAACCAATGTTAAGGGAAAGCTCCTTCCTTATTTTATTCCATCTTGTGAAAGGAGAGTATCCTTTGGTGGTTTTGTGAGTGAAGTGGACCATCGTTTTTTAGAGGAATCTACAACTGCAACTATGAAAGATCTTGTTCAGTATAGACAAAACCATCAAAATACGAAAGATTATAGGCGTACCCTAAAATTTATTTTTAGTGGGTATGAAGAAAGACTTCAAATGTTAGAAGAAAAAACGACAGCTAAAACTAAAAAGTTAACAAACCGATAAAAGCATAGAAAAGATATGCTTTTTTTTATTGGATAAAGGCCTAGGAAAATGATATAATGGATATAGTATAGAGGAGGTAAGTTATGAATTGCAAAAAGAGTTTAAAAAAAGATTATACAAAAATTACCGATTACTATGAAAAGCTGGTTTTATTAACCAAAAAGAAATACTTTGTAGGGCCTACCAATGAATGGTTTATTGATAATTATTACTTATTAAGGGAAGTCTATAATCATTTTCAAGAGGTAAAAAGGGATCGAAAGTTTATAAATATTATAAATAACGCAACTAAGGTAGAAAAAATGCTTTCCAAAATATTAAAAAGATACAATTATTTAATAGACATCAACATTTTGCAAAAGGAAATTAATCGTTTTCAACAAAATTATGAACACTATTTTAGTTACAATGAAATTGATACCATTGTCTATATTTTATTTGTTTTGTTTTTTAAACGATTAAGTTTAGTCGTTGATATTGAAGAAACAAGATTGCAAGAGTTGTTAAAAGCAGATAAAGTTACGGATACTATGGTATCAAAACATTATAAAAACAATGCAAAGATCGATATTAAAAATTATATAAAATTAAATAAAACTTTATTAAAAAAGACGTATTATTTATATCGTTTAAATGAAAAAATACAAGAATTAGGTTCTATATCCGATAATGGTTTTATGGAATTTAATGAATTATTAAAAGAAAATAATGTTGATATTCGAACAATTATTGAACAGGAACATAAAAAGGAAATTGAAAACAATATTGTAACATCAAATATCTTTCAGTCTTTAAAAATCGTTTTAGAATTAGATAGTAGTACATTATATGATAAAGTTTCTTTTACAGAAAAACAACTAAATTTTGATGAAGTTTATAAAAATATGACGGATGATACTAAAAGTTTATACCGTGAACAAATCATCAAAAATCAAGAAGAAGAACTAACGGATGAATATAGTTATGTCAATCGATTGATTACAGAAGCTTTAAAGACAAAAACACATATTGGAAATTATTTGTTTAAAGAAAAAAATCTAAAAGGAAGAAGAATCTTTTATTTAGGCTTCATTACGATTGTTACACTTATTTTAACCTTGGCTTTTGCTATTCTCTTATTTCAAAATTATATTTTTGGTTTTTTCTTACTCCTTTTGCCGTGCAGTGATATAGTAATTAAAATAACCAATAAACTTTTATTGCAATTTTATAAACCGGTTTCTTTGCCTAAGATGAATTATTTAGAAAAAATACCAAATTCAGCAAAAACCATGATGGTAATACCAACCATTGTCAAAGATAAGAAGAAAATGTTAAAAATGTTCAAGAAATTAGAACAATTTTATTTGGTAAACAATAGTAAAAATTTATATTTTGCTTTAATGGTCGATGCAAGTGAAGAAAAAAGCAAAACAACTTCTTTTGATGATGAAATATGCAATTATGGATTAGAACTTTGCAAAGAATTAAATAAAAAATACAAGCAAAATCTTTTCTATTTCGTCTATAGAAATCGTTTTTACAATAAATCCATGCATTCATATTTAGGTTATGAACGAAAAAGAGGCGCTTTAATTGATTTTAATAAATTGCTATTACATCAATATACAAACGAACAAAAAGAAAAATATTTTAAAGTAGAAACCATTTCTTCTTTAAATGAAAAAATAAAATATGTCATTACTTTAGATGCCGATACCGACTTGGTTTTAAATACAGCGATTCATCTAATTGGAGCTATGGATCATCCATTAAATAAACCAATTTATAATGAAGAAAAAACCAAAATTATAAAAGGGTATGGTATGATGCAACCAAGAATCAGTATGGATATTGAATCGACCAATAAATCCATCTATTCACAAACATTTGCAGGCGTTGGTGGATTCAGTGTTTATAATTCAACCGTCAGTGATTTTTACCAGGATTATTTTCATGAAGGCAACTTTGTAGGAAAAGGAATCTATAATTTAGAAGCTTTTGATACGATTCTTAGTAACTTATTTCCAGAAAATTTAATTTTATCTCATGATATGATTGAGGGAATTTTCCTACGATGTGCTTTAGCATCGGATATTGAATTTATTGATGATTTCCCTGCTAGTTATCAAGTAGATACCACTAGACAAGCCAGATGGGCTAGGGGAGATACACAAATACTAGGCTATTTAAAATCAAAAATAAAAGCCGGAAATAAATGGATTAAAAATCCAATTGACTCCATCGGAAAATTTCGAATTTTTGATAACATTCGAAGAATGTTTTTATATCTTGCCTTTGTCTTACTCTTGGTATTAAACACATGTCTTTCTAAAAATCTTTACTTTACCATTTTATTCTTATTGTTTGTATTATTGCTTCCTACTTTGTTATCTTGGGCAGAAAGAATTCATATTCAAATTAAACCAACCAATCGAAAACAAAAATATAAATATCATGAAAATATCATGTATGGCAATAAAGCCGTAGCCATCAGAAGTTTTATTTCTTTCATTACCATTCCTTATACTTGCTATTTATATTTAAAATCCTTTTTTACTTCTGTTTATCGAATGTTGATTAGTAAGCAAAATTTATTAAGTTGGTTAACTGCAGAAGATGCTGAGAAAAAAGCTAAAAATACGCTATCAACTTATTTTAAAAAATTTATAGCCAATTATATTTGTGTTATTGTTTTACTCGTAGTTACTCTTTTAACAGACCCATCCTTCTTCCTTTTACCAACATTATTTAGTTTGTCTTTCTTAATTGCTCCTTTTGTTTTAAATTATGTCAGTAAAACGAAAACAAAGAAAGAAGAAATCAATGATGAAAAAAACAAAGAAATTACAGAGCTTGCTCACTTAACTTGGCAGTATTTTGATCAATTGTTAACAAAAGAATACAATTATTTAATCCCAGATAATTATCAGTTGACTCGTGAAGAAAAAGTGGATTTAAAAACTTCTCCAACCAATATTGGATTTTCTTTAACATCTATTATTTCCGCTTATGAGCTTAACTTTATTTCTTTGGATAAAGCAATAAATTTAATACATAAAATTATTAAAACAGTCCAAAAATTAGAAAAATGGAATGGTCATTTATACAATTGGTACGATATCAAAACATTAGAAATTAAAGAACCACAAGTCGTTTCATCTGTGGATAGTGGTAATTTTGTAGCGTGCTTGATTGTAACGAAGGAATTTGTCAAAAAACATAAAGAAAAAAAACTTTATGAAATGGTAAAAGATCTTATTCAAAATACCAATTTTAAAGTACTATATACCAATAAAAATGTTTTTAGTGTCGTATATGATACCAAAGAAGCGAAACTCAGTGAGTATAATTATAATAAGTTTGCTAGTGAATCGAGATTGCTTGGATATGTAGCAATTGCCTTACAACAAGTACCAATTAAACATTGGTTGTCTTTAGATAAGACACAAACGAGATACAAAAGGCATAAGGGATTGCTCTCTTGGTCTGGAACTTCTTTCGAATATTATATGCCACTGATCTTTATGAAAAATTATAAAAACACCTTATTGGATGAAAGTTATTATTTTGCATATTTTTGTCAAAAAGAATATGCTCTTAACATCAGTAAAAATCTACCATGGGGAATTAGTGAGTCCGCTTGTGCTAAAAAAGATGAAAAGATGAATTATAAATATCGATATTTTTCAACGCCTTATTTAAAATTACAAAATGATATGGATGATCGAGTTGTCATTTCTCCTTATAGTTCCTTAATGACAACTGCATTATTTCCAGAGGCTGTTTATGAAAACATAAAGAAATTTAAGGAAATGGGTATGTATGGAGAATATGGTTGCTATGAGGCCTATGACTATGATTTGAATGAGAATGTTTATGCATTCTTCGCTCATCATCAAGGGATGATTCTCTCTTCGTTAGCGAATTATTTAAAAGATGGCATTATCCAAAACTATTTTCATAGTGATACCAATATGAATGCTTATGATATGTTATTAAAAGAAAAATTAGGCATCAATACACCAATTGATATCAGTGCAAACGAATATAAGAAATACAATTTTGAAAGGGAAAAGGTAGCAAATGATTTCCGTTCTTTCTCTACTTTGAAAGATACCAAAGAATTTTCTGTTTTATCAAATGGGAAATATGCCCTTATTATTAATGATCGTGGCAATGGCTTTTCAAGATATAAAGAAATTCAAATTAATCGTTATCGCAAAATTACCAATCAAGATTATGGAACATATTTGTATATTCGAGATTTAAAAACCAACAAAATTTGGTCCAATACGTATGCACCTGTTTATAAAACGCCAGATAAATATGAGGTTGTCTTTGCAACGGATCGAGTGAAATTTATCAGGGAAGATGAAAATTTTGTTACAAAAAGTGAAATGATTGTTACAAAAAAGCATAATGCTGAAATTAGAAAATATACATTTATGAACAATAGCCATGAAACGAAAAACATAGAAATTACTTCTTATAATGAAGTCGTTTTGGATAAGAATATGGCGGATATCAATCATCGTACTTTTCAAAATTTATTTATTCATAGTGAAATAGATACAGATAATGATGCTTTGGTGATGTGTCGTAAAAATCGAAATGATTTTTCTTTAACGTATTGTTTTGCGCGTTTGTTAAATTTAAATAGTAACAATCCATCGACTTTTGTTTCAGAAAGAGAAGAATTTATTAACAGAGGAAATAATCTTACACATCCAGCCGCGCTATTTCAAAAACTTTCGAATAAAGTGGGTACGAATATTGATCCGATTATGGCCATCAGGCATACTTTAAAAATTTTACCGGGGCAAAAACAAGAAGTCTATTATATTTCTGGATTTGCTAGAAGTAAAGAAGAAGTAAATGATATTTTAAAATCTTATAATGAAAAACATGAATTAGAAGAAGCATTTACCTATGCAACGATGGCAAATAATGAGAATACAAAATTATTAGGACTTGAAGGTTATGAAATGCGTACTTATAATACAATGTTAAATTACATTTATCAAACTTCTAAAATTTTTATTCATGAAGATCGTGTTCAATTATTAAAACAAAACAGTTTAAATCAAACCAATTTATGGAAATTTGGTATTTCTGGGGATCTACCAATTATGTGTATTCATATTGAGGAGATTTCATCGCTTGGATTTGTCCGAGAAATATTGAAGGCTTATCTTTATTTTAAAAGTAGATCGATTTTTCTTGATTTAGTGATTATTAATAGTGAAGATGAAGAATATAGCAAAGTAATTAAAAAAGAAATTGAGTTAGAACTTTATAAGATGCGTACGTTATATGATATAGATGATGTCCCAGGAAGAGTATTTATACTCGATAAAAAAGACGTATCCAAGGAAGAAGAAACTTTATTAAATATGACCGCTCGTTTAAAGTTTGATACCAAAGTGAATAAATCTTTAGCGGATTCTGTTTTAGAGATTAGTAAACAAAGCAATATGGCACCAGAAAAACCGATTGAATATGAAAGAACTTTTCCAAGTAGTTTTGATTGTAAAAAGCTTAAATTTTATAATGGATATGGTGGTTTTAGTAAACAAGGAAAAGAATACATCATTACCAATGAAAACACCAAAACACCATGGACGAATGTTTTATCGAATAAAACGTTTGGTACGATTATGACCAACAATATGTGTGGATTTACTTATGGATACAATTCACAAATGTATAAAATCTCTACTTGGACCAATGATATTGTAGTCAATGATCGTACAGAAGGGATCCAAATCAATCAGAAGTATTTAAATCCTTCACTTACAAAATTTGGAGCAGGTTATGTACAATATATAATGAACACGAAGGATTATATCGTCGATTCTACGATTGTAGTTGCAAAAGAAGATAATATTAAGATTTATAAACTAAAAATAACCAATCGAACAGATAAAAAATTAAATTTACAGGTTTCATTATTTTTAAATCCAACACTTGGTAGTGCGAGTGAAAAGACCAATCGATATATCTTATGTGAAAAAAGTGAACAGTATTTATATATGCGTAATGTGTATGATCCAAACTTTTCGGATGTAACTGTATTTTTAGCTTCTTCCGAAAAAATTGATACATTTGATATGAATCAAGTTACGAAGAAAAGCATTACCTCTACAATTTCAATTGAAAAAGATTCTTCTTATGAACTATCTTTTGTACTTGGATGTGCGAAGGGAATGGATATGGTTGATTATTTAGCAACCAAATACCATGATTTAAAAGTAGTCAACAAAGAAATTAAAAGTGTAATCCAATATTGGGAAAAAAGATTGTCTAAGATTACGGTAAAAACACCTGATGAAAGTTTTGATTATATGATGAATTCTTGGTATTTATACCAAACTTTGTCTTCAAGACTGCAAGCTCGTGCTGGTTTTTATCAAGTTGGAGGTGCTTTTGGTTATCGAGATCAATTACAAGATGCTACAAATATTTGTAGTGTGTACCCAGAAATTACAAAAGAACAAATTTTAATCAATGCGCGTCATCAGTTTGAAGAAGGAGATGTTCTTCATTGGTGGCATACCATCAATCATTTTGGACTTCGAAGCAGGTATAAAGATGATTATTTGTGGTTGGTATATGCCACAGCTACTTATCTAAACATTACGGAGGATTATTCGATTTTAGATGAACAAGTTCCATTTGTACAAGCAAGGAAACTCGAAGAGAATGAAGAAGAAAGTGGAATGAATTATAGCTACACCGAACACAAAAAATCTTTATATGAACATTTAAAACTTTCCATTGATCATGCTTTAGCCAATATGGCTGAAAATGGTTTGCCTTTAATTGGTGGAGGAGACTGGAACGATGGTATGAATAAAGTAGGTATTGAAGGAAAAGGAAGTAGTGTATGGTTAGGATTTTTCCTATATGACAACATTCAAAAATTTATTCTTCTTTCTAAAAATTATGATTTAAACTTAAATATGAATGCTTATCAAAAAGAGTTAGAAAAATTAGAAAAAGCATTGAATCGTTGTTATCAAGATGGATATTACTTAAGAGCTTTCTTTGATGATGGTACGAAACTAGGAGCTAAAAAGAATAAAGAGTGTAAGATCGATTTGATATCACAAGCTTTTGCAATTCTTACGGGTCTTTCAAAAGAAAAAACAGATTCTGTTGTGGAGGCAGTTGAAAAAAATTTAGTAGATGAAAATTTAAAAATTATAAAATTATTAACACCATCATTTTCAGGAAAAGAAAAAAATCCAGGATATATTGCTGGATATCCAGAAGGAATCAGAGAAAATGGAGGGCAATATACACATGCAACAGCTTGGTATATTTTAGCTCTTTTAAAGATAGGTAAATATAAGGAAGCCTATGAATATTATCAAATGATTAATCCAATTCATCGTAGCGATACACAAGAAAAAGCTGATGTATATAAAATAGATCCTTATGTCATCTCGGCAGACATCTATAGCAACAAGGATATGCCTGCAAGAGGTGGTTGGAACTGGTATACAGGAAGTAGTGGTTGGTATTACAATGTTGGTTTAAATCACATTTTGGGATTTCGCTTAAGAGGGAATCACTTAGAAATAAAACCACAAAACACTTTTAAAGAATATGAAATCATTTATCATTATAATGATACCATTTATAAAATTGCAGTAAAAAAAGATACTAAAAATGAAATAAAAATGGATAATCAAAAAGTAAGAGAAATAGAATTAATCGATGATAAGAAACCCCATCAAATTGAAGTTTTTGTAAAGGAGTAGAATATGATTAAATATGATTTTTATACATATACAAATTTAAAAAAAGAACAAGTATCCAAATATAGTTCAAAAATAGAAAAAATTAAAGAAATTTTTCAAAAAAAAGAATCCATGTTGGATTGGGTGGATCAAGAAACAACCATTTCAGAAGAAGAAGTAGAAGACATTCTTGCTTCTTCTCTACAAATTAAAAAGAAAGCCGATGTCTTTTTGGTCATTGGAATAGGGGGATCCTATTTAGGTGCTTATAGTTTTATAAAAGCTTTTTCCAATTATTTTGAAAAAAAAGATTGTGAAGTCCTATTTGCGGGCTACTCTTTATCTTCCTATTATTTAAATGACTTACTTAATTATTTAAAAGATAAGGATGTAGTGGTTAATTTGATTTCTAAAAGTGGAGGAACTTTAGAGCCGAATTTAATCTTTGATCGAGTTCTTGCCCTTTTAAAAGAAAAATATGAGGATATTACGGATCGAGTAATCATTACCACCGATAAAGAAAGTGCTTTAATGACATATGCCAAAGAAAATCAGTTTAAAACGTATGAAGTGCCAAGAAATATTGGAGGACGATATTCTGTGTTTACGACTGTGGGACTTCTTCCTATGGCTGTTTTTGGAATTGATATTAAAGAAATACTTAGAGGAATACATGATGGAAAAGAAGATGTAGCGTTTGCTTATGAATATGCTATAAGTAGAGATTTATCTTATAAACAAGGAAAAAAAGTGGAATCTTTTGGAGTCTATGAAGAAAAACTGTTACCATTTACAGAATGGTTAAAACAATTATTTGCAGAAACACAAGGCAAACAAGAAAAAGGAATTTTACCGATTAGTACTTTAAATACCAGAGATTTACACTCTCTTGGTCAGTTTTATCAGGATGGAGAGAAAATATTGTTCGAAACCAATATAAAGATCGAAACAACCAATACCATAGATACTTTCAAATATCATCTTACTTTAGATGAGATTAACGCGAAAGCCGTTGATGCGGTTGCACGTGCGCATAAGCAGGGTCAGGTATGTTCCAATATAATTACTTTAGATAAAATTTCATATTACAATCTAGCAAGACTTGCTTACTTCTTTATGATAAGTGCTGCCGTAGGAGGGTACTTACTTGATGTGAATCCATTTGATCAACCAGGTGTTGAAGATTATAAAAAATTGTTAAAAGAAAGTATAGGTGAATAACATGAGAAGAACAAAAATTATATGTACATTGGGACCTGCAGTTGATAGCACCGAACAAATCAAACAATTAATTTTAAATGGAATGGATTGTGCCAGGTTAAATTTCTCTCATGGGACTTTTGCCTCCCATAAAGAAATCATTCAAAAATTTAAAGAAGCTAGGAAAGAGCTTCATGTACCTGTTGCGTTAATGCTTGATACCAAAGGCCCTGAGATTCGTATTTATAAATTTAAAGATAACGAAATCTTATTGAAAGATGGGGATATTTATACCTTTGATACGAGTGAAGAATTAGGAGATCAAAATCGAATTGGAGTGAATTATAAAGATCTATATAAATATGTAAAAATAGGAAATAAATTATTGATGGATGATGGAAAAGTGACTTTAGAAGTGATTGATATTGATCATACGAATATTGTATGTAAAGTCATTCATGGTGGTGTTATTTCTAATAATAAAAGTATTTCGATACCTAATTTATCGATTCCTATGGAGTATATTTCGAAAAAAGATAAAGAAGATATTTTATTTGGAATTAAGGAGCAAATAGACTACATTGCTATTAGCTTTACAAGATGTAAGGAAGATGTGCTAAGTATTCGAAAACTTTTAGATGAAAATGGTGGAGAAAAAATTAAAATTATTAGTAAAATAGAAAATCATGAAGGAATTCATAACTTAGATGATATTATTTCCGTTAGTGATGGCATTATGGTCGCACGAGGAGATTTAGGAGTAGAAACATCTTTTAAAGAAATTCCAAAGTTACAAAAAGAAATGATTGCCAAATGCAATAAAAGTGGAAAAATCGTTGTAACTGCCACACAAATGTTAGAATCTATGATTACATCCAGTGTACCAACACGTGCCGAGGTGAGTGATGTTGCTAATGCGGTATATGATAAAACCAGTGCTGTGATGTTATCCGGCGAAACCGCTATGGGAAGTTTCCCAATTGAAGCTTGTAAAGTTATGAGTGAAATCGTTGAAGAAATTGATGAAAGCTTAGACTATCGAATTGATTTAAGAAACAATGGTGCTTTGCTTGATAAAAACATCTTAAATGCAACCTGCCTTGCAGCTTGTACATCTGCAACTTATTTAAACGCTAAAGCAATTGTGGTTGTTACGTATTCTTCCAACACTGCTAATTTAATTGCGGATTTTCGTCCAGGATGTCCAATTATTGCCGCAGTTGTTGATGAAACTGGACTTAGACAAGCAAATCTAAGATGGGGCGTATTCCCTTTTAAAGCAGGTGTTAAAGAAACAACGGAAGAATTAGTGACTTTAGCAAAACAAGTTGCCACCGACTCTAAGATCGTAAAAAAAGACGATACAGTGATTATTGTTTTAGGAACGGATCTTGGAAAAGGAAAGCAAAACAATGAAATCATTGTTTGTAAATTATAATTGACGAATCTGTGTTCTTTATATTATAATTTATATAGAATAGAGGTGTAGGATGAAAAGTTTTGTAAAGAATGTTGTATTGTTATTTGTATATTTGTTTTTCTTAGGTGTATTTAATTTTTTAATTTTTACAACAAGTGGGACATTAAAAATTATAGGTCTATTTGTCATGATTTTATTCTGTATTAATCGAATTATTATGACAATTAAAGACTTTTTTGATGAAACACCAAGTAGATTTGAAAGTTACGCCGATATTGTACTTGCTATTTTTGGTATTGTAATTTTCTATATTGTTATATTAAATTTATTCTTTGAATCTATGAATATACTTGCGCTATTATTATCATTGATCTATTTAATATTAGTAGTATTTATTATCATATTCTTATTAAAAGATTTTAAGAAAAATAAAAATGAAGGAAAACGACAATAGTCGTTTTTTTATTGTCAAAATCAATGTAAAACGAAAAGAGGAAAAAGGAGATAGCATTGACAGAGAAAATTGTTAATTATAAAATAGAAGAGGAGAATAGGTGAGAATATGGAAGAAAATATAAGAAAAAAATATGATCGTATTGCGAAAATTACAGGAATTTTAGTTGGTATAATTTTAGTACTAGGTACTTCTTATGCTGTATTTAGAACAGTAACAAGAGGAGAACAAGAGAATGTGATAAGTGCCGGGAAATTGGATGTAAGAATTGAAAATGAACAAGATGAAATCAATTTAGAAAATGCCTTTCCAATTACAGAAGAAGAAGGAAAAAAACAGACACCATACACCTTTGATATTGTAAATGAAGGAACCATCAATGCGGAGTACGATCTATATATCGAAATAGATGAAAGTGTATCAACACTTCCAACAGAGGTAGTAAGATATTATTTAACAGTAGAAGAAGATGGAACGGAAAAAATAGTTACTTCAGCCTCAAGAATATTATCTCAAGAAGAAATGATTGAAAAAGAAGGAAAGAAGTTATATAAACTAGATAATAAATACTTAGATGCAGAAAAAACAAATCATTATAAATTATATTTATGGGTAGATTATGATGCAACAACAGAACAAGCAATCAATAAAACTTTTGAAGCGAAAGTAAGTATTGAGGCTGTACAAATCTATGATGAGAATAGACTAGTACAACAAATTGATGTCTCTGAAGCAGGAGATGGAAGTGTAACCGCCTATATGTATGCGAATGGAAATGTAGTTATTAAAGGGCAAGGAAATATTAAAAATGATCTTTCTGATACTTTAGTATATGCAAATGAGGAATTTTTAAATATTTATAAGAAAGTGTTTATTGCAGCTGGCGCTCCAGAAGAAGATGTCAAATCATTTACGTCGTTACAAGAATTTGAAAATTATCTTATGAGGTTGCAACAAGAAGATCCAGAATTATACCAAAGTATAATTTCTCAAAATATGAATACTCTTGTATCATTAGTAATCATACAAGACGTATTAAGAGAGTTAGGATATGATACTAATGGTATAGAACTAACATTGGATGCTTATATGACATACCTAATAGAACAAGGGTTAATGAATGAGAGTGGTCAACCAACGGATGAAGGTCAAGAATTCTATACAAAGGTTGAAGAGAAAACGAACAGTTTAAATAGTCCAACAATCCCCGCAAAAAGCATAGTATTAGAAAATGGAATAACCAATATTCCACAAGGCTTATTTACAGGAAATGAAGATATAACAGAAGTAAGAATTCCAGACAGTGTAACTACTATTGCTGATAGAGCTTTTTATGGATGTACAGGATTAAAAGAGATCGTACTATCAAACAATATAGAAAGTATGGGAGGTTCAGCTTTTGAAAATTGTATCAGTCTAGAAAAAGTAAATATTCCATCTAAAATCACGGCAATAAGCGGTAGTGCATTCAGAAATTGTACAAGTTTAACATCAATAATTATACCAGAAACTGTAACAAGCATAGAAAATTCTGCATTTTATAATTGCACAGGACTTACTTATTTAAGTATACCGGGAACAATTTTGATTTCTTCGAATATGTTTAATAATGTTAACAATTTAGAAACTGTAGAGATAACAGGTTCTGGAGATATGCCAGATTATTCTTCTACTACTTACAAATATACACCATGGTATACCAGTAGAGAAAAATTAACCGCATTAACTATATCGGATAAAATAACGCATATAGGAGATTATCAATTTAAGGATTGTAACAAAGTCACAAAATTAAGTGTACCTGGTACTGCAACATCCAATATGACTACATCTATTTCTGGAGTAAAAGAGTTAACTATCACTGGTTCTGGGCCTATGGTGGATTATGGAATCGGAAGCTCTGGATTTTATTCTAATACTATGTGGAGTCGTAGCAGCCATGTTACTGAATTAGTAATTTCTGATAAATTAACAAGTATTGGATCTTATGCATTTGTAAAAATGTATGATATTGAAGAAATTATACTTCCTAAATCCATAAAGACAATTGGAATAAGTGCGTTTGCATACTGTACAAGTTTAACCTCAATTGATCTTTCAGAAAATATAGAAAATATAAACAATTTAGCATTTATGTATTGCGATCATTTAGAACAAATTAATGTTTCAAAAGACAATTCAATATATACATCTATTGATGGGGTTTTATATAATAAAGAAGTATCTCAATTGATTATATGTCCAAGTGCAAAAACTTCAATAAATATTCCGGATAGTGTAATAATTATAGGAGATCATGCATTTTATATTTGTAATCAATTAACTTCAATTACTATTCCAGAAAGTGTAACCACCATTGGGCAATCTGCATTTGCTGATTGTACAAGTTTAGTATCAATGGAATTGCCTAATAGTGTAACAACCATGGGAAGTAGTGTTTTTAGTGGATGTTCTAGCTTACAATCAATTGTTTTATCTTCTTCCTTGACAACAATAGAGTCATATACATTTAACAGGTGTGTTAAATTAACTTCAATTCCTATTCCAGAAAGTGTAACCACTATTGGGCAATCTGCATTTGCTGATTGTACGAGTTTAGAAAGTGTGAATATTCCTTCTGAAGTCATTTCCATTGGTTCAAGTGCCTTTTATAATTGCACCAGTGTAACAGAGGTTATAATTCCAGCTGGTGTGACAAATATTGGTTTTAATGTTTTTTCTAGCTGGACTTCTTCACAAACCATTAATATTGATAATACAAAATCTTATGTAGATGAAAATTGGGATAGTCGTTGGAATAGTAATTGTTCCGCAACAATCAATTATTTAAGAACTTAATTAATTTAAGTTCTTTTTTGTGAAAGTTTTGTGTATTGTTTTGCGTATTTAGAAAAAATATGATATAATAAAGCCGATGTAATGGGGGTGCTATTTATGAGCTACATTGATGTTAAAAATCTAAAAAAAGTATATAAAATGGGCGAAGTGGAAATAAAAGCGGTCGATCATGTTGATTTTTCGATCAATAAAGGAGAACTTGTAGTAGTACTTGGACCATCTGGTGCAGGAAAAACAACCATTCTTAATATTTTAGGAGGTATGGATAGTGCTACGGATGGTCATGTGGTCGTTGATGGGAAACATGTTGAAAAGTTGTCTCGTAAAGAATTAATTAATTATCGTAGATATGATATTGGCTTTGTTTTTCAGTTTTACAACCTAGTGCAAAATTTAACGGCTTTAGAAAATGTAGAATTAGCGAGTCAAATTTGTAAAGATCCATTAAATGCGGACGAGGTTATGAAAGAAGTGGGTCTTGAAACAAGAAAGAATAATTTCCCAGCACAACTTTCTGGTGGAGAACAGCAAAGAGTGGCCATTGCTCGTGCTATTGCTAAAAATCCAAAATTATTACTATGTGATGAACCTACTGGAGCTCTTGATTCCAAGACTGGAAAAAGTATTTTGGAATTATTACAAAAAACAGCACGTAAAATGGGAATGACCGTGATTATTATTACACACAATTCGATTATTGCGGATATTGCGGATAAAGTTATAAAAGTAAAAAATGGAACGATTGAAGATGTTATAATAAATAAAAAACCAACAGACGCAAAGGAAATCAGTTGGTAATATGAAGTTATTATTAAAAGAATCTTTAAAGAAAATTAAACTTACTTTTGGTCGTTTTCTATCTGTATTTTTTATTGTTGCTTTAGGTGTTGGTTTCTTTGCAGGAATAAGAAATACAAGCGATGATATGTTATATACGGCCTCTTCTTATTATCAAGAGCAGAATCTAATGGATTTAAAATTAGTTAGTACTCTTGGTTTTACTGATGAAGATATAGAATTATTAAAAGCAATGGATCTTGTTGCAGATGTTGAGGGAAGTCATTACGTAGATTGCTTAGAAAGTAGTAATGCAATTCGTGTTTTAGGTATAACAAGTAACATAAATAAGACTGTATTAGTAGATGGTAGAATGCCTAAGAACAACAATGAAGTTTTAGCGGATGCAACGGTCTATGAAGTAGGAGAAAGGCTTACTTTAGATACAGATGCTTTGAAAGAAACAAAAGTAGAAGTCGTAGGAACCATTCATTCTCCTATGTATATACAAGCAAGTAATAAAGGGTCTACCCAAATTGGAAATGGTAAAATTTCAGGCTATTTATATACATTAGAAGAAAACTTCAACACAGATGTGTATACGGTTATTTATTTAACGGGCAAAAATACGAAAGAAGAATCTGCTTATTCTGAAGAATATCAAAGTGCTTTAGATCAATTACAAAAAGAAGTAGAAGAGCAATTGGAACAATTACAGACGAGGCGATATAACGAAATAAAAAAAGAAGCAGAAGAAAAACTTGAAGATGCCAAAAAACAAGTAGAAGCTGAACAAGAAAAATATAGAATAGAACTTAAATCTGCTAAAGAAACCTTAGATTCAAATAATAAAAAGTTGCAAGAATTAGACAAGCAAATAAACGAAAAAGAAAAAGTATTGCAAGAAGAAACGAAAAAAGCAGAGGAGCAGTTGCAAGAAGCTAAAGAAAAACTAGAACAAAGCAAAAAAGAATATCAAACGGATTTAGAAGAGTACAATACTTATAAAAGTTATTTGGATTTTATCTATTATATTTATAATTACGATGGATTCCCTGATTTTTCGGATATGACCTATGAAGAAATTATGGCCTATATTGTAACTTTATCTCCCGAGGAACAAGAAAAGCTTATTGAATATATAAAGAATGGGAATTTCGATATGGATGTTCCAGAGATTGATTATACGGATAAAGAGGCTGTAAAAAAGTATTTGGAAGAATTATGGAATAGTGAATCCGTACAAAAAATTATCGATCAAATTGATGCAAACAGTGAAGAGAGTATTTTAGAACAATTGGATCAAATTTTTAAGGACATGGATCAAGAACTAGATACTGCCTTAGAAAAAATAAATGCCGCAGAAGAAGCCATTCAAAAACAAGAACAAACATTAAATGAAAAAACGAAAGCAAGTAAGCAAATGCTTTCAAAGTATAAAGAAGAACTTCAAAAGAATTATAAAACATTAGAAGCAGGATATAATACATATTATTTAAATTATGATCAATTCGAAGTAAAATTTCAAGATGCTTATGAAACGATTCATAAGCAAGCAATAGCAATTGAAGAGATTGAAAAACCAACGATATATCTTTTTGATCGAAATGATAATGCAGGCTATGAAGATTATGAAAGCGATACGACTCGTGTAAGCAACATTTCCAAAGTTTTCCCTGTCTTCTTCTTATTAGTAGCCGCTCTTGTTTGTCTAAATACTATGAGTCGAATGGTTGAAGAAGATCGTGGACAAATGGGAATCTATAAATCTCTTGGATTTAGCAATACTCAAATTGTACTTACTTATATTTTATATGTTGCTTTTGCAACAATATTTGGATCAATTGTCGGTTTGCTTTTAGGCTGTACCATCTTACCAAATGTCATTTATAATATTTACAGTTTTATGTATGTACTTCCGGATTTAAAATTGGATAATAATCTTTTAACGATGTGTATGACAACCATTTTAATGTTCATTGTGACTTTATCCATTACACTTTATACGGCTTTATCGGTTTTAAAAGAAACACCTGCTTCCTTGTTACGACCAAAAGCGCCTGCTAAGGGTAAAAAAGTGCTTTTAGAAAAAATAGGATTTATTTGGAAAAGATTAAATTTCTCTTTTAAAGTAACCACTCGAAATATATTTAGGTATAAAAAGAGAATCTTTATGACAATTATAGGAATTGCAGGTTGTACCGCTTTAACCCTTGCTGGATTAGGTCTTAAAGACAGTATTACAGGAATTATTAAAATTCAATTTAATGATATTACAAAATATAAAGCAACTCTTGTTTTAAATAATTCTTATCAACAACTAGATAATAAAACCGAACAAATCTTAAATGAGAATGGCATCATTGATCCAACATTAATTTATCAAGAATTATACAGTTATAAAATGGATAATAAAAACAATGATGTTTATCTAGTTGTTCCAAGTAATACCGAAGAATTAAAACAATATATCACACTTCGTCATCGTGAAGATAAACAAGAAGTTTCATTAAAAAATGATGGAGCTGTCATTACCGAAAAAATGGCTTTGAATTTAAATGTAGAAAAAGGAGATATGGTGACCATCTATAATCCGAACAATCAAGCTTATAAAATTAAAATTAGTGATATAACTGAAAATTATGCTTACAATTACATTTATTTAACAAATGAATATTATGAAGAAGTTTTTGATAGTAAAGTACAATATAATATGGTTATTAGTGATTTAGATGAAGATATGGATAAGGATACGATCAGTGCATCTTTATTAAATACCGATCGTGTGTTAAATGTTTCCTTTATTGATGATATTTTAGAAAGATTTAATGATATGATTGATAATTTAAATAAGATTGTATTTGTTATATTAATCTGTTCATGTTTATTAGCGTTTATTGTTTTGTACAATTTAACTACAATAAATATTACAGAACGAATTCGTGAAATTGCAACATTAAAAGTATTAGGATTCCATGATAAAGAAGTTTCTCTTTATGTATATAGAGAGACAATGATTCTTACTGTACTGGGTGCTTTAGTAGGATTAATATTTGGTGTATTCCTTCATAGATTTGTCATTACCAGTGCAGAGATGGAATTTATTATGTTCCAAAGAAATATAAATGGAATTAGTTATGTATATGCCTTTATCATTACAATGATTTTCTCGATTATTATTAGTATATTTACCCATTTTAAATTAAAGAAAATCAATATGATTGAAGCATTAAAATCAGTAGAATAGGAGGGAAAATATGAAACAAGTGATAAGAATTCAATTTATGAATCAGCCTTTTATAAATGTTCATATCCAAAGAACACCTTTGTTTTTTCAAAAAAAGCAAGTAGTAGACACCAATGAAAATGCAATATTCATCAGGAAAAATCATGATCCAAAAAGGCACATAACCATTTATGATGTGAAACCTTTAACAACGGATAATGGAATTGTATATATACAGCAGTTTACTACACAACCCATTCATTTAGAAGTGTTCAATAAAACAGAGATTACTGGCAATCTTATTTTACAAGATCTACAAATCGCAAGTTTATCTGTAGAAGCATTTAAAGAAATAGTTGTATATAATACAAAAATCAATACACTTACATGCGAAGACCGTAATAAAGTAAAAATCTTGGGGAACTCAGGGATCTCCAAAATAAAACCCCCAAGAAAGTTTGTATAAATTTGTCAAAATTTGTATGTAAATATTGAGTTTTGCAAATTTGTATTATATAATAAATTAGCATATAAATTGTTGGAGGAGAAATTATGGCAAAGAAAAAAAATGAAGTAAAAATTAATGTAAAAATTGAAAAAGAAGAATGGGCAGCTGCTTTAGATCAAGTGTTTGCAAAAAAACAAAAAGAAGTAACTGTCGATGGATTTAGAAAAGGAAAAGTACCTAGAAACGTTTATGAAAAGAAATTTGGAAAAGAAAGCTTATTCATAGATGCTGCAGATTTAGTACTTCCTACAGCTTATGAAAAAGCAATGAATGATCATAAAGAGGTTATTCCAGTTGTACAACCTAAAGTAGATTTAAAAAGTATTGATGAAAATGGTTGTGAATTTGTATTTACAATTATTACAAAACCAGAAGTAAAAGTAAATAAGTATACAGGTCTAAAAGTCGAAAAAGATAAAGTTACTGTTAAAAAAGAAGAAGTCGAACATGAACTTCAACATTTACTTGATCAATATACAGAACTTGTAGTAAAAGAAAACGGTACGATCGAAGAAGGTAATGTAGCAATCATCGATTTTGAAGGATTTAAAGATGGTGTAGCTTTTGAAGGTGGAAAAGGGGAAAACTATTCTTTAGAGATTGGGTCACATACTTTTATCCCTGGATTTGAAGAAGCTCTAATTGGTATGAAAACAGGAGAGGAAAAAGATATTGACTTAACATTCCCAGAAGATTATCCATCTGAAGATTTAAAAGGTGCAAAAGTTGTATTTAAAGTAAAAGTAAATGAAATAAAAGAAAAACAAACGAGAGAACTTGATAAAGAATTCTTTGAAGATCTTGGTATGGAAGGAATTGATTCTGAAGATACATTAAAAGAAGAAATCAAGAAGAACATTAAAGCCCAAAAAGATATGGAAGCTGAAAACAAATATGTAGATGCTCTATTAGAAGCAGTTGGTAAAAATGTAGATGTCGATATTCCAGAAGAAATGGTGGAAGAAGAAGTAGACCGTTTAATGAAACGTTTTGAAGAACAACTAAAAATGCAAGGGGTATCTTTAGATCTATATTACCAATTTACTAAGAGTGACGAAAAAGCATTAAGAAGCCAAATGGAAAAAGATGCATTTAAGAACGTATTATATCGTTTGATGTTAGAAGAAATTCTAAAATTAGAAAAATTAGAAGTTACTGATGAAGAGGCGGAAAAGGAAGCAGAGGAACTTGCTAAGAAATATCAAATGAAAAAAGACGAATTCTTAAGTCAATTTGGTGGAATCGATATGGTAAAATATGATTTAGAAATTCGTAAAGTCGTTGATTTCTTAAAAGAAAATAATAAATAATTTTAGTTAAAGGAGAAAATATATGGTTGATAATAGTTATGATATCCCAGCAATGAAGTTTTATATTCTTTTACCTCTACAGGGTTTTTCTGTAGAACATGCGATTCCTTTTGAAAATTTTGATGGATTGTGTATAAAAGACGTGCAAGCTTCATGTAAAGCATCTAATTTTTCTTTCATATCCGCTATTAGTTATAGTCAATGGGACGGAAGTAATTGTATACAGCCTATTGATCGAATTAATTTCACTCATAGTAATTTAATTGGAAAAGAGAATGTGCGAATTGATAAAGAAATCGAAGAAATTTTAGAACGCAATTTAGATAAAGAAAGCACAAAAAGAACATATGCATGTTTTTGTCAAAGGTATCAAGGCAAAGAGTATGGAGAAATAAAACAGTTTTTAAAAAGTAAAAAATAAGGATTGAAGGATCCTTATTTTTTTGTTAATCGATATAAATTAATACTTGGTTTATTTAAGAAGCGAAATCTTATTTTACTAGTACCAATGCCATAGGAATTAAATATTTCTGTATTGTCAATTATTTCATGTCGTTTGGTATATTTATTCGCACTTTTTTGATGGATGATTCCTCCTGTTGCTGGAATACGAATTTGTCCTCCTAAACTATGCCCACTTAAAATCATATCTGGATTATATTTCAAAATCTCTTCGACTGTATTTGTCTCGTGAACAATACTTATGACGTATTTATCTTTGTTTTCAAAAGCAAAAGCTTTTTGTACATCATCATCATTATTAAGTGAACTTCCAATACTATTTATAATGATATAATCTTGGTTTTGATAATAAACATTTTCATATGTGTTATTTAAAACAGTAAAACCGCTATTTTTCATAATAATGTTGTATTGCGCATTATCATAGTCTTCATTTCCCATACAAGCATATTTTGCAATCGTCGCTTTAATTTTACTTAATGTATTGGTAATTTCTTTAATGATATCATTATCTAATTGATAGTTTTGAAAAATTAAATCTCCAGTAAAGATAACAATATCAGGTTTTAACTCATTTATTTGTTGTACAATACTTTCCAAGTAATTTAAATCGACGGTTGTACCATAATGAATATCCGAAAAATGGACAATCTTGATTCCATGAAACGTATCAGGTATTTTGGTAGAACTTACTTTATATTCATTTACCATTAACCCACTCGTATCCATATATCTTGCATAAACAAAAAGAATAGATAAACATAATACAATAACAAGAAAAATTCGAAATAAAAAATTACTTTTGGTTTTAATTTTTTCGTTGATAATTTCTTGTTGCTTCTTTTTATTCTTTTCACTCCTAGTTACTTTAGGCATAGTATCACCATAAAAATTATACCATAAAAAAAAGTCTTATTAAAGACTTAATCCAATAATTGATATTAAAGTTAAAATTAAATTATGAATAAAATGCATCATGCATGGTGTAAAAAAGTTATCTGTTTTATAATACATCCAAGCAAAAGAAATTCCAAGTGCTGCATAAGGAATAAAGTATAAAAACTCAGCAAGAGTTGTTGCTTGACCCAAAACGTGCATAAGCCCAAAAACAATACCCGAAATCAGTATAAAAAAGATTGGTTTTTTAATCATGTCTTTAAAAGTTTTTCGAAAAACAACTTCTTCAATGAAAGGTCCTAAAAGACTGGTAGAAATAATAGCAAGTATTGGAAAATTTTGAATATAAAGTTGTACAGCATTTTCATTATTGGAAGATGTTCCTGGAAAAAATCTCATAAGAATTAAATTTGATATGACCATAAAAAATAATCCAATCGTCCAATATTTAAATCCAACATCAATAATTTTATTTGGACGTTTTTTGAAATCTTTTAAGTTTTCCAGAAAATCTTTTTTATACATAAGAATGTAAATAAGAAATAAAAAAACATAATTAAAAATTCCAAGCATTAAGTTTTCTTTGGCAGTAATTTTATTAGGATCAAGTTGAAATAGCCATATTGGAATCATTGAAAAAGTTGAACTATAAAAGAATAAAAGAATGGCCAGAATCCCCTTAATATAAACTTTATACTTTTGATAAAACTCACTTAACATTGTTTTCATAGCATCACTCCTATTTAAATATACCATAGTTCCGTCTTTTTTTTATAAAAAAACCAAAAAAAATAAGGAATTTGTAAAAAAAGTGACAATACATATAATAGGAAGTGATCATATGAAAAAGTATGTATTTGTTAAGCAACAAGGGTATAAAGATTGTGCTTGCGCTTGTATGTTGATGCTTATAAAATATTATAACGGTTCAGTTTCTTTAGAATATTTAAGAGAAATAACCAATACGACTACGAGTGGGACAAGTCTCTATCATTTAGTGGATGCAGCTAAAAAGATTGGCTTTAATGCTTATGGTTTGAAAGGATCGATTGAAAGTTTAGAATCTTCTTTACTTCCTGTAATTGCTCATGGTATTGTTCAAGAAAAATATAAACATTTTATTGTGATCTATACCATAGATACAAAAAGAAAGAAACTTTTGATTGCAGATCCCGCCGAAGGAATTAAGAAAATAAGTTTTGATCAGTTCAAGCAATTTTCAACAGGATATTATTGTATATTTGAACTTTTAAAACCATTACCAAAATTGAAAGAAACAAAATTTTTTTCTCATTTTGTTTTCCATAGTGTATTAAAAAACAAAAGTCGTTTTTTATCTTGCTTGTTTCTTTCATTTTCCTTTCTTATTTTAAGTATAATTACTTGCTATTATATTCAGTTTATCATTGATTATGCTATTCAGTATCATTCCATCTATAATCTGCTTCTAATCAGTGGTCTTTTTTTCTTTCTCTTTCTATTAAAAACTTTCTTTGGATTTTTAAAAGACAAAATAAGCATTCACTTAAGCACTTCTTTAGAAGAAACATTAACTACAAATACATTCAATCATATTTTATCACTTCCGTACTTCTATTATAAAAATCATCCCAGTGGAGAAATCTTGGCAAGAATGCAAGACATTCAAGAAATTAGCAGGTTGGTAAGCAAGACCGTTTTGGATATAGCGATTTATAGTCTTTTAATTTTAATGACTTGTTTTATTCTTTTCTTACTTGATAAAGTCTTTATTCTTATTCTCTTGTTCATGATTATTATTTATATTTTGGTGTTTTATATAACCAATATAACCATTCATTCTTTAGATAAACAACTTCATAAACAAGCCGGGCGATTAAATCATTTTATTCTGGAATCTTTTGGACTTGTTCAAACAATCAAAAATTTAGATCTTGGTGGAAAATTTAAAAATCGCTTTCATTTGTTTTATAAAAGATTTTTAATTAAAAAAGAAATTTTATCGAATCAGTATAATCAATTGAATCTCATGAATGAATTATTAAATACGACGGGTTTTGTTTTGTTTGTATTTACTGCGGCATTCTTAATTTTAAAGAAGAATGCAAGTTTAGGGCTTTTATTAACCTATCAACAAATTTTTTCCTATTTTAATGATTCTTTTCCAGCTTTGTTATCTTCTGTTTTAGAACTTAGAAGTAGTAAAATTAGTTTTGAAAGATTAATGGAACTTTATAATATCGAAGAGGAAGAAAACAAAAAGAAAGTAAAACAAAACATAAAAGGAAACATTCAAATTCAAGACTTAACTTTTTCTTTTGGTAAAAAGAAAATATTGGAACACGTATATTTAAATATAGAACCAGGCGAGAAAATTTTATTATTTGGCCCCTCAGGTGCAGGCAAATCAACTTTAGTAAAGATGCTATTACGCCTGATTGAGATTGAAAGAAATAAGATTTTTATAGATGGTATCGATATTTGTGAATTTGATATTCATAGTTTGCGGGATAATATTTGCTATTTGTCACAAAATGAAATTTTACTTACGGATTCTATATATAATAATATTACTTTATTTCGAAATGTTGGTTATGAGGATTTTTTAAAAGTAGCAAAAATTTCTTTATTGGATCAGATGGTGGAAGAGAAAAAGGTTAATTATGACACTTTATTAGAAGAAAATGGATTTAATTTAAGTGGAGGAGAAAGACAACGGATACTCCTTGCACGAACGTTATTAAAGAAAGCCAATGTTTATATTTTTGATGAAAGCTTAAGTGAAATTGATATTGAAAGTGAAAGAAAAATATTAAAAAAATTATTTTTTCTATATCGTGACAAAACCATTATTGTCATATCTCATCGTTTTGAAAACAGTCAGTTGTTTGACCAAAAAATAAAAATAGAAAAGGGAGTTTGTAACTATGAATGATTATATGGATGTAAAAGAGTATTTAGAAATATGTAAAAATACAAACAATAAACCTTATATTTTTATTCTACTTTTGTTCTTAATAGGTGCTATAGGTTTAGGTTGTTTTAAAGTGGAGATGTATTATGAAATACAAGGTTATGTTTTAGAGGATTTATTGGTATTAAATGTCCATGTAGAAGATTTAGAAAAAATAAGTAACAATCAATATATATACATCAATAAGAAAAAATATAAATATGTAATTTATGATTATGCAGAAGAGGTTATGACTTATCAAGATCAATATTATAAAACTGTGCGCTTACAAATTCCATTGGATGAAAAACTGAATGCGGATTATAATATTTTAAAAGTAAAATTCGAATTAAAAAATGAAGTATTTTTTAACATTATTATTAATAAAGTAAAGGGGGAATTATGAAATCAATTACGGATGAAGAAATGAAAAACGTACAAGGTGGTATAAATATAGGATTAATAACAGCTGTTGCAACCGCTGTAATCTTTATAACAGGAATCATTGCAGGACTTGCCAATCCAACGAAATGTAATCATTCATGAGGAAAATGACTACGGAAGAACTTAGAAAAGTAGAAGGAGGAAGTATTACTTTCAATGCCACTTATTTAAATGCAATCTATAAAATTTCTTCCTTACTATTTGAAATAGGAAAAGAATTAGGTTCTTCCATTCGACGTTTCGCAACAGGATCGACATGTCCTGTAAAATAAAAAAGGCATGTTTTTTTGCTTTGATTCCTATTTTTTGTTGGTTTCTAGGGATGTATATAGCTTGTATATATAATCTTGGAAATTATACAGGTACTTTTTTACGTTATTTCTATCACAAAATAGTAAGCTAATCGCTTACTATTTACTTTTTCCAGGCAAAATGCTAAAATGTTTTAGGAAGTGATACTATGGAGAAAAAAACATTAGAAGAGTTAAAAGTTATGGATTGTTTTTCCCTACTAGGTGTAAATGAAATGGCAACGGATGAAGAAATTCGTAAAGCCCATCGCAAGATTTCTACTTTTTATCATCCGGATACCAATACAGATCCAAACGCTTTAGAAAAAATGCAGGTGATCAATCAAGCTTTCGAAAAAATCAAAACCAAAGAAAAAAGGGAAAAATATCAACACGATTTATATAGAAAAGAAAAAGCTCAATATGAACAGTATTTAAAAAACAAACAACCCCATAAACCTTCTTCAACTTCATCCCAACAAATTCCACTTGATAAAAAAAATGCAATTACTGGATTTGATCAAAGAGATTTAGAAGAAGAAAGTTTTAACCGATTTTTAAATGAACAAAGTACCGATTTTAAAAGAATATATTTTGCTTATTACAACGATTTAATGGATATTGCTAAAGAAGTCGATTCAAAAGATATGGATTCTAAAAGAATACAACAACAAACAAGAAAACTTGCTTTAGAGTATACCAAGACCCGTATAGAAACTAGTAAAAACGAAAATGCAAGCAAAACCATATAAGAAAATAAAAAATTTTATTGAAATTTGTAAAATTTTAGACTATAATAACTAAATGTGAGAGAAATTTGTACATAAAATACGAAATTTGTTGAAAAAATTCGTATAGAGTGTTACAATTCTTATAGAAAAAAAGCGAAGGGAGGGATTATCTTGGGAACAACAGCAGTGGTTAAAAACGGAAACGTTGACGCAGCATTAAAGGTTTTAAGACAAAAAAATGCTAAAGATGGTTCGTCTAAAAAAATTCGCGATAGACAAGAAGGTTACTTAAAAAAAGGTGTAAGAAGAAGAATTGAAAAAGAAACAAATACAAAGAACTGTAGAAAGAGAAATCGTAATAGAGATAGAAATAGAGATAAATAATTCTGTACATTGTATAGAATTTTTTTATAATAAGAAAGAAAGGGTGATAGGATGAATTTATTAGAAAAATTTAATGCCGATATGATTAAAGCAATGAAGGAAAAAGATAAAGATCGATTAACAGTCCTTCGTATGGTAAAAGGAGCTATGCAATTAGAAAAGAAAAATCAAAGAGATGAAATGACAGAGGAAATGTTAATTGATTGCTTAAATAAACAAATCAAGTTAAGAAAGGACTCTTTAGCCGAATTTGAAAAAGCGACTCGTACGGATTTGGTAGAACAAACGCAAACTGAGATTGCTATTTTACAAGAATATTTACCAGAACAATTAACGGAAGAAGAAATAGATACAATTATTTCAACTACTTTTGAAAAAGTGGGACCAACTTCAGCCAAAGACATGGGAAAAATTATGAAAGAAATCACACCTTTAATGAAAGGCAAAGCCGATATGAAAGAAGTAAGTACAAAAATAAAAGAAAAATTGAATAACTTATAAGACTAGAAATAGTCTTTTTTTCATATACTTTTTTAGGTGATTGTATGTTTTCAAGTATTAAAAACTTTGTCAATGATAACAAATTTTGCATTCAAATTTTTAACGATTGCATCAATATTAATAACTATCAGAAAATTATAACATTAGAAGAAGATAGAATTAGTATTTCTTCTGATTTTAAAATTGTATCCATAAAAGGAGAAAATTTATCAATCACAAAATTGTTAGACAATGAAATACTCATTACAGGAAGTTTTAAAGAGGTTGTTTTCCATGAAGTATAGTTATTATCGAATTAAAATTATTGGCAAAGATCCCAAAACTCTTTTAAAAAGAATTTTTAAGTTACCTATTTATCTATTAAATATTACCTATTTAAATAATGATGTTTATATTGATATTGATGAAGAAAATTATGAACGATTAAAACAATTGAAAACATCTTATAAATTTGAAATTATTAGAAGATATGGTCTTCGTAATTTGTTTTTTTTAATTCGAAAATATTGGTTGTTTTTAATCTCAATTGGAATATCTCTATTAACCATTTTTGCCTTATCGCATGTGATTTTTGATGTTGAAGTGATTAATGACAGTGATGAGATCAAAGAACTTGTCTATTCAGAATTACAAAAACACAAAATCGCAAAATATAATTTGGTTGTATCTTTTGATCAACAAGAAAAAATTGCCAAAGAAATTACTTATAACAATAAAGACAAAATTGAATGGATGGAATTAAAACGAGAAGGAACGAAGTATGTTGTCAATGTCGAACAAAGAAAGATAGAAGAACAAAAAAAGCCAACGAAGAACCGAAATATTGTAGCAAGTAAAACAGGGATCCTTTTAAAAATAGATGCTCAAACAGGTGAAGTAGTCAAAAAAATAAATGATTATGTTAAAAAAGGGGATACAGTTATTAGTGGTATGATTAAAAACAAAGATACAGTTAAAAAACTCGTTAGTGCCGAAGGAAAAATCTATGCGGAAGTATGGTATACCGTAAATGTCAGTATGCCTCTAAAATATAAAGAAGAATATAAAACCGGTAAAGAAAAAACAATTTTAAAATTTTCTTTCTTAAATAAAAATATTGGTATTTTTAATAATTATAAAGAGTATGAGGATATTGATCAATACAAAATATCTTCCAAATTATTACCTATTTCCATATCCATTACTAAAAGAAAAGAAGTCAAAGTAACTTCCCATGATTTTAGTAAAGAAGAAGCTTTAGAATACGCTTTAAAAAAGGCTGATGAAAAAATAGAAAAAAAGTTAGGAGAGGGTGAATATATAATTTCGAAAAAGGTTTTGAAAAATAAGCAAAATAATAGTACAATAGATATAGAAGTATTTTATAAGGTATGTGAAGATATAACCGATTATCAATCCATTGAAGGAAATATTGATGAGATTAATGAAAGATTGGAAGAAGAAGAGGTGTCTTAATGTTTGATCCTTTGCACAATACAATTCAAGGCGTAATGCAGTCCACTTGGCCTATGCTATTTATTTCGGTTGTAATTATGGTTTCTCTTCGAGTTACTTATTTGATCAAAAATAAAGAACCATTTGTTTTTTATAAAGAATTGTTAATGCTTTTTTTCATGGTTTACATTTTATGTTTGTTCCAAGTTGTAACTTTTCAGGATGTAAGCAGTTTTACACATAACAATTTTATTCCATTTCGAGAGATTACCCGTTATTCAATCGGAAGCCGCTTGTTCTTTAAGAATGTTTTTGGGAACATTTTACTTTTTGTACCTTTTGGACTATTGATTAGTATTTATTTAAAACCAAAAAACATGGGAATTCCATTTGCTCTTACTTTTCTTTCAAGTCTTGCCATTGAATTTACACAGATGTTGATTGGGAGAAGTTTTGATGTAGATGATATTCTTTTAAATTGCATTGGAGGAATCATTGGATATTTCATTTATAAAGTACTTGATAAAATAGGAAATTTAGTTCCAAATGTGTTTTGTTCAAAATGGTTTTTAAATATTTTAACGGTTCTTCTTTTGATTGGACTCGTTGTATATTTATTTTTAATTTAAGGAGGTTGTATGGAAATAGAAGTATTTAATGAATATAAGGAAAATGTAGAATATATAAATTTATTAAAAGAGATTGCCTCTTTTACTTTAAAAAAAGAAAAAGTAGACAAGCCTATTGTCAATATTATTTTAGTAGACAATAAGAAAATTCATGAGATTAATAAAAAGTATAGAAAAATAGATCGTGAAACCGATGTTATCTCATTTGCTTTAGAAGATGAAGATAGTATGATTAATGCTTCTTCTTATCGCATCTTAGGAGATATTTATGTATCGATTGATAAAGCCAAAGCGCAAGCGAAAGAATATCATCATAGTTTTAAAAGAGAACTTTGCTTTTTAGTCGTCCATGGTCTTTATCATTTACTAGGCTATGATCATGAAACAAAAGAAGAAGAAAAAATTATGTTTCAAAAGCAAGAGGAGGTATTAAATGAATTCGGCATTAAAAAAGAAGAAAAAGAAATTTAATCGAGGAAAACAATTTGGATTAAAAAAACAAATTTTAAACTTTAAATATTGTTTTGATGGTGTGCTTTATGCTCTTACCAACGAACAAAGTATGATCAGTCATTTTATTATTGCAATTGTTACCATTATCTTAGGATTTGTTGTAAAGTTATCAAAAATAGAATGGTTTTTTGTCATTCTTTTAATTGCTTTAGTAATTGCGATTGAGTTTATTAATACATCGATTGAAGCTGTATGCGATATGGTTATGCCAGATATTCATCCTTTAGCAAAAATTGCCAAAGATACTTCCTCCGCAGCTGTACTTGTTGTATCTCTTGCCGCTTTAATTATAGGCCTTATCATTTATGTGCCTAAGTTTCTTGCTTTATTTTAGGAGAAAAAACAAATAAAATATAGAATGGGAGAGAAGTCGGCGTACGTGATTCTAATATAGGTTCAATTAAAGTAGTTGAAAATTGTGGTGGAAAATTAGAAAATGTAATAAATGTTGTTGGTGAAGAAGAAAAAGTAAGAAGGTATTGGATAAATAACAAATAGATATAGTCGTATGGATATTATTAGAGGTATAAGAAGGAAAAATTGATAAAGGAACAACGATTCAGAAGAAAAACAATATAAAATGAAAACAATGGTGGTGGTAAAAAATGAAATGTGGATTTGTAAGTTTAGTAGGTAGACCTAATGTAGGAAAATCAACACTTCTAAATCAAATATTAAAAAGAAAAGTAGCAATTACTTCATCGAAAGCCCAAACAACAAGAAATATTATTCAAGGTATTTATACGGATAAAGATTGTCAAATTATTTTTATTGACACTCCAGGTATTCATAAACCAAAAAATAAACTTGGAAATTTATTAAATAAAAAAGCCTATGTGATGGCTGATGAGGTCGATTTAGTTTTATTTTTAGTGGATGTAGAAAAAGGAATTGGAAAAGGGGATCGTTATATTTTAAATAATTTAAAAGAAGCAAACCGTGATGTGATTTTAGTATTAAATAAAGTTGATCGCATTCCAAAAGAAAAAATATTAACGATTATTGATGAAGTAAAAGATTTATATGATTTTAAAGAAATTGTTCCACTGTCTGCTTTAACGGGAGATAATGTAAGTGCCTTAAAAAAAGCCATTCTTCCTTATCTGCATACTTCTGAAAAATATTATAATGATAATGAAGTCACCTTTGTATCTAGAGAATTTATGCTTGCAGAACTTTTACGAGAAAAAGTATTGCGTTTTACTGAGGAGGAAGTGCCTCATGCTGTCACTTGCTATATTGAAAGCATAGAAGAAGAAAAAGATATTGTAAATATCAGTGCCGTTATTATTGTGGACCGTGATTCCCTAAAAAAAATCATTATTGGAAAAAATGGGCAAATGCTTAAAAATATAGGTACGCAGGCCAGAAAAGATATGGAAGCCTTTTTAGGTAAAAAAGTATTTTTAGAGACCTATGTAAAAACAATTAAGAATTGGAAAGATCGTGAAAAATATTTAATTGAATTAGGTTTTAAAGATTTTGAATAAAAATAAAAAAAGATTACCAATATATAAATAGGTGATCGTATGGAAGATTTATTATGGAAATTATTTAAAGAAACTGGAGATATTAAATATTTTCTTTTTAGACAAAAAATAAAAGAAAAGAAGTGAAAAACATGAAGATTGAAAAAGTAGAAGGAATTGTTGTGAGTGAAACGAATTACAGTGAATCGAGTAAAATATTAAATATCTACACCAAAGAGCATGGAACGATTGGTGTTATTGCCAAAGGAAGCAGAAGTTTAAAAAGTAAATTACGTTCTGTGAGCACAAAGCTCACTTATGGTTTTTTTCAGATGTATTATAAAGAAGATTCTCTTTCTACTTTAATCAGTGTGGATGTGATTAATAGTTTAAAAAATATCAAAAGTGATATAAAAAAAATTAGTTATGCTTCTTATATTATTGATTTGGTGGTACAAGTGAATAAACAATGTGAAGAAGATATTTTTGATTTATTAAGAGCTAGTCTTTTAAAACTAGAAGAAGGATTAGATCCATTAGTCATTACCAATATATTAGAAATCAAATTGCTAGAAGTTTTAGGTGTAATGCCATCCATTGATTGTTGTAGTGTATGTGGTAGTCAAAGTGATATTGTAACCATCAGTGTTGATCAAGGAGGATATCTATGTAAGAATTGTGTGACTACGGAAGATAAAATATATGATGAAAAGGTCATTAAGTTGCTTAGAATGTATTATTATGTGGATATAGAAAAAATTACAAAATTAGAAGTAAAGGAAAATATTGAAAAAGAAATTAATGAATTTCTAGATTTATATTATGATAAATATACGGGTCTATATTTAAAAAGCAAGAACTTTTTAAAAAAGTTAAATCATTTAGAGACTTTGTCTTCTACAAAGCAATCTTAAAAAAGTATGTGGTTGACATACTTTTTTTATTTAATTTCAGATTTTTTTCTTTTTTTGACTAAGATAAATAAGAGGAGGGGATATGGATTATTATCAAGAAATAAAAGACCAAATCATAAACAATGAAGTAACAAAAAGAATAAAAGAATATAGTAAGAGTAGAAGTGATTTGCAAACGTATTATAATGTAGGAAAACTACTTGTAGAGGCGGGTAAACATTATGGGGAAGGAATTATAAAGAAATATTCTATAAGATTAACGGAGGAGTTTGGAAAAGGTTATACTGTAACCAATTTAAAATACATGAGAAAGTTTTATATTTTCATTCAGAAAAGTCACGCAATGCGTGACCAATTGACATGGACGCATTATAGAGAATTGATGTCTCTAAAAAATAAAGATGAAATTGAATATTATATAAATATTAGCATTAAGCACAATTTATCTTATAGACAACTTCATGATAAAATTAAAAATAAAGAATATGAACGATTAAGTGAAGAGACAAAAGAAAAATTAAAGACAAAACAAGAAGAAAAAATTGAAGATTTTATTAAGCATCCTATATTCATAAAAAATACAAATCAATACAAAGCAATATCAGAGAAGATAGTAAAACAATTAATTTTAGAAAATATAGATTCATTTTTAATGGAACTAGGGGACGGATTTTGTTATATAAAAAATGAATATAAAATAAGAATAGGGGACCAATACAATTATATCGATTTACTTTTGTATAATATCAAGTATAATTGTTATGTCGTTATTGAGTTAAAAGTCACAGAATTAAAAAAAGAATATATAGGGCAAATTCAAGTATATATGAATTATGTAGATCAAAAGATTAAAAACAGCATGCAAGAGAAAACAATAGGAATTATTCTTGTAAAAAAGATAATCAGTTTATTATGGAATATTGTTCGGATAAAAGAATTTTTAAAACTACTTATGTTTTAACTTAAAAATATTTGGAATTTCTAAAAAATAAGACAATAATATATAGAGAAACAAATGTCAAAAAGATATTTAAGAAATAAATGATTTTATTGACAGAAACAAAAATTACTAGTATAAATAAAAAAAGAGGACGTGATGAAATGAATAAGAACTTAGTAATAGTGGAATCGCCTAGTAAGAGTCATACCATAGAAAAATATTTAGGAAATGATTTTAAAGTTGTTTCTTCTAAAGGCCATATTCGTGATTTAGCTACCTCGGGGAAATATGGATTAGGGGTAGATATTGAACACGATTTTAAACCGGATTATATTCCTATACCTGGAAAGAAAAAAGTGATTAATGAGTTAAAAAAAGATGTAAAAGATTCTGATATGGTTTATCTTGCAACCGACCCAGACCGAGAAGGGGAAGCAATATCATGGCATTTAAAAGACACTTTAAATATTAAAGATGGTCATTATAAAAGAATATTATTTCATGAAATTACCAAAAATGCTGTGTTAGAAGCATTAAAAAACCCAAAAGATATCGATTATGATTTAGTAAAAAGTCAAGAAGCAAGAAGAATATTAGATCGTATTATTGGCTTTCGCCTATCAAAATTAATTCAATCAAAAACGGGAGGAAAGAGTGCAGGACGTGTTCAAAGTGTGGCTTTAAAATTAATTGTTGATCGTGAAAGAGAAATAGAAAACTTTGTTAGTGAAGAATACTGGACCATTACAGCTAAATTTGATGGTTTTGATTCTAAATTATTTAAATATAAAGAAGAAGATTTAGAACTTCATAATAAAGAAGAAGTCGATCATGTTCTACATTCTTTAGGTGATACATTTACAGTCGAGGAGATTACGTCGAAAGAGCGAAGCAAAAAAAGTAAACCGGCTTTTATTACTTCCACATTACAACAAGAATCTTCTACAAAGCTAGGATTTAATGCAAAAAAAACAATGTCAATTGCTCAAAAGTTATATGAAGGAATTGATATTGGTAATGATACAGTGGGTCTTATTACTTATATGAGAACTGACTCAACCCGTCTTTCTGATCAGTTTATAAAAGCAACTTATAAGTATATTAATGATACTTATGGCAAAGAATATATAGGTTATGTAAAACAGACGAAGAAAAAAGAAAATGTACAAGATGCTCATGAAGCTATAAGACCAACGGATATTTATAGAACTCCTATACAAGTAAAACCCTATTTATCAAATGATGAATATAAGTTATATAAATTAATTTATTTTAGAGCTTTAGGTTCTTTAATGAAAGATGCTAAAGTAAAAGCAACTACTGTTATTTTAGATAATCAAGATTATAAATTTAAAACGAACGGACAAATTCTACTCTTTGATGGGTATTTAAAAGTATATAAAGAATATGAATCCTCTGAAGATGTAATACTTCCAGAATTACATGAAAATGATGCGTTTGTAGCAGAAGAAATTGTAGATGAACAACACTTTACAAAACCACCTGCAAGATATACTGAAGCAAAATTAATTAAGGAATTAGATAAATTAAGTATTGGTAGGCCATCTACTTATGCCACGATCATGGAGACGATTCGTCAAAGAGATTATGTTACTATGGAAGATAAAAAATTTAAGCCAACAGAAATGGGAATTGAAACAACCGACAAATTACAAGAGTTCTTCAGTAACATTATCAATGTGGAATATACAGCGAATATGGAAAGTGATTTAGATAAAGTTGCTGATGGAAAAAAAGATGAAGTACAATTATTAAAAGATTTCTACAGTGAATTTGAACCGCTTGTAAAAACTGCTTTTTCAAATATGGAGAAAAAAGCACCCGAACAAACAGGAGAAAATTGTCCACAGTGTGGTAGTCCTTTAGTTAAAAGAAAAGGCAAATATGGAGAATTTGTTGCTTGTAGCAATTATCCAGAATGTAAATATATTAAAAAAGAAGAAAAACAAGTTATTGAAATATGTGATTGTCCAAATTGCGATGGCAAGATTATTGAAAGAAAAAGTAAAAAAGGGAAAATTTTTTATGGATGTAATAACTTTCCAAAATGCAAAACTGCATATTGGGATAAACCCACTGGAGAAAAATGCCCAGAGTGTGGAAGTATGTTAGTAGAAGCAAAAGAGGGTATTAAGTGCAGTAGTTGTGATTATAAGAAAGAAAAATAGCATTCAGATTGATAAAATGCGGTCTTTGTGGTATAATACATCTCATTGAAAGAGGGGATTTGTATGATACACACTGAAAGACTACTTTTTTATGAAGATAAAAAAATACAATCTTATCAAGTAAGCTATGATACCGAGCAAATGGAAAAATTTTTAACCAAATCCATTCGTAAATATGAAGTAAGAAAAGAATTTGATTTTTCAGACCCTACTAATCCAATAAAAGATTTTACTGGTGCTGATGAAAGGACAATTCATGGATTGGTTTTAGATGATACTGGTTATCATATTAATGCAGGAATACTTCATTTTTATCCCGAAATGATTAAGATCTTAATAAAAAAACAGACGGGAAAATTTGGTGGTTATGATTTTCAACTCTATCCATTTTCTATTCTTTTACAAAAAATGGATCAATACATGTATCAGGAGCAAACTGATGCCATAGAAGAAAACGACAAAAAGAGATTTTTTAATCAGTTTCTAAGTATTTATACTATTGAACCTTTAGCAAGTCCCACAGCCATATTTTCTAAAGGGCAAGAAGAAAAAGCCAAAAGAAATACAAAGCATAGAAATCAATTAGAAAAAAAGAAAATAAAAATTCAAGAAAAAAGAAAATAATTGTTGACTTTTTTCATATATATTAGTATAATTTAAGAGAAATGAAGAAGGAAAGAGATGTATCCACATCCACCTGATCGCTAAGGGTGATAGGTTCAAAGGCTTGGAAATGCTAATTATTCGAACGTAAAAAAGTGGATACATTGTATTCGCTTTTTTACATTTTATGGAGGTGTAATTATCGGAAACTCAAAACATAATTTGTTAGTTAATAATCAAATTAAAGTGAGTCCAGTACTTGTCATTGGTCCAAATGGAGAACAAGCAGGAGTAAAATCAATTGAAGACGCTTTAACATTAGCAAGCTATGCCGGACTTGATTTAGTCCTTTTGAATCCAAATGGAAATCCACCTGTTGCTAAAATCATGGATTACAACAAATATCGTTATGAAAAGCAAAAGAAAGAAAAAGAGGCTAGCAAAAAACAAAGAGCCAATAAGTCAGAATTAAAAGAATTTCGTTTATCTCCCGTTATTGATGTAGGGGATTTTGAAACAAAACTTAAAAATGTAACAAAATACTTACTTAAAGGAGATCGAATTAAATTATCAATTCGTTTTAAAGGAAGACAAATGGCTCATACGGATTTAGGAAAAGAAGTTCTAGAAAAATTTGCAGCTCGTCTTGAAGATATTTCAACAATAGAACAAAAAGCCAAACTAGATGGACGATCAATGACAATGTTATTAATACCTAAAAAAGAGAAATAGAAATAAGGAGGAAGTCATATGCCAAAAATTAAATCACATAGTGGATTAAATAAAAAATTAAAGATAAGAAAAAGTGGTACAATTAGTATTAAACATCCAGGATTTGGACATAACTTAGGTAAGAAAAGTACTAAGATCAATCGTAAAAAAAGATCATCAAATGCTTTGAGTCAAGCAGACTTAAAGAGATTTAAAAATGTATTAAAGAAGATATAGGAGGAGTAGAAAATGGCAAGAGTTAAAAATGGTGCAACAACAAAAGCACGTCATAAAAAAGTGTTAAAAGCAGCCAAAGGATATTTTGGAAGCAAACATAGATTATATAAAACTGCAAAAGAACAATTGATGCATTCTGGTCAATACGCTTATAGAGATAGAAGACAGAAAAAAAGAGAATTCAGAAAATTATGGATTACAAGAATTAATGCAGCTTGTAGAGAAAACGGAATTAGTTATTCTAAATTCATTGCAGGACTTAACAAAGCTGGTGTAGAAATCAACAGAAAAATGTTAAGTGAAATTGCAATTAGCGAACCACAAGTTTTTGCTGATATCGTTAAAGTTGCAAAAGATGGTTTAGATGGAAAAGTAACAAAACAAGAAGCAAAACCAGTGAGCAAAGAAAAGAAAGTAGAAGTTAAAAAAGAAGCAAAAGATTTATCTAGTTTAACTTTAGCAGAATTAAAAGCAATGGCAAAAGAAAAGAATATCACAGGATATTCAAGTATGAAAAAAGCAGAATTACTTGATGCTTTAAAATAAACATATTAATGAATTAATATACCTTCGTGCCTATTGGGTGGTATATTAGAAATTAGTAGAAGAAAAAACGAAAAGGAGAATAAAATTATGACAGTAGTTTCAATGAATTATTTATTAGAAGCCGGTGTACATTTTGGACACCAAAAAAGAAGATGGAATCCTAAGATGAAGGAATACATCTATACAACAAGAGAGGACATTTATATTATTGATTTACAAAAAACAGAAAAACAAATTGAAGAAGCTTACAATGTAATTAAAAAAATTGCAGAAAACGATGGAAAGTTCTTATTTGTAGGTACGAAAAAGCAAGCACAAGAGGCTGCTGAAGAATGTGCAAAAAGAACAGATATGTATTTTGTAAATGAAAGATGGTTAGGAGGAACTTTAACCAATTTCAAAACGATTAAATCGAGAGTAAGAAGATTAGAAGAAATCGAAAAAATGGAAGAAGATGGAACTTTCGATATTTTACCTAAAAAAGAAGTTATTGGTATCAAAAAGGAATACGAAAAATTAAACAAAAATTTAAGAGGAATTCGTAACATGAAAAAAACTCCAAATGCGTTAATTATCGTAGATCCAAAGAAAGAAGAAATCGCGATTAAAGAAGCACACAAATTACATATTCCTGTATTTGGTATTGTAGATACAAACTGTGATCCTGATATGGTTGATTATGTTATTCCTGGTAATGATGATGCAGTTCGTTCTGTAAAATTAATTTTAGGAGTATTAACCAATGCGATTGCAGAAGCCACTGGTAAAGAAGTAATTGATTATGTAAGTGAAGAAGATAAAGCAAAAGCTTCTAAAAAAGCCAAAAAAGAATCTGTAAAAGAAGAAAAAGTAGAAGAAAAGAAAGAAACGGTTGAAGAAGTAAAAGAAACTTTAGTGGAAGTTAAAGAAGAAACCAAGGAAGAAGTGAAAGAAGAAGCCAAAGATTTAGACAGCATGACTTTAACAGAATTAAAAGCTATGGCTAAAGAAAAAGGATTAAAAGGATATTCAAAAATGAAGAAAGATGAAATTATTTCAGCTTTAAAATAATAGGAGGATGTTATATGTTTAGTGCTAGTGATGTAAAAGAGTTAAGAGAAAGAACTGGAGCCGGTATGATGGACTGCAAAAAAGCATTACAAGAGACAAACGGAAACATGGATGCTGCTATTGACTGGCTTCGTGAAAAAGGAATTTCAAAAGCCGAAAAGAAAGAAAGCCGTATTGCTGCTGAGGGAATCACAAAAATTGTCGTTGATGGTAACGATGCTGTTATTGTAGAAGTAAATTCAGAGACGGATTTTGTAGCAAAAAATAAAGAATTTACTGATTTTGTAGATATGCTTGCAAATACAATTGTAAAAAATGATAAAACAACTCTTGAAGATGTTTTACAAATAAAAGTAGATGATGAAACTATCAATGATAAATTAATTGCTTTAGTTGCAAAAATCGGAGAAAAAATTAGCTTTAGAAGATTTGAAAAAATAACGAAGACAGATGATGAAGTTTTTGGTGCTTATTCTCATATGGGTGGTCGAATTGGTGTTATTACCAAAGTGAAAGGAACAAACGAAGAAGTTGCCAAAGATGTTGCTATGCATATTGCCGCTATGCGTCCATTATGTCAAAGTAGAGAAGATGTAGATCAAGCAACTTTAGAACATGAACAAAAAGTAATTAAAGAGCAAGTAATGAATGAAGGAAAACCTGCTGAAATTGCTGAAAAAATGGTGGCTGGACGAATCAATAAATTCTATAAAGAAAATTGTTTATTGGAACAAGAATTTATTAAAGAAAGCAAAGTAAGTGTAGAACAATTTTTAAAGAACAACAATTCAACTCTTATTTCATATGTACGATATGAAGTTGGAGAAGGACTTGAAAAGAGAGAAGAAAACTTTGCTGAAGAAGTTATGAATCAAATCAATAATAAATAAGATAATCAGAAGATTATCTTTTTTTTTATAAAAAAATTAATTTTTGTTGTAAAAAATTATTATTTTTGTTATCATAAATATGTAATATTTATTTACGTAGACAAGGACGAGTAATAAAGAATATTGTTATAGAAAATTAGTGGTGGATGGAAACTAATCTTTATCTTTATGAAGGCTACCCTTTGAGTAAATCGGCAAAGTCGTTAGAAAAATTAAGACCAAAGTAGGATGGTACCGTGTTTTTCACTCCTATGCTTGGTTTTTTTATTTTATAAAAGGAGGATTTATATGAAATTAATATTAATTGGAGGAAAAGCAAATAGTGGAAAAGATACTACAGCAGAGATGATTGATACGATCTATAGAGAAAAAGGATTAGATGTTGTCAACATTCAAATCGCTTATTATATCAAAATGTATGCTAAACAAATTGCAAAATGGGATGGTGATAATGAAACAAAACCTAGAGAATTATTGCAAGAATTGGGTACAGAAGTTATTCGTAAACAAATCGATGAAATGTTTTTTATCAATCGTATTTTACAAGACATTGATGTGTATTCACGCTATTTTGATGTGATCACCATTAGTGACGTTCGTCTCCCACTCGAATTTGATAGCATTAAAAAGAAATATAAAAACGCTATAGCGCTTCATGTAACACGTCCAGGCTATGTATCTCATCTAACAAAAAAACAAAAAGAACATATGACAGAGGTGTTGATTGATGATTATAATCGATATGATTATGAAATCATCAATGATACCACATTAGAAGGTCTTGAGAAAAAAGTAAAAAAATTTGTAAAAGAGGTTGATAAGAATGAGAAGAATGACAAGTAATGAGATTAGACAAACTTGGTTAAAGTTCTTTCAAAGTAAAAACCATTTAGTTATTAAAAGTGCACCTTTAATTCCAATTGATGATGATAGTTTGTTATGGATTAATGCCGGAGTAACTCCTTTAAAAAAATATTTTGATGGATCTTTAATTCCTGAAAACAAACGACTAACAAGCATTCAAAAATGTATTCGTACGAATGATATTGAAAATGTTGGAGTGACTAAAAGACATCAGACTTTTTTTGAAATGATGGGAAATTTCTCAGTAGGAGATTATTTTCGAAATGAAGCAATTGAATTTGCGTATGAACTATTAACAAGTGAAGAATATTTTGCAATTCCAAAAGAAAAACTATATATTACAGTTTATCCGGATGATAAGGAAGCTTTTGATAAATGGGTAAGCGTTGGTATTGATCCGACGCACATTGCAAAATTAGAAGATAATTTTTGGGAAATCGGGGAAGGACCATGTGGACCTGATTCAGAGATTTTTTATGATCGTGGAGAAGCTTACGATCCAAATCATGATGCCTTAGAAAAATTTATGGCTGGAGAAGATAATGAACGATATGTAGAGATTTGGAATAATGTTTTTAGTCAGTACAACTCAAAAGAAGGTATGAATCGTAAAGATTATCCAGAACTTCCAAATAAAAATATTGATACTGGTGCTGGTCTTGAAAGATGGTGCTGTATATTTCAAAATGTAGATTCAAACTTTGATACCGATTTATTTACGCCAATTATTAATCAAATTGAAGAAATATCTGGTGTATTATACAACGGAGAAATGGCGTTTAAAGTAATTGCTGATCATATCCGTGCTTTAACTTTTGCTCTTTCAGACGGAGCTATGTTTGAAAATGTAGGACGTGGTTATGTACTTCGAAGACTTTTACGTAGAAGTGTTCGCTTTGGAAAAAAATTAGGAATCAATGAACCATTTATGTATAAACTCGTATCTTCTGTATGTGAAGTGATGTGTGACGCTTATCCAGAGCTTTTAGAACATAAAGCTGAAGTGCAAGCACTTATCTTGCAAGAAGAAGAGTTATTTCGAAAAACATTAGATGCTGGAGAAAAAAAATTACAAGAATTAATGCAAAATTCGAACGATCACACCATCAGTGGACATGATGCTTTTAAATTGTATGATACCTATGGTTTCCCTTTTGAATTAACTTTAGAAACATTAAAAGAAAATGGTTTCACAGTTGATAAAGAGGAATTTGATAAATATATGGAAGAACAAAGAGCACAAGCGAAAAATAGTCGCAAAACAGAAAGCATGATGCATGCCCAAAATGAAGACCTAATGAATTTTACAAAAGAAAGCAAATTTATTTATGATGTTTATGAAGTAAAAAGCAATATAATAGGATTATTTAAAGATGGTAAAGAGGTTAGGGAACTAGATAAGGAAGGTTTAACGGTTTTTAAAAAAACTTGTTTTTATGCTGAGGCTGGTGGTCAGATTAGTGATACAGGAATGATTATTGGTAAAACATTTAAGGCCCGTGTTTTAGATGTTATGAAAGGACCAAACGGTCAAAATCTTCATAAAGTAAAAGTATTATCTGGAACCATGAAACTAAACGAAGATTGCCTTTTACAACTTGATGTTGAAAGAAGAAAAAATATTGAAAACAACCATAGTTGTGTCCACATTTTGCAAAGGGCTTTACAAGAAATATTAGGAACCAAAGTACATCAAGCTGGATCTAAGGTAACCGATGAATATTTAAGATTTGATTTTACTTATGCATCTAAAATTAGTGAAGATACAATTATAAAAGTAGAAGATCGAGTAAATGAAATTATCAATGAAGCAATTACGCCATTGACACAAGAGATGCCTTTGGAAGATGCAAAAAAACTGGGTGCGATGGCCTTATTTAGTGAGAAATATAAAGATATTGTGCGTGTAGTCACAATCGGAAATTCGATTGAGCTTTGTGGAGGGACCCATACCAAAAATACCAAAGATATTAAACGATTCGCAATTGTTTCATTAGAAAATAAAGGAGCAAATGTATTTCGTATTGAAGCGGTAACCAATGATAAAATCGAAGATGCTATGTTACGTGCGATTAAGAAATATAACGATGGTATGATCAAAGCATTAATGAAAGCAAAAAAGACAATTGCTCTAGCGAAAAAGGATCATATTCAATTAACGTTTGATGTAGATATTGATAATTCAGCTCCACTTAGTTATAAAGATATTCTATTTAATCGAAATGAATATGAATATGTGACCAGTGAACTAAAAAAATTAGAAAAAGAATATTTGACGAAAAAACAACAATTGGCCCTACAAGATTTATCGAAATTCTTAGATCACAAAGAAGTGATTCATGGTATAAATGCCATTGTTATGAAAATAAATGATTTTGATAATGATGTACTTAAAGAAGTCGTAGATGCTTTAATAAATGAGTTAAAGGATGGAATTGTCTTTTTTGCCAATGTAAAAGAAAAGAATGTAAACTTTGTTTGTAGAAGCACATGTAAAGTTAATGCTGGTTATTTAGTAAAACAAGCATCTATGCGTTGTGATGGAAATGGTGGCGGATCAGATAAATTTGCTCAAGGAGGAGGAAAAGATATTTCTTCCTTGGATGAGGTTTTAAAAGATATTAAAGAGAATTTAGGAAATGAATAATTTATATTATATTGTTAATACGAATCTTTCTTTAGTAAAAAATAAATTAGAAGAATTAAACTCATCTCAACAGTATGAAATTACGTATTATGATTATCCTGATAAAAATATTCAAGAAGTAATTGAGGAACTTGATACAATTAATTTTCTAGTTCCTCATAAAATGATTGTTCTAACTTCTTCTACTTTTTTAGCCACCAGTATAAAAAAGAAAGATGAAAAGGAATTAGAGCCCTTACTAAAATACATTAAAAATCCCAATCCAGATCACATCTTAGTCTTTGTAACAGATAAATTATATGAAAAAAATAAAATTGTAACCGAATTAAAAAAACAAGCAAAACTTTTAAAGGTAGAAACAGATATAAAAGATATCATAAAAAAAGCGATTGCTGGATATAAATATGATGAAGACTTTATAAAAACGCTTCTTGATTATACCAACAATGATATTGATCTTTCCCTAAGTGAAGTAGAAAAATTAAAAATTTTAAAAATAGATGAAAAAGAACTTACTAAAGAAGATGTAATAGCAAGTGTAAGAAGAAATATAGATGATTCAGACCAAGTGTTTTTTACCTTAATTGATCATATAATAAACAAAAACATTAAAAGATCATTAGAAATTTATCAAGATTTAAAGAAATCAAATATTGAAGAAACAAAAATTATTGCCACTCTAGCTTCTCAACTTCGCTTGATGTATCAAGTAAAATGTTTAGAAGGCGCAACAGATCAACAGATTGCCAATCGATTAAAAGTAAAGCTTTATCCAGTAAAAAAAGCCAGAGAAAGAGCTTATTCATATTCTAAAAAACAGTTGGCGAAGTTATTAAAAGATTTATTTGATATTGATTTTCAAATAAAAACAAGTACAATCGATAAGTCTTTAGCGATAGAAATGTTTATCTATAATCAAAAATAGTAGGAAATTTCTTACTTTTTTTGTTAGAAAAAAAGAGTAGATATTGTTTAAAAAAAAGTATATAATGAAAATAGAGAGGAGAGTTAGAATGGAAGCAAAAAAGAAAAAAAGTAAAATATGGATTTTTTTAGCCATTATTGTTGTATTATTTGTAATCCTATTTGGAGGGTATATGGTTTATGAAAAAGTCATCAACGAAGAAAGTGAAGCAAAAGAAGAAAATACAACTACTGAAGAAAAAGAAGAGGATGAAAGTGAAGAAATTTTAAATGTAGATAGTGAAGAAGTGCAAGACTTAATTGAGGGGATTAAAGTGAGTGATATTTCTACTGATTTAACCGGATATTATTATTTGCATGATAACATTACAAAAGACACCCTTGATAATCAAATTAAATTAATTGTTGGTTTACAAAAATCTTATCGTCAAGATGAAAGTATAACAGCTATATCAAAAACCCAAATGACTACTAATATTCAAAGTGTTTTTGGTAAAGATATGACTTATCAAGATGAAAACATTGATGCGGCTTGCTATGGAACTGCTGCAAACTATAATAGTCAAAACCAAACCTATGAGCTCATCGGTGGATGTGGTGGAATGTTTATTCCTTATTATCATTCTAAAGTGGTAAGCGCAACAAGAACAAAAGATAGTATCATTATTGATGAAAAAGCCATTTATGCCGATTTTAATACTGATACTTGGGATGGGGTAAGTGAAGTTCCTATGAAGCTTTATACACCAGATCAAAAAACATTAATCACAGATACTACAGATGCTACCTATAGCCAACATGAAGATGAATTTATTGATCGATACCAAGATCAACTTCCAATCTATCGTTATACATTCAAATTAGAGGATGGTAATTATTATTTTGACTCCGTTGAAAAAGTGATAGAATAATCACTTTTTATATTTAAAGGAGATAAGTTATGGAAACAAAAATTATTTATTATGTACATGGTACTACTTATGATAATGCATCTAAGCGCTGTAGTGGTTGGAGGCAAGTAGAATTAAACGATTTAGGAAAGGAGCAAGCGAAAGATTTAGGAAAAAATACAAAATTCACATTTGATGTATTGTTTTCCTCGGATTTAATTCGTTCGATTGATTCTGCAAATCTTGCTTTTCCAAAGATAGAAAAACATCAAGATCAAAGATTACGAGAATGCAATTATGGTGATTACGATGGAGAGGATAAAACACTTGTTGTATATGAAGAACACATAGATACACCATTTCCAAATGGAGAGTCACTAAAAGATGTAGAAAAACGAGTAAGAGAATTTCTTAAGGATATTTATAAAAAGTATAAAGGAAAAACGATAGGCATTATAGCCCATAGAGCGCCCCAGCTCGCCATAGAAGTGATTACTAAGCATATATCATGGGAAGAAGCCAATAAAAAGGATTGGCGAAAAACAGGCAATTGGCAAGCAGGATGGGAATATATTTTGCATGAGAAAGATTTATGGGATTAAACAATACAAAAGCATCTTTGTATTGTTTTTTCTTTTTCCTTAAAAAAATTATTTTAAAAGAAGAATTTCTATGTTATAATTTTAGATAGAATAGAGGGTGTTTGTATGCTAGGGAAAATTGTGAGCATTGTAGATAATATTGCTAAAGTAAAATTAGCGATTGATATTGATAATCAAGCGAACTTAGTCAATATTCATGCTGTATTTGAAGATGGTTATAAAAGAATTGTGGGAGAAATTATCAATATTGATAAAGAATTTGCATACATTAAAATTGTTGGTAGTATTGAAAATAACATATTTATTCCGGGATTTAGTAAAAAACCTGCTTTTAAAAGTAAAGTTCGTATTGTAACGATGGAAGAGCTTGCTCTTATTTTTGGCCCTCAGCAAATCGAAGGAACTGATCGTGTTTATTTAGGAAAATCAAGTATTTATAGCAATTATCGTATTAATGTTGGTTTAAATGATTTCTTTAGTAGTCATTTCGCAGTACTTGGAAATTCTGGATCTGGTAAATCTTGTACGGTTGCGCGTTTAATTCAAAACATTTTTACTTCATCTTCGAATATTCCAGTCGGTGCACATATCTTTTTATTTGATGCTTATGGTGAATATACAAACGCATTTCGGGATATTAATAAAATATCTCCCTTATTAAATTATAAATATTATACAACCAATACAAAATTCCCAGAAGGAGAAGTTTTAAAAATTCCATTGTGGTTACTGGGAACCGATGATATTTGTTTGCTTTTAAATGTAGATAATCCAGCGCAGATTCCGATTGTCGAAAAGGCTTTAAAATACGTTACCGTATTAAAAGATGATAATCCTGAGGTTATCAATCATAAGAACGATATTATTGCTCGTGCATTACTTGATATTTTAATGAGTAGTAATGATGCCAGCAAAATTCGTGATCAAGTTATTGCGGTATTAACAAAATTTAATACACCAACCCTTAATTTAGAGAGTATTATCTCACAACCAGGATATAATCGAACTTTAAAACAATGTATTTACGTTGATACTTCAGGTAAGATTCAGGATATTGATGTGGTTGTTGAATTTATAAGGAAGTTTATTGTCGATGGCCTTGAATTAAAAGAACCAGATGGATCTGTTATGTATACTTTAAAAGATTTGGAAAATGCTTTTGAGTTTGCTTTGATTTCGGAAGGGATTTTAAAAAGTGATAAAGTCTTTGATTATGCAAATGTACTTACTGTAAGACTTCATTCGATTGTAAATTCCAATGCGGCTGAATATTTTGATTATGGGTACATGACTTCGAAAGAAGATTATATTCATAGACTTACGACTACTCCGGATGGGAAACCTTGCCAAATCGTAAATTTTAATATTAATTATGTAGATGATCGTATGGCAAAAACAATAACCAAAATCATTTCCAAAATGCTTTTTGACTATGCAGTAACCAAACAGGATCGTGGTGCTGAACCTTACCATATCATCATTGAAGAAGCCCATCGATATGTACAAAAAGATCGTGATTTAGAATTGCTAGGTTATAATATTTTTGATCGTATTACGAAAGAAGGAAGAAAATATGGTGTTATTCTTGGTTTAATTACGCAAAGACCATCTGAACTTTCTGATACATCTATTTCTCAATGTTCAAACTTTATCGTTTTAAGGACTTTACATCCACTTGATATTGATTATATTCGTAACATGGTGCCTTATATAACATCCGAGGTTGTAGAACAATTAAAAAGCCTACAACCTGGGCATTGTGTTGCCTTTGGTTCTGCTTTTAAAGTACCAACGAATATTATTGTTGATTTACCAAATCCAAGACCTTTATCAAATAATAGTGATGTAAATAAAAGTTGGTATGGACAAAATTAACGCAAAATGATAAAATGAAATATAGGTATAGAATAAGTTAAGGAGAGGATAAAATGGCTTTTGATAAATTAAGAAAAATGTTAGATGGAGGAGATTCTGTAGAAGAAACGGTTGAAGACGAATTCTATGAGCAACCAAGTTCTAAAGGATCATCAAAAACAGGTGGAAGTAAAATGATTCTGTTAGAACCAAGAGCGTTCTCTGAATCTCAACAAATTGCAGATTATTTGAAATCAAGAAATGCAGTTGTTGTAAATTTAAAACGAGTAACACCAGATCAAGCAAAACGAATTGTTGATTTTTTAAGTGGTACTTTATATGCTATCGGAGGAGATCTACAAAAGTTAGGTGGAGGAATCTTCTTATGTACACCAAACAATGTAGAGGTTGATGGTAAGATTTCAGATGATGCGACAACAACAAAAGCAACTAAAACGACAACAACAAGAAAAAAAGCCCAAGCAAATGATGATGATGACGAAGAATTCAATTGGTAAAAGGGAACTTTAATTTTAAAGTGACGAGGTGATAGTACGTGGAAAAGTTTAGTTATGAAGAAAATGGTTACAATCGTAAAGAAGTTAACCTTTTTGTTGGTGAAGTAATTAAACAAACAGAAGGTATTATCAACCGCGTAAAAAAACAAGAACAAGAATTAACAAAATTAAGAAATGAACTTGAACATTATAAAAAAATGGAAGGAACATTAAAACAAGCCATCTTTAATGCCCAAGAAGCAAGTGATAATATTAAACGTATGGCAAGAGAAGAATCAGATATGATCGTAAGAGATGCGAGACACAATGCCAATCGTATTGTGAACGAAGCTTTGCTTCGTGCGGAGAAAATAGAGATGGAAAGCGATACGCTTCTAAGAAACACAAGAATATTCAAAAATAAACTTAAATCCGTTGTAGAACAACAATTACAAGTCGTAGAAGAAATAGAAAAACTTGAACTTGAATAAATTTTGTGGTATAGTAATAAACATATTAAAAACAAATCGAGAAGACGGGATGTAAAGGAAATCGAAGAGAGTCTACGGTTGGTGAGAGTAGATGATGGAATTTAGATCTAGATCACTTCTTTTGTGGTTTTATGGATAAGATAAAAACGGTAACGCGTTATAGTATAGAGACTATTTATTATAGTGAATTAAGGTGGTACCACGAAAGATTCGTCCTTATAGGATGAGTCTTTTTTATTTTATATTATCATTATCTAATAAGATACAAGAAGTTAAAAATAAAAGGGAGGAAAATATGAGTAATTTTAGAAAATTATCAAAGGAAAAAGTAAATGTAAGAGAAAGCAAAATATTAGAGAATTGGCAACAGATGGATATCTTAAATGCCACCATTAAAAATAGGGAAGGCAAGGAAAACTTTGTGTTTTATGATGGACCAATCTATGCAAATGCAAAACCTGGAATTCATCATGTTTTTGCAAAAACCATTAAAGATGCTTTTTGTAAATATAAAACCATGCAAGGGTATCGTGTTTTAAGAAAAATAGGTCTAGATACCCATGGACTTCCTATTGAGGTAAATGTTGAGAAAAAATTAGGGTTTCAATCAAAATCGGATATTGAAAAATTTGGTATTGAAAACTTTTGTAAGGAATGCAACAGTGAAACCGATAGTAATATTGATGAAGTTAAAAAAGTAACCGATATGATGGGGCAATTTATTGATTGTAAAAATCCTTATGTAACTTGTAATAATGATTATATCGAATCCGAATGGTGGATTGTAAAAGAATTACACAAAAAGGGTTTGATTTATCATGGAAACAAAGTATTATGGTATTGTCCTAGATGTGGTACAGAGCTTTCTCAAAATGAAGTTTCCCAAGGTTATCAAGAAGACCCAGTCAATTCATTAATTTTACCATTTAAGAAGAAAGATGAAGATGTTTATTTTTTGGTATGGACTACAACTCCTTGGACATTAATGGCCAATGTAGCTTTATGTGTGAATCCTGATTTAACCTATGTCGAAGTAGAATCTATGGGATATAAATTTATTTTAGCACAGGCCCTTTTAGAAAAAGTATTAGGAGAAAACACAACAATTCTTAAAACTTATAAAGGTAGTGATTTAGTTGGCTTAAAATATGAACAATTGATGCCTTTTGTAGATGTAGAAGGAAAAGCTTTTGAAGTGATTGCGGATTCATATGTTAGTGCTGAGGATGGAACAGGGATTGTTCATATTGCTCCTGCTTATGGTGAAGATGATAATCGTGTATGTAGAGAAAATCATATTGGATTTGTCAACCCAGTCGGTGCGGATGGTACGTATACAACAGGTCCTTGGAAAGGAAGATTAGTAACGGATAAAGACCTAGAAGTGGAAATTATAAAGTACTTAAAAGAAGAGGACAAATTATTTAAAAAGATAAAATTAACCCATGATTACCCTCATTGTTGGAGATGCAAAAGTGCTTTGATTCAATATCCAAAACCAGCTTGGTATGTGGAAACGACAAAATATAAAAATGAAATTATTGAAGCAAACAAAAGCATTCATTGGTATCCTGATTATGTAGGAGAAAAAAGATTTGCCAATTGGCTTGAGAACATGATTGATTGGGGTATTTCAAGAAATCGTTATTGGGGATGTCCACTTCCTATATGGACTTGTGATTCTTGTGATCATTTCCATGTCATTGGTTCACTTGATGAATTACAAGAAATGCTTATTGAAGATGTAAATGTAAGAGAAATAGAGCTACATCGACCTTATGTTGACAATCTTCATATCAAGTGTCCAAAATGTGGCAAAACCATGACGCGTGTAAAAGATGTTATGGATGTTTGGTTTGACTCAGGATCTATGCCTTATGCACAGTACCATTATCCGTTTGAAAATAAAGAATTGTTTGAAGAACAATTCCCTGCGGATTTTATTGCTGAAGGTGTTGATCAAACACGTGGATGGTTCTATGTATTGCTTGTCATTTCCACTTTAATCTCAGGTACTTCTAGTTTTAAAAATGTAGTCGTAAACGATATGATGTTGGATGCGGAAGGTAAGAAAATGTCAAAATCTACAGGCAACATTATCGATCCAATCGAGATTATGCAAGAGTATGGTGCGGATACTGTTCGTTGGTATATGCTTTATGCTTCACCGGTATGGACTCCACTTAAATTTGATATTGAGGGATTAAAAGAAGTACATTCAAAATTCTTTAATACCCTAAGAAATACGTATTCTTTCTTTGAACTTTATGCAAATACCGATCATGTTGATCCTCGTGAATATAAAGTGGAATATAAAGACTTAGAAGAAATTGATAAATGGTTATTATCAAAATACAATAAGTTACTTGATTATGTGACAAAATGTTATGAAGAATATGATTTAACAAAGGTCGTTCGAAGTATTACCGATTTTGTAAACAATGATTTATCCAACTGGTATATCAGAAGAAATCGAAGAAGATTCTGGAAAGGAGAGTTGGATACTTCTAAGAAAGCCGTTTATCAAACAACCTATGATGTATTATTAGGACTTTCAAAAATTATTGCGCCAATTGTTCCTTATATTTCAGAAGAAATTTATACCGCTTTAACTGAAAAAGCATCTGTTCATTTAGAAGATTTCCCTAAAGCCGATATGTCTTTGGTGGATCTAAAAATTGAAGAACGTATGGATTTGGTTCGTGATCTTATTTCTTTAGGAAGAAATGCTAGAGAAGAAGCTGGTATTAAAGTGAGACAACCAATTAGTGAAGTTATACTCGATGGTAAAAAACAAGATGTTATTAAAGATTTTATTGATTTAATTAAAGAAGAGTTAAATGTAAAAACAGTAAATTTTGAAAAAGATTTATCGAAATATATGAATTATGAAGTAAAACCAAACTTTAAAATTGCAGGTAAAATCTTTGGCAAAAACATTAAATTCTTTAGTGAAGCTTTACAAAAATTAACCAATGAAGAAATACTTCAAATCCAAGAAAATGGTTCTATGCAGTTAAAAATTAATGATACGGTAGAAGAAGTAACACTAGAAATGTGTGATATCAGGATCTCTTCTAAAGAAGGATTTAATGCGACTATGGAAAACAATAATTTCATTATTATTAATACAACTTTAAGTGAAGATTTAATCCACGAAGGTATTGTTCGTGAATTAATTTCTAAGGTACAAAACATAAGAAAGAATAAAGATTTTGAAATTACAGATCGTATCAATCTATATTATAATGCTGATGATAAATTTGAAGAAGCAATTCGTAATTATGTAGATATAATTAAAAAAGAAACTTTAGCTCTTGAAATTATGAAAAAAGAGAATTTAAATGAGAAATACAATTTAAATGGAATGGAAGTTTATCTAGATGTAGAAAGAAGATAAACTTCTTTTTTTATATAAATAAAATATAACAAACAAAGTTTTGTGTTGAAAAAGTGTCAACTAAACGAAAAAGCATATGATTATATTGACTACTCATCTATGGATTGGATATACTAAGTATATAGTAAAGAGGAGGTAAAATAAAATGGCAAAAACAACAAAAACAAGCCGTAAAAAAACAACAAATAAAAGAAAGGATAATAAACCACTTATATTAATTGCAGCGATTGCTATTGTCGCTATTGCAATTATCGGAGTAACTTATGCAATATTCTCTCAACAACTTACAGGTGAAAAAACAAATATTATCGAAGTAGGTACCTTAACACTTACTTTAGATGAATCAGCATCAGAAGGAGTTCATATTCAAAATGCTGTACCTGTTACAGAAGAGTATGCACTAGGACATTATACTCCATATACATTCACAGTAACAAATACTGGAACAGTAAAAGCAACATACAACTTAACATTAGTTGATGACGAAGATGCTCTTGGAGAAGCAACAAAATTAGAAGATACGAATGTTCGTTATTCTTTATCAAAAATTAAAACTCCAAACGAAGCATCAGCAGAACCTGAAGAGACAACTAAAAATTTGTTATCTGCATTAGATAGTCGCACTTTAGATGAAGGTGAGACACTTGCTCCTGGTGATAAAGTAGACTATACTTTATATTTATGGGTTGATGAGAATGCAACAAATGAAATTGCTGGACAAAAATTTGCGGCTAATATTAATATAGATGCTGTTCAACAATTAGATGAATAAAAAATATAGGATCCCTAGTGGGATCTTTTTTATTTAAAAAACTTTTAAAATTTGTGCTTTTGTTCCTCACTAAACGATTGTCATCTAATAAGATATAGTATAGGAGGTATTTATGAAAATATTAGTACTTGGAGGAGATAAAAGATATATATCACTAATGAATACTTTAGGAGGGGATATAGATTGTATAGGATATGAAAATATAAATTTAAATCAAAATATTCATAAACTTTCTTTACAAGATATAAATCCATCTATCTATGATATTATGATTTTACCAATGTTAGGAATTACACAAGATTTACAAATAAATACACTAAATGGACCTTTCAGTATAGATAAAGATTTTTTTAAATGTTGTAAAAAAGATTGTATTTTTTATACAGGAATTATAAATGATACAATGAAAGATTTATTTGAAGGAAAGAATTTGGTTCGATTTCTTGCAGATAAAAAAGTAAATCAAGCCAATGATGTTTTAACGATTGAAGGTATTTTAGATGATATTAAGGATAAAGAAATCGAAAAAGTAACTATTTTGGGCTTTGGAAATTTAGGGAGTAAGTTAGCAAGTATTTTATCAAAATATCATATAAAAATTGGAACTAATGACAAAGAACTTGCCGATGTGTTTTCAAATAAATTTTTTTTAACAACCAATAAAGAACAAATGAAGACTTATTTTAAAGAAAGTGATCTAGTTATCAATACTGTTCCTAAAAATATCATTTCTGAAGATTTATTACAACAAAGCAATGCTTATATTTTGGATATTGCTTCATTCCCATATGGAGTACCAAAAGATACAGCAGAAAAGTATAAAAATTATAAATTATATTCTTCGATTCCTTCTAAGTATGCTCCAGAAAAAGCTGGAAAGATTTTAGCCAAAAAGATAAAAAACGATTTAAGGGGGTTATTATGAAAATAGGGTTTTGTATCACAGCGTCTTTTTGTACACTGGATAAAGTTTTATTTAATATTGCTGAACTTGTAGAAGCAGGGCATGATGTTTATCCAATTGTCAGTGAAAATATTGTAAAATATGATACTAGATTTGGCAAAAGCAAAGATTTTATAGAAAAAGTTGAAAATATGACTGGTAAAAAGATAGTGAGTGATATTGTAGGAGCAGAACAATTTGGACCTAAATTAAAAATGGATGCAATTGTAGTCGTACCTGCGACTGGAGATTTTATAGCAAAACTTGCTAACGGAATAACCGATAATCCAGTCAATCTAGCCGTAAAAGCTACACTAAGAAATCAAAGTCCTGTAGTTATTGCTGTATCGACTAATGATGGACTTAGCTTAAATGGGGAAAACATTATGAAACTTTATAATAAGAAAAACATTTACTTTGTTCCATTTGGGCAAGATGATTATAAGAACAAACCAAATTCATTAATTGCACATTATGATTTATTACTACCAACTATTGAAGAAGCACTACAAGCAAAGCAAATACAACCAGTTATTAAAGAATATAAAAAATACAAGGATTAACCTTGTATTTTATTTTATCTTAATATCATAATTCGCGGGTCCTTTGATTACATTTCCATCTATATCGAACCTAGACCCATGGCAAGGACAATCCCAAGTTTTATCGAAAGAATTAAAAATTAAATTGCATTTCATATGTGGGCATAGATTATATACTTTGTGTTCTTTTTTCTCTTGATCAATATAAATACCGTAGATAATACCATCTTCTTTTTTTATTTCTACATTGTCTTTATAAAAATCTTTATTTTTATAAAATTTATCACAAATGAGTCTACTACCACTACTTATGCTATATAACAGATTATTTACTATTCTTTTACTATTGGTGCTTCGATTTGGATCAAATAATTTTTGATAAGCATTATCTTTTTTTAAGATAAGATCGGATATTAATTTCGCACAAATCGTAGAATTGGTCATTCCCCAAGTATTATAACCTGTAAGTAAATAAATATAGGTATTTTTTACTTGTCCTGCGATTGGAAGATGATCATTGGTCATGATATCATGGTTAATCCAAGTATATTCACTATCTAAAGAAAAGAGTTCTTTTTGCAAATGCAAATGATTTTTTACTTCCTTTTCAATGTTTTCTTTGTTATTGATATTATGAGAATGACTAAGAAATAATAAATAATCTTTATAAGTACGAACGGATAGTACATTTTGATCAACATTAATAGCAGAAAAATCTTTTTCTTTATTGTATTTAAATGCAGAAACAATACTTCTTTCTAAATAAGTTGTAAAAGGGAAATTTTTTTCGATTTCAAAGGGATACCCACAAGCCATAATAATTTTTTTACAGGTAATTGTTTTTCCATTACAACATACTTTATACTGATCTTTTTCTTTAGTTATTGAAGTTGCAACCGATTGATCATAAATGGAAATATTTTTATATGTATTTAACTTTTGTTTTAACTGGGTAATATATTTATAGGGATTAAATACATAAGTATCTTTCACTTCCAAAGCATGATAACAAGGAAGGTCTAAGGGGAGTTTTTTCTTGCTTTTCAATCGAATATCATGACTCAACAAAAAGTCTTTTTCTTCTTTGAAAGTACTTTTATTGGTATTGGTAAAAATAAAAGAAGGGGCCTTTTCTAAATCACAATTTAAGTTTTCTTTTTTGATGATATCCGTTAATAAAGAAATGGCCTCTATTTGACTCTTATAATATTGATAAGCGGTTTCTTTAGAATATATTTTACTGATTTTTGTGTAGATATCCTGTTGCAAGTAAGTAATTTTAGCGGTGGAGTTACAAGTGGTGTTGTTGTTTGTATTATTGATTAATGTAATTTTATAGGGAGAATCCTTTAAAAAATAAAGCGTATTTGTTCCACTAATTCCTCCACCAATAATTAATAGATCTGTATTTATATTAGTACGAACTTGCTCAAAAAGACTTTCTTGTTCTAACCATATACTTTTATTCATAAAATCACCATTTTTATTATGTGAAGAAGAAAGAAAAGAATACAAAAAAAGAAGTAAATGGGACTTCTTTATATGTAAAAAATAGGTTTATTGTCATAATGCGGATGCATGCTTGTTTGTGTGGTTTGATCGGTTTGTTCATGATAAGAACCATAACTTGGTGTTTCCTCATCTTTTACGGCACTGATCACTTTAAACATTGTTTTGGCGTTATTTATAATTGGTTTTACTTGATAAATAATAGGGATTGCTTGATTGATGATGTTTAAAGTTTTCTGTGTATTATTTAATAGAGAAGCCCAATTTATTCTTTTTGTACCCATAAAACCAATTTGGCCAGGTCTATAATTTCTTTGAAACATATTAAAACTCCTTTACTATTATAATATATGTCATTGGCCTTATTTTGTTTATCAAAAAACGATAGGGATAAACACCCAAACCTCCTTATATTCTTTACATAAATTACTAAAGAAGGAGGAGTTATGAATAATTTTAATGATTTTATGTATTCAAATGTTCCTGGAATGATGACGGATCCAAATATGAATACATTTGATAATGATTTTATGGTAGGAAACAGCCAAAATATGAACCAGAATATGAATCAAAATATGGATCATTTACAACTTTTTGATTCTTATCAAGGATATATGAGAGGAAATATGTTTCAAGATTTATATGATGAATATAAGAACTATAAACCACAAAGGTTGGTGGGAAAAGATGAACAACAAGAAAGATTACTTGAATTAAGTGAGGTAGCTTTTGCGGCACATGATTTAAATTTATATTTAGATAATTTTCCAAATGATAAAGAAGCAATAAAAAAATTCAATGAATATAGACAAAAAACCAATCAATTAATGGAACAATATGAAAATATGTATGGACCATTAGTCATTTCATCCAATAGCTTAAATACAACCCCATGGGCTTGGGTAAGTTCCTTTCCTTGGGAGGTGAACAAATAATGTTTAGTTATCAAAAACGCTTACAATATCCAATCAATATTAAAAGTAAAAATATAGAAATGGCAAAACTATTGGTAACCCAATACGGAGGATCAAATGGTGAACTTAGTGCAGCACTTCGTTATTTAAACCAAAGATATACAATGCCAGATGATAGGGGAAAAGCATTACTTACCGATATTGGTACCGAAGAACTGGCACATGTAGAAATGATTTCAACAATGATTTATCAATTATTAAAAGATGCAACTGTAGAAGAAATTAAAGCTGCTGGACTTGATCCACACTATGCGGAACATAAAAGAGCTTTGTATCCAACCGATGCGAATGGAGTACCATTTACAGTAGCATATTTTGCTACAACTGGGGACCCTCTTGCGGATTTATCCGAAGATATGGCTGCAGAAGAAAAAGCAAGAGCCGTATATGAAAACTTAATCGATTTAACAGATGATGAAGATATAAGAGGGCCATTACTATGGTTAAGACAAAGAGAAATCGTTCACTTTGCAAGATTTAAAGAATTATATGATATGTATAAGAAAGAATTAAAAAAATAAGACCAAAATGGTTTTATTTTTTTAAAAAGAATTGACAAAATCTCAATAAAATAGTATATTTATATACGTAGTTATTTGGCGGTATTGGTGAAGTGGTTAACACGCTGGTTTGTGGCACCAGTATGCAAGAGTTCGATCCTCTTATACCGCCCCATATTGAAAATTACACACATCTTTGTGTGTTAAATAAGTAAAAGTTCGTAATACTTAGTATTATGGACTTTTTCTTTTGTAGAGATAGTGAATTATAAAATAAATACGTCTATAGAAAATTTAGAATTTTATTTGTGTATAAACAAGAACATCAAATTGATAAAGAAACTGTAACATTATTATCAACAAATATTTAAAATATGATAAAATGATGTTGAGGAATTGTTCTGGATTGAAAACAAAATTCTATAAAAAATAGAATTTTAAGAGATACTATTCTCAAAAACTATGATGATCCTAAAATTTATTTATATAAATATATGCAACCAAATTATCATATTAACGGATACGAAATGCGAAATTGTATAGATAACAGATATCCTATTAGATATAAAGCGAGGTAAAAATATGAATGAAAGAATTACTTTTATTTCTATGTTTGATAAGAATAATTTAGAAAAAATAGAATATTATACTAAACAATCAAATGCAAACCTTTGCAAAGTTCCATTTGGAAAAAATGTTGATAATCGTGAAGAAACAGATACATTACCATATCATTTTACTTTATCGGTTTGGGATATTTCTAATGAGCAAAATGTCATAAAAGAATTATCAAAATTAGCTTTTCCTAAATTAAAATTATTAATAAATAATATAGAAATAATGAACGGAAAAGAAAACAGTTATGTATTATATTTTAGTGTAGAAGAAAACGAACAATTAAAATTATTGCAACAAAAAATATATAAAATCTTACCAAGTGAAAAATATAATCCTAATCATTTTAAATTTCATATTACTATTCATATTGATAAAGACTATAACAAGATAATTTCAATGAAAGAAAAAATATTAGATACTTTTACTCCATTTGAATTAGTAGTTGATACATTTGGTTTATATGAAATTTATCCAGCTAAATTAGTTAAAAGATTTAAATCAACCATAGATGATAAAGATTATTAAGAAATTAGGCAAAGTAACTGATTGGAAGAGTTCATATTTAACTCAATAATGATAACATTGAAAAAATAGACTTGAGTAAAGAAAAAGACGACTTAGAGAGGTAAAAATATATAAAAATGATTAATTTATATAAATAATATGGTATAATAAATTTGTCGAATTACTTGTCAGGATGGATAAAAATGAATGTTAAAGATGAATTATTGAAATTTAAAACAAAGATTATTGGAAGTGCTGAAGAAAATACAACCATCAATGTCAATTCAACAAATACACCAATTAATTCAGATGATAAAGTAGATGAATTTATTAATTGGTATTATAAAAATATGGTAAAAGGGAAATATACTGATATTGGAGAATATCATTTTCCAAGACAAATGAGAGATTTAATCGAGAAAATAGAGTATGGTATGAATTAAGATATCCAAGTTATGAGATTAATAGACTAATGCCAGGAAGTGGACAGGAACAAATCAATATAAATAATATAATGTTTAAAAACAATCCTTATATTAACGAATTACTTGATGAAAATTCTGATGCTAAAGAATTGGATTGGAATGATTTTTATAATACTCGTGTGTTTATAAAATCATTACCAGCAGTAGAAAGATGTTATTTTGCTAAACCAAGATATAAAAATATAGTTTACTTAAATCCAAAATCTCAAGTTGCCCATTTGCATTTAACAAAAAACGGATTTGTTGAAATGACTGAGGATGTTACTGGTTATACACATGGAGTTATTAAAGACAAAGAATTAAAAGGATTAAATGTGAGAAATGTAGTTAAATTGTTTGAAGAAAAAGGAATTAAACTACCAGAAAATAATGAATTAGAAGCAACTATTCAAGCAGCTGATAAATGGATTCAACAAAAACAAGGAATTTTGGATTGTGCAATGTATAAAATTATAGAGCGAGGTGGAAATAGAATTGGTCCACGTAGAGCATTCTTATTTGCTAAAGAATTTGGTAGAAGCATTGATGTTCCAATGATGTATACAGTAGATCGTTCTGATCCGGGTTTAAGATTATTTATGAATGAATATATTAAAGCAGGGGTTCTAAATATTTAAAATGTTATGTAGACTATTTTGCAAGAGCGAGTAAAAAAGAGAAATTGGATACTGTAACAGTACAAGACTTAATTTTAACATTATGGAATGATGCCGCAACATTCTATACACCTGAAGAAAATGAATTACATCAAAGATTCGTTAATGCACTATCTAGTCAAGTAGATCATGAAGCCGTAAAACAAGAAAAAGTTAAACAATTAAGATTAGACAGAAAATTAGAAAAAAGTCGAAAGACTTTAAAATAGAAATCGATTTTTATTTTATATTTTTAAAAGATGACTCTCATCGCTTCGTTTGAATATTATCCTTATAGTATTAAGTTTTTTATTTTGATAGATTTAATATATAAAATGAAAAGGCACTACTAATTTGTGCCTTTTTTCTTGTTTTTATTTTGAATGAATTGCCTTTGAGCATTGCTTATATATTGCAGATTGTGAGATTATGGCAACTATAAATAAAATGATAGAAACTGTAATAAAAATAACCTTCCATATTTTTCTTAAAAAAGAAATATATTAGTAATAATATTATAAAATTAATTATGATTAATATTTACCTATGGAAAAGTGCAATTTATATTGCATTTTTTGTTTATGTGAAGATAAAGTTTTTGATTAATTTTTTATATATATGAATGATATATAAGTTTTTATTATACTTTTAATTTACAAAAAACGATTTTTATCTCTACATTTATAAAAAAGAGTGTTATACTTTTATTGTAGTACAAATGGAAAAGTTTGGTAATTTTAAACAGAAGATTCAAAAAACTTTTAAGATGAAATTTAGAATAAGAATGGTTTAATAAAAGTATCAAATATAAACAACGGAAAAATTCAAAAGTAAAAAAATGAAATTTTAGATTAATCTTTTTTATGATAAATCTAGCAAATAGAAGTTTAAAAAAGCCAAATATAATAAGTTTATAAAAAAACTTTTCGTTTTTTTGTTTTATTAAGTAAGAATGTTTATTTTTGGAGGCGATTAAATTATGAAGTATAAGTTAATGTGTATAGTTATAATGTGTTTATTATTAGTAATACCAAACGAAGTAAAAGCACATCCAGGAAAAACAAATGCCGACGGATGTCATTACTGTCGAACGAATTGCGCTAAATGGGGATTAAGTGATGGCGAATATCATTGCCACAACGGAGAAAATCAAAATTCTTCAAATTCCACAAATTCATCTAATCAATCAACAATTCAAACTAAACCTAAAAAAAGCAGTGACAATACTTTAAAAAGTGTTATAGTTGATGGAACTACCATTACAGTAGCAGATAAAATGCAATATGAAACGAATAAAGATAAAGTAAGCATTTTTGTTGAAACAAATGATGATAAAGCAGAGTCAACAGTTAATAATAAAAGTTTAGATATTGGAGAAAATGATATCAAAATAAATGTAAAAGCAGAAGACGGTAGTGAAAAGATATATACTCTAACAGTAAACAGATTAAGTAATAATACAAACATTAAAATTATTGTTGATGGGAAAGAAGTTACTTTTATTAATAACAAAGCTGATGTTACTGTATCATCAGACACTATAAAATTAAATTATAAATATGAACTAGAAGATCCAAAAGCAAAAGTTGAGATCACGGGTGACGAAAAACTAAAAGCAGGTGATAATATTGTAAAATTTAAAGTAATAGCCGAGGATGGAACCGAAAAGGAGTATGAATTAACAGTTGAAAAATATACAAAAACAGAAGAAATGGTGAATGGAGTAATTAGTATTGGTGTAATAGGTGGAATCGGTTATGGTGTATATCATACTGTTAAAAAGAAACGAAAATCAAGTAAATAATAAAGTAAGAACAGTTGTGAAATGAGTCGAAATTAAGACAACTATCAAATCCGAATGATAATGTAATGTCTATAAAAATAGATATCAAAAAACAAACATATTACTTAATTAAATATACAATTGGATCTTTCAACAATATATTAGTTCTTATATTTATAGGAGGTCAATAAAATAATGAAATCAAATTTATCAGTAAAAGAAGAAAGTAGAAAAACAAAATTCAGTGATGATCTTGATAAAAATGTTAAAAACAATTATCAAGATGATAAATTAGTATTTAAAACTGATAATAATATAAATGTTTTCCTTAATTTTTCAAATACATTATTATCAGAAGAATCACATAATTCTTTTATAAAATTTGAAAAGCAACAAACTGAACAAGTTATAAATAATTGCAGTGAAGACTTATATGAGGCAATTAAAGGTTTTGTAATTAAAAATCAAAAAGTAAGTATTTCATTAATTCAAAGAAAATTCAAAACAAGTTACAATGATGCCTCTATGTTTATAGATAGGCTTGAGAAAGAAAAAGTTGTTGGCCCAGCAAATGGTAATAGACCAAGAATAGTATTAATTTCAAATTACGATGAAGATACTAAAAAATCGAGTCAAAAGGAGAAAGAATATAGCATTTATGATCAACTTGCCGAGTATAAACAATTATTAGATAATGGTACCTTGACACAAGCAGAGTATAATGAAGTAAAAAATAATATACTGAACAAAAAATAGATGAGGTTTAATATGGATAAGATAGAAAAATTAAAAAAATTAAAAAATTTATTGAATGATGGTGCTATCACGCAAGAAGAATTTTCTATTGAAAAGTCAAAAATATTAGGAATAAAGAATAAAACACCGATGATAAAAAATAAAAGCACAGCTGAGTTAGAACAAGCTAAAAAGGATTTCTTTGACAAAGAAAAGTTAAAAGCAAAGGCCAAACTGGAAGCTGAAATGGAAATCAAAGAAATTGAAAAAGCAAAGAATGCAAAAAAAATGAAAAAAATAATAAATATGGGAACAAGTAAAGGCAAAACAGTATTTTTTTGGTTTTTGACTATTTTTTGTTTTTTAGTATCCTTAGGTTCATTTGTTACCTTAAAAACAAATATAATTATTTATTTGTTTAATGGAATTATATTTTTAATCTTAGGTATTATGGCTTGCCCTAAAATTTCTGAAAAAACAAAAAGATGTAAATTATATACTAAATTAAAAAAATATATTATTATATTATTGCTGATATTATTTATAGTACTTACAAATTTAATATAATAAATTCAATTATATAACTAAGCACAAAACAAGTGCTTTTTCTTTTAAAGTTTTGTATAATAAAAGAAGAAGTAGGAGGCTTATATGATTATTGAATACCAAGATAAATATTTAGAAGATGTAAAAGAATTATTAGTAGAATTAGAAGAATATATTGTTTCTATTGATCAAGATCACTTAGACCAAGTAGGAGAAAACTATAAAGAAGAAATGGCACTTTACGATTTAAAAGAAGTACGTGAAAATAATGGAAAGTGTTATCTAGCGATTGAAGATAATCATGTTGTTGGTTTAATTATGGGAATAGTTAGAAAATATAATAAAGAAGATTATTTAGATTATAAATGTCCAAAAATGGGGATTATTACAGAATTAATTGTATCTAAAAATACTCGTAGTAAAGGAATAGGGACTTTACTTATGCAAAAAATGGAATCTTATTTTCAAAGTATAGATTGTACACATCTTTCATTAGAAGTATTTGCCTATAATGAAAAAGCCATTCAATTTTATAAAAAGCAAAACTATCATACACGTATGCTTCATATGATTAAAGAAATAAAATAGATAAATATATATTATCTATTTTTTATTTTATGTTATAATGGGTGTGAGAGAAGGGAATCGTATGAGTAAGAAAAAGAAAATTTTACTTATTGTTTTAGTGGTTTTCGGTTTAGTATTCATTATCTTCTTTAGTATTTATGCGTTTGCGAATCCTTTTTTACAAATAAGCATTCAAGGGGATAAAAACGAAACAATTGAAGTCAATCATTCTTATAAGGAACAAGGCGCCACTGCGAACGTATTTGGAATCAAGTTAGATAAAAAAATAAAAACAACAGGAAAAATAGATACAACAAAACTGGGTACTTATACAGAAAAATATAGTATTACGCATTTCTTTACCAAAAAAGAAGTCTCTCGTATAGTGCATGTTGTTGATACTACGTCTCCAGTGATCACTTTAAAAGGCAAGAATAAAATAGAAATATATAAAGGGGAAAAATATCAAGAACCAGGCTATCAAGTCACAGATAATTACGATACCAATCTAGAAGAAAAGGTAAAAGTTACAAATAAAGTGGATACGACTAAAAGTGGAACCTATACTATTACTTATGAAGTAGAAGATATAAGTAAAAATAAAGCTATGATTACTCGTACAGTTATTATAAAAGAAAAACCAAAAGAAAAGGAAGAAACTTCTACCAATAAGAATAATAACAGTACAATAGAACCAACATATATAAAAGGGATATTAATTGTAAATAAAAAATATGCTCTTCCAAAAAGTTATGCCAAAGGTGTAGATCGTACAGCTTTAGCAGCCCTAAAACAATTACAAGCAGGAGCCAAAGAAGCAGGATATGATATGCCTTTAATCTCAGGATATCGTTCTTACGCTTACCAACAAAATTTATACAATCAATATGTTGCGCGTGATGGACAAGCCAAGGCAGATACTTATTCCGCTAAACCTGGACACTCTGAACATCAAACGGGTCTTGCTTTTGATATTGGTAAATTAGATAGCAATTATGGGAATACGCCAGCAGGTAAGTGGTTAGCAAGTCATGCCCATGAATATGGTTTTATTCTTCGCTATCCAAAAGGTAAAGAAAAGATTACAGGTTATATGTATGAACCATGGCACATTAGATATGTAGGAAAAGAGGTTGCAACCGATATTTTTACACAAAACGTTACATTAGAAGAATATTTAGGTTTAGCATAGATAAAGGTGATTTTATGAAAATAGAAAAAAAGACAATAGAAAATGATTTAAAATTTTTAAGGCAAATATCCAAACCAGTTGATTTTTATGATGAAACTTGGAAAGAGGCAATAAAAGAGCTGGATTTGTATTGTAAACAAGATCCGGAAATTTATGCCATGGCATCTGTACAATTAGGAATTCCTCTTCGTCTGGTTTATTTAAAAAGAACCGATTTAGCACGTTTAGAGGAAGAAGGGTATAATGAGGCAAAAGTTTTAATCAATCCAGTAATCATTAAGCAAGAAGGGTGTACTCGATATTGGGAAGCTTGTGCAAGCTGTTTAGATTATATGGGACTTGTCGAAAGACCTTATCAAATTGAAATAGAATACTATGATCCCAATAAACAAAAGCATAAAGAAGTCTTCTCTGGTTTTTCTGCTACCGTCTTATCCCATGAACTGGATCATTTAGATGGCATCCTACACATGGATCGTGCGATAGAAGTGCTAAAAATGCCTCAAGAAGAACGTAAAAAATTTCGAAAAATGCATCCTTATGAAATTCTTTCTAAAACAAGAACATATCCCACTCCTAAAATCAATAAAAAAGTACTTTTTTAAGTACTTTTATTTTAATGTATAACCTAATTTTTCAAGTGCATAAATGGTAAAAGGGGATAGTTCCTCTTTTTTTAGTTTATCAATCTCATACCAATAAGCCCCATTGGAATCGATTCCATCGGCTTCTTCTTTTACTGTTTTTTCTTTAATCTCTGTGAAATAAAGAATTCCAATATGATGCAAATCTTCCCATTCTTCCTCATTCATTTGCCATAAAACATTGGTTGCAGTAACATCAAACAAATTTTCTTTAGATACTGTAACACCTGCTTCTTCTTGCAATTCTCTATGAAGTGTTTCAATAGGACTTTCGGTGTGTTCCATCCCACCACCTGGTAAGTCCAACTTTCCTTTATAACCCCCTCTAGATTTCTTAATAAGTACGATTTTTTTATCTTGGATAATAATTCCATAGACACCAATATGTTTGGCTTGAATCTTTTTCATAACAGCCTCCTTATAAAATAAGTATATCATAAAGAAAACCTTTTACATCTTTTTCTTTCTGGTTTATAATGAAATAGATTGGAGGGTATTATGGAAAAAGAAAAATCATGTGGTGCGATTGTCTATAAAATAGAAAATAATGAACTTTATTTTCTATTATTAAAACATAATGCTGGGCATTGGTCTTTTGCCAAAGGACATATCGAAGAAGGGGAAACGGAAGAACAAACGGCGATCAGAGAAATAAAAGAAGAGACCAACTTAGATGTTGTTTTAGATACTTCTTTTCGTACAGTTCATACCTATAGTCCAAAAGAAGGTATTCTAAAAGACGTCATTTTATTTGTAGCCACTTGTAAAGACGATCATTATTCTATTGAAAAAGAAAATCATGAAATTAAAAAAATTCTTTGGTTAAAAGCCGAAGAGGCTTTACAAACAATTACATATGAGGAAGATAAAAAAATATTAAAACAAGCGATTGAATATATTCATAAGAAAGTATCCATTTCTTTTTAATTTTATGGTACAATGAAATTAGGTGGTAACATGAAATTAAAAAAGAATTTTTTCTTACGCTTATTCTTTAAAGCAAAAGAAATAAAAAAAATTAAAAGAATTGATAATATGCATGCAAAAAATATTTTAAGTCCTAAAAGATTAAAAAGATACATTACTTGGTTTCGTATCAAATCTTATCTTCTTTTTGCTTTATTGACCGTAATTGCTTTTATAGGAGGGTATTATTTAAGCAAATATAATATTTTATTAAAAGAGGGAAGTTTTAATGATATAAATCTAGTAATTGTAAGAACGATTCCTGTTCTTTTGCTCATTTTAATTTTCTTAGAACTATTTGTGATTTATAATAAAATTTTTGATGTGCAAGGTACGTTGTTTAATAAGCAAGTCAAAAAATGTTTTTTACTTTCTGGATTTTATCTTTTTCTTATGATTATAAGTACAATTGTAATTGGAATCATTACAAAAAACACTACTTTTTTAAAAACGGATCTATTGCTTTTATTTTTAGGATTAGTATATGTGGTAAAGAGTGCGATGGATTTAATTAGTTATGCAAAAATGTATTTAAAAGCCAAGATATAAATAAAGTTTATATCTTTTTTTCTTGCTTGACACTTTTTATAAAAAAGAAATAATTTTTATTGACATGCGTAAAAGATACACATATAATGATATTGTAAGGTGATCAATATGAATATTAAAAATCCATTATATAAAAATCAAGGAATGCATGTTTTATCTACTATTTTTACAGTAGAAAAGGGAAGTGTAAAAGTCCTCTTAGTAAAAAGAAACAATGAACCCTTTAAAGGAAAATGGGCTTTAGTAGGAGGAGCCGTTTATAACAACGAAACGCTGGATGAAGCGATGCAAAGAGAAATTAAAGAAAAAACTTCTATAGAAAACATTAATTTATACAAAGCAGGAATTTTTGATGAGATAAACCGATCCCCAGTCTTCCGAATGTTTTGTGTTTCCTATATTGGTATACTCGATAGTAAAAAAATAAAACTAAGCAAGATTACAGAAAAGACAGAAGATGCCCAGTGGTTTTTACTCGAGCAAGTACCAGCTCTTGCCTATGATGGAAACACCATATTAAAACACAATATGGAAGTGCTGAGGGAAAAAATCGTCCAAACGGATTTGTTAAAAAACTTTTATTCTGGGACATTTACGATCCCAGAGTTATTAAAAACCTATGAAATTATTTTAGATAAGAAACTCGATCGAAGAAATTTTAGAAAGAAAGTCCTCCCTCTACTGGAAGATGCTAAAAAAGAAACACGATTTGAGGGAAATAAACCAGCGAAGCTTTATCGTTTTAAAAAGAATTTAAAACAACAAAATGTATTGTAAAAATACATTTTAAAAAAACTAATAATGCGTATAAAATACGCAAATAAATGAAAGTTAGGAGAAAGAAATATGTATTATAAAATCGTTAAAAACAAAATTAAGTTTTATGAAATTAAAGTAGATGAAAGAATCAATCAAATTATGAATAAAATCATTAATAAACATGGTAGAAAAGAACATAGAAATTTAATTACAACTTCTTTATTCAATCCTATGGAAAAAGATACGAAAGTTATTAATTTTACATATAAACATAGATTTTTATTTTTAGCTTGCGAATTCGATTATGATGTTATTTATTATCCAAAGATTATAAAAGAATTAAATATAGTTTTAGAAAAACAGGATTATAAAAATTTATCTTTCTTAAGAAAATACCAAATTCCATCTAAAGTTAAAAATTTAGAAGAAAGCCGTTATAAAAATAAGCTTATAAAAAGAGAGTACCCCTATGACCAATATATCAAAGATATAAAAAGTTGTTTTAAAGTTGTGTTAGTAAAAGAAGTAGAATTTATTGATGAAGTGGATATGTTAAATAAAATTATGAAATTTGATCCTAGTATAAAACACAAGAAGAAATTAGCCTATACAAAAGAAATATTGGAAGAAAACAATCATTTTATCAATTATTTAAATGAAGAGTTAAACAGTGCTATATAGGGAGGAATAAAAGATGTATTATTTAAAATATGAAGATAAAAATACAGAATTTGTACAATATAAAGTAAGTGTAGATATAGAAAAATTAAGAAATGTTGCCTATGAGATCATTGAAAATTGTAGTTTTATAAAACATGTTGAGGGAGAATTTAGAGGGAGTCAATTGCCTCGGCAATATACTCTAATGGATTTCATGAGATATAGAAATTTACAAAAGGAATGGCTAAGAAAAGAACCAAATTATTTAGATATAGAATATATCGAAGGCTATTATGATATCTATAGGCTCTCTTATGATGAATATGTTTTCCCCACAATTGTAGAAAAAATAGAAATAATTTTAAAAGAATGTGAGAATAATAATACCAATGCAATTGATGGCAAACTAGCCTCGTCTATTTTAGATTATGAAGAGGAAACACAAACAAGTTCTCCTATTTTGGAAATAAAGAAAAAAATAAAAAGTTTACAAGGGAATTCTTTGGAAAATCTCAAGCTATTCACAAAAAATTTAGAGGAAATCAAGCAACTGAGGGAATCCTATGAACGAAATAAGTACCAACAACCAATTACTTCTTATTTCAAAAAAGTAAAAGAGTGTTTTTTATTAGAACCATGTTATTCTGCTAACATAGTCACATTAATCAATAGTTATACTTTTTTAGATCAAGAGGTAAAAGAAAAATTAGATTGTGTTCTAACGCCTTCTACTGTACATTTTTTAAATAGTGATAATAAAATAGGAAAAGTACCAAAGCAGTTTGACAAAAAGAAGAATGAATAGTATAATTTTAGGCAGAAAGGAATGTTATTATGATAAGAAAAACAAAACTACATCACCATCATTATAATAACAGGTGCTTGAACATACAAAAATAAATGTATAAACAAGCATCTATTTGTGATGCTTGTACTTAGAACTATATAAGTATAAGCTTATATAGTTTTTTATTTAAAGAAAGGAAGATTTTTATGGAAAAAGTAGAACCAAGAACATTATCTGGATTTTTAGAATTATTACCAGAAGAACAAATATTATTTAATCAGTTACAAGATATTATTCGAGAAACTTATGAAAAATATGGTTTTTTACCACTAGATACGCCAGTCATTGAGTATTCAAGTGTTCTTCTTGCTAAAGCAGGAGGAGAGACTGAAAAACAAATTTATCGTTTTAATAAAGGGGATAACGATTTATCTTTGCGATTTGATTTAACCGTCCCTTTAGCAAAATATGTAGCAAAGAACTACAACGATTTGATTTTCCCATTCAAAAGATATCAAATTGGAAAAGTATATCGAGGAGAAAGAAGTCAAAAGGGTCGTTTTAGAGAGTTTTATCAATGTGATATAGATATCATAGGAGATAATGAACTATCATTATTAAACGATGCACAAATTCCATGTGTAATTAGTGAAATATTTACGAAAATGAATATTGGTAAATTTACCATTCGCATCAATAATAGAAAACTCTTAAATGGTTTGTTTCAATCTTTACAAGTAGAAAACAATACTAAAGAAATCTTAAGAGAAATTGATAAGATTGATAAAATAGGGGAAGAAAAAGTTAAAGAAAATTTATTGGATTTGAATCTTTCACAAGAGCAAGTAAAAGGTGTTTTAAACTTTATCAAGATTAGTGGTAGTACAAATGAAAAAATAGAACAATTAGAAATGTTAAATATAAAAAATGAAACTTTCTTACTTGGTTTAGAAGAAATCAAAACCGTGATTTCTTATATGCGTGATTTAGGTATGAAAGAAGAAAATTTCACGATTGATTTAACGATTGCTAGAGGGCTTGATTATTATACAGGTACTGTCTATGAAACCATTCTAAATGATTATCCTTCTATTGGTAGTATTTGTTCAGGAGGACGTTTTGATTCACTCGCGGAATTTTACACCGATAAAAAGTTACCAGGGGTCGGAATGTCTATTGGACTTACTCGTTTATTTTATCAATTAAGGGAAGCTGGAATTATTAAGGTCGAAAAGAAAACATTATTGGATGTATTATTGATTTCTATGACCAATAACAGCAATTATGTTTTAAATGTCGCAAAACAAGCAAGAGATCAAGATATTAAAGTAGATGTTTGTGATTTAGAAAAAACCACAAAACAAAAATTCAAATATGCCAATCGTATTCAAGTTCCTTATGTTGGTATTATTGGAGAAGAAGAAGAACAAGAAAATAAAATCTCTTTAAAGAATATGCAAACCGGAGAACAAGAATTGCTTACGATCGAAGAATTTATTCGAAAAATCAAAGATTAAACGAAAAAACTTGAAAAAAGTGTAAAAATAGTGTATAATATAGAGCAGATTTAAGAAGGGGGTTTTTATTATGATCCAAGGTTATGAAGTAATCAGTAAAGATGAAAAGAATCAATCATCTCTTGTATCCATTCAAGAAGATACAGAAAAAAAGACAACCATTGTCTGTAAAAAAAATGATCCGTTACAAGAAAGCATTCTAACAAAAAATGAAATTGAAATTTTAAAAGAGCAAAAACAACAAATCGTAAACAATAAAGCTCTTCTATCAAAAAATAAACCTTTTAATAAAATGTTATTATGGACATTTGGATTCATGGACTTAATTATAATATCTGTGTTTATATATACAGTGAGTGCTATAGCTGCTGTTGGAGCACTACCAGTACTTTTATTTAGTACGGGAGCTATAGGTTTTGGAGCAGTTGCAGCTTCTACTTTATTTATCGATCTAATGAAACAATATAGAAAAAATAAAGCAACCATAAGAAATTTAAATACAATTTTATCCAACATTGATATGAAATTAACAAGAATAAAGGATTTAGATCACTCACCAAAAAGTAAACAAAAGTATTTTAAAAAAGAGAAAGGAAACATTCATTTTACTACCATTAATGTAGAAAAAATGAAAGAAGATAATGCTCAGTATATCCAGAATGTTTGGTACGGATTAAATCATGACAATTGTGCTAAAATTATTAAAAAGAATCATAGAAAAAGTAAAACAACAAAACAATTAGAAAAACTATTTGAACCAGTCAATGTCGATACTATGACAACGAAAAAATTTGTAAAACAAATCCAAAATTCAAGTAGAAAAAGCTTGTAAATAGAAAATTATATGATATAATAGATGTAACAACGGAGTGGGACATAATCCCACTCTTTCATTTGATATGGAGGCGTTATGAAGGAAAAAATTATTTCATTGGCAAAAGACCAATTAGAAGATCTAAAAGTATTTATTGATGATGTATATACCGAAAAAGAAGGAAATATGACGACGTTATACATTGTTTTAGATACAAAAGAAGACAAATACATCGATTTAGATACCGTGGTAAAAGCTACCGATATTTTAAATAAAATTGTAGATGAGAATCATTTAGCAGAAGATATCGATGTTTTGGATATATATGCGAAAGAAAAAGGAGATGTTTAAAATGAATGGAAAAGATTTTATCAAAGCCGTTGATAATATTGTCAAAGAAAAAGGAATCAAACCAGATGTTGTATTTGAAGCTATGGAGCTTGCATTAACCGCTGCTTATAAGAAAAATTTTGATGGGGATCAAAATGTAAAAGTTGAAATTAATCGTGATAATGGAATCATTAAAGTTTATTCTTATAGGACGATTGTAGAAGAAGTAGAAGATGATATTTTTGAAATTTCTTTAGAAGATGCTAAAAAAATTGATCCTACAAAAGAACTTGGAGATACCATTGATACTGAAGTGACTCCAAAAGATTTTGGTCGTGTTGCGGCTTCTACAGCTAAACAAGTGATTATTCAAAAAATAAGAGAAGCGGAAAGAAATTCAATTATGGAAGAATATGGCGATAAACAGGATGAACTTATGGTTGGTACTGTAGCTTTAGAAGATACTGATAACTATTTTGTAGATCTTGGTCGAATGAATGGAATTCTTCCTAAGAAAGATTTAATCCCAGGGGAAAAGATTGTTATGGGATCTAGTATTAAAGTCTATGTTACAAAAGTAGATAATAATGGAAAAGGTTTATTAATTTTATTATCCAGAAGACATTATGGATTCTTAAAAAGATTATTTGAACTTGAAATTCCTGAATTATCAGATGGTTCTGTTATGATTTATTCTGTTGCCAGAGAAGCTGGTGTAAGAAGTAAAGTGGCGGTTTATTCCGAAAACGAACGCATTGATCCTATTGGAGCATGTATTGGAGAAAAAGGGTCTCGAATTGCTAACATTTTAAAAGAGGTTGGTAATGAAAAAATTGATGTTGTAAGATATGATAAAGATCCAGCCGTTTTTATTGCGAATGCTTTATCGCCTGCTAAAGATGTAAATGTCATTATTACAGATCCTAAAAAACAAGAAGCTATTGTAGTTGCAGATGGAGACAATTTTTCTCTTGCAATTGGACGTAAGGGCCAAAATGCAAAACTTGCAAGCAAATTAACGCATTACAAAATTGATATTAAGACCAGTGAACAAGCCAAAGAATTAGGAATTGTAATTCGCAGTGAGTAGGTGAAAAAATGAAAACAAAGAAAATACCGCTAAGGACTTGTGTTATATCAAAAGAAAAACTGCCTAAGGCAGAATTATTAAGAATTGTAAGAACCCCTGATGGAGTAGTCGTTGTAGATTTAACAGGAAAATTAAATGGTAGGGGTGCATATATTAAAAAAGATATGGCTATATTAGAAAAAGCTAAAAAAACAAAACAATTAGAAAGGCATCTAGAATGTCAAGTTCCTTCGGAGGTCTATGAAGAAATAGAAGCGATCATAAATCAATAGAAAAGGATAGGTGATAAATATGATGAGTGTATTAGAATATGCTATGGATGTTTCAAGAACAAAGGAAGAAATCTTTAAGCTATGTGATAAGCTGGATATTAAAGTTGAAAATGAAGATTCCATGTTAAGTGAAGATGATATCATTTTACTTGATAATGAGCTTCAAGATAGTGAAGATTATGTTATTTCTGATGAAGAGGCAGAAGCTTTACAAGAAGATGAACTTATTGAAACCGTAGATAGAATTGTCGAAGAGGCAGCCATCGATATTGATAAGACGATCACAAAAAAACAAAAAGTCAAGAAAAAACCAGCAAGTAAGAAAAACGAAGAATATTTAAAACAGAAAAAGGAAATGTATAAACATCGTGAAAAATTACAAAGCAATGCCGAAAATACACATGTTGTTCTTTATAAAGAGGGTATGACAGTAAGAGATTTGTCTGAAACGATGAAAATTAATCCTGCGGACATGATTAAAAAATTAATTTCTCTTGGAGTTATGGCCAATTTAAATTATGCTCTTCCTTTTGATGTTTGTGAAATTTTAGTATCTGATTATGATAAAGTTTTAAAACGTGAAGAACAGGCAGAAATTGATGATTTTGAAAATTATGAAATGTTGGATGATGAAAAAGATTTACAACCACGTCCTCCTGTTGTGACAATTATGGGACATGTTGATCACGGTAAAACCTCTTTATTAGATAAAATAAGAAGCACGAGTGTTGTTGAAAGCGAAGCAGGAGGAATTACGCAAGCCATTGGTGCTTATCAAGTGAAATACAATGGTGAATTAATTACATTTATCGATACACCTGGGCATGAAGCGTTTACAGAAATGCGAGCAAGAGGAGCTTCTGTTACCGATATTGTTATTATTATTGTAGCAGCAGATGATGGGGTTATGCCTCAAACCAAAGAAGCAATTGATCATGCTAAAGCAGCTAAAGTTCCAATTCTTGTAGCTATTAATAAAATGGATAAACCAAATGCCAATCCAGAAAAAGTAATGACGGAACTTTCCGAGTATGGATTAACCCCTGAAGAGTGGGGTGGAGATATTATTTTTAATAAAATTTCTGCCAAAACTGGAGAGGGAATTAATGAATTATTAGAATCCATCTTACTTGTTGCTTCTATGCAAGAATTAAAAGCCAATCCAAATCGATATGCCTCTGGTGCTGTATTAGAAGCTCGAATGGATAAACACAAAGGAAGTGTTGCAAGTCTTTTAATTCAAAATGGAACTTTACGATTAGGAGATCCAGTTGTTGTAGGGACTACTTATGGAAAAATTAGAACTTTAAAAGATGATAAAGGATCAGAAATTGCTTTTGCTTTACCATCTACCCCAGTAGAAATTACAGGACTTAATGATCTTCCTACTGCAGGAGATAAATTTATGGCTTTCCAATCTGAAAAAGAAGCACGTAGTATTGCTCAAAAACGTAAAGAAAAGGCAAGAGAACAAGATACCAATCGAAGTGGTATGTCTTTAGAAGACTTATTCTCTGCGATTAAAGAGGGCGTAAAAGAAATTAATGTGGTATTAAAAACCGATGTAAAAGGCAGCGAAGAAGCTGTAAAGAACTCATTAAATAAGATTGATGTTGAAGGCGTTAAAATTAATGTAATTCGCAGTGGCGTTGGTGGTATCACTGAAAGTGATGTTGTTCTTGCCAATGCTTCCAATGCAATTATTATTGGATTTAATGTAAGACCAAGTAATAAAACCATTGAACTTGCGAAACAAAATAATGTAGACATCCGTCTTCATAATATCATTTATAAAGTTGTAGAAGAAATGGAAGCTGCAATGAAAGGGATGCTTGATCCAGAATATGAAGAAAAAATTACTGGACACGCTGAAATTCGAAAACTATTTAAATTTTCAAAAGTGGGAAATATTGCGGGATGTCATGTGATGGATGGTGAAATTACCAATGGATCTGATGCTAGAGTTATTCGAGACGGAGTTGTAATGTATACAGGCAAAATCAAATCTGTTCAAAGAGAAAAGGATCAAGTAAAATCTGTAAAAAAGGATATGGACTGTGGCATTACTTTAGAAAACTTCCAAGATCTAAAAGAAAACGATGTAATTGAAACTTTTGAACTTGTTGAGATTAAAAGATGAATAACAATAAAATTGAAAGACTAAATCATACGTTTGCTAAAGCAATCAGTATGATTTTAGAACTTGAAGTTAAAGATAAAAATATTCGTTTTGTAACAATTACGGGATGTAAAATTACGAATGATCTAAGTTATGCTAAAGTATATTTTACCGTTTTAGAAGAACAAAACAAAGAAGAAACTCTAAAGGCATTAAAAAAAGCTGCACCTTTTATACGCAGCAAATTAGCGGAAAAACAAAATATTCGTCATACACCAGAACTTATTTTTGTGTATGATGATTCCATTGCATATGGAAAGAGAATTGAAGAAAAAATTAAGCAAATAAAAAGTGAGTTATAAAT
>CALVUP010000004.1 GCA_944363635.1 uncultured Bacilli bacterium | reverse complement strand
TAAATCACTATAATCAAATATAGGATAGGAAAGAATAAAGAGGTAAGACCATGATAATCATATCAATTAAAAAGAACCAAATCTATGATATATATTTCTACAGAAAATTATATAGTAATACATTCTAATAAAAAATATAAATTTTAGCTAAAAAATAAACTTTTAAAAAGGAAAGATCATTTAAGATTAAGACAAAGAGCAAGAACATGTCGAAATATACATGTTCTTTTTTTTATACTTTGCTAATAAACATGTTATAGGTGATTCTATGAATAATGTTTATAGTAAGGGTCTAAGTGCAAAAGAGGTTTTAGAAAGTAGAAAAAAATATGGTTCTAATACAATACATATGGAAAATAATAATAGTTTTTTTAAGTTATTATTAGAATCACTTGGTGACCCCATTATAAAAATTCTTTTAATTGCCCTTGGCATTAAAACGATTTTTTTAATTAAAGATTTTGATTGGTTTGAAACTATTGGCATTGTTATAGCCATTTTTATTGCCTCTTTTATTTCTACTATTTCGGAATATGGAAGTGAACAAGCCTTTATCAAAATGCAAGAAGAAGCAGCAAAAGTAAAATGTAAAGTAAAAAGAAATGGAAAGGAAGAGTTAATACCTGTAGAGGAAGTTGTAGTGGGAGATCTAATCCTATTACAAACAGGAGATAAAATTCCGGCAGATGGAATCGTTCTTGATGGAGAAGTTTCCGTAGATGAATCTTCTTTAACCGGTGAAGCCAAAGAAATCTATAAAACGAAGGATTCTAAAGTTTTTAGAGGGACCGTTGTTTATTCTAAGAATGCTATTATGCAAGCGACTAAAGTGGGAAAGGATACTTTTTATGGTAGAATGAGTGAAGAGTTGAATATCAAACAAGAAAAAAGTCCTTTAAAATTAAGACTAGCTGCTCTAGCACAAATCATTAGTAAAATTGGCTATATTGGCGCAGTTTTAGTATCTATTTCTTACTTATTTTCTAAAATTGTTCTTGAAAATCATTTTGATATCGATGCCATTGTAAAAACAGTCACTAACTTTCCTTTAATAAGCAGTTACATTTTATATGCATTAACCTTAAGTGTAACGATTATTGTGGTTGCTGTACCTGAAGGCCTTCCTATGATGATTACCTTAGTTTTATCTTCTAATATGAAAAGAATGTTAAAAAGTCATGTATTAGTAAGAAGACTTGTTGGTATTGAAACAGCGGGAAATATTAACATTTTATTTACAGATAAAACAGGAACTTTAACCAAAGGAAATTTACAAGTAACCGCTTTTTATGATAGTAATTTATTTGAATATAAAAATATAAAAAAAATGAATAGTCGTTTTAAAGAATTATTATATAAATCTTTGATTTATAACAATGAAAGTATTTATACTAAAAAAGAAATTATAGGTGGAAATATTACGGATCAGGCTTTACTTTCTTTTGTAAAAGAAGAAAACAATAAATACCAAGTTGAAAAGAAAATTGCTTTTAATAGTAAAAATAAATATTCTTCTTGTGTGATTGAAAATAAAAGATATATAAAAGGAGCCTATGAAAAACTCTTTGAAAAATGTGAATTTTGTTATGACAATCAAGGAAGAAAAAGCGTCTTCTTAAATAAGAATAAGGTCCTACAAAAAATGAAAGATCTAAATAAACAAGGTTGTAGAATTTTATTACTAACTACTTCCGATGATTTAGAGGGGGATTTAAATCATTTAATACTTGTTGGATTTGTTGTTATTAAAGATGAAATTCGTAAAGAAGCGATCAAAGGAATTGATTTAGTAAAAAAAGCCCATATTCAAACAGTTATGATAACAGGAGACAATAAAGATACAGCAGTAAATATCGCGAAAGAAGTAGGACTTTTAACAAAAGAGGAAGACCTCGTTTTAACGAGTGATGAATTGAATCGGCGATCAGATGAAGAAGTAAAAAAAATGATTCCAAATTTAAAAGTAGTGGCTAGAAGTCTGCCTCAAGATAAATCTAGACTAGTGAGATTATCACAAGAATTAGATTTAGTCGTAGGTATGACAGGGGATGGGGTCAATGATGCACCCGCTTTAAAAAAAGCCAATGTAGGGTTTGCTATGGGAAGTGGTACCGAAGTTGCGAAAGAAGCCAGTGATATTGTGATTTTAGATGATAACTTTTTATCAATTGCAAAAGCCGTCATGTATGGAAGAACTATTTTTAAAAGTATAAGGAAGTTCATTATTTTTCAATTAACCGTCAATTTATGTGCGATTAGTTTATCGATCATTGGACCATTTATAGGAATTGATACTCCTGTTACTGTCATTCAAATGCTTTGGGTAAATATGGTCATGGATACACTCGCAGGTATTGCTTTTTCTTATGAACCACCACTGGAAGAATATATGGATGAATATCCAAAAAAGAAAAATGAACATATTATTAATAAATATATGTTAAATGAAATTTTATTTACAGGTATTTATTCTGCAGTATTGTGTATTTTGTTTTTAAAGACCGATTTGATTCGTTATTTCTTCAGACCAGGAACCTGTGATCGATATCTATTAACGGCTTTTTTCGGATTGTTTATATTTATAGGAATTTTTAATAGTTTCAATGCTAGAACTTGTCGTATTAACATTTTAGCCAATATTTTTAAAAACAAAGTCTTTTTATCCGTAATTTTGTTTATTGTCATTATTCAAACCGTTTTGATTTATTATGGAGGTAATTTATTTAGGACGTATGGACTTACATTTAAAGAATTTAATACCATGTTACTTTTAGCTTTTACGGTGATTCCTGTGGATTGGCTACGAAAATTTATTCTTAGAAAAAAAGGAATTATAGGTGGTGTTTAAAACAGTTTGTAAAATGATGGAATCTATGATATACTTGTTTCATAATAGGTGGTGAAGGTATGAACGAATTATTAGAGGATTTAGAAAGAGTGTCTTTAGAACATGAAGCGGTTAAACCCTTATTAGAAAGAGTAAAAAGAGCATTAGACGGAGATAAAACCATTAATTTAAAGGATCTACAAGAAGATTTGGAAAACTATATCAATAGTGATAATATAGCGTCTTTCGAAGGATTAAAAGAGGATTTAGAGAATATCAATGAGCATCTAGAAGCGATGATCAATCCAACGGTTGTTCCTGAGGCTTTAGGAGAACCAATTTCTACTATAACAGAGGAACCTGTAGAAGATATAACACGTCCTATAGAAAATATAGAACCTGTTCAAACAGAGCCAAACATTCACGATACTCTTGAACTATATAAAGATCCTGAAGTAATAGCTACTTTAGATGAGAAAATTCAAAATGGCGAGAAAATCAATATGGTAGTTGGTATTGTGGATGGCATTCCAGCTTCTAGACATGTACTGATTAATGACAAATCTTATAATTTAGGAGATTTAGAACAATTTGATAATAATACTTTACCTATATTATATGATCATCTTGCGCAAGCAAGAGGGTTAGATGTATTAACCAATACAGACGATTTAAAAAATGGTCGATTTATGGCAAGTTCTTCTACAAGTGATACAATTGTTGTTTTAGATTTACCACAAGCTACTTTAGAAAACATTGCAAGTTATGCAGCCAATCGTCAAGTATCTCCAGAAAAACAAGAAACACAAAACACAACAAAACAAGAAGAGCCTGCAAAACAAATGGTAAAATCAAATAAACCATCCCTTCAAAACATGGGATTTGCAAGTGGTTTATCCATTGGAATGAGTATTGGAACAGCAATTGTTCTAATTATTGTTGCGCTTATGTATTTTGGCGTTTTAAAACCTTGGTAAAAAATTTAATAGGTCAATAACATAATAAGATCAAAGTGAACACATACAACTGGAGTTCACTTTTTTTATTTGCTATAGGATTGTATAAAAATTAAGCAATAGAAAGGACTTCACAAAAGAAAAGATGTGTGTTATAATTTACAACGGACTGAAAGAGAAGTGAAAATTATGAAAAAAAGAAATGTTGCCATTATTGCTCATGTTGACCACGGGAAAACAACTTTAGTTGATGATATTTTAAAATCATCTGGTACGTTTAGAGACAATGAAGAAGCAGGATCTATGGATTCCAATGCTATAGAAAAAGAAAGAGGAATTACAATTTTAGCCAAAACCACTGCGATTCATTATAAAGATTATCGTATTAATATTGTAGATACACCAGGACATGCTGATTTTGGTGGAGAAGTAGAACGTATTATGAATATGGTGGATGGTGTTTTATTAGTTGTTGATGCCTATGAAGGAGCTATGCCTCAAACCAGGTTTGTTTTAAAGAAAGCTTTAGAAGCAGGAGTAAAGCCTATTGTTGTTATTAACAAAGTAGATAAACCATCGGCTCGTCTTGCAGAAGTGTTAGATGAGGTTTTAGAATTATTTATTGAACTAGGTGCAACAGATGATCAGTTAGACTTTAAAACGGTTTATGCCTCTGCTTTAAATGGTACTTGTAGCATAGATCCAGATTTAAACACACAAACAGAAGGATTTACTGAATTATTGGATTTAATTATCGAAGAAATTCCCGCACCATCTGGATCTATTGATGAAGAGTTGCAATTTCAACCTGCACTTCTTGATTATAATGAATTTGTAGGAAGAATTGGAATTGGACGTGTCGCTAATGGAAAAATAAAAGTAGGGCAAATGGTCGATTGTATTCGCCTAGATGGAACAAAAAAACAGTTTAGAGTACAAAAACTATTTGGATTCTTAGGCTTAAAACGTATAGAGATTGAAGAAGCAGAAGCTGGAGATATTTGTGCCGTTGCGGGACTTGCCGATATTTCGGTAGGAGAAACTTTATGTAATGTAGGAGTACATAAGCCACTTCCAATTCTTCGAATTGATGAACCAACATTGCAAATGACATTTGGTGCAAACTCTTCTCCCTTTGTTGGTAAAGAAGGAAAAATACTTACAGCAAGAAAAATCGAAGAAAGACTTTATAGAGAAACCCAAAGAGATGTATCTTTAAAAGTTGAACCAAATGATTCTGAAAGTTTTATTGTATCTGGCCGTGGAGAACTTCATTTATCTATTTTACTTGAAAATATGCGAAGAGAAGGCTTTGAACTTGAAGTATCCAAACCAGAAGTTATTATCAAAGAAGTTGATGGTGTTAAAATGGAGCCTTTTGAAGACTTACAAATTGAAACACCAGATGATACAGTAGGAGCTGTAATTGAACAATTAGGACATCGTGGTGCAATTATGGAAAATATGTCTTCTCGTGAAGGGCAAACCACTTTAAAATATACTATACCATCTCGTGGATTAATAGGTTTTATGACTGATTTTATGACTCTAACCAAAGGATATGGAATTATTAATCACTCTTTTAAAGAATTCCGTCCTTATGAGAATATAAATATCGGAGAAAGAAGTTTAGGTGTACTTGTTTCTATGGAAAATGGTAAAGCCACTGCCTATAGTTTAGGAAATTTAGAAGACCGTGGAACTATGTTTATTGAACCGGGTGTAGAAGTTTATGAAGGTATGATTGTTGGAGAATGCAATCGTGATAACGATTTAGCAGTCAATGTTGTTAAAGGAAAACAATTAACCAATACACGTGCTGCAGGAAGCGATCACACCGTTGTACTTAAAAGACCAAGACAAATCACTTTGGAATATGCCCTTGATTATATCAATTCAGATGAACTTGTTGAAATAACACCAGTATCCATTCGACTAAGAAAGAAAATTTTAAATACTCAAGAAAGAAAAAAAGTAGATTCTAGAAAATAGAATCTTTTTTTGTGTCAACTGACGTCAAAGCTATCTTGTTAGAAAGAGAAATTGCGCGTATAATAAATATAAAGAAAATAGGAAGAAAGGAGTATCTATTTTCTAGCGCCAGACCCTTTAGGGTGACGAGGATAACAGTGATCGAATATTCGGCGGATGCTGTTACGGATTTGTGTATTCGTAAGATATATTTTAAAAAATAAAATCAAAATTAGAACAAAGAATATATCAAACACATATGGTACTATATAGAAAGAAGGTTCATATATGTGTGGAATTGTAGGATATGTTGGAGAAAAGCATAAAACTACAGAAGTTTTACTTACAGGATTAAAAGCCTTAGAATATAGAGGCTATGACTCGGCAGGTATGGCTTATTTTATTGAAGATACGATCAAGGTGAGTAAAGAAGTCGGTCGAGTGCAAAATTTAGAAAAATTATTACAAGAGGAAAACGCAACGATAGGTATTGCGCATACACGTTGGGCAACGCATGGAGAGGTTACCAAAGAAAATGCTCATCCACATACGCAAAATAAATTTACAATTGTTCATAACGGAATTATTGAAAATTACCAAGAATTAAAAGATAATCTTACTAAGAAAGGGTATCTATTTCAATCAAAAACCGATACCGAAGTACTTGCTGCACTATTAGATTTTCTTTACAAAAAAGAAAACGATATCTTAAAAGCCATCAATCAATTAAAAGACTATGTCGATGGTTCTTATGCCCTTGGCATTTTATGTTTAGATGATAAAGATACATTATATGCAATAAGAAAGGATAGTCCTTTAATTGTAGGAATAGAAGAAAAAGATTCTTTTATTGCATCAGATGTACCTGCGATACTTAAATATACCAATCAATATATATTGTTGGAAAATAATGAAATTGTTACTTTATCAAAACAAGGCTATACCATTTATAATGAAAAATTAGAAAAACAAGAAAAAGAAGTTCTTACTTTTGAAGGGGATATCACTTCGGCAGAAAAATGTGGTTATGAACACTTTATGTTAAAAGAAATCTATGAACAACCAGAAATCGTAAAAAATCTAGTAGATTACTATTTAAATTTAGAAAACAACGATTTCTCAGATCGCTTGCCTTCCCTTTTAAAATATAAAAAAATTCATGTAGTCGCTTGTGGATCTGCTTATCATACGGGACTTGTTTTTAAAAGTTTAATGGAAGAATACGCCGAGGTAGAGACCATTGTAGAAGTGGCAAGTGAATACCGATATAAAAAGAATTTCTATGATCAAGATACTTTGGTTCTTGTAATATCACAATCGGGAGAAACAGCAGATACACTTGCTGCCTTAAGAAAAGCTAAAACAGATCATATTGATACTTTAGCAATTGTCAATGTAGTAGGAAGTTCAATTGCTAGAGAAGCCGATCAAGTGTTATATATTTATGCGGGTTGTGAAATTGCTGTTGCAACTACCAAAGCTTATTCGGCACAACTTGCTTTATTATCTTTACTTGCTTTAAAACTTGCTTATGAGAAAAAATTAATTACAAAGGAACAAAAGCAATCCATATTACAAGGATATATACATATTGATAAAAAGATGAAAAAGCTTTTAAACCAAGATTATGAAAAGATTGTAAAGCGAATTTATAATCGTCAGGATATATTCTTTATTGGAAGAGGAATTGATTATTCTATGAGTATGGAAGGAGCTTTGAAATTAAAAGAAATTTCTTATATCAATGCAGTAAGTTATGCCGCAGGTGAATTAAAACACGGGACCATTTCTTTAATTGAACAAAACACACCTGTAATTGCTATTAATACGAGTGAGCACTTAAAAGAAAAAACCATTAGTAATATTAAGGAAGTAAAATCTAGGGGCGCTATGGTCATCTATATTACCAATGAAGATATAGAAGGGGACTTTTATGATGAAAAGATAGTCATTGAGAAAACATCTATGTTTCTTCAAAGTTTACTTACCATTATTCCTCTTCAATTAATAGCTTATTACACGGCAAAACAAAATGGGTGTGATATTGATAAGCCAAAGAATTTAGCAAAATCTGTAACAGTCGAATAAATAACAAAAAAGGAGGAAGAGATATGCCAATTGATTTAAAAACCATTACTCTTACGCGATATGATCAAGCAAGACATCAAGAATTAATGGAAGAACTTGATTATAAAGATTCTAAATCAAGATTTATTCATAGTATAAAAGATCGATTGATCTCTTCAAGTTATCAAAAAGACTTTTCCTTTGCAAGTGCTTATGTGGTAGAAAAAAACAATATACCGATAGGGTATACTTATCTTTCCCCTAGAAATAAGGATACGGTTTTTATAGAAATCTCTTTATTAAAACAGGCAAGAGGAAGGGGACTAGGAAGTAGAACTTTAATGGAAGTCAGCGATTACTTATTTACAAAATACAATATAAAAGAAGTAAGAGCTGATGTGGATCCTAGTAATGAAAAAAGTATGAATATGTTACTAAATTGTGGTTTTTCACCAGATGAAGAAGAATATGCGCAAAGAGGATATACGGGGAAAATAGAGTTTGTAAAAGATAGTTATTGTTATCAATCAAAAAGAAGAAAATAAAAATACTAGAATTTCTAGTATTTTTATTTTTGCTTTGGTTCATTAATAATAAATATTATTTTGTATTATTAGCACTTATCTATTGACAGTGCTAATTAATAGGGCTATAATACATATTGGATATAAGGAGATGGTTATATGTCTAAAAGACAATTTAAAGCAGAATCTAAAAAGTTATTAGATTTAATGGTAAATTCGATTTATACGAATAAAGATATATTCTTAAGAGAATTGATATCCAATGCGAATGATGCGTTAGACAAATTGTATTACGAGTCTCTTACGAATAAAAAATTAAAAGTAGATAAGAAAAAACTAAAAATAACATTAGATATTGATAAAGACAAAAGACTTCTTACCATTGAAGATAATGGTATTGGTATGAACAAAGAAGAATTAGCGGAAAACTTAGGTACGATTGCTAAGAGTGGTTCTTTAGCATTTAAAGAAGCTTTAGAGAAAAATGATAAAGTAAATATCATTGGTCAGTTTGGTGTTGGATTTTATTCTTCTTTCATGGTCGCCGATCAAGTAACTGTTGAAAGTAAAAAAGCTGGTGATAGTGAAGCTTATTGTTGGATATCTAAAGGTGCCGATGGATATGAAATCACCGAGTCAGATAAAGAGGACTATGGTACAAAAATAACACTTCATATAAAAGAGGGTACCAAAGAAGAAGACTTTGATAAATATTTAGAAGAATTTAAAATTCAAAGTCTTATTAAGAAATATTCGGATTACATCAGTTACCCAATTACGATGTTTACCTATGATGAAGAGAAAAAAGAGAAAACAGAATCGGATCCTATCAACCATATGATTCCTCTATGGAAGAAAAACAAAAAGAAAATTAAAGAAGAAGAATATAATAATTTCTATCAAGAAAAGTTTTTTGATTATACTAAACCTTTAAAAGTCATTCATACGAGTGCGGAAGGTTTAGTAAGTTACGATGCCCTTTTATTTATTCCAGCAAATCCACCTTATGATTTTTATACAAAAGAGTATAAAAAAGGCTTAGAGTTATATTCCGATGGAGTACTTATCATGGATAAGTGTGAAGACTTACTTCCTGATTATTTGGGTTTTGTAAAAGGTGTAGTTGATTCACCAGATTTATCTTTAAATATTTCAAGAGAAATTTTGCAACAAAGCAGGCAATTAAAAATGATTGCTAAAAATATTGAAAAGAAAATTGTAAAAGAATTAACGGATATGCTTGCTGATGATAGAGATACATACGAAAAGTTCTTTAAAACATTTGGTATGAATATCAAATATGGTGTCTATGATAATTTTGGCGCTAAAAAAGAAGAATTAAAAGATTTACTTTTATTCTATTCTTCAAAAGAAAAGAAAAATATAACGTTAAAAGAATATGTGTCTAAAATGGATAAAGAAGCAGATACCATTTACTATGCTTGTGGAGAAACCATTGATAAAATTGATTTATTACCACAGGTAGAAAATCTTAAAGAAAAGAAAAAAGAGGTTCTTTATCTAACAGATTATATAGATGAATTTGTCTTAAAGATTTTAGAAAAATATGAGGATAAGAAATTTGTAAATATTGCTTCCAATGATTTTGATTTATCTAGCGAAGAAGAAAAAGAAGCTTTAAAGAAAAAGAACGAAGAAGCAAAAGATATGTTTACATATATGCAAAAAGAACTTGGTGATGAAGTTGCAGAAATACGATTTACTAATAAATTGAAAAAACATCCGTTGTGTTTAACCAGTGAAGGAAACGTTAGTGTTGAAATGCAAAAGGTTATGAGTGCTATGCCAAATGATCAACATATTCATGCCAAAGTTGTGCTTGAAATCAATGAAGATCATCCAATTGCAAACAAATTAAGCGAGTTATATAAAGGGGATAAAGAGGCACTAAAAAAATACACAAAGATTTTATATGATGAAGCACGTTTGATTGAAGGATTGCCTGTTGAAAATCCAACGGAGTTAAGCAATTTAGTTTGTGAGTTCTTATCAAAATAAAGAGGATTTTATCTTGAAAAATCCTCTTTTTTACTTTTCTAAAAAAGTTATAAAAAAGGCTTGCTTTTCATATGTTATTGTGTTAGAATTATCTATGTGTGTGACTGCGAGGATGCGTGAGGTTGCTGATACACCAGGTTAAGTTGGTGCAAAACTATCAGGTTTTTACGCGGAGCGAGCCTATACAAGATATAGACGAAGGGAGGACTTAACATGGCAAATAATGTTGTTCGTATCAAACTAAAAGCATACGATCACAGAGTACTAGACAATGCCGCTAGTAAAATTGTTGAAACTGTTAAGAGATTAAAAGGAGAAGTTAGTGGACCTGTTCCATTACCTACAAATATTGAAAAGTTCACAATTTTAAGAGCTGTTCACAAATATAAAGATTCTCGTGAACAATTTGAAATGCGTACTCATAAGAGATTGATTGATATCAAGAATCCAAACAAAGAAGTTATGGATGCACTAAAGCATTTAGAATTGCCAAGTGGTGTTGATATCCAAATTAAATTATAAAAATAGTAGGAGGAAAAAAGTATGAAAGGAATCTTAGGTACAAAAGTTGGAATGACACAAGTGTTTACTAAAAATGGTAAATTAATTCCTGTTACTGTAATTTCAGTTGAACCTAATGTAGTTACTCAAATTAAAACAGTAGAAACGGATGGTTACAATGCCATTCAATTAGGAACAATTGATGTAAAAGAAAAAAACAGTAACAAAGCAAAAATTGGACATACAAAAAAAGCAAACACAAGTCCTAAGCGCTTCTTAAGAGAAATCAGAGGAGTTAACCCTGCTGATTATACGCTAGGCCAAGTAATCGCAGCGGATATTTTCCAAGCAGGAGAAATCGTTGATGTTAGTGGTGTTAGTAAAGGAAAAGGATTCCAAGGTGTAATTAAACGTTGGAATCAATCAAGAGGTCCTATGGGACACGGTTCACAATACCATAGAGGTGTTGGATCACTAGGTACAATGTTACCAATGCACGTTTTAAAAGGTAAAAAATTACCAGGACATATGGGAAATGTAGCTACAACGATTCAAAATCTTGAAGTTGTTGCAGTTGATATGGATGAAAATGTAATCTTAATAAAAGGAAATGTTCCTGGACCAAAGAAGTCTTTAGTTATGATCAGAACTTCAGTTAAAAAAGGTGAAAAAGTTAACGATACAGAAGAATTAATTACTTATGTAGAAGAATTGGTTGAGGAAAAATCAGCTTTAGAGGAAGTTAACGAGGAAGCACAAGCTGAAACTGAAGAAGTAAAAACTGAAGAATAATCATCACTTTTAAAACAAATGAAAATTAAATGTGATGAAAGGAGGAAGAAAGATGAAAAAGGCAGAACTTTTAAATCTAAAAGGTGAAAAACTAAAAGACATTAAATTAAATGAAGAAATTTTCGATAAGAAAAATGATAAAGTCTTATATGATGCTGTTATTTTAGCAAGAGCAAATATGAGACAAGGAACACATAAAACAAAAACCCGTTCTGAAGTGTCTGGTGGTGGAAGAAAACCATGGAGACAAAAAGGAACAGGACGTGCAAGACAAGGTTCAATTCGTGCTGTACAATGGGTAGGTGGAGGAAGATATGGTACTCCAGTTCCTAGAGATTATAGCAAGAAGATGAATCGTAAAGAAGCAAGACTTGCTTTAAAAACAGCTTTATCTTATAAAGCAGAAGAAAAAGGAATTGTTGTTTTAGAAAGTTTAACAGTAGCAACTCCTAAAGTAAAAGAGTTTATGAATATACTAAAAACGTTAAAACTTGAGGATAAGAAAGTTTTAGTTGTTGTAAAAGAATTAGAAGAAAATTTAATTTTGGCTTCTAGAAATTTACAAAACGTTGCACTTATTCAAGTAGATGAAATTAATGTATTAGATGTGGTAGCAGCAGATGTAATTTTAACAACCGAAGAGGCAATCAAAACAATTGAGGAGGTGCTTGCCTAATGGATACAAAATACTTAGAAATTATTAAAGCACCAGTTATCACTGAAAAAAGTGGTAATATCGCACAAAATGGAAATAAGTTTGTATTTAAAGTAGATCCAAGAGCTAACAAAACAGAAATTAAGTTAGCTATTGAAAAAATCTTTAAAGTAAATGTAAAGGAAATTCGTACAATCAATGTAAAACCAAAGAAAAAAAGAGTTGGACGTTATCCTGGTTTAACAAATCGTACAAAGAAAGCAATTGTGACTCTACAAGAGGGTCAAACAATTGATCTTGGATAGGAGGATTATTTATGGCAATTAGAACATATAAACCTACAACTCCAGGACGTAGAAAAATGAGTACTTTAGTGAATGAAGAAATTACAAAGTCTACTCCTGAAAAGAGTTTGACGGTTCCAATAAAGAAAAACAGTGGTCGTAATAATCAAGGTAGAATAACTGTAAGACATCAAGGTGGAGGCGCAAAGAGAAGATATAGAATTATCGATTTTAAAAGAAATAAAAGAGATATACCTGGTACAGTTGCTAGTATTGAATACGATCCAAATAGAACAGCAAACATTGCTTTAATCAATTATAAAGATGGAGAAAAAAGATATATACTTGCTCCAAAAGGATTAAAAGTAGGAGATGTTGTTGAAAGTGGTGAAAATGCAGATATTAAAGTTGGATGCAGTTTACCACTAATGAATATTCCAGTAGGAACAATGGTGCACAACATTGAACTTCGCCCAGGGAAAGGTGGAGAACTTGCCAGAAGTGCAGGATCTTCTGCTCAAATTCTTGGACGTGAAGGAAAATACGTAATGCTTCGTTTATCAAGTGGTGAACAAAGAAAAGTATTAGGTACTTGTTATGCTACAGTTGGTGAAGTGGGAAACGAAGATTATGCACTTGTAAATTTAGGAAAAGCTGGACGTAAACGTCACATGGGTATTAGACCTACAGTACGTGGATCTGTTATGAACCCTAATGATCACCCACATGGTGGTGGTGAAGGACGTGCACCAGTTGGTAGAAAAGGGCCTGTTACTCCTTGGGGTAAACCTGCTCTTGGATATAAGACACGTAAAAAGAAAAACTCAGATAAATTAATCGTACGTCGTCGTAATGGTAAATAGAAAGGATGGATAAAAAATGGCAAGAAGTTTAAAAAAAGGACCTTATGTATTCGATAGATTACTAAAAAAGGTTGAAAAGTTAAATGAAACTGGTAAAAAAGAAGTCATCAAAACATGGTCACGCCGTTCTACAATTTATCCTCAATTTGTTGGACACACTTTTGCAGTTCACAATGGAAAAGAATTTATTCCAGTTTATGTTACTGAAGATATGGTTGGACATAAATTAGGAGAATTCGCACAAACTCGTAAATTTGGTGGCCACGGCGATGATAAAAAGAAATAGTTAAATGACTAGGAGGGAAAGTATGGAAGCAAAAGCAATCGCAAAATCGCTTAGAACTTCTCCTATAAGAACAAGACAAGTAATTGATCTTATTCGTGGAAAAGACGTAAGTGAAGCATTAACCATATTAAATAATATCAATAAAAAGTCAGCAAGACTTATTAAAAAAGTATTAGATTCTGCTATTGCAAACGCAGTAAACAATCAAAATGCAGATATAAATACTTTATATGTTAAAGAAGCAAGAGTAGATGCTGGTCCTGTTATGAAAAGAGTAATTATTGATTCTCGTTCTCATATTGGACACAACGATAAAAGAACTAGTCACATCGTTATTGTTGTAGCTAGTCGATAATCTATAAGGAGGTTATTATGGGTCAAAAGGTTAGTCCAAATGGACTTAGAATTGGAGTAAACAAAGACTGGGAAGCTAAATGGTATGCAAATGATAAAGATATCAAAGACTACTTGAAAAAAGATCTAAAGATCCGTGAGTATTTTGATAAGAATTTAAAAAATGCAGCTATAGCGAAGGTTGAAATAGAAAGAACAAACAAAAGAACAGAAATTATTATTCACACTTCTAAACCTGGTGTCATCATTGGTAGAGGTGGAGAAGAAATTGAAAAATTAAAAAAAGCGGTTTCAAAATATGTTGGAGAAACGGTTCAAATTTCAATTGTTGATATCAAGAAACCTGATTTAAATGCTCAATTGGTAGCAAACTCTATCGCAAACCAAATTGCAAACCGTGCTTCATTTAGAATGGTTCAAAAAAGAGCAATCAGAAATACAATGAAGGCAGGAGCAAAAGGAATTAAAACTTTAGTATCAGGACGTCTTGGTGGAGCTGAAATGGCTCGTGGAGAAGGATACGAAGAGGGAACAATCCCAAGACATACTTTAAGAGCAGACATCGATTATGGAACAGCAGAAGCAGATACAACATTTGGTAAAATCGGTGTGAAAGTATGGATCTATAAAGGTGAAATTCTTCCTGAAAAGAAAGCTAAAGGAGGTAATTAATATGTTAATACCATCTAGAGTAAAATATCGTCGTGTACATAGATTACCTTACGAAGGAAAAGCGAAAGGTAATACAGAATTACACTTCGGTACTTACGGACTTATGGCAAAAGAAGGCGCTTGGATTAAAGCCAATCAAATCGAAGCCGCTCGTATTGCTATGACTCGTTATATGAAACGTGGTGGAAAAGTATTTATAAACATTTTTCCACATATGCCTATTACTAGAAAACCTTTAGAAACACGTCAAGGAAAAGGTAAAGGTAATGTTGAATATTGGGTAGCAGTTGTTAAAGAAGGAAAAATCATGTTTGAAGTTTCTGGAGTAACAGAAGAAGTAGCAAGAGAAGCTCTTCGTTTAGCTGCACACAAATTACCAATTAAAACAAAATTTGTAAAAAAAGAAGAAAGTGGTGATTCAAGTGAAAGTTAAGGAAATAAGAGAACTATCCACTGAAGAAATCATTGCAAAAATAAAAGAATGCAAAGAAGAATTATTTAATTTACGTTTTCAACAAGCTACAGGAAATTTAGAAAAACCATCTAGATTGAGAGAGCTTAGACATACAGTTGCAAGAATGAAGACTGTCTTAAAAGAACGTGAGTTAGGAAAGTAGGAGGGTCTAATGGAAAAGGTAACAAGAGAATTCGTTGGTGTTGTTGTTAGTGCTATGAATAATAAAACAATTAGTGTATTAGTAGAAACCTATAAAACACACCCTAAATATAAAAAACGTGTTAAATATTCTAAAAAATATGCAGTACATGATGAATCAAATAAAGCTAAGGTAGGCGATACAGTAAGAATTGTAGAAACAAGACCTATCTCAAAGACAAAACATTTCTATTTGAAAGAAATTGTAAAAGAAGCAGTTATTTTATAACTCTTAGGTGAAGGAGGATTAATTATGATTCAACAAGAAAGTCGTTTGAAAGTTGCTGATAATACAGGGGCTAAAGAATTATTAGTAATCCGCGTATTAGGTGGAAGCAAAGTGAAAACAGGAAATATCGGTGACATAGTTGTTGGTACAATTAAAAAAGCCACACCTAATGGAACTGTTAAAAAAGGAAAAGTAGTCAAAGCTGTTATTGTTAGAAGCAAATTTGGTGTTAGAAGAGAAGATGGAAGCTACATTAAATTTGATGATAATGCTTGCGTAATTATCAAAGATGACAAAACCCCAATGGGAACACGTATCTTTGGACCAGTAGCACGTGAAATTCGTGATGATCGTGATTTCATGAAGATTGTATCTTTGGCTAAAGAAGTACTATAAAGGAGGATATTATGAACTTTAAAGTAGGAGACAAAGTAAAAGTTATTGCTGGTTCTAGTAAAGGTAAAGAAGGCAAGATTATAAAAGTGTTAAGAACAGAAAACAAGGTTATCGTTGAAGGTGTAAACATTGTTAAAAAACATAAACGAGGAAATGGACAAGAATCTGGTGGAATCTTAGAAACAGAAGCACCTATTCATGCATCTAATGTAATGATAATCGATCCAAAAACAAAAAAACCAACTAGAATTGGACATATGACTGATGAAAAAACAGGTAAAAAAATAAGAATCGCAAAAAAATCAAGTGAAAAACTTGATTAATTGGAAGGAGGGTAATTTATGAACCGCCTAAAAGAAAAATACTTAAATGAAGTTGTTCCAAGTTTAAAAGAAAAACACAATTATAAAACCATTATGGAAGTTCCTAAGTTAGAAAAAATCGTAATCAATGTTGGAGTAGGAGATGCGACAACAAATTCAAAATTATTAGAAGCCGCTATGAATGATTTAGCGCTTATCTCAGGACAAAAACCAATTGTTACAAAAGCAAAGAAATCCATTGCCGGATTTAAAATTAGAGCAGGCCAAGCAATTGGATGCAAAGTAACTTTAAGAGGAGAAAATATGTATAACTTCTTAGATAAGTTAATTAGTATTTCTCTACCTCGCGTAAGAGACTTTAGAGGAGTAAGCAACAAAGCATTTGATGGAAGAGGAAATTATACTTTAGGAATTAAGGAACAATTAATTTTCTCAGAAATTGAATACGATAACGTTGTAAAATTACGTGGTATGGATATTGTATTTGTAACAACAGCAAAAACAAATGAAGAAGCATACGATTTATTAAAAGGACTTGGAATGCCTTTTAGAAAGTAATTGGAGGGTAAACATGGCAAAGAAAAGTATGATTATAAAAGCTAATAGAGAACCTAAGTTTAAAGTACGTAAATATACAAGATGTTCAAGATGTGGAAGACCACATGCCGTTATGAGCAAATTTGGAATTTGTCGTATTTGCTTTAGAGAATTAGCTTACAAAGGACAAATACCAGGGGTTAAAAAATCAAGCTGGTAATTTGGGAAGGAGGATATAAAAATGGCTGTAGTAACGGATACAATCGCAGATATGCTTACAAGAATTCGTAATGCAAATCAAATGCGATATAAAGAAGTGAAAGTACCTGCTTCAAACTTAAAATGTGAACTTGCAAGAATTTTAAAAGAAGAAGGATTTATTAAAGATTATAAATTAGTAAAAGACAATACTCAAGGAACTCTTGTTCTTACATTAAAATATGGAGAGAACAAAGAAAGAGTAATCACAGGATTAAAACGTATTTCAAAACCTGGTTTAAGAGTTTATGCTAAAAATGACGAAATACCAAAAGTGTTAAATGGTTTAGGTATAGCAATTATTTCTACATCTAAAGGAATTATGACAGATAAACAAGCTCGTAAAGAAAATATAGGTGGAGAAGTATTAGCTTATATTTGGTAATTAGTTAAGATATTAGGAGGTGTTGATATGAGCCGTATCGGAAATAGAAAGCTAGTAATACCTACTGGTGTTACAGTAGAAAACAATGATGGTATTGTTAAAGTTAACGGTCCTAAAGGAAGTTTAGAGTTAAAACTACCAAAAGGAATTCATCTAACTATTGAAGGGGAAGAGTTAACTTTAACTAGAGATAATGAACAATTAAAAGCAATGCACGGAACTACGAACGCAAATATTCACAACATGATTATTGGTGTATCTAAAGGTTATGAAAAAGGATTAGAGATCATTGGTGTAGGTTATCGTTTTGCAGTAAAGGGAAACAAACTTGTTATTAATGCAGGATATTCTCATCCAGTTGAACTTGATATTCCTAATGGATTAACAGTAGAAGCAAATGGAAATACCGAAATTACAATCAAAGGAATTGATAAAGTTTTAGTAGGCGAATTTGCTGCCAATGTAAGAAAAGTAAGACAGCCTGAACCTTATAAGGGAAAAGGTATTCGTTATAAAGATGAATATATTCGTCGTAAAGAAGGAAAGAAAGCTGCTTAATAAGTAGAAGGGAGAAAGTTTTTATGATAAAAAAAGAATCTCGTAATAGTATGCGTGAAGTTAGACATGCTAGGGTAAGAGCAAAAGTTTTTGGAACAACAGCAGTACCAAGACTATGCGTTTATCGTTCAAACTCTAACATTTATGCGCAGATCATTGATGATGAAAATGGTACTACACTAGTTTCTGCTTCATCTTTAGAGTTAAAGCTTAAAGCAAACAACAAAGAAACAGCAACAAAAGTTGGAGAAACGATTGCAGAAAGAGCAAGCAAAGCAGGAATTAAAAAAGTAGTATTTGATAGAGGTGGATACCAATATCATGGACGTGTAGAAGCTTTAGCAGATGCTGCACGTAACAAAGGATTAGAATTCTAATAGGAGGGTATTTATGCAAAAAAGAAAAATGGCTCCAAAAGAAAAAACATTAGAAGAAATCGTTGTTGAAATCAAGGGTGTTACAAAAGTAACGGAAGGTGGTCGTCAACGTAGATTCTCTGCTACTGTAGTTGTTGGAGACAAAAAAGGAAAAGTTGGATTAGGTATCGGAAAAGCCAATGAAGTACCTGATGCAATTAAAAAAGCTATACAAGCTGCAACAAAAAATATCGTTACTATACCTTTAACAGACGGAAGAACAATCGCTCATGAAGCAATCGGAAGACAAGGGGCTGCAAGAGTTATGATTAAACCTGCTGCTGCTGGTAACGGAGTAATTGCTGGAGGATCTGTTCGTGCCGTATTAGAACTTGCAGGAATCAAAGACATTGTATCAAAATCACTTGGATCAAGAACAACAGCAAACATGGCTGCTGCTACAATTAATGCATTACAACAAATTAAAACCCCAGAAGAAGTTGCAAAACTTCGTGGAAAAACAGTAGAGGAGATTTTAGGATAATGAAATTACATGAATTACAAATGAATCCTGGAGCAAAACAAAACAAAAAAAGAGTTGGTAGAGGTCCAGGTAGTGGATTAGGAAAAACAAGTGGAAAAGGACACAAAGGTCAAAATGCAAGATCAGGTGGAGGAGTTAGACCTGTATTCGAAGGTGGACAATTACCTTTATACAGAAGACTTCCAAAAAGAGGATTTAGTAATGCAATGTTTAAAACGAGATATGCAGTAATCAATGTAGAAGATTTAAATGTATTTGATGAAGGTACAACAGTAACACCTGCTTTATTAAAAGAAGTAGGAATGGTTAAACAACAATTAGATGGAATAAAAGTGTTGGGTAGTGGAAAATTAGAGAAGAAATTAACTATTCAAGCACATAAATTTTCAAAGAGTGCGCTAGAAAAGATTAACGAATCAGGAAGTAAAGCTGAGGTGATCTAGTTATGTTTGCACCCTTAAAGCAAATATTTTCAAAAACGAATAAAGATTTAAGAAAACGAATCTTATTCACACTTGGTATATTAATTATATTTATTATTGGTACAAATATCCGTGTGCCAGGTACACAAGATTTAACAGGAAGTTTAGGATTCCTTGAACTTATGAATGCAATGGGTGGTGGAGCTTTAAAAAGGTTTTCAATTTTTGGTTTAGGCGTTATGCCTTATATCACAGCATCCATCATTATGCAATTATTACAAATGGATATCATTCCTTATTTTACAGAACTTAAAAATCAAGGACATGTAGGTAGGCAAAAATTAAATCAAATTACAAGATATATGGGTATAGCTTTTGCTTTTATTGAAGGTTTTGCTTTCTCATATGCTTATCTTGGAAAAACAATTTCAACTTTTGAACATATCTATATTGCCATCATTTTAACCGCTGGAACAGCTTTCCTATTATGGTTAGGTGATCAAATCAGTCAAAAAGGAATCGGAAATGGTGTATCATTAATCATTATGGCAGGTATCATTGCCACATTACCACAAATGTTTGTAACAGCTTTTAATGGATTGGTTACGATTGGGACAACCGGAGAAACGGTTACAGGAATATTAAAATTCGCAGCCTTTGTTATCGTATACTTCTTAATTGTAATAGGAGTCATCTATGTACAAGAAGCTGAAAGAAGAATTCCAATTCAATATGCAAACAAATCAACCGTTTCAATGACAAAACAACAATTTATGCCAATTAAATTAAATTCTGCGAATGTAATTCCCGTAATTTTTGCTTCCAGCTTAATTGCAATACCAGCAACAATTGCTCAATTTATCGGGAATGAAGGATTTACAAATTTTGTGAATAATTATATTATGTATACAACTCCTGTAGGATTTTGTTTATATGTAATATTTATAATATTCTTTGCATATTTTTATACATTTATTCAATTAAAACCAGATGAAATGGCTAAAAATTTACAAGATAATGGTGGTTATATACCAGGAATAAGACCTGGCAAAGAAACAGAAAAATATATATCAAAAGTATTATCAAGAATTACAATTGTAGGAGCTTTATTCCTAGTTGTTTTAGCAGGATTACCTATTCTATTTAGTGCAGTTACAAAGTTAGATAGTTCTGTAAGTATTGGAGGAACTGGATTACTAATTGTTGTAGGTGTTGCTTTAGAAACTTATAAACAATTAGAAGGAAGCTTACTTGCAAGAAATTATAAGAAAGGGTACCAAAGAAGAAGATGAAAAATATAATTTTATTAGCTGCTCCAGCAGCAGGTAAGGGAACACTTGCAAAAGCGTTAAAAGAAAAATACAATCTTGCTCATATTTCAACAGGAGATTTACTTAGAGATGCAACAAAAAAACAAGATACACTTGCTAAAAAAATTTCAGACATGATGGCTCAAGGAATGCTTGTAACCGATGAGATCATTTATGAGCTTTTAGAAAGAAGATTACAAGAAGAAGATTGTAAGAATGGTTATATTTTAGATGGTTTTCCAAGAAATATTGAACAAGCAAAAAAATATGACGAAATATTAGAAAAGTTAAATATGGATTTAGGTTGTGTTATTGAACTCGAAATACCAAAGGAAATGTTGAAAATGCGTGCAACAGGAAGACGTGTATGTAAAGATTGTGGTGCCATTTATCATATTTCATCAAACGGTATGCAACCTAAAGTAGAAGGAATTTGTGATAAGTGTGGAGGAAAAATCTATCAACGTAGTGATGATAATGAAGAAGCTTTTGAAAATAGATACAATACGTATTTAGAAAAAACAGCTCCATTAATTGATTTTTATACAAACAAAGGTGTTTTGTATAAGGTCGATAGTTCAAAAGATCCAGAATACACTTTACAACAAGTTCTAAAAATCATTGAAAAGTAAAAGAGGGATTTGATTGATTACTATTAAAAGTGAAAGAGAAATTGAATTATTACGAATTGCTGGAAATATTGTCTATCAAACTCATCAATATTTAAAAGGTTTTCTAAAAGAAGGGATTACAACAAAACAGTTGGATAAATTAGCAGAAGATTTTATTCGTTCCAAAGGAGCGACACCTTCTTTCAAAGGATACGAAGGATTCCCTGCGGCACTTTGTACAAGTATTAATCAAGAAGTTGTACATGGAATTCCAGATGATAGAAAACTAAAAAATGGCGATATCATATCAATTGATATTGGAGCCTGCTATAAAGGTTATCATGGAGATTCGGCTTGGACTTATAAAGTTGGTTCAATTGATGAAAGAAAAGAATATCTGATGTATCATACAGAAAAGTCTTTATATGAAGGCTTGAGGCAAGTACGTCCAGGAAATAGAATCGGTGATATCGGATACGCTATAGAACAATACGCAAAAAAGCATCACTTAGGTGTTGTAAAAGAATTGGTAGGACATGGCGTTGGAACGAGTGTTCATGAAGATCCAGAAGTTCCAAATTATGGGCATCCTCATACAGGACCACTCTTAAGAGAAGGAATGGTTCTTGCAGTGGAACCTATGTTAACACTTGGAAGTCCTGAAATTTGCATATTAGATAACGATTGGACTATAGAAACGTATGACAATTCTCCATCAGCTCATTTTGAACATACTATAGTCGTGACTAAGGATGGATACGAAATTTTAACAGGAGAGTGGAAAGATGGCAAAAAATGATACAATTGAAGTAGAAGGAAAAGTTCTAGAAATTTTACCAGGTGGCAAATTCAAAGTACAACTGGAAAATGGACATATGGTAGAAGCTCACGTTTCTGGTAAAATCCGAATGAATTACATTCGCATCTTACCAGGGGATACTGTAATGCTAGAACTATCGCCTTATGATTTAACACGTGGGCGAATAACCTATAGGAAATAATAGGAGGGATAATATGAAAGTCAGACCATCAGTAAAAAAGATGTGCGCAAAATGTAAAATAATTAGACGTAATGGAAAAGTTATGGTTATTTGTGAAAATCCAAAACACAAACAAAGACAAGGGTAATAGGAGGTGTAAGAAATGGCACGTATAAAAGGTGTAGATGTACCTGATAATAAAAGGGTTGAAATTGCATTAACTTATATTTACGGTGTAGGAAGAAGTTTATCAAATACGATTTTAAAAGCAGCTAAAGTGGATTCTGATAAGAGAGTTAAAGATTTATCAGAAGAAGAATTAGCGAATATTCGTATACAATTAGATGATAAACTAATTGAAGGAGATTTAAGACGTGAAGTTAATATGAACATCAAAACAAAGATGGAAATTAACTCATATCAAGGAACTCGTCATAAAAAAGGATTACCTGTAAGAGGACAAAGAACAAGTAGAAATGCTCGTACTCGTAAAGGAAAAGGTAAGACTGTAGCAAACAAAAAGAAATAAGGTTTAATATAGAAAAAGGAGGTTAAACTATGGCTTATAAGACAAGAAAAAGAAAAGTAAAAAAGAATGTTCCTGAAGGAATAGCTCATATTCATTCCACATTCAATAATACGATTACTACCATCACAGATAAAGAAGGAAATGTAGTTAGCTGGGCATCTAGTGGTGCAATCGGATATAAAGGTAGTAAAAAATCAACACCTTTTGCTGCAGGAATTGCCGCAGAAGCTGCTGGTAAAGCTGCTTTTGATTTAGGAATGCGTAAAGTAGAAGTTAAGGTAAAAGGATTAGGTCCAGGACGTGAAACTGCGATTCGTTCATTACAAACAGCGGGGTTAGAAGTAACGACCATTAGTGATGTAACACCAATCCCACATAACGGATGTCGCCCACCAAAGCGTCCACGTGGATAAAATAGGAGGTTAATTTATGATAGAATTCGAAAAACCAAATTATAAAATCGTAGAAAATATTGAAAGTAACTTTTATGGAAAGTTTGAATTAGAACCCCTTGAAAGAGGTTTTGGTACTACAATCGGAAATGCATTAAGAAGAGTATTGTTATCTTCTTTACCAGGTTCTGCTATTAGTAGTATTCGTATTGATGGCGTACAACATGAGTTCCAAACGATTGAAGGTGTAAGAGAAGATGTTACAACAATTATTTTAAATTTGAAAGGTGTTGTTGTAAAAAATCATTCTGCAGAGCCTAAAGTTGTAAGACTTCATGCCGATCAAGAAGGTGTTGTTACTGCTGGAGATATTGATAGAGATGCTGATATCGAAATTATAAATCCAGATAAAGTCATTGCTCATCTTGCAAAAGGTGGAAAATTAAATATTGAAATGACAATTACCAATGGTCGTGGATATGTAAGAAGTGAAGAAAATAAAAAATTACTTGAAACAAGAAAAAATGGAGTTATTGCTATCGATTCATTATATTCTCCAATTGAAAGAGTTTCTTACGAAGTAGAAGATGCTCGTGTTGGACAAGATGAAAATTATGATAAATTAATCTTAGAAGTATGGACAGATGGTTCGATGAAACCAGAAGAAGCCATTGCATTAGGTGCTCGAATTTTAATTGAACATTTCAATTTAGTTGCAGATACAAATAAAATTGCAGATGTAACGGGTATGATGGTTGAAAAAACAGAAGATCCAAAAACAAAAGCATTAGTAACAACAATTGAGGATTTAGATTTCTCTGTTCGTGCTTATAATTGTTTAAAACGTGCTGGTATCCATAATTTACAAGACTTAGTAAATAAAAGCGAAGCTGAAATGATGAAAATTCGTAACCTAGGTAGAAAATCTTTGAAAGAAGTTCTTGATAAGGTTAAAGAATTAGGTTTAGAATTACGTGATGATGATTAATAGTAAGGAGGAAGAAAAATGGCATACAGAAAATTAGGACGTACTTGTAAACATAGAAAAAGTTTACTTGCGAACCAAGCGATTGCTGTTATTATGAACGAAAGTATTCAAACTACTGAAACTAGAGCCAAAGAAACAAGAAAACTTGTAGATAAATTAATTACATACGGAAAAGATGGTAGTTTAGTTGCCAGAAGAAAAGCTCTAGCAATTGTACGTAATGACAAAGAAGTTGTAAATAAAATTTTCAACGATTTAGCAAAAAGATTTGAAAATAGAAAAGGTGGCTATACTCGAATTTTAAAATTAACAGAAAGACGTGGGGACGACGCTTTAATGGTAATTTTAGAACTAGTAGATAAAGCAGAAGCAAAAGAAGAAAAATAAGACTTGAATAAAGTCTTTTTTTTGACTTCTACAAGTAAACTGTGTATAACAAATATAATGAAATTTGCTGTATGAAAGGGCAATTCCTATATGAACGAATATATCAAATATAGATGCAAGAAAAACACAAAAGTAAAACGAAAATTAGCAAGATCGATGTAAGAAACTAAGTTGTTTCTTTTTTTATGTAAAATTTAGCTTTAATTAAAAATTGAAATTGCACATTGTATCACATTTGTGATACAATGAATATGGGTGACTATTATGAAAGATACAGTATTACATGTAAGAGTAAATAAAGATATAAAACAAGAAGCAGAAACAATATTAAATGGTTTAGGAATTACAATGAGTGTTGCTATAAATATGTATTTAAAAAAAATATGTATAGAACATGGAGTCCCTTTTAATTTAAAATATGAGGATTATAATGAGGAAACAAAAAAGGCGATTAAGGAAAGCTATATGATCGCAGAAGATTCTAAACAATACAGTACTGTGGATGAAATGTTTGAGGATGCTGAAAAATGGGAAGATTAGCCATTGTTGTAACTAAGCAATTTAAAAAGGATTTTGTAAAAATAAAAAAGCAGGGATTTGCTATGGATAAATTAAAAAAGGTTATTTCCTGTTTAGTAGAAAATAAGAAATTAGATCCTATTTATAAAGATCATGCTTTACTAGGTAAATACAGAGGATTAAGAGAATGTCATATTGAGCCGGATTGGTTGCTTATCTATAGGATTGATAATGATACTTTAGAACTGATATTGACAAGAACAGGTAGTCATGCCTATCTATTCAAATAGGCGAAAAAATTCTCACTTTTAGATAGGAATTTTTTAAGATATCATGTATAATAGAAATAGATTTATAAAGGTAGTGATAACATGATAGAAGGATTAAATGACAAACAAAAAGAGGCGGTTTTATATAATGAGGGGCCTCTTTTAATATTGGCGGGAGCAGGATCAGGGAAAACCAAAGTCTTAACAACGAAAATCGCTTATTTGATTGATGAGTTGGATGTAAGTCCTTATAATATTTTAGCAATTACATTTACCAATAAAGCAGCTAAAGAAATGAAAGAAAGAATTTATGGATTAATTGGAGATACGGCTAAATATATTCAAATTTCTACTTTTCATAGTTTTGGTTTAAAACTTTTAAGAGAAAATTACAATTATTTAGGATATGAATCTAATTTTACAATTATTGATAGTGATGATTCTCTTACGGTAATTAAAAAAATATTAAAAACAATTGGCTTGGATCCAAAAATCTATAATCCAAAAGCCATTCGTAACAAAATCAGTAGTTGTAAAAATGAATTAATCACTCCAGAAGAGTATAAAAAATATGCAGTTAGTGATTATGAAGAAGTGGTCCAAAAAGTTTTTGCAAGATATGAAAAGACATTAAAAGAAAACAATTCGGTTGATTTTGATGATTTATTAATTTTGCCTATTCAATTATTTAAAGAACATGAACAAATTTTAGAAATGTATCAAGAAAGATATAAATATATTTTAATTGATGAATACCAAGATACCAATGAAGCTCAATATGTTTTAACGAAAATGATTTCAAGTAAATATCGAAACATCTGTTGTGTTGGCGATAATGATCAAGCGATTTATGGATTTCGTGGAGCAAATTATAAAAACATTTTAAATTTTGAAAGAGATTATCCAGAAAGTAAAACGATTCTTTTAGAAGAAAATTATCGTTCGACAAAAACGATATTGGATGCCGCAAATTGTGTTATTCGAAACAATAAAAATCGTAAGGAGAAAAATCTTTGGTCTAAAAAAGGAAATGGTGAAAAAATTGAATACTATAAAGCAAATGATGAAAAAGCGGAGGCAAGGTATGTTGTAAATGAAATCAAAAAACTAGCAAATAAAGGAATCTCCTATGATGAAATTGCTGTTTTATATCGCACCAATGCCCAATCTAGAAATTTAGAAGAAGCTTTTCTACAGGAGAATATGCCTTATCGTGTAGTTGGAAGTTTTTATTTCTACAGCAGAAAAGAAATTAAAGACTTAATTGCGTATTTAAGATTAATTCATAACCCAAAAGATAATGTAAGTTTCTTGCGCGTCATTAATACCCCTAAAAGAGGAATAGGTCTTAGAACCATTCAAAAAATTATTGATGATGCAGAGAAAGAACATGTAAGTTATTATGAAGCTATTAAAGGCGCAAAAGAGCTTGATTTTAAAGAAAAGATTGATAAATTAAGAGAGTTTTCCAAAGATGCGACACTGACAGAATTGATTGATAAAACTTTAGAAGTTACGGGTTTAAAGAAAGAATTAGAAGATGAAAAGTCTTTAGAAGCTGATATTCGTCTTGAAAACTTAGAAGAATTTAAATCCATTACGAGAGCTTTTGAAGAAAGAGAAGGCCTTGTTTCTCTTGAAGACTTTTTACTTGAAATTAGTTTAATTTCGGATGTTGAAGAATATAAAGATGATACCAATCGAGTCAGTTTAATGACTGTTCACTCTGTAAAAGGACTTGAATTTAATTATGTGTTTATCGTGGGTATGGAAGAGGGGATTTTTCCACATATCAATTCCATGATGAATAGTGCCGATTTAGAAGAGGAAAGAAGACTTTGCTATGTAGCGATTACTAGAGCAAAAGAAAAATTATATATTGTAAATGCTCGTAGCAGAATGCTATTTGGTCAAGTACAAGTGAATTTACCAAGTCGATTTATAAAGGAAATTAATCCAGAACTTTTGAATCAGCCAGTGGAAAAAGAGGCAACTGAAAAAATAATTAAAGAAGATAAATTCTATGAAGGAGATGTGGATTATCAAGTCAATGATTATGTATACCATGATGTATTTGGGCAAGGAAGAGTATTAGAAGTGACCAATACATTAGTAACAATTGCTTTTAAACATCCTTATGGAATTAAAAAATTGATGAAAAATCATAAAGCTTTAAAAAAAGTATAAAACAAAAGAAAAAAGAATATATTTTCTATATGTGACAACAGGAGGTAACGATGAAAATAAAAAATCAAAAACTATTAAAAAGAATAATGGAGGTATCGGTTGCAACAGGACTTGTTGTAACAACTTTATCAGGATGTGCCACTAATATTTCAAAAGAAGAAACCACCCAAACGGAAAAACAAACACAAGAGGAAGACTCTTCCTTTGTTACTTATCAAGATTTAATCGATTATAAGTATTATATTATTTGTATTGATGATATCTCTTATGATGAGAAGGTCTACATTACCAAAATCCCTAGTTTTTCAACAATAGAAGATCTAGGTGATGGAAGATATATTTATTATTATAAAGAAGCATCTATAGATCCTTTAGAATCTATGATTATGGGAAGTTTTGTCTATGATCGTTATAGTCATACATTTGCAAAAAGATTAGGACCTGATGTTTTATATTCTATTCCTTTAACTGATTATTTAGATTATTATGATTTACAAAAAGAAAATTATACAAAAAAGGAATGGGAGGTTCTTTATCAACAAGTAAGAGAAGATTATAAAGAAAATAATTTTAAAGAATTGAACAAGGAAAAAGTAAAAATAAAAGAAAATTGATAGAAGAATTCATTTCTTTTCAGTACGAATTTGATATAATAAGAGTAGGTGATTTTATGATAGAAAAAAGAATGGAAGAATTAATTAAAATAATCAATCAAGCCAACATTGATTATAATACATATGATAATCCAACCATCACAGATCAAGAATATGATAATTACGTAAGAGAATTACAAAAATTAGAAGAAGAACATCCAGAACTTGTAAAACCCTATTCACCAACCAATAAAATAGGTGGAAAAATCATTGATACGTTTGATAAAGTGGTGCATGATATTCCCATGCTTAGTTTAAGTGATGTATTTAATGAAGATGAGGTTATCGATTTTGATGAAAAAGTTCGTAAAGTCATTACAAATCCAAAATATGTATGTGAACTTAAAATAGATGGACTAGCTGTATCTTTAAAATATGAACATGGAAAATTTGTACAAGCTGCAACCAGAGGCGATGGGATTGTAGGGGAGGATATTACGCATAATGTTGTAACAATTAAATCCATCCCTCTTACTTTACCAGAAGATATTGATATTGAAATACGCGGCGAAGTGTATATGCGTAAATCAGTGTTAAAAGAATTAAATGAAGAAAGAAAAAAAGAAGGAAAAGAATTACTTGCCAATGTAAGAAATGCTGCAGCAGGATCAGTAAGACAACTCGATAGCAAAGTGGCGGCTAATCGAAAACTAGATGCTTTCTTGTATCATATGCCCCAAGCAATCCAACACGATATTCATTTTCAATTTGATGCTTTAGAATATATGAAAAAATTGGGATTTACGGTTAATCCAAATATCAAAAGAGTAAATAATATAAAAGAAGTTCTTGCTTATATTGATTACTGGACAAAACATCGTGAAGAATTGGATTATGAAATCGATGGTATCGTTATAAAAGTAGACAGCTTTCTAGATCAAGAAAAACTAGGAAATACAATCAAATATCCAAAATGGGCTACGGCTTATAAATTCCCAGCTCAAAAAGTATTAACGAAGTTAAAAGATATTATATTTACAGTAGGAAGAACAGGGCAAGTAACACCAAATGCTATTTTAGAACCAGTTTTATTAATGGGCTCTACGATATCTAAAGCCACTTTACATAATGAAGACTATGTTCTCCAAAAAGATATTAAAAAAGGCGATACCGTTGCTATTATTAAAGCAGGAGATGTTATTCCTAGAGTAGAAGAAGTCATTAAAGAAAGAAGAAATGGTACAGAAGAAGAGTTTCATATGATAAAAGAATGTCCTATTTGTCATAGTCCATTAGTAAAAAAGGATGCTGCTTATTATTGTGTCAATGACAAATGTGATAAAATTCAAATTGAAAAAATGATTCATTATGTGAGTAGGGATGCTCTAAATATTGAAGGATTAGGCGATAATATCATTGAAGACTTCTATAATTTAGGATATGTAAAAAGTTTTATTGATTTGTATCATTTAAAAAAATATGCGAAAGATTTAATGGAATTAGAAGGATTTGGTAAAAAAAGCATTCAAAAGATATTAGACAATATTGAAGAATCAAAAAAAGCTCCTTTGGATAAACTTTTATATGCTCTTGGAATTCGTTATGTTGGCAAAAAAACGGCTAAAATTTTAGCCAACCATTATAAAAACATAGATAACTTAATGCAAGCCAGTTATGAAGATTTAAAAGAAGTAAAAGATATTGGAGATGCTATTGCTAAAAGTGTTGTTGATTATTTTGCAACCCCTGAAAATCAAAAATTAATAAGGCAGATGAAAGAATTAAAAATCAATATGATTGAACAAGAAGAAGAAATCGATGAAAAAGAAGATTTTTATCAAAAAACATTCGTTCTTACGGGAACTTTAACCAATATTACTCGAAATGAAGCTTCGGCACTTATTCAAAAGTATGGTGGAATAACAACTTCATCGGTTAGTAAAAAAACAGATGTTGTCGTTGTAGGAGAAAATCCAGGGAGTAAATACGATAAAGCCAAAGAATTAAATATAGAAATATGGAGTGAAGAAGACTTTTTACAAAAAATAAAGGATTGATTGTATGAAGAAAAAGGAAACCAAAAAGAAACATAAAATTAAAAAAGTTATAAGTTATATTGTTTTAATTGTCGTTGTGGTTTGTTTTTTATCTTTAATTGATATTGCATTAGTCACTAAAATGAACACGGGCCCTATATTTGCAATCAAAACAAAAGAGTATTCAAATCAAAGCAAAGAATACTATGGTTTGTTTTATAAAGTGATTCAGTATCGAGAAGAAGGTGGAAGATACGATACCGTAATAGGGCCTTGGTCTTTACAATACGAAGACACGCCAATTAAAATTGATTTATTTGATTTCGCAGTAGCGTATATAGACAACAACAAAAACACTTACGATGCTTTCTATAATCAATATGTGTTGTTTACAGAACCGATTGTAGCTATCGATAATAAAAATAAAATTCTCAGGTTTGAGAATATAGATCCTGATGATAAATATACTTTTGCTATGGATGTTTATCTATATGATCAAAAAATAGACTTAAGTTCTTATAAAGAAGGAGATCGTATTACCATTGTAGGGACTATTAAAGGATTTAAAAATAAGGATAAAAGTGGTCCCAACCGAGTTTTAATCCGAAACGCATTCATAAAGTAAAGAAGCGTTGTCATAGAATTACATATAGATTTAAATTGATTATTGAAAAAAACTATTGTATAATAATAATACAAGGAGTGAAGCGTATGAAATTTATAAAAAAATTAACGCAAAATAAAGTGAAATTGTTATTAACAATTATCATTGTTTTAATTATTATTTTGATCATTAGTACGATTGTATTTTTTACAGATAATTCAACAAAAGCAAACTATGGCAATCGTTTAGATGGAATAGAAGAGGTAAAAATTCAAGAGGACCAAGCGGAGGAAATGGTTTCTACTCTAGAAAAAGAAGATAAAGTTTCTTCTGCTTCTTATCGTATACAAGGAAAAATTGTAAATGTGACAATTGAGGTAAAACAAGATACAGCTTTAAAAGATGCTAAAGCTCTAACTTCAAAAGTAACAGAAAGTTATGATGAAGAACAAGTAAAATTCTATGATTTTCAAGTCTTTATAAACAATGAAGATGAAAAAAATAGTAGTTATCCAATTATCGGTTATAAGAAAGCCACGGCGGATAGTTTTAGTTTTACTAAAGACCGAGGTGACAATTAATGAAAAAGAAACGCTTATTTATTATCATTCCTATAATTGCATTTGTTGTTGCATTTGTAGGTGTGTTTTTGTATTTTAATTCAGAAAGTAGAAAAACAAGTTTTAATCTATCTGAAAAAAAATGGTTGGAAGAAAATACAAATACCAAAATCGATTTTTCTATAGTAAACAATTATCCAGTCTATGGACTTGATGGAGAAGGGGTATTCTTTAACTATGTAGCAAATTTAGAAAGCAAAACAGGTCTTGAGTTTAATAAAATTCCCGTTTTGGATTCAGAAGAAACAGGGGAAGGATACCGTATTCGTATTTTAAATAATGAGGAAGAACTAGGAAAGAATGATTTATTAATATTTAAAGATAGTTATGTTGCTATTGGCCTAAAGGCAATGACGATCACTAAAGAGGCAGATATCAACAATATAAAACTTGGTGTATTAAGCAATGACATGTCAGAAGTGAGTTATTATTTAAAAAGCAGTAGTAACATTTCTTATGTGTCTTATGAAAATATAAATCAACTTTATAAAGGTCTTGATGATAAAAAAGTTGATTTAATCGTGATTCCTTATATGCGTTATTTAGATAAAATTATTGCTTCAAACACGTATTATGTAAATTACTATTTTACGGATCTAAGTAAGAAGGCCGTGCTTACATTAAGTGATGATAATGATACTCTAAATAGCATTATCAAAAAACATTTTACACAGTGGAAAAATCAAAATTATGTAGACAATTATAATAGTGAATTATTGGACTATTATTTAGAAAAGAATGATGTAAGTGATAAAATAAAAACAGAATTGATTTCAAAATCCTATGTGTATGGATATGTAGAAAATGTTCCGTTTGAAGTTACGACTCATAATTCTGTAGAAGGAATTGCTATGGAATATATTGATCGTATGAGTCGTTTGGCGGATATTGAATTTACATATAAAAAATATGAAAGTGTTGAAGATTTAAAAAATGCGATTAGTAATGGTGAAGTTGATTTATATTTTGATTATTATGGTTTAAGTAACGAAAACTATACTTCTACTGTTTCTCCATTTATTGAAAGCTATGCTGTTTTAGGAAAAGTAGAAGATGATCATGTGGTTACTTCTTTCGAAAGTATTAAAAATGAAGAAGTAAAAATGCTTGAATCTTCTTTGATTACAAAATACTTTGAAAAAAACAGTAGAGCTGATATTGTTAAAGTAGATCGTATCAAAGATCTTGTTGATAAAAAATCCACAAGTATGATTGTGGTTGATAAAGAATTGTATTCATATTATAAAAATTCTATTTTTAAAAATTATGAAGTATTGTATACAGATGTAATTACAAACGAATATAGTTTTAAGATAAAAAAAGAAGACGAAACATTCTATAAATTATTCAATTACATTATCAATACCAATTCTTATTATCGATATAGAAACAGTGGTTTAATTAATTTAACAACAACAGATTTTGATACTTCATCATTTAGTACAGTCTTAATTACCGTATTTATTATTTTGTTAGTTATATTGTTTGTAATTATTGGAATTATTGCTTATACAAAAAATAAACATAAAATGAAACAAGTGAAGAAAGAAGAAAGAGCAAAATATACAGACTTATTAACAGCACTTAAAAATAGAAATTATTTAAATTTGAATATTAATAAATGGGATGAATGTAAAGTTTTACCTCAATCTATTATTATGATAGATTTAAATAATGTACAATATGTAAATGATAATCATGGCTATGAGGCGGGAGATGATTTAATTGTAAAAGCAGCTTCTGTCCTAGTAAATACCCAACTTGAAAACAGTGAGATTATAAGAACAAATGGAAATGAATTTTTGATTTATACGATTGGTTATAGTGAATCACAAATTGAAAACTATACTAAAAAATTAGCAAAAGAGTTAAAAAAACTTCCTTATGGTTTTGGGGCATCTATTGGATATAGTATGATTAAAGATGATATTAAGACGATTGATGATGCTATTTCAGAAGCTACGCTTTTAATGAAAAGCAAAAAGGAAGATTATAAGTAGGGGATAAAATGAAAAAAAAGACAAAAAGAATGTTAAAATCCATATATAATATTATAAAAAGACCAGAAATGAGAGTCTTACCTGGACAATTATCATTCTTTTTTCTAATGTCCTTAATTCCTCTAATTGCTTTAATTGGAGCTATTGCTTCTTCCTTTCATATTTCATTAGCGACTTTTGAAGATTTGTTTGCTATTAGTATACCAAGTGCTGTAAAAGAGGCTTTAAGTTTGCTTACATCGGGGAAAAGCATAGGGACCAACATGGTAATTTTCTATTTTTCTGCTTTTCTCCTTGCCAGCAATGGAACGCATTCAATGATTATTGCTTCTAACTCCATTTATAAGTTTAAGGATAAAGATTACTTATCCCGAAGAATTAAAGCAATTATCATGACTCTGATATTAGTTCTATTACTATTGTTCTTAATTGTTGTTCCGGTCTTTGGTGATTTTATTATTGATTTGATTGAAGCTGCTTTAGGAACATCAGCTAATGCAAAAGTAATCAATATCATTTATCAAATTTTAAAATATCCAATTTCGTTGATGTTTATCTTTATTAGTATTAAATTGCTATACACAATGGCTCCCGACAAAAAAATTGAAAGTGTAACAACAACCAAAGGAGCGATCTTTACAACCGTCATTTGGATTGTCGCAACAGAAGTTTATTCTATTTATATTGGTGCATTTAATAAATATGATTTGTTTTATGGTAGTGTAGCGAATATTTTAATATTGATGTTATGGATTTATTTGCTTTCCTATGTATTTGTTATAGGAATGGCTTTAAATGCTAATACTTATGAAAAACAAAAAAGTATTATAGATAAAATCACGAATAATTAACTTTGTTTTGTATAAAGCGAACATAATATTCATCAAAAGTAATATTATGTTTTTTTATGTAAGAAGCAATATTTTCACCAACATACCTGTAATGCCATGCTTCGTAGGAATATCCTGTAATTTTTTCTTTATTTTTAGGATAACGAAGAATGAAACCATATTTATAGGCATTCTCCTCTAGCCAAAGAAATTCATCTGTACTTTCGAAGTTATTAAAATCCGTAACGGTATTATCTAAATCAACTGTTAATCCACTTTGGTGTTCGGAGTGTCCTGCACGAGCCGAATACGTATCTACATTTTTCTTCGTGTCATGTACCAAATATTTATTGTATAAATTGAGTTGATATGTATAATCTCGATAAGCTGAAATAGCTCTGATTTTTAAATTTTCTTTTTGGACATCCTGACACATTTTCTCAAACTGGATCTTGGCCTCTTCAACGAGATAAAGACTTCCTTTCGTACAAATCGTAATCTCTTCTAGAGACTCTGGTACATACTCTTTATCCACATAATAAAATTTATTGATTAAAATATAATTGGTGTTTTTATAGGGAGTTTCCATCGTATCGGTATAAAAATCTTTATCTAAGTTTAAGTTTACTTGTGTAACGATATCTTCATCGTTTAAATTAAAATGTGTTTGTTTATAATTTATATATCTTTGCTCATTTTGAGGTATATAATAATCTATTTTTTCTAACGTTTTAATATATTTTTTATTTTGATACTTTTCTTCATCCCTTATTTTATAAAACCAAAAGAAAAACAAAAGAATAAAAACGAATAATAAAACGACCAAAATAAAAATAATTTTTTTCATGACATCATCCTTTATTAATAAAATATATCTTTATTACATAATAGTTATTAGGAGGAAAAATATGAAAAGATTTATAATGATCATACTTTGTCTTTCTCTTTTTATACCTTTTGTGGTTTCCGCACAAACAGAAGAAAAAGAAGAGGAAAATAAAGAAACAACCAATTTAATTACAAATGCAAAAAGTGGAATCTTATTGGATTATGATAGTGGAACAGTCATCTTTGAAAAAAAGGCAGATACCAAACTATCGATTGCATCTTTAACAAAAATGACAGCCCAAATTATAATTTTAGAAAATATTGAACAGGGAAAAATAAAATGGGATGATATCATAACTGTATCCGAAAACGCAGCCTCTTTTGGAGGGTCACAAATTTACTTAGAACCAAATGAAAAAATGAGTGTAGAAGATTTATTTAAGGGGATCTCAGTTGCAAGCGCGAACGACGCTACTGTGGCTATGGCTGAAGCTATCGCAGGTAGTGAAGAAGAATTTGTAAAACTTATGAATAAAAAAGTGGAAGAATTAGGACTTAAAAATACGCATTTTTCAAATTGTACAGGATTGGATGTAGACAATCATTATTCCACAGCTCGTGATTTATCTGTGATTGCTAGGGAACTTTTATCCCACGAGAAAATATTAGAATTCTCATCCATTTATGAAGATTATTTAAGAGAGGATACCGAGAACAAATTTTGGCTTGTGAATACCAACAAATTGGTTCGCCAATACCAAGGCGCAGATGGATTAAAAACTGGGCATACCGATGCTGCTGGATATTGCTTAGCGGCTACAGCTAAGAAAAACGATATGAGACTCATTGCTATTGTTTTAGGGGAAGAAAATAGTAAAGTAAGAAATAGTGAAACCATGGCTTTACTCGATTATGGTTTTGATCTATATGAAGTTAATGTCATTCAAAAAAAAGATACAAAAATTGATACACTTACTTTGGATAAAGCCGATAAGGAGAATGTTGACATTGTATTAAAAGAAAATGTATCGATCTTTAAGAAGAAAACAGATAAAGATATAGATTATACAACACAACTACAATTAAATGAGATAAAATTACCAGTAAAACAAGGAGATACCGTAGGAAAGGTTCTTGTTAAAGATAATAACAATAAAACCATTGCCACAACAGAAGTAACTGTAAAAGAAGATATAAAAAAGATTCATCTTTTGGGTCTTTATATAAGAAATTTAAAAGAAATATTCACATCAGCTATATAGTTTTGTTTTTAATATGTTATAATAAAAATAGGTGATTTTATGAAATATGATGTATGTGTATTTGGAGGATGTGCTTTGGATCAAATGTATTATTTGGATCAAAATGGTCAGATCTCAAGACAACCAAATATATTAATTCCAGGAGGAAAAGGGTCCAATCAAGCCGTCGCAGCTTCTCGTGCAGGAGCGATAACGACTATTATTACAAGAATTGGAAAAGACAGTGTTGGTGAAAATATTTTAGAAAATTTAATTTATAACAATGTATCAACAAATAACGTAGAAATGATTGAAGGAATCGATAACGATTATGCAAAAATATATATAGACGACAGAACAAAAGAAAATAAAATCGAAAGACATGTTGGAGCAACAGAAAGTTTTGATGTAAATATGATTTCTACCTATCAAGATGTACTATTAAATTCAAAAATTGTAGTAGGACAAATGAAAATTCCAAAAGAGGTAAGTGTCGCACTCATTGATTTTTGTTACGAACATCATATCCCACTTATCATTACTCCATGTCGACCAGAAAAACTATCCATTCATGAAAAAGAAAACCAAGAATTGCTAGATAAAATAACCTATATTACAGCCAATAAAAAAGAATGTGAAACTATATTTCATACAGAAAATATAGAACAATGCGTAGAAAAATATCCGAACAAACTCATAGTCACTTTAGGAGAAAATGGATTAATTTATAACAATGGAGAAAGAAATATTCATATAGATGCGATACATACACCCCATATAGAAGACACAACAGGAGCAGGAGATACTTTTTGTGGAAATCTAGCTTATTGCCTATCTCATGGATATTCCCTAGAAGACGCTATTGTCCGCTCACAGTACGCATCAGCAATGAAAATTACTAAAAAAACAGCCCAAGAAGGTATGCCATATAAAGAAGAATTGGATCAATTTTTAGCACAACAATAAATATACGATTTGAAAGATAAAATCGATGTAGACATAACAATGCTCTACATCTTTAATTTATAGAAATCATATAGAAGAAAATGGCAAAATAAATCTTTTTCTTTAGCATATACTGATATAGGTGATGAAATGAAAAATACGTTCAGAATCATGTATCCACAGAGTGCTTATAAAGAATTAAATCAAGAAGTCATTTATTATATAAATAAAAATATACAAGAATTCATGAATTATACACAAGATTCTGTGCAAAACCTTCCTTTTAGTTTGTATATTTATTATGATACATATGAAACCGATGAATATTTATCTTATGTATTTTATAACTCTATGTTTCTTGGTGGTGCTCATCCCAACAATACCATTTTTACAATCAATTATAATAAAATTAAAAATCAAAAAATAGATATAAATGATTTAATAAAAGAAAATCCAATGCTTCTAAATTATTTTTCGAATCAAAGTAGACAACAATTTGAAAACCATAAAGAATTTCAAGATCCAAATATAAAAGCTATGCTTATAGAAGGTACTATACCTAAAAAAGAAAATTTTAAAAATTTTGTATTTACCAAGGATGGAATCATACTTTATTTTGAACCTTATCAAATCGCACCTTATTACATGGGGTCTTTCAATATACTCATTCAATAAAATTACATACTTTTATGTAATTTTTTTTATGATTTTTTAAATCACGCGACAATAATATAGGTGAATAGAAAAATAAAGAAGGTGATTTTATGATTGAATAAAAATAAAAAGGGGTTGAAAGAAAAAAAGGAGGGATATGAAAAAATTATTTAAGATCATAATAATTATAAATTTTATTTTACCAAATGGTGTTTATGCTGCTACATATTATGGGAAGGAAACCATCAACTATCAAACCACAAAACCCATAAATACCAATTATGAAGAGGAATATCGATATAAATTTTATGAAGAACAAAAGATTTATAGCAATGCATATTATGTAGAAGATTTAAATGATCCATCGTATCCATATAAAAGCAATGATTTTATAGAGACTGATTATACTGATTGGTCCAAGGAAAGGCCTAAGGAAGAAAAAGGGCGTATTATAAAGACTAAAGAAATGTATGAATATGCCAAAGCCCTTCCGATTCGTTATTTATACTTTTATGATATTATGGGTTCAAATGATGCACTACGTTTTTTAGAGGTAAAAGTGTATTCTGAAGGTAAAGAAATTGCCTATACTCTAGAATGTGCAAACTGTAAAAACAAAGAGAAAATAATGGATAATCAGTTCGATCAAGGATACACTTCTGTTTTAAATCAAGATACATTCATTCTTGATTTAAAAGGAAACTATGATTTAGAAAAATTAAAATTAGAAGTCTATCTTACGGATAATTATGGTACCGATAAAAGTACATTTAAAATAAGTGCTTTAGACGATCAAAAACAAGTACTCAAGAATTATATTGATGTCTATTTAGAAAGCAATATGTACAATACCGAAGATAGTGGATATAGATTTAATATAGATCTAAAAGATTATTTAAAAGATCTTTATTATGAAAAACAAAAAATAACAACCGAAGAAAAAATAGAGGAAGAAGAATATAAATTAATCAGTCAATATACTTTATATGCTTACAAAGATATAAAATATAAATATTATAGAATGGATCGAAACTATTTAGAAGGGTATTATATAGATAAACCAGGTTATATTAAAGACCAAAAGCAATATAAAATCTATTATAAGATAAAAAACAGAGAAACAATTACCTTTAAAGAGAATTATGTTATTACCTCTAGAGACTATAATTTATATGATTTGATTGAAAAATCCAGTATAGATAAAAAGAAAATTCAAATTAAAGATACCATCAACATCAATAAGAATGGTTTATATAAGATTACATTTTCCTATCAAGATTTTCAAATTGATCAATACGTTACATTAGATGTAGAAGAAAAAATGGAAAGTATTCATATTTCTAAAGAAAGCAATGTAGAACAAGTAGATAAAATAACAATTAAAACGGGACAAACTGTAAAAGAACAGCAAAAAGAAGAAGACAAGAATGAAAAACAACCAGAAAAAAATAGCATATTTTCTTATTTATCCATTTCAATGTTTTTAATTGTAAAAAGAATATTAGGAATTTAAATAGTCACGAATTTTGTCGAACGAAAAAAAAGAGAGATTCTGTCGAATGTGTATAAAAATAGAAAAAAGTGTTCTATATTTGAGTAACGAGGTGATCAAATGTTAGATATAAATATGGAAATAAGAAGAGGAATCCTTTTTGTACGATTAATTGGAAATTTAAATAAAGAAACATCTAAATATTTTAAAAATGAAGTGAGTAATTTAATTGAAGAAAAGGGAATTAAGTACATTGTAATTAATTTGCGTCAGTTAACCAATTTAGATACCATTGGAGCCGATTTGATTTTAGATGAATATAGGTATATTGCGAAAATAGATGGCAAGGTCGTTATTTGTGGCGTCGATGACAATAAAAAAATAGAAAAAGATTTTTTTAAGGGAATACATAAAAGCGACAATGAACTACAAGCCTTTAGTATTATAAATATATAGGAAGGAGAAATTGTATGCAAGTAGAAGAAATCGTAGAACAAAATCAGAATCTAATATACTATATTATAAAAAAATATATCAAATATTTTGACAAAGAGGATTTGTTTCAAGCAGGTATGATTGGACTTTTAAAAGCGTATAAAAATTATGATGAACAAGCTGGAGTAAAGTTTTCCACCTATGCTTTTTCCTCGATTTACGGGGAAGTAAAAAAATATGTAAGAGAAGATAAGAATATTAAAATTAGTCGTGAATATATAAAATTAAACCAAGCGATTAGTAAAGCAAAAGAATTTTTATCACAAAAATTGATGCGAAGTCCTACGACAACAGAATTATCTTTATTTTTAGAAATGGATGAAAAGCAAATTGCGGATGTAGAAGCCGCGAATGAATTTATTCGTAGTTTGGATTATGAAGAAAATGAAGAAAGTATGGATTTATATAATAGAATCTCTTGTGAAGAAAAAGCTTATGATGCTGATATACAAGATTTAAAAACAGAACTAAATCATTTATCCGATGATGAAAAAGAGTTGATCAAGCAAAGATATTATAATGATTTAACACAAAGTGAAACTTCAGATAAATTAGGCATTTCTCAAGTACAAGTATCCAGAAAAGAAGCAAAGATATTGACTAAACTAAGACAAAGATTAGTTTCAAACAATTGAAACTAATTTTTTTGTATAAAAATTTAAAATTATTAACATAATAGGATTAGGTGATAGTATGAGATTAAAAGATTATAATGAAATTGTCAACAGACATAAACCAAAAGAACATAAAGTTCAAAATGGAATCATTGCTTTTGTAAGTGGAGGAATTGTAGGTTTAATTGGTCAGGGATTAATTGATATTTATTCTTACTTTTTAGAAATTCCTGCTCAAGAAGCTTCTATATTTGCGACTGTGACATTAATCTTTTTTGCTTCTTTATTTACAGCCCTTGGTTTCTTTGATAAGTGGGTTACAATCTGTAAGTGTGGTTTAATTATACCAATTACAGGATTTGCACATTCTATGACAAGTGCCGGAATTGAATATAAAACAGAAGGACCTATTTTTGGACTTGGAAGCAATATTTTTAAATTAGCAGGATCGGTTATTCTTTATGGTGTCGTATCCGCATGGATTTTTGGAATGATACGATTTATGATTTTAGGAGGGTAATATGACATTCAAATATAATAATGTATACATAAACAATGCATCCACGGTCGCAGGGCCTTATGAAAAAAAAGGACCATTAAGTAGTTTTTTTGATAAAAGTTATAATGATTTATATAATGGTGCGAAAACATGGGAACAAGCAGAATCTAAATTATTAGAAGAAAGCGTTGATATTTTATTAAAAAAGGCAAATACAACAAAAGATACGATTGATTTATTAATTGCTGGAGATTTATTAAATCAAATTACTTCTTCAAGTTATGGACTTCAAAAGTACAACTTACCCTTTTTAGGGATCTATGGAGCTTGTTCGACAAGTGTTGAAGGAATCATTATCGCTTCTAATTTTATTGAAGCAGGACAAATCAAAAAATGTATTACATCCGTAAGTTCTCACAATATGTCTTCTGAAAAACAATTTCGTAATCCGACCGAATATGGTGCACCAAAACCAAAAACAGCAACATTTACATCAACGGGAGGAGCAAGTTTACTTTTATCAGGAAAGAAAAGTAAAATCAAAGTAGAAAGTTCCACTATAGGAAAAATAAGCGATATGGGAATAACAGATCCCTTTAACATGGGAGCCGTTATGGCACCAGCTGCCGCAGATACCATTTATAGGCATTTAATTGATACCAATCGTACACCTGATTATTATGATCTAATTTTAACAGGAGATTTAGGTGTGTATGGAAAAGAAATATTAATTGATTATATGCATCAAGAATACAATATTGATATTAGTAAGAACTATGACGATTGTGGAACGATGCTTTACGATTTAAAGGAACAAAAAGAAGTGATGGCAGGAGGTTCTGGCCCTGTATGTAGTGCTTTAGTAAACTATAGTTATATTTTTAAAAAAATAGAAGAAGGAAAATTAAAAAAAGTATTAATTGTTGCAACAGGAGCACTGTTCTCCCCAACACTTGTTTATCAAAAACAAAATATTTTATCAACAGCGCATGCTGTTAGTTTGGAGCTGGTAAAATGATCTATTTAAATTCCTTTTTATTCGCAGGAGCTGTCTGTTTACTAGGACAAATTATACTCGATAATACCAAACTTACTGCTGGGCATATCACAAGTATATTTGTTTGTTTAGGTGCATTTCTAGATATCTTTAATATTTATGATAAAATTGTAACCGTAGTTGGTGGAGGCGCTATGGTACCCATTACAAGTTTTGGGCATTTACTTATTCATGGCGCCCTTGCACAAGCAGAACAATATGGCTTTATTGGACTTTTAACAGGAATGTTTAATCTAACAGCCTCCGGAATTACCGCAGCCATCATATTTACCTTTATCTTCTCTTTGTTTTTTAAACCAAAGGATTAATAAAATAGAACTATCTTTCTACATTCGATAGTTCTATTATTTTGTCCATATTATCATCCTGAGCCATAATATTTTTATGAAATTTCTTGCAACGTTCACATTGATATACAATTTTAAAAGTATCTTTATATTTTTCTATACCGATAGGAACTAATAATCCATGACAAGAATTACTTCTGTCCCCTGGTAGAATATCCACATGTTTAGAGTACAAACAATAAGGGCAATGATCTCTTGCTGTATACCCTAAAGGAAGTACTTCACTTTTACAATGTTCACATATAAATTTTTCATCCATCATAGTAAATCGTTTCATAAAACAATTATACCAAACAAAAAATGAAAAGTATATAAGAATAATTTGTAATATTTTATCAAATCTTATATAATAAATATGGTGATAAATATGGATAATAAGACAAAATGGGTCTCATTGGAAGAAATGTTAAATAACGATCAGATTTATAATGATGAAGACTTAATTGTATTTTTAGATACAGAAGAAAGTATGGATTTTGTTTTTGATAAGATAAGAAAAGACTATCCAAATATAAGAAATTTACAATTTAATTTACATGATAAATTCCAATATCAAAAAATTGTCGATTATTTAATTAAAAAAAATCCAGAATCACCTATTCATGTGAGTGCATACTTTCCTAGTATATATTCACTAAAAGAAATAGCGGAAATCGCAGATGAAAGAGTGACGATTCAGAATTCAGTAAATTGTTATAATGTATATGATGTAGATAAAAAAGATCGTTATAAACTGAATTATTTTGATAACAATCGTATTTATAATCCAAAAGAAAAGCAAGAATATCCAATCGAAGTATTTTTAGATCAAATCGATAATCTAGTAGATGCTCTAAATAAAAATGCAACTTCCGATATTCAAAAGGTATTTTTATTAGATAAATTTTATCACGATTATTTTTCTTATGATAAAAAGCATGCAAACAAGCAGCAATCACTTGATAAGAAAATTGCTCGATATGAAAGAAAAAAGAATTTATTCCAGTTTGAAAAACGACGATTGGTCAAATTAAAAAATAAAAGGAATTCTCTTTCAAAGGATTTTCATCAAGCCTATTATTTATTAAAAAATAGAAATGGTGTTTGTTCTGCTTTTTCAGAATTGTCCTATCTCATTTTAAACCATCCACAATTAAATATAAAAACAAAAATACTCTTTTCAGAAAAAGAAGACCATGGATTAAATTCCATTGAAATAAATGGAAAAGAATATATTTATGATTTTACGCATGCAAGAACAAGGGATATTAAAAAAGATAGTTGGTTTGTGATTAATTTAGAAGCTTTGTATCATAATATAAATTTAAATATAAAACAATCTAGAGTCTATAAAAAAATAAAAGCATCTCCAAAAACAAAAATAACACAAATTTATTTTGACAATTGTGCGAGAACTCTTTCAAAAGTGAAAGATGCTGGTATAATTTTGTGTAGAATTATGATGGGGAATCGTTTTATAAAAAAACCTTCTACTTTAACAACAGGAAGACATTACTATTTAGAAAATGATGACATAAAAAGGAAAAGCGATTTTTCGTCTTATGAGCAGATGCCATTAAAGAAAATGACAGAAGAAATTACAAATTTAGGAGATAAAAGGATTGATATAGAGGAGGTAACAAGAAAGAAATAAATTACTCCTCTTTTCTAATATAGACTTTATTTTAATAATCTTGTATAATAAATATGGTGTTAAATATGGAATATAAAGTAAAAATCAATGAATTTGAAGGTCCTTTAGATCTACTTTTGCACTTAATTAAAGAATCCAAAGTAGAAATCTGGGATATTAAAATAGAAGATATCGTAGAACAATATTTAGATTATATAAATGCTATGAAAGAAATGAATTTAGATATTGCGAGTAGTTATTTAGTTATGGCTTCTGAACTTATTGAACTAAAATCAAAACTACTTTTACCAAATCCGAAAAAAGAAGAAACCGAAGAAGAGGAAATGGATCCAAGAGAAGCTTTAATTCAAAGATTAATTGAATATCAAAAATATAAAAATCTAACCAAAGAATTTAAAGAACTAGAAATGAAAAGAAAAGATATTCATACAAAGATCCCAGAAAGCCTAAAAGAATACCAAGAAGAAGGCACAGTTATAAATAGTGATTTATCTTTAGAAGATTTAATGGAAGCTTTAAAAAAAGTATTAGAAAGAAAAGAACTAGATCAACCATTAAAAACCAATGTGACTACAAAAGAAATATCTATTGAACAGCGAAGACAAAGTATCAAAAACATTTTAAAAGAGAAAAAGAAAGTTTCCTTTTTTGATTTATTTGAAACACCAACAAAAGAATACATTGTCGTTACTTTTCTAACCATATTAGAAATGGCGAAAAAAAGAGAATTAATTATAAAGCAAGAAAACAATTTTGATAATATAATATGTGAGGTAGTCGAATGAATATAGAAGCAATTATAGAAGGATTATTATTTATAGTTGGAGATGAAGGTTTAACTTTAGACCAATTACAAGAAATATTAGAGATCAAAGAAGAAGATGTAAAAGCCGCTTTAACTTCTTTAAGAGAAAAATATGCAAAAGAAGATCGAGGCATTCAAATTCACTTTTTGGGAGATCGTTTTAAATTAACAACAAAAAAAGAACATAAAGAATATTATAAGAAATTAGTAGAAACACCAAATACCAATATGTTAAGTCAAGCCGCTTTAGAAACACTAGCGATTATTGCTTATAAAGCGCCTATCACAAGAAGTGAAGTAGATGAGATAAGAGGTGTATATAGCGGACAGATGATTCGAAGACTTGTTGCGAAAGGCCTTGTAAAAGAGGCAGGAAGAAGTGATATGCCGGGAAGACCTATTCTTTATCAAACCACTAGAGAATTCTTAGATTACTTTGGACTTTCTACTATAGAAGAATTACCTAAAATGAAAGATATTACAATTAAAGGGCAAAATGAAGAAGAAATTGATCTATATTTATCAAAATATCAAGAAAAGGAAGAAAAATAACTTCCTTTTTTTAAATATTAATGATATAATTGTAATGCATGCGGGAGTGGCGGAATGGTAGACGCGAAGGTCTCAAACACCTTTGATGAAAGTCGTGTGGGTTCAAGTCCCATCTCCCGCACCAGAAGGATAGAAAACTCAAATTTTTGAGATTAAATATAAAAGCTACTTTTAAATAATAATTGAAAGTAGTTTTATTTTTGCTAATTTGGGAACACATTTGCCAATTAATAAGCTGTTTAATGCTTGGGATTAAAACATGGTTCTATTGTACCTTATGATGTATTCATAGAAAAATTAAAAAATATTTATTATGGTGTATTGCTGCATCCATAATATTATTATCGGATAGTATGTCAAATGGTAAGTATTAGGATAGAGCGTTACTTATTGCCAGGGTATTTTAGATGAAAAAGATGATGTCCAATTAGTTTATGCAACTATTGATAATTTAAAGTTAAGTCCTCAAGTTGCTAATAAAGATGATCTATTATGTGCAGATCATTGTATTGTGGAAAGAATTACAAAAGATAGACAATATCTTATTTATGATAAGATTACAGGCATGTATGCTCAGCAAGGTATCGAACGATTGCAAAGGAAAATAGAACATTTAAAAAAAGTAATTCACTATGATGGTATATGTAAAGAGATTAATGATGATATGGAAAAAATGTTCATGAGAAAATAATACAAGTGATCTTATTAAAAAAATTTATTTATGCGTATAATTTTATAGTATAATAGTATTAGAAAAAGGAGGCGTTTATGGTAAATTTAGAATATAAGCTAACCGTTGATGATTTAATCGTTGAGTATATGATGTATAAAGTTAAAAATGGCTATGAACCAAGTTTTTTAACATCAGAATTTATAAACTTTTTGTATTTTTTTGAAAGTAAGATGCAAGTAGAAGATTCTTTACATGAGGGGGATAAACTATTTCAAAGATTTTTTAAACGTAAAGCTGAAAGTGACTGGTCAGAAAACACTCCACATATGGATATGATATATAGTGAAAAAGATCAAGATTATTTAATTAAGGCAAATTATAAGTTAAGTGATTTTGATAAAAGTGTAATTACTACTTATTTTATGGATCATGGTATGGGAAGATATGATAATTATAAAGGGCAAACGTTTAAAATTAGAAGTATAATTGGAGAGTATTTATTCACTTATCCAAAAAGAAAAATAGATGAAAATGTTGAAATCGATGAGAATGATTTGGTAATAGGCAAAGATGTTGCCGCTTTGCTTATTGATGATATTTGGAATAGTTATATAGAAGAAGAAACAGGGAATCATGAGTGGCCTAAACAGTGTGATAATATCATTAAATATTTATTCGAACTGGATTTAGCGGAATTGATTGGTGTTGAATCAATAAAATATTCAATCATTCAATTCTATAATGTAATTTCAAAAAGAATAGCTATATTGTATCATCAAGATAGAAATTTACAAATTAGTACGAATGCAAGCGGTTATTTAGCAAGAGCCAATTATGAATTATTAATTCAAGGTCATGAAAAAATAATGGGTATTGCTTATGGTGAATATAAAAAAGCACTTGATATAGATTTATCAACTTCAACTTTTACAGAAAGTCACAAACTAGACGGTTTTTATACTTGGGACGATGATCCTGATGTAAAAGTAACTACTTCTAAAGTGGGAAATGACAAAGCCAAGAAATTGGTAAAGAGTTTGGATAACAATAGTTAAAGAAATAGTTGCTATGAACTATTTCTTTTAGTTTAAGAGTTTTAATATATCTAAATATATGATAGAATAATTATTAAGTTTTAATAAATTTATATTCTTTTAGAATACTCGGAGATTATCCATCGAAATACTGGTATAAGGGGGATATTATGGTTGATGTATCATCAATTATTGAAAAATTTATTGCAGATAGAAAATATTTAGAAAACAAACATGTTTTAGGTATGTTTTTTTATGGCAGTTATTTAACAGGATTAAATCATAAAGATTCCAATATTTACTGATGGCAGACAAGTAGAATATTTTGAAAAACCATTAAATGATTTATATTTATCTGTGGATAATGACTTTGAAAACAGAAATGCAGCTTGGCTATCAATTGTTGGAACATCTAAAATAATATTCGATAAAACAGGAGATCTAAAAAAGTTACAAGAATATACAATTTCTAAATTTAAAAATCCTTTACCAAAACTCGATGATGATACCGCTAAGGAATATGTATCCATTATAAACAATCGAATGGAAAAATTAAAAAAAAGTTTAGATGATAATACACCTAACTTTACACATTTATATCATTTGACCATAGAAAAAATAAGAAAATTTTATCATAACATAAATGGATTAGCTTTGGTGAGTACTTCAAAAGTTTTTAGAATTTATACGGATGAAAAGTATAGAGCTTCTTACTCTGGATATGCCATTCCAGAGCAAGAATTTATAGATTTGTATATCGACGCAATTACAGATACAAACAGTCCCGCAGAAATACAATTTCAAAAAGTTAAGAATTTATATGAATATGCAAAAAGAAATATAGATTTTAATGATAAAGAACATAGGATTTTAATTAAATCAAGAAACAAATAAATCCTATACATCTAAATAAATGAAGAGGTGTCAATATGGGTGATATTAAAGTAAGAAGATATATAGAAGGTGACGAAGCTACTATATGTGCCGTTGTAAAAAAAGATGTTTTGAAAGAAAACATAAAGGATTATTCTAAAGAAGCTATAGAGGATTTACTACGTACACATAATGAAGATTTAATAAAAAAAAGAGCTGAAGATTTTCATGTTTATGTATTAACGGATGAAGAGGAAATTGTTGGTGTTGGTATGATTGGACCTTATTGGGGTAGTCTAACTGAAAGTTCTTTCTTTACAATATTTATAGATCCGGATTATAAAGGACAGGGTTTAGGTAGAAAAATAATAGAAACTCTAGAGCAAGATGAATATTATAAAAGAGCAGATAGAGTTGAAATACCTGCGAGTATTACAGCTGTTGAGTTCTATAAACACTTTGGTTGGGGATTTAAAAAGTTTGGAAATATAGTTGATGATGAAGGAATCTATCGTATGGAAAAATTTCCAAAATTAAATCATGACAATGTAGATAAAAATCAATACAATATGAGACCTTATATTGAGAACCAATATCATAACTATAAAGAATTTGTATACCAGACAAAAAAAGAGGCTTATCAAAAATATGTGGAAGAGTACTTTGGCACTTGGAACGAAGAAGAACAAAGAAATTATTTTGAAGATTTTATAAATACGGTAAAAAAGGATGCATATATTATTCAATTAAATGGTAAAGATATTGGTTTTTATAATGGAAAGACTTTGGAAGATGGTAGTTATGAAATTGGTAATGTTTGTATTATTTCAGAATATCAAGGAAAAGGGATTGGGACGCAAGTATTAAAAGATATATTACAATTGCATAAAAATCAAGATATTCATATTCAATATTTTAAACAGAACCCTGTAGGAAAATTATATAAAGAATTAGGATTTATACCTAACGGAAAGACAAAGTATCATTATAAAATGATAAAAAGGAAATGATTGTATTTTACTTTCATTTCCTTTTTGCTGCAATGTTATTTTTCTAACATATAATTTTTTGTATTATAAACATGAATAGGAGCAGTTTCTCCTTTAACAAAAACTAAATAAAATGAATCTCCAATTTGAGCATTATAATTTTCTTTTTTATTGGTATACACGATTTTGTCATAATTTTTAAATTGAATAGATGTGATTTGATTTGAATCAGAGTATTGTAAATTTTCATTTACAGAAATGACTTCATCGATTTTGATTTCATATTGGCTACGCTTTATTTTACGAATGATACTATATAGATATTTGATTTTTACAATTGTAATACATACAATACATATAAACATAAATAGGACAACCATAGATGCGACTAAATTGAAAAAAGATATACCTATACATACTATCAATAAGAAGATAGAACATATGCTAAAGAATAATAAGGTTATTTTTTCATCTTTACTAAAAAAATCATGAATGATTGTATTTGGATTGATCACTTTTTTTCCGTTATATACTTCTGCTTTTAAATTAAATTTTTTAAGTTTTATATACTCTTTTGCCTCTTCTAGAGTTTTTAATTTATCCCTTTCACTTGGATCTAAGATATATTCATTAGATGGGAAAACATAAGGTTTCTGCTTTCCACTTACAAATACCAAATAAAAGACATCACCTTTTTGGTATTTACTGATTTTGTCTATATTATGTATTGTAACATCTCGATTATATACTTTAAAGAAATCTTGGAAATAAAGCCTCCAGCCCGATAGATCTGCTGAATCATCATTTGATGCATTATGATAATAATATATATCCAATAGTTTATCTGTTACAATTACATACTGCTTTGTTAAAATCTTAATCGTAGTTTTTATGATATCAAAACACATCCAAAGAGGAAAACCACATAAACATAAGCCTACAAAAATACTAACAAGTATATTTGATAATGTTTTTCCTTGATTAATAATAATATAAATCATAATAATACCTACAATCACAAAGACCGAGAAAAATAATACGAAAAATATTTTATTGACAACTCCCGAATCAATCAAGATTGTTCGTTGGTTTAATACAGCTTGTTGTGTTTTTTTTCTCCCTCTTTTTGCTATAGAATAAGACATAGGTAGAATAAAGCCAAATACTGCAACAACGAATAAAATGATTTCTAGATGGTCAAAAAAACCCAATACGAATTTATCAGACATAATAAACACTTCCTTAAAATTTTATAGAAGTAACTTTTTAAGCTTATCTTCTATTATTTATTTTATCATATTTTTCCTTTGTTTATAGATAAAATTATATTATAATATAAGAGGAGATGAGAAAATGGTGAAAGAATTAAAGTTGAAAAAATGTGAAAAATGTGGAGCGTTAGTAAAAGTATTACAAGATTGTACTTGTAAGGATTGTGGAATTATTTGTTGTGAAGAACCAATGAAAGAGATAAAAACCAATAGCGTGGATGCTGCTTTTGAAAAACATGTTCCAACCTATGAAAAAGAAGGAGACAATTTACATATTAAAGTCAATCATGTTATGGATCCTGATCATTATATTGAATGGATTTTAGTAAAAACGGAAAAAGAAAATAGAGAAATTCTATTACAACCAGGGGATATTCCTGAGATTATTGTACCTTACGAAAAGGGAGCATTAATCTATTCCTATTGTAATAAACATGGTTTATGGAAAGGCGAAGTTGAGTAGCAAGAAGCTACTTTTTTTATTGAAACTTGCAAAATCAAGTAAAATATGGTATAATACACCCATATTTAAAAAGGGGGTTTTAAATATGGCTAGAGAGGGATTTTTAACATATTTAGAAAATTATTTTAAAAAACATGAAATCGGTTTAAAGAAAGTACCATTTGAATTAAATAGTGTGAATAAAATGTTTACACTTGCTGCTGAACAAATTATTGCGAGTAAAATGGAGCCAGATGTTTCGATTTTAAGAAAAAAAGGATTCATAAAAGTTGATGAAAGAGGTACGATGTATATTGAGTTAGAATCTTATCAGAATATTCGAGTCGTTATTGCAAATGATTATGTAATGAATCCTAAAAAAGCAATATATATTACAGAGACGGATTTTGAAAAAGAAATGATGGCTATGCATTATAACACATATCAAATGCTAAAAGAAAAATATGGACTAGGTAGTCTTTTAAAAGATAATTTTCAGGAAGCACCATGTGTTTCTCACATTGTAAAAGAAGATTTTAAAGTACTTGCTACAACAGCAAGAAAAAAATGGCAAAGTGAAAAGGAAGCAAAGCAAAAAGAAGAACATGATCAATGGATGAGCCGAGTTCAATCTGTTTATTTTATTGATCCAGAAGTTTCAGAAACAACAAGAAGAGCAAACATCTCTTCAACTGTCTCCGAATGTAAACACGAAGACCTTCCACTTTATGAAAGACATCAAATCATGATGGATTTAGGACCAGAAAAAGCTGTCCAAGCACAAGGCTTAAATGGCAATAATTCTTCTTATTTTGCTTGTTTATATCGCATCGATCAAAAAGAAAATAAAAGGATATATGCTTTAATTATGGAACCAAATTCAAGCTATGGATATACAAAAGCTGCCTATTTTCAATCAGATGAAGAAGTAACCGATGAAGAGTTTCAACAAAAAGTAGTTGAATATTTACAATATCCTGCTGATGTGTTCCATTCTCTTGCCAATACAACACGTTTTTGTCATAAATCTATGGATTTTTATAAAAATGTATTTGATGAAGTATTATTTGATGAATATAAAAGTCCAGACCATAAAAAGAAATTAATTTTAGCTAAAACTACAGCCGAAGAATTTAAAAACAAAAGATAAATCAAATTTGATTTATCTTTTTTATTATATATTTTCATTCTTAGAGAAAACTAATAAGGGTGAATAAAATGATTGAAAAATATAAAATTGTAAAAACAAAGAATAAAGAAGTATTATATCTTTATTTAAATAGTCATTATGAATTTTCAAGTGAATTTTTAAAAAAAGAAAACTTTACAAAAGAATTAGATAGAATAATTAAAAAAATACAATTTCATGGACAAAAAATTTATATTATGAGTGCTTCTTTAGCCCTTGCAACTATTCTACTTACAAATAAGATTGATCAATCCCATCCTAAATACACTTATATTTCCTCTTCCACTTTAGAACCAATTATCCAAGCATCCGAAAGAATAGAATATGAAACCGAAAAAGAACAAGAAACTATAAAGAAAGAAGACAACAATAGCAACACTTCTAAAGATACAACCAATAATAATAAGAAAGAACATGCTTCAAGTAATAAAAATTCTTCTACCAAAAAACCCGCAAGTGGTTCTTCTGAAAACAAACAATCCTCTACTACTAAAAAACCTTCAACAAATACGCAAAAGCCTTCGACAAATAAAAAACCAAATACCAGTACGCAAAAACCAACTAATCAAACCATTGTGACCCTATACCGATCAAGTGGAAAAGTAGAAAAGATTGAATTAGAAGAATATTTAATTGGTGTGGTGGGAGCTGAAATGCCAGCTTCTTTTAATAGTGAAGCTTTAAAAGCCCAAGCGATTCTTGCAAGAACGTATGCTTTAAAAGCCGTGCAAACGAACAAAAAATTAACAGATACTGTAAGTACACAAAGCTATAAAGATAATAACCAATTAAAACAAATGTGGGGAAGTAGCTATACGAGTTATTACAATAAAATAAAAAGTGCCGTAGACGCTACTAAAGGATTAACAGTAAAATATAATGGAGGATATATTGAGGCTTTATATTTTTCCACAAGTAATGGATATACTGAAAATGCAGAAAATGTTTTTACAAATGCTTTTCCTTATTTACAAACCGTAGAAAGCCCCTGGGATAAAAATGTAAGTTCTTATTTAAAAACAGTAACTCTAAATTATCAAGAAGTATTAAAAAAATTAGGAGTGAGTGATACAAACGCTACTATTGAAATTATAAGTCGAAACAAATCCAATCGCGTTCAAAAAGTCAAAGTTGGAAATAAAGAGTATACCGGAGTGGATTTTCGAATGACACTTGGACTTCGCTCGGCTGATTTTGATTTAGAAAAGGACGGAAATCATTTAAAAGTTACCACAAGAGGGTATGGACATGGAGTAGGCATGAGTCAATATGGAGCAAACGAAATGGCCAAAAAAGGAAATACCTACCAACAGATTATAAAACATTATTATAAAGGTGTTACAATTTCGAAATAAGTTGCAAAAAAGGGAGGAATCTATAGTATAATGTTATAGAGGTGTTACTATGTTTGAAAATAAAAAAATTTTGATTCTTGGATTTGCAAGAAGTGGATATGATGCCGCAAAAGTATTAATCAAAAGAGATAATCAAGTATTAATTGTTGATTCTAAAGAAAAAGAACAAGTTGATCAAAAAAAATACCAAGAATTAAAAGAACTTGGTGTAGAATTTCATTTAGGAGATCAAGATTTAGAAGTTTTAGATTCCAGTTATGATTATTTAATTAAAAGTCCAGGTGTACCAGTAAAACATCCTTATGTATTAAAAGCGAAAGAACAGAATATAGAAGTTATAAATGAAGTTGAAGTGGCTTATAGACTTTTACCAAAGAATGTTAAAATTGTAGCGATTACTGGAACCAATGGAAAAACAACGACTACATCTTTGACCTATGCCATTGTTAAAAAAGCATATCCAAGTGCCCACCTTGCAGGGAATATTGGCTATCCATTATGTAGTATTTTAGATCAAATCCAAGAAAATGATATTTTAGTTATGGAAGTATCTTGTCAGCAACTTGAAAATTTAATTACTTTTAGACCCGATATTGCTGTTATGACCAATCTATATGAGGCCCATATCGATTTCTTCGAAACTTATGAAAATTATAAAAAAGTAAAAGCCAAATTATTTAAAAATCAAACCAACAAAGATATAGCTATATTAAATTTAGAAAACAAAGATGTATTAGAAGAAACAAAAGACATTTTATCTACAAAAAAATATTTTTCGAGTAAACAAAGAACAGAATATGCTTATTTAAAAGACCATGCAATTTATTATAAAGAAGAACAAATCATAAATGTAAAAGATATGAAAATAGTAGGAACACATAATATCGAAAATGCTATGGCAGCTATTATGGTTGCTAAAGAATTAAATATTTCAAATGAAATCATAAGAGATGTCATCATGAAATTTACAGGTGTTGCTCATCGCCTTGAATATGTGGGAGAAGTAAATCAAGTTCGTTATTTTAATGATACGGAAGCAACCAATGTAAAATGTACAGAAATTGCATTAAAATCTTTTGATGCAGATACCATTCTGATATTAGGTGGTCTAGAACGAGGACAAAACTTCTATGATTTAAAACCATTTATGAATCATGTAAAGGCAATTATTGGAATTGGAGAGTGTAGAAAAAGGGTAAAACAATTTGGAGACGATTTAAATATAGAAACATATATGTATGAAAATTTAAAAGATGGTTTTCAAAAATGTACAGAAATTGCTAAACCAGGAGATGTTGTTCTTTTATCCCCAGCGTCTGCTTCTTGGGATCAATATAGACAGTGTGAAGATCGAGGCGACGAATTTAAAAAATATGTAATAGAATTAGAAAAATAAACAGAAATTGTTGAAAATAGTTTTTCTATAATACAAAATAAGTGTTAAAACCAAAATAATAGAAAAAGATTGATTAAATAAAATAATAATGGTATAATCAATCGTGTAAAACGAGGAAGAAGAAGAGTAAGATTTGTTTTATTTTATAGAGAGTCTATGGTTGGTGGAAATAGATAAATAAAAGATTTGAAGAAACTTTGGAGTTAAATACTTGGTAAAAAGTATTTCGTTTATCGCGTTAAGATATTGAGGTTACAAAAGTAATAAATTAAGGTGGTACCACGAAAGATTCGTCCTTAGGATAGAATCTTTTTTTATTGAAAAAAGGAGTGATTTTATGACAAATAAAGATTTAGCAAATTTAATATTTCCAGATATTAAACAGGATATTAGTTATTATGATGAAATTTATAAGCCTAGAGAATTAAAAGAAGGACAAAAAGTAACTCGTTTTGCTCCTTCACCTACCGGATTTATTCATTTAGGTGGCTTTTTTCAGGCTATTATTGATTATATGCTTGCGAAAAATTCTGATGGCATTTTTTATTTAAGGAATGAGGATACTGATCAACAAAGAGAAGTACAAAACGCTTCTCAGTTAATTATAGATACCTTAAGATATTATGATATTATGCCAAGTGAGTATGAAGAAAATGGAAAAATTATAGGAAATTATGGACCTTATGTACAAAGTGAAAGAAAAGAAATCTATCATACTTTTATTAAATATTTAATTGAAATCGGAAGAGCTTATCCTTGTTTTTGTACAAAAGAGGATTTAGAACAAAAAAGAAAACAACAAGAAGAAAGAAAGTTTCGAACAGGATATTATGGAATTTGGTCTCATTGTAGAAAATTATCTTTAGAAGAACAAATCGAAAGAATTAAAAACGGGGAGGAATATGTCATTCGTTTTAAATCCCTTGGTAATTTCGAAAGAAAATTTAAATACGACGATTTAGTAAAAGGAAGATTAGAATTACCTGAAAATGATGAAGATTTTGTTATCATGAAATCAGATAACAAATTACCTACTTACCACTTTGCGCATGTTATAGATGATTATTTAATGAAAACTACCCATGTTGTAAGAGGAGAAGAATGGTTATCTTCTTTACCAAAACATTTAGAGTTATTTAAAGCTTTTAATTTTAAAGCTCCAAAATATGTACATACGCCATTGCTCGTTAAAAAAGAAGGAAATAGTGTAAGAAAAATAAGTAAAAGAAAAGACCCAGAAGCCACTATGACCTATTATAAAGATAAAGGATATCCTAAAAAAGCAGTTATAGAGGCTTTAATGACCATTATTAATTCCAATTATGAACAGTGGCACACCGCAAACCCAGAAAAAAACTTTACAGACTTTCAATATTCTCCAAAAAAGATGTCCTCATCGGGAGCTTTCTTCGATTTAGAAAAGCTAGATAATATCTCTAGAAATGTAATTAGTAAAATGAAAGCAGAAGAAGTATATCAAGAATTATATACATGGACAAAAGAATATGATTTAGAATTTAAAGAACTATTAGAAAAATATAAAGAGTATTCGACTCAAGTATTTAATATTGAAAGAGAACAAAAGAAACCAAGAAAAGATTATGTCAATTATTCCGATATTAAAAATCAAGTTTGGTATATGTATGATGAACTTTTTGAAAAGGAAAACAAAAAATATGATTTTCAAAAAATAACGGATAAAGAAGAAATAAAGAAAATTTGTACGATATATATGGATAAGTATTTTAATGAAAATGATGATAAGGATACATGGTTTAATAAAATAAAAGAATTATGTGATGCATTAGGCTACGCCTCTAATATGAAAGAATACAAAGAAAATCCCGATCGTTTTAAAGGAAATGTTGCGGATGTATCTACCGTTCTTCGTGTTGTAATCACAACAAGATCCATGACTCCGGATTTATATGAAATAATGAAATTATTAGGAAAAGAAAGAATAGAAAAAAGAATTAGTTTGTTCGAAAGCTAATTCTTTACTTTTTTATAGAAAAATGGTATAATATATCGCATTAAAAGGGAATGGTTTCATGATGAATCTAGATAAATATTATTTACACGCAACGGGCGGATATAAAGGAACAAAAAATGATGAAAATAAGATCTTGAACATTTTATTAGAAGGAAAAGTAAAAGGGGAAGAAGAAAATAAGAATTATTATAAAAGTCCAATCCATAAAGTATGTCTTTGTGATACGACAAAACCTATTGTATATGATCCTATATATCACGTTGAACTTTTATCCGCTTTTAAAGGATTTGTCTTATGCTCCCCATCTTTGGCTTTTAGTAGAGATCTACAAGTAGAAACACCGGATTATAAGCTGTATACTTTTTATGAAAATGAATCGGACATGTATGATGAGGTAAGATATAATGGTGAACTATCGTTAGAACAATTAGAATTTATTAGTTTTCCTATTTGGCCTATTCATAGATTAACGGTTGATTTAACTAATTCAAGAAAATTGCATTATTTAGAAATATTTAAACAAAATTTGCAAGTTATTTCAACACAATATTCATTAATAGAAACCAAGGATATCTATACAGGCAATACGATTACAGTTGATGATATTGAGAAACATATAAAAATTTATCAAAAAGAAGTAAGAGGGTAGAAGATGAAAAAATTCAAGACGTATAACATTCCACTTATAGGAAATATAAGAGTATTAAATTTAGGATCATATTATTTACATGCGACAGGTGGCATATTTGGCTGTGAAAATGAAGAAAATGCCATTGTTGATATTTTAAAATCACATACGATTAAAACCAATGAAAGTTTAGGGAAAGGTAATATATATGCATTACAACACGATGATGATATTTGCCTATGTGATATGACAAAAGAAGATCCACATATAGGAAATTTAACTTCTTCGTTTTTGACTTATGCCCTTTATTCTCCAACATTGGTTTTATCTAGAGATTTAAAAGTATATCAACCAAAATTAATGGAAGTAACAGAACCTATAAAAGGGACTACCAATTTATATGATGAAGTAAGACACCAAGGAGATATTTCACTGGAACATTTACAATTTATTACTTTTCCTGTCTTTTGGAATCAAAATAAAATTCAAAACTTAGAAATTTTTAAAGAAAATATTCGAGTGTTAGAACAGGAGTTTAAAGAAGTACCAATTAAAGATATTTTTACAGGAAAAACATTAACAACCGAGCAATTAGAAAAACAAATTAAAAAGATAAGCAAGTAGAAAGGAGAAAATAATATGATGAATCTAGACAATTATTATATTCACGCAACAGGAGGATGTTGGGGTGAATTTAATGATCATTGCAATCTTCTTAAAATTTTAGTAGATGGAAAAATTAGGAGTACAGGAATTACGAATAACTATAAGACCAGTTCAAAATATAAAAATCATACTTATCTATGTGATCCACAAAAATCAAAAACTCCCGTTGGCAATCATATTTGTTCTTTCGATGAATTTGTTCTTTATTCACCATCTTTGGTGTTTTCTCGTGATCTTCCTGTAAAATATATTGGGCCATCAAAAAATTCCAATGACGAATACGATGAAGTTTTATATGATGGTGATTTATCACTAGATAAATTACAATTTATCACTTTTCCACTATGGCCAAAAAAGTATGATGATATCATGATGACAGATGAAGACAAAATAAAAAATCTAGAACTTTTTAGAGATCATCTTGTTATCCTTGCTCATGAATTTAAAACTATAAAAACAAAAGATATTTTTACTGGAAAAGATATTACCCCAAAAGAGGTAAATGCTCAAATAAAAATATACCAAAAGGGAATATAAGAGATAATTTTATGATGAATTTAGATTAATATTATATTCACGCTACTAGTTTTTTTAGGAAAAATACATTTGTGAGAATTATATTTTAACAATTTTATTGGAAGGAGAAAAACATTCCAATATATAAACAGAATCAAAGAGTTTATAATTTAGAAATATTTAAGCAAAAAATTTTTGTTATATGAAATCATTTTAAAAATATTATAGAAAGAGATGTAGAAGATAAAATAAATGCATATCAGAAAACAATAAAATAATATTGAATAAAAAAAATATTTATGCTAGAATAATGTTGTTGTAAAAAACAACTTTACATGGCCTGTTGGTGAAGTGGCTTAACACATTGCCCTCTCAAGGCAACATTCACGGATTCGAATTCCGTACAGGCTACCAAGATAAAAATAAAATTCGTGCGCGAACACGAATTTTTTTATTTAAACAAATCAAAAAAACTAAAAGTTGTTTTTTTGTAAACTTTATTGTAAATGGCTTTCTTAGGATTTTTAATCATACCCATTCCTTTTTTTCCATAAAGTGGATTAATTGCTTTTTTTATAGACCTTTTTAATTTGCCTGTTGTTCTTGCTTTAATTGATTTTTTTAAACTAGGCGTTCTCATACCAAATTTCATATTATCCCATCCTTATCATCTACTTTTATTTTAACACAAAGAACTCAGAAAAGAGAAATCTTTTCTTTTTTATTGACAAAGAATTGTAAACTGTATATACTGTATATAAACGGTTAGGAGGAAAGTATGGATATTATTATTAGTAATTCGAGCAATATACCCATTTATGAACAAATAAAAGAACAGATTAAAAATAAAATTATTACCAATGAACTCAAATATCAAGAACAACTTCCTTCGATTCGAAAATTAGCGAAAGATTTACGAATTAGTGTTATTACGACGAAAAATGCTTATGATGAGTTGGAAAGGGAAGGATATGTGGAAACTATACCAGGTAAGGGCATCTATGTCTCTGGTAAAAATAGGGAACTGATTCGTGAAGAGCAACTCCAAAAAATAGAAGGATTACTTGATACGGCAGTTTCTATAGCAAAAATAAGCCAGGTAACTAAGAAAGAACTACAAAATATATTAAATATATTGTATGAGGAGGAATAAAAATGGAAAATATTTTAGAAATAAAGGGTGTACAAAAGAAATACAATAATTTTGAATTAAAAAATTGTAATATTAAACTACCTAAAGGAATGATTTTAGGATTAATTGGCGAAAATGGTGCGGGTAAAACCACAACCATTAAAGCGATTTTAAATTTAATTTCTATTGATCAAGGAGAGGTTTGTTTGTTTGGCCATTCATTACAAGAAAATGAAAAAAACTGTAAAGAAGAAATAGGCGTTGTTTTGGATGATCATTTTTTATCTCCTTATTTAACACCAACCGATATTCATAAAACAATGGAACATATATATAAGAATTGGGACCAAACTTTATATTTTCAATACTTAGAAAAGTTTCAATTACCAAAAACACAACCAATAAAAGAATATTCCAGTGGAATGAAAATGAAATTAAAAATTGCTGTCGCACTTTCTCATCATCCTAAATTATTGATTTTGGATGAACCAACCTCTGGTTTGGATCCTATCGCTCGAAATGAAATTCTCGATATTTTTCAAGATTTTATTCAAAACGAAGAACATGCAATTTTTGTATCTAGTCATATTACTTCTGATTTAGAACATATCGCAGATTATATTACATTTATTCATCAAGGAGAAATTGTTTTTACCAAAACAAGAGACGACTTATTGGATAAATATGGAATCGTAAAATGTTTAGAGAAGGATTTTAAAAAGATTGTGAAACAAGATTATATTAAGTATAGAAAAAACCGTTATGGTTATGAGATTTTAATCGCAGATAAAAAACAATTTAAAAAGAAATATGATATACAAGTGATTGATAAACCAACGATTGAAGAGATTATGGTTTTATATGTAAAGGGGGAAAAATAATATGAATACAATCAAAGGATTGATTATAAAAGATTTATTACAGTTAAAAAGTTATAGAAAGACATTATTGGTCTATATTTTGATTTTTATTTTAATCTCAATTACACAAGACAGTGTAGTAGGAGTAGGAAGTATGCTTATTTTGATGCTTACTTTTGGTTTTGGTATGTTTAGTATGGCTTCTTTTAACTATGACGAACAAGCTTCTTGTGATGCTTATCTTTTAACATTACCCGTTACAAGGAAAGAAATTGTAAAAGCTAAATATTTATTTGTAATTTTCTCTACCTTGATTGGAGCAATTGTAGGAATGCTGATCAGCTTTATAGCGATGTTTGTTATGAGTAAACAAATTCCTAATTTATATTCATTCTTTGAAATGGCTTTGGGTAGCATTTTAGGGATTGGTATTATGGAATCAATACAAATCCCTTGTATTTATAAACTAGGTGCGGAAAAAGGCAGAATACAAATTTTTGTAATTGGAGCATTCTTCCTGTTATTATGTAGTGGCTTTTTATTCTTACAAGAAAAATTGAATGTGCATTTCTCGTGGCAACCAATCATTACCTTTCTTCATCAAGCATTACCTGTTATCTTAATAATAGCGATCTGTCTTGTTTATTTTATTTCTTATAAAATTGCTAGTAAAATTTATCTGAAAAAAGAATTTTAAAAAGAAAGAATACATATATAAATAGAAAGATAAGGAGTGTATTATGCAATATAGATATCCTGATTATGAAAATGGTTTAGTGAATTTAATGAGCTCGATTATGAGTGACTTTCATATAAGAACAACGCACACCTCTTTAAAAAGTGTTGATAAAGAATTAAAAAAGAATTATAAAAATATTGTTCTCGTTTTGTTTGATGGATTAGGGTACAATATATTAAAAAGGAATCAAGATGTATGTCCATTTTTAAATAAGCATTTAAAAACTCATATTTCTTCTGTTTTCCCTTCTACTACAATGGCTGCAAGAACAACTGTAGAATCAGGATTAAATCCAGTTGAACACGGATGGTTAGGATGGGATATGTATTTTAAAGAGTTTAATGCTGTGATTACTTTAACAAGAAACTATATAAAAGGGACGAAAAGAAAACCAGCCCCTTATCATGTAGCAAAAACATTACTAAAATATGAATCTATTGTTGATCATATCAACAAACAACCAGGGTGTCATAGTGAAAAAATAACAGTATACAGTGATCGAAAAAACGAATCTTTTCGAAAAGCAAGAAAAAAAATAAAAAAGATTACAAAAAATCCTTTTAAAAATTATATTTATTTTTATTCAAACGAACCAGATCACATAGAACATAAATATGGTACGGATTCAAAAGAAGAAAGACACATTTTAAAAAAATTGGATAAAGAATTCCAAAAAATGTGTACATCGTTGAAAGATACACTTGTTCTTGGCATTTCCGATCATGGACATTTAAATTGTGATTATATTACTTTATCGGATTACCCGGAAATTGTAAAAATGTTGGATGAAAACATTAGTATTGATAATAGAGCCTGTTCTTTTCGGGTAAAAAAAGAATATCTAGCAGTATTTCCGAAGAAAATAAAAGAGGTATTAAAAGAAGATTTTATTTTAATGAGTAAAGACGAAATTATTGAAAAAAAATTGTATGGTTATGGAAAAGAAAATAAATATTATCGAGATGGACTAGGTGATTATTTTGCTATAGGCATTGGGAACAAAGCTATTCGATATGATGAGAATACAAAAAAACATAAATCTTCACATTCAGGGTTAACCGACGAAGAAATGTTGGTACCACTTATTTTATATAGAAGTAAATAAAAAACTTTCCATTGAATAGGAAAGTTTTTTAATCAACAACTTGTATAGAAGTAATAACAGGTTGCTCCTCATAAACAATTGTTCCATTATCATCCGTTGGCTTTGCATTTTCACAAATTTGATCCACAATTTCCATGCCTTCAGTAACATGCCCAAATCCAGCATAAGCACCATCTAAAAACAAACTATCTTCTTGGACAATAAAAAATTGACTACTGGCTGAATCGAAATCATTACTTCTAGCCATAGAAATCGTACCACGCGTATGAGAAATATTGTTTTCTACATTATTTTGAGCAAATTCTCCTTTAATTGTATTTTCACTACCACCCGTACCATCATGATTTGGATCTCCTCCTTGAATCATAAATCCATCAATAATGCGATGAAAAGTAAGTCCGTTGTAAAAGCCTTCTTTTACTAAATTGATAAAATTGGTTACCGTAATGGGGGCTTCGTCTGCATCCAGTTCTAAAGAAATGGAACCATAATCCTCTACATTGATAATAACATAATGTTTTCCAGATAAATAATTCATCTCCTGTTGCTTTTCTTCTTCCGTTTCTATAGCTGTACTTTTGCATCCACTTACAAGCAAAATCCCAAATACAATGACTATAATAAAATAGATTCCTTTTTTCATACTTCACCTCTATTACAATCATATCATAAATAAAAGAAAAATCACAATAAAAAAACTTCACTAGGAAGTTTTAAGATAAACGATTAAATTCTTTTGATAACATTTGTAGTTTTTGGTCGATTTTATTTTGCTCTGCTTTTTCGAGTATATACCAACCTTTTCGAAACATAATTTCATACGCTTCTCTTTGTAATTTAGCAACACTACTAAACAAATTAAAATACTGTTGGTAAAGTTCTTCACAACTACATTCTGTTAAAGTAATAGCTAGATTTTTTTCCAATTCCTTTAATGTAGATAAAAGAGTGTTCATATAATCTTTATCATTGAAAGCGATTCCACTAGGCACTTCTACCTCTGGATTACAAATTTGATTATTCATTTGAACCTCCTTGTTTTAAAATGTTTAACACCATTGTTAAATTTTCATGAAAAACATTAGATGCTTTAGTAATAAAGTTCACAATTTCAGCATCCGCTACTTGATCTTTTGCGTACATCGTTTGTTTATAACCATTATGATTCCATTGAAATAAATCAATTAAATAATCTAAGTCTTTTCCACTAATTATATTCGGAACTTGTTGATAATTCATATTTTCTCCTCCCATCTTTAGTATGAGATTTTTCATGTAGAATATACCAGTATTGTAAAAAAGGAAGAAATCTGTTATAATAAGAGACTAGAAAAAGGAGAAAAAAGATGGATATCACACTCATAAAAGCCAATATATTTGTAAATAGGACCATACCAAATCGAAATTATAATGGAGTGAATTGTTACGCTTATGGTTTAAATATTTCTTTATTACCGGAATCCGTTGGATTAAATTTTTATCAACCCGGATGTTTTTCTGGAAAAGCAACAACGCATTTACAAGTTAAACAAGCCATTGCCAATATAGAAAGCGACTTTGAAGCCCTTCATCTCGCTTACAAATCATCTTTTCCTATTTTAACAAAGGATCCCGAAAATTCTTGGAAATTTATTTTATTTATGAGAACCAATCAGAATTGTTCTCATTTAAATCCTTGGGAACAAGTAGGAGATAAAGATGCTTTACAAACACTACATGTTTTAAAAATGCAGGATGGTTTATGTTCTCATAAGTTTGGTTACTTAAAACAGGTAGAGCCAATTTGTTTTTCACAAGAAAAACAAAAATTAGAAGAAGAAGGGTATCAATATATAAAGACTTATCAATTGCAGATAAAAAAATAAGAAAGAAGAATTTTATGATGAAGCAAAAAGAAAGATTTTTAAAATTTAAAGAAATTCTAGAAACGGAAGAAATGACAAGGTTGTTAGCGAGCCAATCGAATGATATTGAACGCTGGCAAGTAACCCAACAAATATTTGATTATTTAGTAAATACCGATGATATAGACACTGTAAGACATGGTTTGCAAAAAGGAAATTTGAAGTTTTTAAATGCAGATGAAAAGGAAAATGAATTACAAATTCCAGATCAACTTTTTTATACAAATCATATCGAGAATGGATTTTTATATCATGGTACATCGAAAGAAAATTTACAAAGTATCTTTAGGAAAGGTCTTTGTTCTTTAGAATCATTGTATAAAGAAAAAATGTTACAAGAAGCAACCGAGGTCAATCAATTATATAGAAACATTTATAACCGAAATTATGAGAATAAGAAGATAATGTGGGATCATGTTCCAGTTCCAATAAGTTCAAAACAACGTTGCAATCAAATTTATTTTTCTCCATCTATGAATGTTGCTTTGTTTTTCGCTAGACATGACAACGAGTTTTTAAGGATGTATTTAAAAAATTTAATTCAAGGTTTTCAGGGCAATATTCAAAATATTCCATGGAAAGATGAAGAAGCGATTGCACAGTTTTTATATCAAACGATTGCAGCGACTTCTGTAGAAGTATCTCCTGAAGAAGTACAGTCGTTTTTACATTTTTATACGACATACGGCAAAAATATAAAAACAAGTGATATAGAAGAAAAAGCAATTATTTTAGTACCAAGTAATCTAAGCAATTATATAGAAACAATCAAGCAAGAAAAAAAGGATAGTTTTTATCGAAGTCCTTATGAGAAGATCGCAAATGCTTTTAAATATGGTGAATTTATAGTACAAGGAAGTATTCCACCAAGTAAGATTATGGCAATTACGATTGGTAAGGATCATTCATTATCTCTACATAGTAGTCAAAAGAAAGTAAAATATAAAATGAATCGGAAATAATGAAGTAATTTCTTCATTATTTTTTATTCTTATGATATAATTTTAAATAGGTGATAAAATGAGTTATCTAGAATTCTTAATACAAATTATTTGTGAAAAAAGGGTATATGGTCCAATTCTTACTATAATTGGAGGTTTACTTGTTTATAAAACTTTGATTAAAGTATTACACAATCTTTTGATTAAAGGAAAAGATGGTTTTGAAAAGAAAAGAAGAATGACTATTTTTAATTTAATGAGAAACATTGTGACGTATTTAATTTATATTATTATTTTATTAGTAATTTTAAGTATTTTTGGCGTAAATGTTTCTTCGATTGTAGCATCTTTAGGAATTGTATCAGTATTACTTGGTTTGGCTTTACAAGATACGATGAAAGATTTTATTAATGGGATTTTTATCATCATGGATAATTTTTTTGTAGTCGGAGATACTATTAAATATAATAATTTTCAAGGAGAAGTTATTGCTTTAGGATTTCGAACAACGAAAATAAAGGGACCAAATGGAGAAATCAAAATCATTGCCAATCGTAACATTTCGGATGTGATCAATTTGTCACAGCATCGTACCATTTTATACATTCCTATTTCTACTCCGCAAGAAACAAAACGAGTTTCTTTTGAAAAAAAATTATCGAAGTATGAACTTGCGATTGCGGATGTAAAGGATGTTTATAAAACGGAATATTTGGGAATTACAAATATAGATGCAAATAATGTAGAATATACCATTAAAGTAGAATGTAAAGCCTCTTCACAAGCAAAAGTCCAAAGAGAAATTAATCGATTAATGAAAGATATTTATGATAAAGAAAGAAAAAAATAAAAAGGAGTGATTACATGCCAACACCACATATTGAAAGTAAAAAAAATGAAATTGCGGAATCTGTTTTGATGCCAGGTGATCCCTTGCGTGCAAAATACATTGCAGAAAAATTTTTAACAGATTATAAATTAGTAAATCGTGTTCGTAATATGTTTGCGTATACCGGTTATTACAAAGGAAAAAGAGTTACGGTATTCGCATCTGGAATGGGAATACCGAGTATAGGAATTTATGCTTATGAGTTATTTCAATTTTATGATGTAAAAAGAATTATTCGAATCGGAAGTGCTGGATCGCAGCATAAAGATGTACGAGTAAAAGATGTCGTTTTATCTATGGGTGCTTATTCGTTAAGTTATTATGATAAGCTTTTGGATGGAACGGATAAAAATATTGCTAGAAGTTCTTTTCAATTAAATGAAAAAATATTAAAAACCGCTAAAAAACTCAATATGCCAGTGGTCTATGGTCTTACAATGACAAGTGATGTGTTTGATGTTTATGTAGATTATAATAAATTTAGAAAGAATTTTCCGAATGTGAATTTCTTGGCTGTAGAAATGGAAGCTTTTGGACTTTTCTACTTAGGAGAAAAATTCAAAAGAGATACTGCATGTTTAATGACTATTGTCGATTCAAAGTATGAAAAAAAAGAATTAACAAGTGAAGAAAGAGAAAAAAGTTTGGATGAAATGATCATTTTGGCTCTAGAATCGCTTATATAAATAAGAAAAAATACATATAATAAAAAAGGTGATCCTATGGAAACAATAGAAAAAAACAAAAAAACATACACACTTCATTTTATAAAAACCAATAAGTTTAAAAACATTCAAATTCGAATTTCTTTTCGTAGTAAAATAAAAAAAGAAGAAATTACAATTCGTAATTTCTTAGTATCTATGTTAGCATTTTCAACAAAAAAATATAAAACAAAAAGAGATCTTATGATCAGATCACAAGAGTTGTATGGCGTGAATATTGCATCAAAAAACATGCGTTTAGGAAATTATATGATTAGTAAATTTATCTACATTAGAGGAAAAATACACAGAAAAAGGGAATCGAGGAGAATGTATCGAATTGCTTTCTGAAATGGTTTTTCATCCCAATGTGGAAAAATTAAGATTCGATCAAGAATCTTTTGATGTGGTTCGTAATAATATCGAAACAGAAATTAAAAGCTTTAAAGAAAATACAGAAAGCTATAGTATTATGCGTATGTTTGAAAACATGGATAGTAAAGCTCCGTTTTCTTATAGAATGATTGGTTACTATGAAGATTTTGAAAAAATAACACCAGAAAATCTATATACTTATTATAAAGATTTTATTCGTAATAATATTATAGATATCTACGTTATTGGTGATTTTGATAATAATCAAATGGAAAGTTTAATTGAGAAAAATTTTAAATTTTATAATTTACACACACAGATCAACCCTTATTTAGAAGTACCAAAGATAAGACGTAGGGAACAGAAAATTATTGAAACTGAAGAATTATCTCAATCCAAATTAGCAATTGGTTGTCGTTATGAGCCACTTGAGGAATTTGATTTAAAATATACACTTACTTTATACAATTTAATTTTAGGGGTTTCAACCAATTCTAAATTATTTACAGTGGTTCGTGAGAAAAATTCGCTTGCTTATTATATTTATTCTAGACTTAGCAAATTGGATCATATTTTATTAATTGCTTCTGGTATTGAAGCCGGTGACTTTGAAAAAACGGTACATTTAATTAAAGAACAAATGGAAGCAATGAAAAAAGGAAATTTTAGTGAGGGAGATATGCAAAAAGCAATTACGCTTTTTACATCTTCTTTAGAACAATTAGAAGACAACCAATATGAGATATTAGAAAATTATGTTTCGATGCAATTGCTTGGTATTGATACAATAGAAATAAGAAAAGAAAAAATCAAAGAAGTAACAAAAGAAGATCTTATTAAGATCACTAAGAAAATAAAAATAGATACCATTTATTTACTAAAAGGGGAAACGAAACATGAAAAAAATTGATTTAAAGAATTTAGATGTGGCTATTTATTATAAAAAATTAAAAAATGGATTGGATGTTTTCTTTATTCCATATGAAAATAAAAACAATTATTTTTTATCGTTTTTAACAAAATACGGTTCATCCGTAGATGACTTTGTTCCAGCAGGAAAAAAGGAATTTCTACATATTCCGCAAGGAGTTGCTCATTTTTTGGAACACAAAATGTTTGAAAATGAAGATGGAAGCAACCCGTTTGATTTCTTTTCACAATCTGGAACGGGTGCTAATGCCAATACTTGGTTTACTAGAACACAATATATTTGTTATGGAAATAATGGTATCGAAGAAAATTTAGAATATTTATTGGAATATGTTTCTTCTCCATACTTTACAGATGAAAATGTAAAAAAAGAGCAAGGAATTATTGAACAGGAAATCAGGATGTATGATGACCAACCAGATTTTAAAATTGATGATTTATTACGACTTGGAATCTTTCAAAAAGAACCAACACGTAATGATATCGCAGGAACGGTAGAAGAAATTAATAAAATTACGAAGGAAATTTTATACGAATGCTATTATACATTTTATAGACCATCGAATATGGCACTTTTCGTTAGTGGAAAGATGGATATGGAAAAATTAGAAGCAATTGTAGATGCTTATGACCATAAATATAAAATTAAAAAGGCTAAAATCAAAACCAAAGATTATGAGGAACCAGATCAAGTATATCAAAAACAGCAACGTATAAAAATGAATGTCGTTGTACCTAAAGTAGGATATGCAATTAAGATAAACAATACAAAGTTTTCTTGTACGCCAGAATTTTTAGACTATTATCTAAACTTATTTTTGACAATTAAATTTGGATTTACTTCAGAATTTAGAGAAGAAGCCAAAAAAGAGAAATTGATGACATCACTTTATACGGAAGTATTTACTATTGCTGATCATACAACTTTAAGTTTTTATGCTGATAGTGAACATCCTGATCGATTGGTTGAAAAGATCAAAAAAGAGTTGATCAAAGATGATATCACAGAAAAAGATATCAAACGAATTCAAAAAGTTTGGATCTCTTCAGAAGTACAAATGACAGATAATATAGAAGTAACCTTAAATAATTGTATACAAGATTATTTAAGATATGGGCAGATTATTACCGACCGAATCGATAAGATAAAAATGTTAAATAAAAAAGACTTAGAAGAGATACGCAGTAAAATCGATTTTAATAATGATTCTCTTGCCATAATTGAACCAAAAGAAGGAACAAAATAGTTTCTTTTTTTTATCTTTTGTGCTATTCTTTTAATAGAAGGTAGTGGTAATATGTATATTGATTTAATTATTTGTATTTTACTTTTAGTCATTATGTTGGTATGGTTTAAAAAGTTTGATAGTTATATCTATGCCTTTGGTATTTTGGATATCTTATTAAGAATTTTATATTTCATTAAAACACATATCGATTTAGCAGTTCTCAATAAAATATTAGGATATTTACCATCCTCTATTTCAGGACTTGTTATGAAATACACTTCGGGAACAGTAGAAACTATTTTACTTTGGGTTGTAGTTGTTTTATATATTTTATTTGAGTATCATATTATTAAATTTTTTGCGAAGAAAAGAAAATAAAGAATTTTGCTTTACATAAAAAAAGTAAACAAAATTCTTTTTTAGAAATGTCGAACAATATCTGTTGACAAACATAATAAGATAAGATATTCTAAAAATAGAAAGGAGAGGATATAGTGAAGAAGGTAAAATTTTTACTTATGATTGCTATGGCATTTGTATTAGCAGGAGCAACAAACGTTTCTGCAATTACAGCTTCTACAATTGATGGATCAGGAGCTTCAACATCACAAGAAGGAGAGTATACAAGGATTTTGTTAGAGGAAAATGTTTCTCATGATTTAGAAATTGGAGATGGTGAGAAAGTTGTTCTTGATTTAAATGGATATACTTTAACAAATTATACAGATGGATGCTCTGCTATTTATATTAAAGATGGTGGAGAATTAATAATCACGAGTAGCCAAGAAGGTGGAAAAATCAACCAAAAATCAACTTCAACTGCACCTGTTGTCAATAATGATGGAACATTAATTATTGAAGAAGGAACGATAGAAGCAAGTGCTAGAAGACAAGCTGCTGTATACAATGCAGGAGATGTAACAGTTTGTGGTGGTACGATTACAACAACTGGAAATGATATTTTCGGTTTCACCAACGAAGGAACGGCTACAATTGCAGGTGGTAACTTTATCCAAGCTTATAATTACTCTATCATTAACAATGCCAATGTAATGAAGATTCAAGGTGGTAATTTCGAAATAAGTACAGGAAATACCAACGCTTATTCTTTAATTACAAATCAAGGATCAGCAAATAAAGCTTCATTAGAAGTTACAGCTGGAACTTTTAAAGCAAATGCCAATGTTTTCTTTAATGATGATGAAGATACAATTGCTATTAGCGGTGGATCATATTCTCATGATATCTCAGAATATGTTGCTGATGGATATACAATGACAGAAGAAAACGGTCAATTTGTATTAAACAAAGATGAAGAAGTAAAAGAACCTGAATCTAGCGAACCAGGTAAAGAAGATACAACTATAGAAGAAAATCCAAATACATACGATAACATTCTTGTTTATGTTGGATTAGCATTATTTGGATCAATTGCTTTAGGATATTCAATCAAAAAAGCAACAACAAGATAATAAAAGGGGATCGTAGATCCCTTTTTCTTTTATTAAAGGAAGAGAAAGAATTATGACAAAACAAAGCAAGAGGAAAAAAAGATTACGTTTGTGGGTATGGATTGTATTGATTTTAATAAGTCTTTTTTTACTTATTTTTTCGATTGTTCAAGTGTTCAAATGGAAACAAGATAACGAGAAAACAAAACAGCAATTAGATACTTTAGAAGACGAAATTCAAATCGAAGAAGTTTCTCCGAATGATACAGAAGAAATTGTCAATGCAGATGAAAATCAAAACAGTGATTATTGGGATTATATTAAATTACCACTGATTAGTGTAAATTTTGATGAATTAAAAAAGAAAAATAGCGATACGATTGCTTTTCTGAAAGTAAACGGAACCAATATCAATTATCCAGTGGTTCAAACAAATGACAATGAGTATTATTTATATCATTCTTATGATAAAACAGAAAATGATGCTGGTTGGGTCTTTATGGATTATCGCAACGATATCAATGATTTGCAAGATAATACCATTATTTATGCCCATGGAAGGTATGATACAACAATGTTTGGATCACTTAAAAATGTGTTTAAAAACAATTGGTATGAAAATACCGATAATCATGTGGTTTATTTATCCACTCCAACTGAGAACACCTTATGGCAAGTATTTTCGGTGTATAGCATTAAAACCGAAACTTATTATTTAACAAGTAGTTTTGGAAGTGAAGCATCACACCAAAAATTTATCGATACGATGATTTCAAGAAGTCGCTTTAATTTTGATGCAAAAGTGAGTACCAAAGATAAAATTCTTACACTTTCAACTTGTTATAATGAAACAGAAAAAGTCGTTTTGCATGCCAAACTCATTAAAAGGCAACAAAGATAAAAGAACACTTATTTGTAATAAATAGGTGTTCTTTTATATTCTTCTTCAATTAAATCTTTATTATTAGGAACGATACATTGATAAACTTTCGCAATTCTATATTCCAATTGCAACAACTCATTATCTTTTAAAGAAGCAAAACGCGATACAATAGGAAGATTTACTTCTTTTTTTATTTTATTTAAATATTTTTTCCCTTGTTCGCTAAATCCTAACGGACGAATATATTCGATGTCTTTAAATTTTTTTGCTTCCTCTTTAGTAAAGTCACATAAAATATGACAGAACATACGACTTAATTTATTATACGTATATCTTTTGGTTTTGACTAAATTGATGAGTTCTTCAAAACTGTTGGCTTTTAAAATATATTTATTGATTCGGTTTTCAACGCCCTCATCCACAGTTTGAAACAAACTTAAATCCTTGCTTACCATAATTTTGTATTTTAAAAAAGGAAAATAATCTTCTAACAAATAAATTCTTTTATAATGTTTTTCATGATAAATAGGGACGTACTTAGTAATATCAAAACGACTCCCAATGGCTTTGCGTATGCAAGAAGCATTTACGATATCAGATCCTAAATCATAGGATTTATAATCATTGGTTCTTTTAATTGAAATAGGTTCTATATTTGCCTTTTGTTTTTTTATTTCTTTTATATAACTTAATCCCAACAAATCATTGGAAAGACGAATTCGAAAATTAGATAAATCAAATAAAGCTTTACTCATACTTGTTGGATAATTATATCCTTTTTGTAAATAAGAATTTACAAATTTATTATAATCCGGGTTATACAGTTCAATATCCGCTAATTGATTCAATAGAGAAACATCATTTGTTTCACTGCCAAATATGAGTTTTTCAACTTTTAATTCTTTTAATAAAGAAATTGCTCCATGAGCGAAAATATCTGCACTTTGTGTAGCGAAAACAAAAGGAATTTCAACAACTAAATCTATGCCATTTTCTAATGCCATTTCACAACGATTCCATTTATCTACAATGGCAGGTTCGCCTCTTTGTGAAAAATTTCCATTCATAACAACAACAAGTAGAGAATCAGGGAATCTTTTTTTTATTTCTTTAATTTGATGCAAATGTCCATTATGAAAAGGATTGTATTCTACCACAATACCAATAACATCCATGTGTTTTCCTCCTTGTTTAAGATTATATAATGAATAAATAAGAAACACAAGAATTTCTTGACAGTGCCAAGCGATTCATTATAAAATAAAATAGGAAAATAGGTGATGATATGGATAATAAGAAAAGAAAAAAATATGATCGAATTGCGAAAATAACAGGAATACTCGCAGGATTAATTTTAGTGTTAGGTACTTCTTATGCTGTATTTAGAACAGTAACAAGAGGAGAACAAGATAGTGTCATTAGTGCAGGGAAATTAGATGTAAGAATAGAAAATGAACAAGATGAAATTACTTTAGAAAATGCTTTTCCCATTACAGAAGAAGAAGGTAAAAAGCAAACACCATACACTTTTGATGTAGTAAATAAAGGAACCATAAATGCTGAGTATGATTTATATATTGAAATCGATGAGAGTGTATCAACACTTCCAGTCGATGTAGTAAGATATTATTTAACAGTAGAAGAAGATGGAACAGAAAAAATAGTAACTTCATCTGCAAGAACCATATCACAAGAAGAAGTTATAGAAAAAGAAGGAAAGAAACTTTATAAAATCGATAATAAATATCTAGATACAACAAAATCCAATCATTATAAGTTATATTTATGGGTAGATTATAATGCTACAACAGAACAAGCTACCAATAAAACTTTTGAAGCAAAAGTAAGTATTGAGGCTGTACAAATCTATGATGAGAATAGACTAGTACAACAAATAGATGTCTCTGAAGCAGGAGATGGAAGTGTAACTGCCTATATGTATGCGAATGGGAATGTAGTTATAAAAGGGCAAGGCCAAATTAAAAATAATTTATCTGATACATTAATATATATAAGTGAAGAATTTATAGATATTTATAAAAATGTGTTTATCGCGGCTGGTGCTCCCGAGAAAGATGTCACATCTTTTACATCATTACAAGAATTTCAAGATTATCTTATGAGGTTGCAACAAGAAGATCCAGAGTTATACCAAAGTATAATATCCCAAGACATGGAAACCCTTTTACAATTAGTAATTATGCAAGATGTCTTAGAGAGCTTAGGATACGATATCAGTGACATTGAACTAACAATGGATGCCTATATGGCATATTTAGTAGGGCAAGGATTAATGGATGAAAATGGACAGCCAACAGATGAGGGACAAGAGTTTTATACAAAACTCGAAGAACAAATTAACAGTCTAAATAATCCAACAATCCCTGCAAAAAGTATCATGTTAGAAGATGGAATAACCAATATACCAGAGGGATTATTTACCGGAAATGAAGATATAACAGAAGTAAAAATTCCCGCAAGTGTAACTACGATAGCTGATAGAGCTTTTTACGGTTGTCGCGGATTAAAAGAATTAGCATTACCTAATAGTATAACAAGTATAGGAGATAGTGCATTTTATAATTGCAGTAATTTAGTAAGTATAAATATACCATCAAAAGTTACAACTATAAGTTCTTTGTCATTTTATAGTACTGGTTTAATATCCATAGAAATCCCAAGTACAGTTGTGCATATAGAAGATTATGCTTTTGGGTATAGTAAATTAAAAGAATTAAATATTCCGGAAGGAACAACTACTATTGATCAAAGTGCATTTGTTGGATGCACTCATTTAGAAAAAGTAGTATTACCTACATCTTTAACCACACTTGGTAAAAATGTTTTTTTAAGCGATTCTAATATAAAAGAATTAACTTTTGATGCCACAAAGAGTTATGGTTTTTCTTATACAACAGGTATGGAGCATCTAGAAAAATTAACGCTAATAGGTTCAGGTACAATGCAACAGTCCAACTTTTCTTGGGATAGTATGATATCATCAATAAAAGAAATTGTTATAGAGAATACTATTACATCAATATGTGATAATGCTTTTCGAAATTTCCAAATGTTATCATCAATAACGATTCCAAACAGTATAACTAGTATAGGAACCTCAGCATTTTATAATTGCTCAAATCTAAAGACAATAAAAATTCCAGAGAGTATAACAAATATAGGATCTTATGCATTTGATCATTGCACTAGTCTAGTTTCCATTACAATACCTAAGAATGTATCTAACATTGGAAATTTCGCCTTTTATGTATGCAATAGTTTAGAAGAAATTAATGTTGATAAGGATAATTTAAATTATAAGTCTATTGATGGTGTGCTATATGATAAAAATGGCCAAGTATTAATTCGATGCCCAGAACAAAAGGATACTATTCATATTCCAGATACTGTCCTTATAATTTCTACATATGCATTTAGTGGTTGTGCGAATTTAACAGAAATAATCATTCCGAACGGGGTAACTGAAATCGAAGCGAATGCCTTTTATGGATGTCAAATGATGTCAATCACTATACCTGATAGTGTGACTGCAATTGGAGATTATGCATTTAATTCTTGTACAAATTTGAGTTCAATAGAAATTCCAACGAGTGTGGTGAATATGGGTGAGTATATTCTAATAAACTGTGATAATTTGAAAAAATTAACAGTTGATGGTACAAAAGGATATGATGATTTTAGTGCTTTTAAGATTGAGGAATTAATTATCACTGGAGATGGAAAGATGATTCAGGGTGATAACTCTGATGGAGATCGTCCATATGCGTGGACAGCTAGTAAGGATTCTATTAAAAAGGTTATTATTAAAGATGGAGTAACAGATATAGGAAACAATGCGTTTTCAAACATGAAGAATTTAACTTCAGTAGAGATTCCAACCAGTGTAACTGCCATTGGTTATACGGTTTTTTCTGGATGTACCAATTTAAAAACTATAGAAATTCCAGAGAGTGTAGTAACTATAGGAAGTTATGCTTTCCAAAGTTGTACCAATATTATGTCAATAACTATTTCAAATAATGTTACAAGTATAGGTCTAAATACTTTTGCTGGTTGGACTTCATCCCAAACTATTGACATTGATAATACAGAAACCTATGTAAATGAAAATTGGGATAGTAAGTGGGCCAATAATTGTTCCGCAACTATAAATTATTTAAGAACTTAGGAAATTAAGTTCTTTTTTTGTGAAAATTTTATGAAGTTTTTCCTTTTTGTTGACTTATGACAAGTTGTCATTTATAATGAAATAGTTGGTTAGGAGAAGATAATTATGCCAAGTGATACATTTAATAATTTATCAAAAGAAAAAAAGATTCGAATTATGAAAGCTGCGACAAGAGAGTTTGCAAATTATACATTAAGAGAAGCTTCTATTAATAGAATTATAAAGGATGCAAATATTTCTCGTGGTAGTTTTTATATGTATTTTAAAGATATTGTGGATATTTATAAATATGTAGTAAATGTCTATAAAAAGAATATTAAAGAAGTGTTTTTGAAATATTTAAAGATGAATCACGGAGATTTGTTTCAAAGTTTCATAGATATTTATGATTATATAATTGAAACGGGATCGAAACCAGCCAATCGTAATTTGTGTAAAAAGTTTTATACTAATTTATCGATACGTTCTATGCATGCATCCATTGAAAAACAGGATTTTTTTGATTTTAATGCAATTTTGGATGCCGTTGATCGTACAAAATTAAATATAGAAACTGAGGAAGAGATTCATTGTATATTAGGCATGCTTATGAGTTTGACTATACGATTTGTAGTGCCTGTCTTAGTTTTTAATAAGGAAAGAGAAAAAATAAGAAGAGCGTTACTATTACATTTCGAGCTTTTAAAGAAAGGATTTTATAGGTGATAATAATGAAAAAGTTTCTATCGATATTAAAAAAATATATACCTTTGATGATTGTGACAATTGTATTATTGGTAATACAAGCCAATTGTGATTTAGCCCTTCCAGATTATACATCCGATATAGTTGATGTAGGAATATCGGGAAAAGGAATTAAATATGGAGCGTATGAAGTTGTTCGAGAAGAAGAATTAAATAAGGTTTTATTATTTACAGATGCATCGACTGATAAAGAAATATTAGGCTATTATAAGTTATTAACACCGGATGATTATTCAGAATATAAAGACGAATATCCATTGTTAAAAGAAAAAAATTTATATGTTATTAAAGATGACAGTGATGAAAATTTAGAAAAATTAGAATCTCTTCTTAATGAATCTATTGTTTTATATAATGCGACAAGTAATATGACTGTAAAAGATATGAAAGAAGAAAATCCATTTTTTCAGCAAATGCCTGAAGATACTAAAATTATTGATATTATACCACTGATGAGTGATGAACAAATCGCTAAAATGAAAGATCAATATAAAGTACAAATAAATAATTTAGGTGATAGTATGATAAGTCAAAGTGCTATTGCTTCTGTTGAAAAAGAATATGAAATAATTGGTGTAGATATCAAACAAAATCAGATTCGCTATATACTTCATGTTGGATTGCAAATGTTAGCTATTGCGCTTCTTTCTATGGTTATGACTGTTCTGTCTGTTTATACATCAAGTAAAGTTGCAACTGGAATTGCCAAAGATTTAAGAAAAAGTACAGTAAAGAAAGTTATGGATTTTTCAAATAAAGAATTCGAAGATATATCAACTGCGTCATTAATTACAAGAAGCACAAACGATATCCAACAAATTCAAATGCTTATTGTTATGTTATTTCGAATTGTTGTATATGCCCCAATTCTTGGATTTGGTGCGTTAAATAAGATGCAAGGAAATAGTCTTTTTTGGGTAGTTGCTTTAGCAGTTATTTGTAATATTTCTGTTGTCTTGATGTTATTTATAGTGACTCTTCCTAAGTTTAATAAAATCCAAAAATTAATTGATCGTTTAAACTTGGTTTCTCGTGAGATATTAACAGGGCTTCCCGTTATACGAGCATTTTCAAATGAAAAATATGAAGAAAAACGATTTGATGTTGCAAATGTCGATTTAACGAAAGTGAATAAATTTGTGAATCGTGCCATGGCGGTTATGATGCCTGCTATGATGTTTATTATGAATGGTGTTAGTGTTCTAATTATTTGGGTAGGCTCTTACAAAGTAGATACGGGAGTATTGCAAGTTGGAGATTTAATTGCGGGTATTACTTATGCTGTTCAAATTATTATGTCTTTCTTAATGTTATCCATAATTTCAATTATGTTACCAAGGGCTACTATTTCTATCAAAAGAATTAATGAAATCTTAAATAAAGATATTTCTATCAAAGATAAGAAAGCAGTTGAACATCTTGAATCTGCAAAGGGGATTATTGAATTCAAGGATGTTTATTTCCGCTATCCAGATGCTTCTGAAGATGTATTAAGAAATATTTCTTTTGCCATGCAACCGGGTACGACAACAGCCATTATTGGATCTACCGGATCTGGAAAATCAACACTTGTAAATTTGATTCCTAGGTTCTTTGATGTTACATCAGGTAAGATTACTTTTGATGGCGTTGATATTCGTGATCTTTCTTTACACGAGTTGAGAAAAAATATTGGTTTTGTACCTCAAAAAGGAATTTTATTTACAGGTACGATTGCAGATAATATAAAATTGGGAGATAAAACACTATCAAAGGAACAAATGGTAAAAGCTGCGAAAGTAGCTCAAGCAGATGATTTTATTAATGCCAAAGAAGATAAATATGACAGTGAAATAGCGCAAGGAGGAACCAATGTTTCAGGAGGTCAAAAGCAAAGATTATCTATTGCAAGAGCTATTGCAATTGATCCAAAAGTATTTGTTTTTGATGATTCTTTTTCTGCACTAGACTACAAAACGGATGTGACTTTGCGAAAACAATTAGCAAAAATCACAAAAAATAAATCCATTTTGATCGTTGCACAAAGAATTTCAACAGTTCTACATGCAGATCAAATCATTGTACTTGATAATGGTGCAATCGTTGGAAAGGGAACCCATGATGAATTAATGAAAAATTGTGATATATATAAAGAAATTGCTTTATCACAATTAAGTAAGGAGGAACTTGAAAATGAGTAAGGAAACAAAAAGAACAGCTCCTCGAAGAGGGCCTCATGCTAGAGCAATGGCAGCGGGAGAAAAAGCTAAAGATTTTAAAGGAACGTTGAAAAAACTACTTCGTTATTTAAATGAATATAAAATTGGTATATTAATTGTATTGATATTTGCTATTGGCAGTACTATATTTGCCATTGTTGGACCTAAGATATTAGGTAATGCTACCACAGAACTTTTCAATGGATTAACTTCTAAATTATCTGGAGGAGCGGGTATCGACTTTGATAAAATTGAAAAGATTTTAATTACATTATTAATTTTATATATTACAAGTGCCGTATTTCAATTTATTCAAAATATTATTATGTCGGAGATCTCTCAAAATTTAACTTATAAATTAAGAAAAGAAATTAGTTTAAAAATAAATAGAATGCCTATGTCTTATTTTGAAAAGAAGACACATGGTGAAGTATTATCTATTATTACCAATGATGTTGATACTTTATCACAAAGTTTGAATCAAACAGCAACAGAGGTAATATCAGCAATTGTTACGGTAATTGGTATTTTAATTATGATGATTTCAATTAGTATTCCAATGACGATTGTAGCAGTCCTTATGTTACCACTTGCTTTAATCTTGATTGTTCTTGTCGTTTCTAAGAGTCAAAAGCACTTTAAAAATCAACAAGATTATTTGGCAGAAGTCAATGGGCAAGTAGAAGAAATGTATTCTGGACATAATGTAATTAAAGCTTTTAATGCAGAGGATGATATGATTGCAAAATTTGATAAAGACAACAATATGTTATATAAATCTGCATGGAAGAGTCAGTTTTTATCAGGACTTATGCATCCAATCATGGCTTTTATTGGAAATTTAGGTTATGCTCTTGTAGCTATACTTGGTGGTTATTTAGCAATCAATAATAAAATTTCAGTTGGAGATATTCAATCATTTATCCAATATGTAAAACAATTTACAAGACCATTAACAGAGGTAGCACAAATATCAAGTATGTTACAATCTATGATTGCATCTGCAGAACGTATCTTTGAATTCTTAGAAGAAAAAGAGGAAGCAGTTACCGTAGAAAATCCAGTAAAACTCGATAAAGTACTTGGTAATATTGAATTTAAGCATGTTAAATTTGGTTATGATAAAGATAAAATTATTATTAAAGATTTTAGTGCGAAAGTAAAACATGGTCAAAAAATTGCCATTGTTGGACCTACTGGAGCAGGAAAAACAACTATGGTAAAATTACTTATGCGTTTTTACAATGTCAATGATGGAAGTATATTAATTGATGGGCATAATATCAATGATTTTAACCGTGAAGATTTAAGAGGAATCTTTGGTATGGTTTTGCAAGATACTTGGTTGTTTAGTGGTACAATCATGGAGAATTTAAGATATGGAAAATTATCAGCTACTGACGATGAGGTTATAGATGCCGCAAAAATGGCTTATGTACATCATTTTATTCAAACGTTACCTGGAGGATACAACATGGAGTTGAATGAGGAAACCAACAATATATCTGGTGGGCAAAAACAATTGTTAACAATCGCAAGAGCAATTCTTGCGGATCCTAAAGTCTTAATATTGGATGAGGCAACAAGTAGTGTAGATACCAGAACCGAAATATTAATACAAAAAGCTATGGATAAACTTATGGAAGGTAGAACAAGCTTTATTATTGCGCATCGATTATCTACTATAAAAAATGCGGACTTAATATTGGTTATGAATGAAGGAGACATTATTGAGCAAGGAACACATGAGGAATTGATTAAGAAAAACGGTTTTTATGCTAACCTTTACAATTCACAATTTGAAAGTATAGAATAAGCAAAAGTAAAATTTTGCTTATTTTTACATAAAGAAGCGTTTTAATTAATATTAATTATTGTATGATTTTGCCAAATGTATTATAATGATAATAGCAAAGGTGGTTAAATAAATGACAAAAGACAAACTGAAAATTCCAAATCACGTTGCAATTATATTGGATGGCAATGGCAGATGGGCACAAGAAAAAAACATGACCAGAAGCGAAGGCCATTGGCATGGCTTTAATAATTTAGAAACATTATCAGATTATATATTTGAAAAAGGAGTAAAAATTTTAAGTGTTTACGCTTTTTCAACAGAAAACTTTAAAAGAAGTAAAACGGAAGTAAATTATTTAATGCATTTATTTTCAGAAGGGTTTAAGAGATATTCAAAACGATTAGCGAAGAAAAATGTAAAAATCGTGTTTTCAGGTAGAAGAGATCCTTTGCCTAAAAAAGTATTAAAAATTATGGATAAAGTCACAGAAGATACTAAAAACAACACAGATTGTATATTTAATATATGTGTCAATTATGGCGGACAATATGAAATTTTAGATGCTGTTAAAAAAGTTGTAAACGATATAAAAGAAGATAAAATTAAGGAAGAAGATCTTGATTTAGACATGCTTAATCATTATATGTATCAAGATTTGGCTCCTGTTGATTTAATGATCAGAACTAGTGGAGAACATCGTTTAAGCAATTTCTTATTATGGCAAAATGCCTATGCAGAATTTTATTTTCCAAAAACATACTTTCCTGCTTTTGATGAAAAAGAATTTGATAAGGCAATTGTGGAATATAATCAAAGAAACCGTAGATTTGGAGGGATAAATTATGAAAACGAGAATTCTTAGTGCTATTGTGATGTTAGCAATATCAATTCCTTTATTAATTATAGGAAAATTACCATTTGCTATTTTTGTAACCCTATTAGGCGTATGTGGTCTTTTTGAACTATTGCATGTTCGTGAAGAGAAAAAAAAGATCCCATTCTTACTTAAGATATTTGCTTATTTATTAGTTATTTTTTTCATCCTATACAACCGAGATGGAAATGATTTTACTTATTATTTAGATTATAGAGTGATGGCTTTCATTATGTTTTTCTTTTTAGCCCCAATGGTCTTTATCAATAATCGAAAAAAATACAACGCCAATGATGCACTATTCTTAATAGGTGCTACAATCTTTGTTGGTTTGGCTTTTAATTTAGTTTTGCAAATTCGAAATTATAGTATTTTCTATGTCATTTATTTATTTCTAATTACTATTTTTACCGACATATTTGCTATGGAAATTGGAAAAAGAATTGGAAAAACAAAAATGGCCCCAGATATTTCACCGAACAAAACATGGGAAGGAAGTATCAGTGGTATGATTATGGGTACTTTTGTAGCTTCTGCGTTCTATATTACAGTTATTAATAATAATATTAATATTGTAAAAATTGTATTTTTTACCTTATGTTTATCTGCTGTAGCCCAACTTGGTGATTTAGTGTTCTCTTCTGTAAAAAGATACTATGGAAAAAAGGATTTTTCAAATTTAATACCAGGACATGGAGGAATCTTAGATCGATTGGATAGTATTATATTTGTTATGTTGGCATTTATCATTATATTCGGTATTATTTAAGGAGGAATTATGAACATCTTGAGTCTTGTATATTTTATATTAATACTTGGAATTATTGTATTGGTCCATGAATTTGGACATTTTCTATTTGCCAAAATATTTGGAATTTATGTATATGAATTTTCAATCGGTATGGGGCCAAAATTGTTTAGTAAAAAAGGAAAAGGGGGAGAAACGTATTATTCGATTCGTGCTATACCACTGGGTGGATATGTTAGTTTAGCTGGAGAAGAAGTTGATGATGATACCAAGATCCCTGCTGATCGAAAATTACAAGCTAAACCTGCTTGGCAAAGATTTTTGGTAATGTTTTTTGGGGCAGGAAATAATTTTATTTTAGCACTTCTTTTGTTATTTGCCATTGGTCTTTGTTTTGGAAGCGTGGATCAAACACCATATATCTCTTCTGTAGTAGAAGGATTTCCTGCAGCAGAAGCGGGAATCTCAGCTAATGATAAAGTATTAGAAATCAATGATCATAATATTTCGTCCATTGATGACATTTCTTTATATGTAACTCTGGCCGATAAAGAAGAACCAATTGAATTTGTTGTAGAAAAAGAAAATGGTGATATTGAAACTTATCAAGTAAAAGCTAAAAAACAAACCACAGAAGAGGGAACTTCTTATGTAGTAGGAATTACAATGGAAGGGAAGGAAGAAAAAGGATTTTTAGCAGCCATTAAATATTCTTTTTCTAAAATGAAATCTATTTTTAAGCAAATGTTTGTTGTGATTGGAAATTTAATTACAGGTGGATTAAGCATTAATAGTTTAAGTGGCCCTGTTGGAATTTATAATGTGGTCGATCAACAAGCAAAAACAGGTTTGGCTAATATGTTGTATTTAGTTGCTTATTTGAGTATCAATGTTGGTGTAATTAATTTAATTCCATTACCAGCTTTTGATGGGGGAAGAATTCTATTCTTAATTATTGAGAAGATAAAAGGATCTCCAGTAAAACCATCAACGGAAAATTTAATTCACAATATCGGATTTATCTTACTTTTATTGTTGATGATCTATGTAACAATACATGATATAATAACGATTTTTTAGTTATTATATTTTTTTCATGAAAAACAAACTTCTTCATATATTTAAATAGGTGAAGAAAATGATCAAAAAAATCATTCAAGTGGTACTCGTTTGTTTTTTGATTTGTTTTAGTTTTTATTATACTGAAAAATCAGTGGATTTAGTGAAATATACAGATCCGATTATGAAAGAGATAAAGAATAACGCTACGAATTATAAAGTACAAACCAGTGATGCTTTGGTTACTGAGGATGAAGTTTTACCAGGCTATAATGGGTTAGAAGTCGATTATGAAAGTTCTTACCAAGCTATGAAAAGAATTGGACAATATGACAAAGATCGTCTTGTTTTAAAAGAAACAACCCCAAAAGTGAGTATTAAAGACCATTATGATAAATATATCATAAAAGGCAATTATTTAAAGGATACTGTAGGTCTTGTTTTTCTCCTTGATGAGAAGATCAATGTCAATCAAATTACAAACGTTTTAGATGCCAAAGGTGTAACTGCAACTTTTATTACAACGAATAAATATTTGGAAGACAATCCAAAAATAATTTATGAGCTTGCCAAAGCAGATTATGAAATTGAACTTACCATCACCGATGAGGATGAACTTGTTTTAGCCAGAAACACTCTAAAAAACATTATCAATTATAGTGGAGAGTATTGCTATTTAGAAGAAAAAAACGAAAATGTTTTAAAAATTTGTGAGAAGTCTAAAATGCATTCCATTCTACCGACTTTTTCAGTTTCAAGCTTTAAAGATTTAAAAGATCATTTAGAAAGTGGTGCAATTATAAAGATTAACAATAATGAAATTAAAGAACTATCAACGATTATTAACTATATAAAACAACGAGGATATACGTTGGAAACTCTAACATATTTGTTAAGTGAAGACAGAATTGAAAAATAATTCTGTTTTTTTAAGGATAGTATGATATAATCTAAAATAGAATAGGAATGATAGAATGAAAGAAGTATTAATTTTTGGCCATAAGAAACCAGATACGGACTCTTGTGTATCTGCTATTGCACTTTCTTATTTAAAAAACAAATTGGGAGAAAAAACTTCTCCTCGCGTTTTAGGACGTATTAACAACGAAACAAAATATGTATTAAATTATTTTCATGTCAAACCTCCAAAGTATTTAAATGATGTAAAATTACAAATCGAGGATGTACAATATCTAGAAAATTGCTATGTAGAGGAACACGATTCAATATATTCTTGTTATAAATATTTACAAAAAAACAATATCAATTCGGTGCCAGTTGTTGATTCGTTTAAAAAAATAAAGGGCATGATCACAAATAATTTGATTCTAAAAGAATTAATTGAGGAAAAATACAATAATATTTATACATCTTATCAAAATGTTTTAGATACAATTGATGGTAAAGAAATATTAAAATACGATTCTAAAATTGTAGGGGAAGTTATTTCAACTGCTTATCGTTCTACCACTTTTGTAGATGAAATTATGCTTAAAGAAGATAGTATTTTAATTGTTGGAAATCGATACAGCATCATTGAGTATGCAATAAAAAATAAAATTAAAATGATTGTTTTAGTATCAAATACAACGATGAAGGAAGAACATTTACAATTAGCTAAAGAAAATCATATTAATGTCATCAGCACTCCTTTAAATAGTTTAGAAGTTATTCAATTACTTTCTCTTTGTAATTATGCAAAAACTATTGCTGAAAATAAGGAAAAACTCTATGTATACAATACAGACTATTATAATGATTTTTTAGATAAGCATGCTAAATTGAAAAGAGATAGTTATCCGGTTATCAATAAAAATAAAGAATGTTTAGGTCTATTAACTACAAATAATATTTATAATAAAGAAAAAAAGAAAGTAATTTTAGTTGATCATAACGAAAAAATACAAAGTGTGGACGGAATAGAAGAAGCGGAGATTATTGAAGTTATTGATCACCATAAATTAGGAAACTTTACAACCAATTATCCGATCGATATTAAAACGATGCCTATTGGCAGTACCAGTACCATTGTTTATAGTTTATACGAAGAAAACCATATAGATATTCCAAAGGATATAGCGGGGATTATGATGGGAGCTATACTCTCTGATACTTTACTTTTTAAATCTCCAACTACAACTTCACTCGATCGATATGCTGTAAGTAAGTTGGAAGAAATATGTGAGGTTGATCACAATTCTTTTGGTCTTGAAATGATTAAACAAGGAGCCTCCTTAGAAGGAAAAACTAAAGAAGAAGTTCTATACAGTGATTTTAAAGGATTCGTAGTCGATGATAAAAAAGTGGGGATTGGTCAGATTTATACAATGGATTATTCCAAGATTCATACGGTAGCCTTTGATTATGTTCATCTTTTAAATGAAATTAGTAAAAATGAGAACTATTATATTCTAGCTTTATTTGTAACTGATGTAGTCAATAATGGATCTTATGTATTATTTAATGATAACTCTAAGATGGAATTAGAGAAAAGTTTTAATATAAATGATTTACAACAAGAATATTTCTTAGAAAATGTAATCTCAAGAAAAAAACAAATCATACCAAATATTATGGAAACATTAGAAAAAAGATAGGAGGAAATTTCATGTTTTTTCAAATATTTATTTTAGGTTTAATACAAGGAATTGCAGAATTTTTACCAATTTCTTCTTCTGCCCATTTAATTATATTCCGAGATTTGTTTGGTATTGGAAGTTCGATGGGAACAGATATAGCATTATCTTTTGATATTGCTTTACATTTTGGAACATTACTTGCTATAGGAATTTATTTCTTTAAAGATTTTATTGTAATGATTAAAAATGGTTTTACGAAAGGGCCAAAAGATAAAGAGGGGAAATTACTTTGGTTTATTATTGTAGCCACCATTCCAGCAGCTATTGCTGGTGTATTGTTTGAAGATGTTATTGAAAATATGATTCGAAGTAATTTTATTTTAATTGCTCTAGCTTTAATTGTTATGGGAATTATCATATATCTATTCGATAAATATATGAAACAAAATAAAGATTTTAAAAAGATGAATTACTTAGATGCTTTAATCATAGGTGTTTCTCAAGTATTTGCACTCATTCCAGGGTTTTCTAGAAGTGGAACTACCATTGCAGCAGGACGTGCTAGAGGTTTAAATAGGGAAGATGCTGCTAAATTTTCTTTCTATTTATCTGCACCAGTCGTATTAGGAGCTGTTGTATTAAATATAATGGATAAAAGTGTTATTACTGCGATAGCAAACAATGCCAGTATTTTTATCATTGGAATTTTAGTTGCCTTTATCTCAGGTCTTTTATGTATTGAATTTTTATTAAAATACATCAAAAACAACAACTTTAAAATATTTATGTATTACAGAATATTCATTGGAATTGTTGTTATTGTAGTCACTTTATTAAAATAGGGAAATTTATATGTTGATGTATGTGATTTGTATATTGTTCTTAACAATTCTTCCAACTATATTTTTAGGAGTTTATATTTATAAAAAAGATCTTTATGAAAAAGAATCGCCCAAGTTGCTTTTCTCTTTATTTTTAGCAGGCATTGGTGCCACAATAGTAACTATTGTTATTAGTGTGCTTATGGAAAAGATCGCCCCTTTTTTTGCGGCAGATACTTTAGATATTATAAATTATTCCTATCTAGAATTGTTTATTTATGTCTTTATCGGAATTGCACTTGTAGAAGAATTTTCAAAATGGATATTTGTAAAAAAGATTTCTTGGAGAAGTAGAGAATTTAATTCTTTATATGATGCTATTGTATATTGTGTATTTGTTTCTTTGGGATTTGCAACAATCGAAAATCTTTTGTATGCTTTAGAAATATCTACTGTGCAAACAGTGCTATTACGAGCGGTACTTGCTGTTCCGGGCCATGCCTTTGATGGGGTGTTTATGGGATATTATTTGGGAAGAGCGAAATTGTTTAAGTTATATAAAGAAGAAAAGAAAAGTAAAAAGGCACTCACCCTTAGTTTACTCGTCCCAACCATTCTTCATGGGGCCTATGACTTTTTGCTTTATGCTGAAATCAAAAACAGTGTGTTCTTAGTTGTGTTTGGAGGTTTCATTTTATTTTTATATATTGCCGCTTTTATTTGTATTGCAAAAATCTCTAAAAATACGATTTCCTTTATGAATGAGACGAAAGAGTAAAAACATTGATGAAAAATAGTTATTATCTGGATTAATAACTATTTTTTCTTTTTCATATATTGTATTATGAAAAAAAGAATGTATTTAAAGCCAAGAAAACAGACTGGTCCCAAGGCTAAGAAACACAAGATATATATATTGGTATTTTTTTTCATTGTTGTTTTAGTTTTTGCACTTTATTGGGCCAGTGATAGAATAACAAAATCTTTAAAAAGTTATTCCAAAATTGAAATAGAAAAATTTTTGGATACCATTATTAATGAACTCATTTGGGATGAAATATTAGAAGATATTGATACCAATGCCATTATTCAAATTTATAAAAACGAAGAAGGAGATATTTTATATGCTGATTTTAATGATGAAGAGGTAAATGCCATATTAAGTAGTAGTGTTGCTTTGGTACAAGAAGGATTAATTGCTATAGAAAATGGGAAAACAGACAACCTGTCACTTCCAGATAGCATATATAGTAAATATAATAAATTAAAAGAAGGCATCATTATAGAGGTTCCAACAGGAAGTTTAATTCATAATAGTTTGTTTTCGAATATTGGCCCTAAAATTCCAATTAAAATACAACTCTTAGGGACAGTCAAAGGAAATATTAAAACAGATATAGAAGAATATGGAATTAACAATAGTGTCGTAAGCATTAAAATTGTTATTGATGTTACGGAACAAGTCGTTTTGCCCATTACAAGTGAACAGGTGCATGTAACTGTAGAAATACCGATTGCTACCAAACTTATTCAAGGAAAAATCCCAACATATTACCAAAATGGTTTAACGACCAATTCACCTATTTTTTCTTTACCAACCGAGTAATTTTATTATATAATGAATAGGGTGAGAAGAATGAAGAAAATCGTTATAGAAGATAGAGAATATGAAATTATAAAGAATTTTAATAATGCTTTTGATTTGGATGAATTTAAAGAAAGATTTACAGATTATTTTTATGATTTTGACTATATAGTTGGTGATTATTCGTACGAAAAATTAAGATTAAAAGGTTTTTATGATAGTAAAAATAAAAAAGTACGATCAATCAACAATGCCAAAGATATTGAAAAATATATAAGCGATTATTGCAATTATAATGCCAAACACTTCATCTTAAAAAAACAGAAAAAAAGATGAATAAATACTTGAAAAATCATAGAAATATGATAGAATTATATTATAGATGAAAATAGGGAGGATTTTTTAGTATGGATACAAGCAAAAAAATGTTAACATTAGTTTTAGATGACGGAACAGAAGAAGAAGTTGAAATTGTGTTCTCATTTGAGTTTAGTGATACAAAAAAAGAATATGTTATATATACAAAAAACGAAACCGATGAAAATGGAAATGTAACTTTATATGCTTCAACAGTAACTAGAGGAGCAGATGGGCCTACACTTTCTAACATTGGTACAGATGAAGAATGGTCTAGAATTAAAGACGTGTTGAGAGAATTATCTAGTAATCACAACAATTAAGAAGGAAGGTGAACAGGATGCCAAATGATCAATATACAATTACAAATTTAGAAGGCAAAGTTAAGTTTGCAGGAGAAAGCAGAAAAATCAAAGCAACAAGAACCTCTTTAAATGGGATTTTATCTTCTATACCAAAAACAGAAACAAAAGAAGAAGCAAAAGGAACTACTTTAATGGATAGATTAAAGGAAAAAAAGGCAATTTTCCACAAGATTGGCGAAACGGGAAAAACTGCATCAACTGGGAAAAAGGCAATTAATGTATCCAAGAGTATGTTTGAAACAGAAAAGGAAAATCAAGAAATTATTAATCAAGAAAATCTTCAAGAAGTAACTTTTAAACAAGAGGTAAAAGAAGTAAAATCAAGTGATAACGAAGATACCAATGCAGATACTATCATCAATGCATTACAAATTTTTGAAAATACGAATAATTTAACGGAAGAAGAAAATGACCAAAAAGAGACTCCAGCATTTATGCAAGTAAGTGGAGAAATCAAAAATAAAGATACAAAAGAAGAACCTTCAGAGACATATGAAGAAAATCAACCTGAATTTGGAACAACACATACAGCTGAGATAGGCAAGGATTTTGGTGTTCCAAGTCATGAAAGTTCTGGATATTTAGATGGAATTAATGCTTTTAAAGCCCAAATTGGAACGGATAAATATGAGAATGGTCCAGCAAGAGATTTTACTGTTCATACAAATCCAGAACCAAGAGTTCAAAAAAATGAAGAACAACCAATAAGAAGCTTTACTGTTCATACCAATGAAAATCCAATGAATGTTAATGGATCAGCAGAGCATCAAATGAATGAAAATAGTTCCAACATGTCAGACATTGATGATTTTGTAAAGGGATATTATAATTTAGAAGACTTATCTTTAGGAAAAATCAGAGCCTATAAAACGGGATGCGAAGAATATGTTCAACAAGCTAGAGCAGATAAAATGCAAGCCGGAAAAGAAATCAATGGTCTTGATGATCAAATTGATGCAAAAGATGAACAAATCTCAAAATTGTATGCACAAATTAAAAATCTAGAAGCTGAAAAAAATGATTTAAATCGTAGCAAGCAAGATTGGCAAAACATTTATAGCGAAGCAAACACTAAAGAATCACTAGGTGGAAGCAAAATTGATGAAATTAACCAATTTGTTTATCAAGAATTTAATTCAATGAATAATCAAATGGATAACAATTCTTCTTATTCAAATTCATATTCTTCACAAGGATATAGTGGTGGAATGGAAGATAGTGGATATTCAAGAGGAAGAAGAGCTGCATAAGTTAAGCTCTTTTTTTCATGTTTAAAAAAGAAAACACATAAGATTAAATAGGGTGCTGGACTATGATTAAAAAAGTAATTCAATATTATTATGATTTATATCCAGAGCATGTGGATAGAGAAAAAGGAAATTATACTTTTAAAATAAATAATACTCTTTATTACTTTGAACAACAAAGGCGAAGTGAGGAAGAGCTTAATATTATTAATCAAATTAATAAAAACATGCATTTATATAATTGGATTGTTCCTAATAAATTTCAAAAATTGATTAGTAATTATGGAAATCGTAATTACATTTTAATTCAAGTAATTAAACCGATTCGAGATCTAAAACCAGAAGATGTTTTAACAACGGTAAAATTATTTAGCAATAGAAATAATGAAGTGTTGCTAAGAACAGGCTGGAATGTATTGTGGGAAAAGAAAATTGATAATATAGAATATCAACAGCAGCACATTGTGAATCGGTTTCCTTTGATTGATCAATCCTTAGGGTATTATATAGGCATGAGTGAAACTGCTATTGCCTATTTTATGGCGATAGATAAAAGTACTGTTGAAAATCATGTCGCTCATATTCGAATAAATGTGAATAAAAACACCTTAGATTTTTTTAACCCCCAAAACATAGTTATTGATAATAGATCACGTGATATAGCTGAATATTTAAAATCATTATTTATAAATAATTGTTATAATTATAAAGATATAGCTTTATTTTTAGAAAAAGCAATGGCCAATGATTTAGAATTAAAGCTCGTTTTTTGTCGCTTAAATTATCCGAGCTTCTATTTTGATTTATATGAAAAAGTAATAAATCAGCAAATGGATGAAAGTCGATTAGATACGGTTATAAAAAGAAATGAAGAATATAGAGAATTTTTAAAAAATATATATTATATAATGAATAAAAAAACAAAAATTAAAAACATAGAGTGGATTACAAAATAAAAAAAGAAATTATACATTTATAACTTCTTTAACTTCAGGAATCTCATCGACCAAAACGGATTCAATACCGGCTTTTAATGTGTAGTCAATCATGTGGCAATTACTACAAGCACCTGATAAATGGACATACACAATCCCATCTTCAAATTTTACAAATTCAATATTTCCGCCATCATCAATTAGATAAGGCCTTAATTTATTAAGTACTTCATTAATTTTATTTTCAATTTCATTCATAGAATCACCATATATAATTATATAATATATTTTAAATAAAATAAATAGTTTTGAAATAGAAGTAAATATGATATAATACAAAAAGAAGGTGTTTATATGAAATATGAGAAGGGAAAAATTGTTAAAGGACATGTTACTGGAATAGAAAATTATGGCATTTTTGTTGGCTTAGATGATTATTATAGTGGCTTAATTCATATTTCTGAAATTTCAGAGTGCTTTATAAGAAATATTAATGATTACGTAAAGATCGGAGAGACGATTAAGGCGAAAGTAGTCGATGTAGATGAAGATAATTATCAAATACGATTAAGCATAAAAAATATTGATTATAAAATGAATCGAAGAAAAAAAGCAAAAATAGTCGAAACTACAAGTGGTTTTACACCTTTAAAAGAGAATCTAGATCATTGGATTTCTGAAAGATTAGAACGCGATAAAAAAAACAAAAATTTCAAAAATGAGGGTTGACAAATGGGTGTGTAAATGTTATATTTATATTCGACAACTGTTATATTTAATAGTTGGGCGATTAGCTCAGTTGGTTAGAGCACCTGCCTTACAAGCAGGGGGTCATAGGTTCGAGTCCTATATCGCCCACCATTTTATGCCGAAATAGCTCAATTGGTAGAGCAACTGACTTGTAATCAGTAGGTTACGGGTTCAATTCCTGTTTTCGGCACCATTTTTTTGGAGAGGTAGCGAAGTGGCTAAACGCGACAGACTGTAAATCTGTTACCTTTGGTTTCGATGGTTCGAATCCATCTCTCTCCACCAC
>CALVUP010000003.1 GCA_944363635.1 uncultured Bacilli bacterium | reverse complement strand
TTCTATATTAAGTTCAAACTATAAAAGTTCGAACAGATTTCCCAATGGAGCGGATGAGGAGAATCGAACTCCCGTAGTCAGCTTGGAAGGCTGAGGTTCTACCATTAAACTACATCCGCATTAATTGCCGTATTGATTCAATGAATCAATAACAGTAGACAATTAAAATTATAACATACTGAGAAGTTTTGTCAATGATTTATTTTAATTTTTTTATTAAAATTGGATATTCACTTTCAACGACTTTGATTTCACTTTTGTCTTGATTTGTACCCCTTAATAAATAATACATATCTTCTTGCCAATTTCTTGGATCTTTATGTAAGAAAAATATTTCATAATCGTTATAATGACTGCAGCCACATAAACCAAGGAATAAGTTTTTGTGTTCTTGATTCGCTTTTCTTATCATGGCCTCTGTTGCTTCACATGGGTAAATTCCAAAAAGTAGATCTTGTCCTGTTAAATCGGTTTGTAAAGTAAACTTTTCTTTTTTTATGATAAGATCTTTGTTTTCTATAGGGAGTATATTTGGATCATATACAGCGATAGTGCCACTTTTTTGCCTTTCTTTTAATAATGTAGCGTCCGCAGGAAAACGACCGGCTCCTACATCAACAATATTTTGATCATAGGAAAAATACTCTTCAAATACGCGTAAGTATTTTAAATAGGGATTTTTAGAATCGTCTTCATAGAAATTTGATGCAACAAAGATCTGTCTTAATAAAGCGATTTCTTGTTCATAGATATCTTTATCCATCTCATTTAATAAGAAGTCTATCGTTTCTTCTGAATAATGATCTTTGTATTTTGTTAAAAAGGCAATTACTTTTTCTTTTTGCTTTGGTGTTATGTATTTTGTTTCTTTATCTGCATATTGTTTTAAAAGTTCTTCTTTCATCATGCTTTCCCCCTTTTTTTATAGTTTCCTATTATACTAAATTTTTCTCTTTTTGTAAAGAATACGAAAATATGATATGATGAGTATGGTGATAAGATGAAAAAATATAAGGTTATGGATGAGAAGAATACATACATTGATTCTACAGTTCAAATTGGGGAAAATACAATTATTTACCCTGGAGTTAGTTTAAAGGGAAATTGTGTAATAGGGGATAATAATATTATTGACAGTTATACGATTATTGAAGACAGTGTGATTGGTTCGAATAATAAGATTGGTCCTAGTGCACATATTCATTCTAATAGTCAAATTGGTTCGAATAATGTAATTGGGAATTTTGTGGAAATTAAGAGTTCAATTTTGCAAGATGATATTAAAGTAAAGCATTTAAGTTATGTAGGAGACGCTTTGATTCATAGTCATTGCAATATTGGAGCGGGTGTAGTATTTGCTAATTACAATGGCTTTGGTGCAAAAAAAGAAAAAACAGAACTTTTTGAATATGTCTTTATTGGTTCGAATAGTGTTTTAGTTGCACCTTTAAAAATCAAGGAAAATAGTGTTGTTGCGGCTTCTTCTACCATAACAGAAGATATACCACCTTTTTCTTTAGCGATTGCTAGAAATAGACAGACAACAAAAGAGGGATATTTAAAAAATAAAAAATGTTAAAAAATTGTAACTTTTTGTTACTTTTTTTTTAATATTGTTTAAAAAAAAATTCTTATATGATATAGTAAATATATGAAAAGTGGTGGGTTTATGAAACTAAATTTTATAACGAATGATTTTATGATTTGTTGGAATATTTTATTTCAAGCCTCTATATCAGAAGTAATTCATAAGCATAAAATGAAATTATGGAAAATTTATCAAAAGGAATACACTTCTTTAGAGAAAGACAATATTAAAATATTAAAAGAGGGAAAGGATTTTATTCCTGATGATGATACAATATATAATTTAATGTTTGAAAGTGATTATTATCCTGTTTTTAAAAAGGAAAGTGATAAACATCGAGTGTATTTAATGAAAACATGGGATAAGTATAAAAGAAAAATAAATGCTTTTATTAAGGATGTTGTACGTATTCCGATGAATGAGGAGTTTGATGTGTTTGTTACGCATCCGATGCTGGATGTTGTCTCTTATATTCCAAAAGCGAATAAATATGCTTTTGTTTGGGGAAGACACAATGATAATGAAAGTGATGTTCGTACTATTGTGGATTTGGTTCATTTTGTATTAAGAGCAAAGCTTCAAGATTTTCGAAAAGAATATCGTGATATTGTAGATGCGGTATTGGAACTTGCAATTATTAATGAGCTTTATACACGTTTGAGTGGAAAAAGCAGGTATTTAGATGGCAACAGCAAGTTAAAAGCATTAAAAAGACAATTGTATCCATACTGGCTTATGTATTTAGGCGCAGATAAAGAGGATTTAGTAAAATATATGCGAAGAGATAGTATTGCTTTTGATATCAATTGTTATACTGTTGAAATTGAACTTCGAAAAGTGGATTTATATGATTTTATAGACTTTTGTATAAAAAATAGAAAATATATCTCAAGGCTTAGTGAACAAGAAGTCATTTAGAGAAGGGGGATCATTATGAATGACAAGATGAAAATTTTATTACAACAATTAAATATGGAAGAAGAGTATATCTCTTCTTTTAATGATGCTTCTTTGGATAAGGTTATTGTCGACAGGAAAAATCATTCTTGGACTTTTTTAATCCATAATAAAGAAACTTTTCCAGTGTCTGTTATTGCTTATTTTGAAGAAAGATTAAACCATGCTTTTCAAAATATTAAGATTGTTGATTATAAAGTATCTGTAGATAAGGTAGATGATAGCCTTATCCAAGATTATTATTCTTTTATATTAGATAAATTAAAGAGCAAAATGTTTTTATCCACAGTATATGTTGATAACTTGAAAATAGAAGATGGTGTTTACAGAATTGTTGTGAATAATCAAAAAGAATTGGAAGATTTGAAACAGATTCTTGTGGATATCAATCAATATTTTCAAAAGTACGGTTTTCCTATTGAATGTTCAATTGAAGTTTCATCTTCAAACGATGTTTTAAAAGAAATTGAGAAAGATCGTGAAATTACCCAGGAACTCGCAGAACAGAAAAAGCCAAAAGATATAGAAGAAAGAAAAGAAAATAAATACCAAGGAAAAAACAGAACAAAAGAGGATAATCCTGATGTTCTTTTAGGACGTACGATTAAAGAAGAAGCTATGTCTATACATGATCTAGTCGGAGAAGAAAACAATGTGATCATTGAGGGATATGTGTTTGGTAGTGATTTATTTGAATCGAGTAAAAGTAACTTTAAAATCATCACTTTAAAAGTCACCGATTATACTGATAGTATTTATTGTAAAGTATTTATTCGAGAGGACGATGATTATGTTAAATTATCTAAGCAATTAAAAGAGGGCGTTTGGCTTAAAATTCGTGGATATACAAAAAATGATAGTTACTCTAGGGAATTGGTATTAAATGCTCGTGATATTAATAAAATGGACTCGAAAACAGAAGAAATTGTAGATGATGCGGAAGAAAAAAGAGTAGAATTACATGCGCATACTATGATGAGTCAAATGGATGGCGTTGTTGATGCTTCTAAGCTCGTAAAACAAGCAAAGGCATGGGGACATAGAGCCATTGCGATTACCGATCATAATGGAGGGCAAGCATTTCCCGTTGTTTATCGATTGATTAAAAGCATAAATAAAGATCTAAAAGAAGGAGAAGAACCTTTTAAAGCGATTTATGGTACAGAGCTAACTTTAATAGAAGACTGTGTAGATATTGTCGTTCGACCAACGGATGCTTCTTTATTAGATACAACTTATGTGGTTTTTGATTTCGAAACAACAGGGTTTAATGCCGGAGGAGCCGATTCCATTATTGAAATAGGAGCTGTTAAAATTTGTAATGGCGAAATATTGGATACTTATGATGAACTTATCAATCCAGGACATAAATTGGAACAAAAAATTATTGATATTACCAATATAACCAATGAAATGTTAGAGGGAAAAGACAACGAAGAAAATGCAATTAAAAGGTTTATTGCCTGGTTTGGGGATTTACCAATGGTTGCCCATAATGCTAAATTTGATGTTTCTTTCTTGGAAATGGCTTATAAAAAATATAATTTAGGAGCATTTACGAATACCGTTATTGATACATTAGAATTATCTCGTGTTTTGGATTCAAATTATGCTAGACATTCTTTGAGTGCTCTTGTGAAGCGATATGACGTTGAGTGGGATGAAGATGCACATCATAGAGCGGATTATGATGCGAAGGGAACGGCACTTGTTCTTCATAAGATGTTAAAAAAATTAGATGGTCAAAATTATGAAAAAATATCCGATTTGGATCGTTTGGTTTCTAAAGATGAAATTCATAAATATGGTCGTAGTTTTCATTTTAATATTTTATGTAAGAATAAAATGGGGCTTAAAAACTTATTTCACATCATTTCTCTTGCTAATACCAAGTATTTATATAAAACACCAAGAATTTTACGAAGTGAAATTAATAAGTATCGTGAAGGATTATTAATTGGCAGTGGTTGTTATGAAAGTGAAGTGTTCCAATCAGCCAAGAGTAAAAGTGATGAAGAACTCATTAATATTATTAACTTCTATGATTATGTAGAAGTACAACCTCCAGAATGTTATACGCATTTGCTTCAAAATGGTGAATTTGCGAGTGAAAGAGAATTAGAAGATCATCTTAGAAAAATAATTGATGCAACACAGGCCGCTGGTAAGATGATTGTGGCTACTGGAGATGTACATCATTTGCATCGTAGTGATAAAATTTATCGTGAAATTATAGTGCATCAAAGAGTTCCTGGAGGTGGTAACCATCCATTAAATAGACCAAGTATTAAAGAAATTCCGAGCAATCATTTTAGAACAACCAATGAAATGTTAAATGATTTTCGCTTTCTTGGAGAGGATTTGGCTTTTAAAATTGTTGTTGAAAATCCAAATAAAATTGCCGATATGGTTGATATTGTTGAAGTTATTGTAGAAACAGGAGGTATCCCTTTTTCACCTCGTATTGAACATTCAGTGGAAACGGTAAATGAACTTGTTTATGGAAAAGCACATAGTTTGTATGGAGAAAAATTGCCTAAATTAATTGAGGATCGTATTGAACAAGAATTATCGGGAATTATTAATGGTGGATTTGATGTTATTTATTTGATTGCTCAAAAATTAGTTAAGAAAAGTAATGATGATGGATATCTGGTTGGATCCCGTGGTTCTGTTGGTTCTTCTTTTGTGGCTACTATGATGGGAATTACAGAGGTAAATCCACTTCCAGCCCATTATCGATGTCCAAACTGTAAACATAGTATTTTTGAAATCGATGGGGAAAGTTTGGGTGCTCAATATTCCAGTGGATTTGATCTTCCAGATATGAACTGTCCAAAGTGTGGTACAAAGATGGATAAAGACGGTCAGGATATGCCTTTTGCGACTTTCCTTGGTTTTAATGCAGATAAAGTACCCGATATTGATCTTAATTTTTCTGGAGAATATCAGTGGAAAGCGCATGAATATACCAAAGAATTGTTTGGAGTTGATAATGTATATCGTGCAGGAACGATTGGTACGGTTGCGGATAAAACGGCTTATGGTTATGTAAAAGGTTATTGTGAAGATAAAGGTATTTTAAATATGCGTACCGCTGAAGTGGAACGTATTGCGAAAGGGTGTACGGGTGTAAAAAGAACAACAGGACAGCATCCGGGAGGTATCGTTGTTATTCCGGCATACATGGACGTTATCGATTTTACGCCGTTCCAATATCCCGCGGATGATAATACGTCATTATGGAGAACAACGCATTTTGATTACCACTCTATTGAAGATGATGTTTTAAAACTTGATATTCTAGGTCACGACGATCCGACGGTTTTAAGGATGCTTCAAGATTTATCTGGTATTGATGTAACGAAAATTCCAATGGATGATAAGAAAGTGCTTAGTTTGTTATCTTCTCCTGAAGCTTTAGGAGTTACTGCAGAAGAGATCAATTGTCCAACAGGAACACTTGGCCTTCCAGAACTTGGTACTCGTTTTGTTATCCAAATGCTTGTTGAGACAAAACCAAAAACATTTGGAGAACTTGTAAAAATATCTGGACTTTCTCATGGAACAGATGTATGGACAGGAAATGCGCAAGAACTTATCAAAAATAAAACTTGTGAATTTAGTCAAGTTATTGGATGCCGTGATGATATTATGGTTTATTTATCTTATCATGGTCTAAAACCATTAGATGCATTTAAAATTATGGAATTTGTTCGTAAAGGAAGAGCAACTAAGGATCCAGAAACTTGGAAAAAATGGGAAGCTAAGATGAAAGAGGCTAATATTGCGGATTGGTATATTGAGTCTTGCCATAAAATTAAATATATGTTTCCTAAAGCACATGCTTGTGCTTATGTTATGAGTGCACTTCGAATCGCGTGGTTTAAAGTGTATCATCCTATTTGGTATTATGCTGCTTTTTTCTCTGTACGTATTGATGACTTTGATATTGTATCTATGATTAAGGGAAAAGAAGCCATTCGAGAAAGATTAGAAGAAATTAGTAATAAGGGATACGAAGCAACTAATAAAGAAAATAGTATTTCAGAAAGCTTAAAAGTAGCTTTAGAAGCATCTTGTCGTGGCATAAAATTCGCACCGATTGATTTAAATAAGAGTGAAGCTCTTCATTTTATAATTGATGAACAGACAAATGCCTTGATTCCTCCTTTTCGTACAATCGATGGCTTAGGAGATACGGTAGCTAAAACGATTGTTGAAGCTAGAAAGGAACAACCATTCTTAAGTAAGGATGATTTACAAACACGTGGTAAAGTATCAAAAACGTTGATGGATAAAATGGACGAAATGGGAATTTTACAAGGACTTCCAGAATCCAATCAGTTGTCTTTGTTTTGACAATAAAATAAAAATAAGGTATAATAGGCGTGTTTTAAGAGGTGAATTATGAGTAAGGAAGAACAAATTTGGTATTTACAACAACGTCTTCATACATTAAGTGATACCATTGATCAATTGGATATTAAGATTCAAGAACAAACAGAGAAATTTCATCGCCTTCATATTGGAGTTTTAGAGGTAAAGAAAAATTATGATGGATTAAAAAGTTTTACTGATCAAAACAATCCAACTGGAATTTTGTTTTACGATCTAGAAAACGTAAGTGCAGAAACGATGTCTACAGATATAGATCCTATTCATAATAAACAATTGCATAATTTAAAAAAAGATTTGGAAAATAAACGTTTCCAATATGAACAGGCCAAAAGATTAAAAGAGAAAAATGAACAAGAATTAGAAAAATCTTACAATCGACTTGTAGAATTGAATGATACTATTAAATTGGGTGATAACAAACATGCGGTAAAATCGAAAAAACTACATGTCAAGGACGAGCGTATTAGGGAAATAAAACGAGGTCGAAAGTTTTATATTCCTTTAGCTATTTTATTTGGTTTTTTGGGCTGTGCCATCAGTTTACCCGCCGGTTTATTAATTGCTGGACTTACGATTGGAGCTACCGTAGTTATTCGAGAAATCACTCGAAAAGATACTTTACAAAATATGGAAGAAAAAAATTATACCAATTTATCAAAAAGAGAACAACAGTTGCTTCAAATGGAAAATACTAAAAGTGAATATCAACAAGCAAAACAAGTTCAAGAGTCTCTTTCTTATTTGCAACGTACTCGTGATGCAGAAGGGAAAAAAATAGATCGAATGCAGAAGGAAGCAAGCACAGATCAAATGGTTTTAAACCAAGTCAAAAATGATTATCAAAATTCAATTCAAAAATTTAATACTTTTTTAACTACGTGCCAAGAAAAGCAAGCCTTATTAGCAAGTGCACAACAAAAATGGGAAACGAGAAAACAAATTGAAGATGGGGTTATGACTACGATTGATGAATATAAAGCGAAAAAAGCAAAAAAAGAAAATGAGATTCAAGAAATTAAGCAGCAAATTGAGGGATTGCAAAATGGTTCTTCTTCTGAAAAGAAAAACCAAGCAGGAAATTCAACGAAGAATACAAACAAAGGAAAAAGATCATAAAGATCTTTTTTTTGTTTGTTCTACGGTATTGCTACTATTTAGAACAATTCCAATAATTAACATATAAGAAATTAAAGAGGAACCACCATAACTAATAAATGGTAATGTAATTCCTGTAATCGGTAATAACCCAAGGGTCATAGATATATTTTGTACTTGTTGATATAAAAGCATTCCTAATAAGGAAAAGACTAAATAACGATCGATGCTATGACTTTGGCTCGCAATAGAAAGCAAGCGAAAATCAAATACTAAAATAGTACTTATTAACAAAATACATCCTATAAAACCAAAGTTTGAAGCAAAAACGGAAAAGATAAAATCTGTCGCAGGTTCTGGAAAATATAGAGGGAGATTGTTAAATCCATGCCCAAATATTCCACTGGATCCAATGGAGGTTAAAGAATTTTCCAATTGATAGCCAACGCCTTGTTTCCAATCTAAAATTCTTTCCAATCGATAAAAAAGTTCTGTTGAAAACAGTTGAATGAATAAGTCTTTGTTATAAAAATATAAATAAAAGATTGTACCGAATAGTAAAGCCAAAATACTAAAACCAATGATAAACCAACTTTTTCTTATTTTAGAAGCAAATAATATAAAGAAAGCAATTACAAAATAAATAATTACTACACCGGTATCTGGTTGCAAAAAGGTTAAGAAACTTGGTAATAGGGTTAATCCGATAATTTTTAAAATGAAGAAAAATTCTTGCTTTAAAGTATGCTCTTCTTGCTGATTAAATTTATTTGCTTCTATAGCAAGCGTAATGGCTAAAAAGATTTTCATAAATTCACTTGGTTGAAAGCTACCAATTTTAGGAATGACAAACCAACATTTTGATCCATTAATACTGGGACCAAAAAACAAAAGAAGAAGCAACAATACATTTCCTCCAATATATAACAGTTTATAATTTTCGTAGAAATAATCATTATCTAGCCTGGTAATGGCAATTACTAAAAGAGTTCCAATAACATACCATAGCAATTGTTTAAATACTAAATTTTCTTCGGATGCATATACACTCGCACTATAAATAGAAGCTATACTAATAATAAAAAAGATGAGTAAAGAAAAAATAATCCATTTATCGTATTTATATTTTGAAAATTTCATTTTATCACCATTTTTATTATGGTGTTTTTGTTCATATTTATAAATGATTTACATAAAATTTATTAGGTGATGCATATGGATAAAAAATTACCAAGGATCTTTAGAAATGATATCGATAAAGAAATTCATAACAATCGCAAAGTTTATTATGTAAAATCAGAAGGAGATGATTTTACTTTTTCAACAAGAAAAGAAAAAAAGGAAAATTTTGATAGAAATAGCAAGGTTCAAGAAAAATTGAATGCTATTTTTAAACCAGGAAGGCATTCTTTTAATGTTGGTGTTGAAATTGTGACTGCTTCAAAAACGTATGATACAAAAATCGCAGGTAAAGTACGAGATTGTCTTATCACTTTAGATAATGATGTCATTCCTTTAAAAGATGTTCTTGATATTCGAGTAAAATAAAAAAGGTATAACCCTTTTTATTTTTTATATTATAGATTGTTTATAAATGTATCTTCTAAACATTTTAAAGCTCCGACACATTCTAAGTTGATTGTAAAGAAAGAATCTGTTGCAATATAAGAAGATGCATTTTCAGAAGTATCTGGATTTGGAGCTAAAATTCGACAGGTACAACAACAATCATCTAAACTTTCAATTCGAAATACAGAACTTTGGCTGGTTATTCCGTTAAGAGTATATGGGAAGCTCCAAAGATTGCCAGTGCAACAATTGTATAATTGAACAGGTCTGGTGTTAAAGCAAATTAAGCTAGGTGTTGGCCCTAAAAAAGGTCTTGCACAAGTTTCTAAATCACATGAAGGTGTTTCTTTATTTTGAAGAGCTATAATAACTTTAATTGTATCTTGTAAGCATGAACAATTCTTTTTTTCATTATTTGTGCACATAATTTTTCTCCTTTCTATAAGTTTTCTACGATTACATCATTTAAGCATTGTATTGCACAGATGCAATCTAAGTTAAATATAATTGTTTGATTTGTTGATATGTATGGACTGTTTATATTGCTTGTATCTGGATTTGCTGCTAGTATAGAACAAGTCACACAACAATCATCAACTTTTTCTACTCGAAAGACGCTACTGGTTAAAGTTTCGCCGTCACTTTGGTATGTTGCTTCTATGATTTCTCCATTACAGGTATAGAAGGTTACAGGCCTTGTATTAAAACAGATAACATTTGTTGTATTTCCTAAAAATGGTTTGGCACACCCTTCGTTGCAATTATCGATTCGTTCTGCATTTTTTTGAAGCACATCGATTACTCGTAAAATTTTTCCTAAGCAGCATGTATCTTTTTCGTTCATTTTATCCACCCCTCCCGCTAATTATCTAATATAAGGTATTCTTAATTTTTAAATCGGTGTGTTATTATTACCTAATTCATTTTATGTAATTATAAAAATAATATTTCCTATTTATTTATTAATTTAAATATAGTATAATTAGGGTGGTGATGCTATGGAATATGTAATTATATTAATTGTTATCTTGATCATTTTATTAGCGGTTTTAAAGGCCAATCGTAAAGATATTCATATCGAAATGAATAAGCTTTTGGATTATTTGGGTGGCAAAGGCAATGTCATTGATACCGAGGTAAATATGTCTCGATTTATTGTTACTTTGAAGGATATTCGTAAAGTAGATAAACCCGCAATTCAAAAACTTGGTGCAAAAGGTATTGTTGAAATAGACAACCAATTAAAAATTGTACTTGGACCAGAATCTAAACAATTAAAAAAATATATTGATGACTTAAAACGATAAATTTCATCGTTTTTTTTCATTTTTCGACAAAAACCGACTTTTCTGTTTTATATACTGAAAATAGAAAAGAGGGATTTTATGCATTTTATTGATGGAATTATTATTAATTTACTCTATGTATTGTTTCCAATTATGGTATATTTAATTTTTATTTCTTATCATAAGAACAATCGAAATACAGCCAATAATAATATTATATTGTCAATTATGTTGATTACATCTTTGTATTTGATTCTTCGTTTTGATAATCTTTATGATTTGAAATTTTGTATTATTCTGTGTAATCTACCATTATTGATTAGTTATTTAAAACATTTAAATTTTACAAGTATTCTTTTATCAATTGGAATTATTTTCTATTATTATCAGTTCTATAATTTTAACTTATATATGTTAATTATAGAGTATTGTACTTATTATATTGTTTATAAAGTTATTAATAGAAATAAATTGGATTATAAATATTTAATTAATAGTTTTGTACTTATAAAAGGATTTATTTTATCTTTTCAAGAATTTGCTTTGATGCAAAATTATCATACGTTTCTTTTTAGTTTTCTTTATGTGTTTTTTTTGATGATTTGTTTTTATTTTATTAGTTATATTGTATTTTATCTATTGGATAATGTAGAACAGATTTTAGATTTTAATAATACACTTAAGGAATTGGAAAAAGAGAAAGTACTTCGTAGTTCTTTATTTAAACTTACGCATGAAATTAAAAATCCTATTGCGGTTTGTAAGGGGTATTTAGATATGATGGATGGCAAGGATATAAAAAAAGTAAGAAAGTATTTGCCAATTCTTAAAAGTGAAATCAATCGAACTTTAGTGATCATGGATGATTTTTTGGATTATTCTAAAATTAAAATAGAAAAAGATATTATTGATATGAATGTGTTGATTGAAGATACTTTAGAATCTTTAAATTATATTTTTAAAAAGAATACGATTACGATTCATAAACATTTATTAGATGATGAAATTTATATAGAGGGAGATTATAATCGATTGAAACAAGTATTAGTGAATGTGTTTAAGAATTCTATTGAAGCAAAAAGAGAAGATATGGTCATTACATTAAGTACTAGAAGTACAAAAAGTTACTTTGTGATTGAAATTCGAGATAATGGGATTGGTATGGATAGTGAAACCTTAAGTAAAGTTTATGATACTTTTTATACAACAAAGAAAAATGGAACGGGTTTAGGTGTGGCAATTTCAAAAGAAATTATTGATCTTCATGAAGGAAAAATGAGTTATGAATCTGAATTTGGGAAAGGTACAAAAGTTACCATCAAACTTCCTGTTTACAAGGAGGCATAATACGCTAGCTTTTTCTATCTTTTTATGTTATAATCATCTGTGAAGGTGAAATTGATGAGAAAGAATAAGTTTATAAAGGGTATAAAAAGCAAAGCAAAACAAATAGGATTATCTATAAAAAATTTTTTTATTCATCTTGTTTTAAAAATGAAACGATTAATGAAAGAGTTTAAAAAAGATCCTAAAAAATTTATAAAGAAAAGATATAAAAGATTTAAAAAAGCATGTGTTCGAAACAAAGATTTCGTAGCGTTTGTTGCTGTTTCGGTACTTAATTCTACGGTTTTGCGTTTTGTAACTGTGCATAATTATTTTGCAATTAAACCATTTTTGGCTGATTTAAGTGTTGTTTTATTTATTGGATCTTTTGGTTTTTTAATCAAGCCAAAAAGAAGAAATGCTTATTTTATTGGGTTTAATATTTTTCTAACGTTGATTTGTTTTATCAATTCGATTTATTATACTTTTTATTCCTCTTTTTCGTCAGTGTCTTTATTAGCAACGAGTCGTTTTGTAGTCGATGTAGGGGATAGCGTTACGGAGAATGTTTTTCAAGTAAAAGATCTCATTTATTGGATTGGTCCTATTTTCTTAATTTGGTATTATAGGCATTTAAAAAAGAAACATTTTGTAAAAAGTGATGCGAGTAAGAAAAAGTTTGTTCATTCAATTGTAGCAGCTTTGGTTTGCCTTTTCTTTTTTGTAATTACTTTAACTCCACTTGAAATTGGAAGGTTTGCTAAACAATGGAATCGTGAATATATTGTTACAAAGTTTGGTTTATATACATATCATATTAATGATTTGATACAAAGTATTAAACCACAACTTAGTTCTTTGTTTGGATATGATAAAGCGATGAAAGAGTTTAAAGCTTATTATGAGGAACGTGATACTTCTCATGAAGAAAATAAATACACAGATATTTTTGAAGGAAAAAATGTAATTGTTATTCATGCGGAAAGTTTACAGAACTTTGTAATAGGTCTTAAAATTAATGGTCAAGAAGTGGCTCCAAACTTTACAAAATTAGCAAAAGAAGGATTGTATTTTGATAACTTTTATACGCAAGTAAGTGTGGGGACAAGTAGTGACAGTGAATTTACGTTTAATACAAGTTTAATGCCTAGTTATAATGGTACAGTATTTGTCAGTTATTTTGATCGAGAATATGTATCAACTCCAAAATTGTTAAAAGAAAAAGGATATTATACATTTAGTATGCATGCTAATACAGGTGATTTTTGGAATCGTAATGTTATGCATCAAAATTTAGGGTATGATCGTTTTTATAGTAAGGATGATTATGAAGTTTTAGATGAGGATATTGTTGGGCTTGGTCTTAGTGATGAGTCTTTCTTTGCTCAATCTGTGGATTATATAAAAGAAATTAAAGAAAAAAATCAACCTTTCTTAGGAACACTTATTACGCTTTCAAATCACACACCATTTAGTGATACTGATAAATATGGGGATTTTAAGGTTTCATTAATTGAAAAAGATGAGAGTGGAAATGAAGTAGAATATCCTTATTTAGAAGGTACAAAATTAGGAAATTATTTAAAATCTGTTCATTATGCGGATAAAGCTTTTGGTGAATTTGTTGAAAAGATGAAACAGGAAGGTTTATGGGAAAATACCGTATTGGTTGTTTATGGTGATCATGATGCAAGACTTCCAAAAAATGATTTTGTCAGAATGTATAATTATGATAAAGAAAATGATGATATTTTACCAGAAGATGATGAAAATTATGTGGAGTTTGGTAGTTATCAATATGAACTTAATCGAAAAACACCATTTATTATTTGGACACAAGATCAAGAGGTCAGTGGAACAATACATAACGTAATGGGAATGTATGATGTTCAACCAACTTTAGGGAATATGTTTGGATTTAGTAATCCATATGCCTTAGGTCATGATATTTTTGATATAAAAGATAAGAATATTGTTGTGTTCCCAAATAGTGATTGGGTAACAAATAAAGTATATTATAATGCTCAAAAAGGAGAGTATTTGGCTTTGACTCAAGAGCCGATCAGTGAAGATTATATTGAACAGTGCAATACTTATGCTTCTTCTTTACTTGATGTATCCAATGATATTGTTGTTTATGATTTAATTCGAAAAGAAAGGGAAGCAAGCGAAAGTTATACGGAAGAGGTGAGCGAATAATTGAAAAAAGAAAAGATAAACAAAGTTTTATTGATACTTATGCTTCTTTTAATCATTGGTTGTGTTGTATATGTTTGGTTTGCTTATTTTAAAGGAGATAAGCAGAAGCAAAAAAGACAAGAAGATGTGATAGAGGGGTATGATTATAAATTATATGATACTGATTCCGATAATTATAAAAAACTTTTTTATGAGTTAAAAGATATATTAACTTCTTCAACTGTGAATGAAGAAGAATATGTAAAAGTTATTTCTAAAATGTTTGTTATGGATTTTTATACTTTGAAAAATAAAATTTCTAATAACGATATTGGGGGATGTGATTTTGTTTATAGTGAAGTTTTAGATAACTTTAAGGATAAAGCTAAAGATACCGTTTATCTTTATTTAGAAACTTATCTTCAAGAAAATAAAGATTTGCCTGTTGTAGATGAAGTTATTGTTGAAAGTGTAAATACGACTAAATATATGTATTTAGATACAATGGATGAAAATTGTTATGAAGTCAAAGTTACAATTGAATATGAAAAGGATTTAGGATATGATACAGAAAAAACATTGTATTTTGTCCACGAAGGGAATAAGTTGTCTTTAGTAGAAATAGCTTAGCTATTTCTTTTTATTTGACGTAAAGTACACAGTAAAATAAGTGTATAGCATAGTAAAGAATAGTAAATCGTGGTATGATGTATAAAAGGTGGTTTTATGAAAAAACTATATAAACTTATATTTTCGGGTATTAATATTAGTTTACTATTGTTAATTGGTATTCTTTTTATGAGTACTGATCTACAAGATAAAACGTTATTGGTCAATAATTTAAATCGAGATAAACTTGTTAATAGCAATCAACTTACTAAACAAGAAGTTGTTGTTCATGTTACAGAAGTAAAGGAAGAGGTAAAAAAAGAAGTTACTGTTATTGATAAGAGCCAAACAAGTAAGACAACGAAAGAGACAAATAAAACGGAAGAAAAAACCACGACGAAGAAAACAGAACAAACAAAAAAAGAAGAAAATATCATCAAGGAAGAAATCGAAAAATATACTGTTTTAGAATCTTTTAAAGGGAAATTAGCAGCTTATGGGCCTGATTGTAAAGGTTGTTCGAATCGAACTTCTTCTGGATTTGATATAAGCAAAACCATTTATTACAATGATCCTGAATATGGACAATTGCGTATTTTAGCGGGAGATAAAAAATATCCTTATGGAACGGTTGTGAATTTAAAAATCGATTCCACAACTACAATTAAAGGAATTGTATTGGATCGTGGTGGTGATATTGGAATTGGTAAAAAATTTCAATTCGATTTGTTGTTTTCTAGTCAAAAAGAAGCGGCTTCCTTTGGATCAAAAAACAATGTAACGTTTGAAATATTAAGATTGGGTTATTGATATCTAATCTTTTTTTCTATATAATGAAAATGGTGATTGCATGAAAAAGAAGAAAAATTTTTTATTTGGAGTGCTTGTCTTTATAACAATTGTCTTTTTGGTTGTTTTACTTACACCAAAAGAAATTCAAAATGATTTGTTTTATGATATAAAGTTAGGAGATTGGATGAGGCAACATGGTATCGATTTGAAAGATCATTTTTCTTTTATTCCTCTTGCTTATACATATCCGCATTGGTTATTTGATATTCTTGTTTCTTTTATTTACACATACTTTTCATTTCAAGGAATTTATATATTTGTTATGTTATCATTTGCCTTTTTATTGTTCCTGATTTATAAAGTGTCTAATCGAATGAACCATGGGAATAAAATTATTTCTTATGTATTGTTATTTTTAGTTTCGAATTTAGTAAAACCAGGTATTACGGCTAGATGTCAATTGCTTTCTTATCTTCTTTTTGTTATTCAAATTTATTTGTTGGAATCATTTGTACAAGCAAAAAAGAAACGTTATTTAGCGTTTCTTCCACTTTTATCATTTATACTTGCTAATGTGCATGGTACGATTTGGCCTTTTCAAATTGTTCTTTATTTACCTTATATTGCAGAACATGTTGTCTATTTAATCAAAAAGAAAAAGAAGATAAAAGTCAATGTTTCCGCTCATAAGTTATATGTTGCGGATTGTAGTCATTTTAAATTTATTTATTTTTATTTGTTTCTTTCTTTACTGACAGGTTTGTTGACACCATCATTTGGAATTGCTTATACCTATTTTATAAAAATTATGCAGACAAGTACAGTATCTCTTCTTTTAGAACATCAACCTACAGTCTTAATTCAAAATCTTTCTTATCTTTTCGTTTTGATTTTTTTGTTTTTGTTATTTATACTTACTAAAACAAAGATAAGACTTAGAGATTTTTTGATGATTGGTGGTCTTGTTTTTATGTCTTTCTTTGCTGTTCGTCATATTCTTTTATTTGCGGTTATTGGTCTTTTATTTGTTGGCCGTTATTTGAGTGATCTGGTGAATGAAGAAAGCAAATCTACTTGCTTTATTTTGTATTCGTATGTGAGTAAACCCATTGTTGTTTTTCTTCTTTTTGCTTTGTTTTTAGGTATAGGAATTGGAAGTTATCATAAGAAGTTAAGCCAACCTTATTTTTCTGAAAACGATTACCCTGTACTTGCTGTAGATTACATAAAGGAGCATTTGGATTATACAAAAATACGTCTTTATAATAACTATAATGAGGGAAGTTATCTTTTGTTTCGGGATTTAAAAGTATTTGTTGATTCTAGAAGTGATTTATATACAAGTGCTTTTAATCCTGGTATTACTATTTTTGATGATTATGTTCAGGCTTATTTTGATCTTTCTTATGAAGATGTATTTGAAAAATACAAGATTACACATGTTTTGATTCGAAAGGAAGATCATTTATATAAATTATTAAAAAAAGATTCCAATTATAAAGAGTTATATCAAGATTCGAATTTTGTTTTGTTACAAAAAGTAGAAAGCTAGTATATATTAGTAGGGGAGTATGTATGAAAAATCTTTCTTTCTTAACAACAAATTTAATTGCACATCGAGGCTTACACGATCAAAACAATCCGGAGAATTCTATGGGTGCCTTTAAACAGGCTGTTTTAAAAAATTATGGTATTGAACTGGATGTACATATAACAAAAGATAAAAAGGTTGTTGTATTTCACGATGATCATTTAAAACGAATGACAGGAGATCATCGATATATTAAAGATTGTACCTATCAAGAATTATTAAAATTAAAATTAGGAGACAGTTCTTATAGAATTCCTCTTCTAAGTGAAGTTTTAGCGTTTGTTCATGGAAAGGTTCCGATTATTATCGAATTGAAACGTGATCAAAAAATTGGTGTTTTAGAAAAAGAAGTTATAAAAATCTTAGATTCTTATTCGGGATTTTTTGCTGTAAAAAGTTTTCGCGTTTCAAGTGTATTATGGTTTCGGTTAATAAGAAAACATTATGTTCGAGGGCAATTAGCAAACCATCCAATTTCTCTTTTGGTAAATTGGCTTATACAACCTGACTTTATTTCTTATAATGTAAAGAATTTACCGAATAAATGGATTGCTAAATACAAAAAGAAAAAAATTGTTTTAGGTTTTACCGTTCAAAGTAAAGAGGAATTAAAACGGGTTTTAGGATATTGTAATAATTTTATTTGTGAACACTTTATATAGTAGGAGAAAAATATGACAAAAGAAGAAATTTATGAAGCGATTGGTTATACTGGTAAATATACTAAAGAAGTAAAAAGAAAGTTGCGTTTGCTTATGAAAAGATTTCATCCTGATGTAAATGCAGGGGATGATTCTACTATGAAGATACTTGTTGAAGTCAAAAATGAATTGACTCATAACAAAGTTTCTTATACAAGAAGTAAAAAAACAGTTGAAAAAGAAACGCCGATTAAACAAACATCACAAGAAAGCGAAGAGACGGATGATTTTCAAAGATTTAGTGTGGGTGATTTGACTAAAAAGGTTCAGGAACTCTTAAAAAAACTGGATGCGTTTACACAAAATTTATTTGCTCTTTATAAACGTTTATCGAAAGAAGAAAGCAAACGAGTAGAATTGGACCGAGCTTATAGAGAAAATATGGATGCGATGCAAATATTTAAAGAGCAATTATATCGTGTTGTTCATATTTCAAAATGGGAAATTTTCTTATTGATTTTGATTGTTTGCAATATTGGAATGTTATTTTTGAGGTTTCATTTGGCTTTTATTTTAAGCTTGTTTTTCTTTGCCTTTATTTATATTGTAATTGTTTTATCTCGTAATTTGAAATTAAATAAAATACAGGATGCTTTATATACTCTAGAAATTGATGAGCTCATTTTAAAAAAACAATTGGATCAACAAAATCAAGTAATTAAGGAATTTCATGTCAAAGAAGGAAGCATCAAAAGAGCTTTACAAAAATTGAAAGATGATATAACTTTTTACAACCATATTATTGCTAAAAGAACAAATAAAACGAAAACGCAAGAATATGAAAGGACAACATCTTATACAAAAAGAAAATAAAAAAAACAGACAAGATTGTCTGTTGTTTTTATTATGGCGGAGTAGGAGAGATTTGAACTCTCGCGCCAGTTGCCCGACCTACACCCTTAGCAGGGGCGCCTCTTCAGCCTCTTGAGTACTACTCCATGCATAAATAATATTACCGTAATTTTAATTGGTTGTCAAGAATTTTAATTGGTATTGCTTTTAAAAAGGAACAATTGCTTTTTGCTTTTTTGCATAAAAATGGGAAGGACATGCCATAACTCTTCTTGAAAGGAGAAGTTATGGCTAGATATAAAGTAGATATATGTGGAGTTAATACTTCACAATTAGAAGTGTTAAGCAATGAAGAAACGATAGAGTTGTTTAAGAAGTATCAAAATGGAGATTTAAAAGCAAAAGAAAAATTAGTAAATGGAAATTTAAAATTGGTTCTTAGTATTTTAAAGAAATATAATAATCGTTGTGAAAATATGGATGATTTGTTTCAAGTAGGTGTGATTGGATTGATTAAAGCTATTGATAACTTTGATCTTTCTTATAATTTAAAATTGAGTACTTATGCTTGTCCTCTTATATTAGGAGAGGTTCGAAGATATTTAAGAGATAATAATAGTATTCGTGTGAGTCGGTCTTTAAAGGATTTGGCTTATAAAATATTGAAATGTAAGGAAGAAATTATGCAGGATAAGGGATATGAACCTTCTTTTGATGAGATTGCTAAAGCCTTAGGTGTAGATTATTTTGATGTTGTGAATGCTATGGAAGCTTTAAAAGAGCCGGTTAGTATGTTTGAACCAATTTATAATGATGGAGGAGATACAATCTATTTATATGATCAAATCGAAGACAAATCTTTAAAAACAAAAGAATTAGAAGTAAAAATGGCTGTAGATGATGCAATTAAAGAATTAAAAGAAAGAGAACAGTATATATTAGAAGAAAGATTCATTACTGGAAAAACGCAGATGGAGATTGCTTCAGAACTGGCGATTAGTCAAGCACAGGTTTCTAGATTAGAAAAGAATGCTATAAAAACTTTGAAGAAAAGTTTAAAAGAATATTAATGAAACTAAAGTTTTTTTCATAAAATTTAGTAGGTGAAGTGTATGCGTTTATCGGATCTGCAGAATAAAGAAATTGTAAATGTTGTAGATGGTAAAAATATTGGAAATATTATTGATGTGAAAATTAATGAAGAAAATGGAGAAATAAAGGCATTAATTATCGAACCAAGTAAAAGTATGTTTTCTTTTTTTAATAAAGGTGGAGATACAGAAATTAAATGGGATAATATTACAAAAATAGGAGAGGATGTTATTTTAGTAAAAATTGTTTTGTAAAATATGTTATAATAAAAGCATGGTGATATCTATGAAGAAACTTTGCTATTTTTTAGCTTTGTTTTTGGCGTTTATTGATCAATTGGTTAAGTTTTTCATTCGTAGGAATATGCATCTTTATGAAAGTATTCCCGTGATCAAGGACTTTTTTAGTATTACTTATGTTCGTAATACGGGAGGCGCTTTTTCTATTTTACAAAATAAAACTTATTTACTGCTTATTATTGCTTTTGTTGTTCTTTTTTTTCTCATTGGATATATTGAAAAACAAAAAGAGTTAAAAAAGGTAGAAGCTATTAGTTTAGGGATGCTACTAGGAGGTATTGTTGGTAATCTTATTGATCGATTGGTAGAGGGACAAGTTATTGATTATTTTGATTTTAATATTTTTGGTTATGCTTATCCTGTTTTTAATTTATCAGATTGTTTTATTGTGATTGGTATTTTATTTATGTGTTATTTTATAATTAGGAGTGATATTTATGATCGTAGAAGAAAAAGAGGCGAACACAAGGCTTGATCAGTATTTAGCAAAACAACTTGATCTTTCGCGTAGTAAAGTGCAAAAGCAAATTAAAGATGGAAAAGTTTTTGTGAATGGAAAGAAGGAAACTGCCAGTTATTTAGTTAAAGAAAAGGATGAGATTGTTGTAGAAGATTCTTTAGATTATACGACAGATATAAAAGGAGAAAATATAGATTTAGATATTGTGTATGAGGATCCTTATTTGCTCATTCTTAATAAACCAAGTGGTATGGTTGTTCATCCTGCGGCTGGAAATTATGATCATACTTTAGTGAATGCTTTAATTGGCAGATATGAAACTTTGCCTGGGGATATGGTTCGTCCTGGTATTGTGCATCGCTTGGATAAAGATACTAGTGGTGTTATGGTAGTTGCAAAAGAAGAAAAAACAATGGAACTTTTATCTAAAATGATTGCAAATAAAGAGATTGAAAGAAAGTATTTGGCCTTGGTTGATGGGGTGATTCCACATGAAACAGGAACGATTGATGCCCCTATTGGAAGAGATGTAAACAATAGACAGAAAATGGCTGTTACGGATATAAATAGTAAAGAAGCAATTACACATTTTAAAGTATTAAACCGTTTTAAAGAAAATACTTTGATTGAATGTAGGCTAGAAACAGGAAGAACACATCAAATAAGAGTACATATGCGTTATATTGGCTATCCAATTGTAAATGATCCACTTTATGGAAAAAGAGGAAAATGTACTCCTTTTGGACAGATGTTACATTCATATAGTATTCAGTTCATTCATCCAATTACGAAACAAGAACTTTATTTTAAGGTAGATCCTCCAGAAGAGTTTCAAAATAAGATCAAAGAATTGGAACAGGAGTAAGTCTATGAGAAGCAAAAATACATAGGTTTTTTATGTGAATTCTTGATTTGATGGTTCAATAGTATAACGAAAATAGAAAGAGAATAAAGAAGAAAATAATGGATAGATTAAGTTCTATCCTTTTTCTTTTCAATATTTAGGTTAAATTTCTATTCAAAATGGAAAAAATAGTGTATAATAATGTTACTTGTGGAGGTGTGTTATGGACAATTCATTAGAAAAACAAAATGAAATAATAATGAAATTGCTTCATTATTTTATAACAGAAAAAAACTATAATCCAATCATCCTTCAAGGAGCAGAAAACGAGATTTGGTTAGAAAATCTTTCAAGCGATTATAAGATCGTACGAATTGTATCTGGTCATATTCATAATAATGAGCAATTAACTTTTGATATATTTAAAACCAAAAGAGTGGTTAAAAAAATTAAAAAGCAAACATTTTCACTTAATATGAACGTACTTAGTTTTTTTACAGATTTAGGTGAAAATGTACATTTGGAAAATGTTAAGAAAAATCATATGTATTTTGTAAATGTATCTGATGAAAAGAATTTAAATAAATATGATTTTGTGCTTAAAAGCTTTCCTGATATTACGAAAAAACTGGTTATGAATGAAAAGGGAATGCAATTGTATTTAAAAATCACTAGAGATATCAATGTAAAAAATCAAAGAACCAATCGTGAAGTAGAAGATGTATTTAAAGAAAAAACACCAATTGTAACACGTGTTTTGGTAGCTTTAAATATTATGATTTATTTCTATATGGTATTAACGGGAAATAGTGAATTATTTACTGCACGATTTGCTTTGTTTGGTCCTTATGTACAACTTGGACAGTATTATCGATTGTTTACAGCAGCTTTTCTTCATGCGGATATCTTTCATCTTTTGTTTAATTGTTATGCTTTATATATTATTGGTAGTCAAGTGGAAAGTTATTTAGGTAAGTTTAAATATATTGTTATTTATATTATTTCTATTTTCTCTTCTTCTTTATTATCTATGCTTTTTGCTGGAGGAAATTATTTCTCAGTAGGAGCGAGTGGAGCTATTTTTGGACTTATGGGTGCTTTGCTTTACTTTGGATATTATTACCGTGTATATCTTGGTAATGTATTAAAGAGTCAAATTATACCATTGATTGTTATTAATTTAATTATTGGGTTTGTAGCTCCTGATATTGATAATTTTGGGCATATTGGTGGATTGATTGGTGGTATTTTAGCTACGTATGCTGTTGGTATTAAATATAAGACAGGGTCTTTTGAAAAGATCAATGGTTGGATTTTGTTATTTATCTATTTTGCCTTTTTGATTTTTATGGCTTTCTCTTATGCAATGTAGTATTGTAAAAAGAAAGTGAATGTGATAAAATTTTATATGGTAGGTGATGTATATGGATACAGGGAATACGCATTTATATACAGTTGATGAATTTGATAACCTTATGGTTCATGATGTTTTAAGAGATGTTTTTGAGGCTCTTGAAGAAAGAGGCTACAATCCGGTGAATCAGATTGTAGGATATTTAATTAGTGGGGATCCGGGATATATTTCTACACATAGGAATGCCAGAAGTAAAATTTCCAAAATCGATCGAAATACAATTCTTGAAATTTTACTTAAAACGTATATTGAAAAAACAAAATGAGATATTTAGGATTGGATTTAGGATCTAGAACACTTGGAATGGCTCTTTCTGATGGTTCGGGATCTATTGCATCAAGTTATCAAATCATTCGCCATAATGAAGAATACAATCGCTTAGTCGATGAAGTGGCTAAAGTTGTCGAAGAAAAACATATTGAAAAAATTGTATTGGGATTTCCTAAAAATATGGATAATTCCATTGGAACAAAAGGAGAGCTTTCCTTAGAGTTTAAGAAAAAATTAGAAGATAGGTTGAAGATAGAAGTTGTATTACAGGATGAGAGACTATCAACAAGACAAGCGGAGGCTTTATTGATTGCGAATGATACTTCTAGAAAAAAAAGAAAAAAAGTGATTGATGCTCTTGCGGCTACAATCATATTACAAAGCTATTTAGATAGAAAGGATAGATAAAGATGGAAAAGAATACATTTACAGTCGTTAATGATCAAGGACAAGAAATTACTTGTTATGTTTTATTTACTTTTGAAAGTGATGAGACACATAAAAATTATGTTGTTTATACGGATAATTCAGTAGATAGTAATGGTAAGATTCAGGTTTTTGCTTCTATTTATGATCCAAATGAAGAAGGTGGAACAACTTTACTTCCTATTGAAACGGATAAAGAATGGAAGATTATTGAGACTATATTGTCTTCATTACAAGAAGAAATTAAAAATAAAAAAGAACAAAAAGAAACAGATGAGCAATAGTTTGCTCATTTTCACTATTAATAGGTTAGGTGGAAAATGAAAAAGACATATATAAAATTAATAAAGGCATTGGTTGTATTGGTGCTGAGTTTAATTCTTATGGGCATTTGTATTTACAATTATCAACTTTCTGCTGTAAGTAAGGATGCGGATACAATAGAAGTAACCATAGAACCAGGTATGTCAAAACAAGAAATATCAACATTTTTAGAAGAAAAAGGACTTATTCGTAGTTCTCTATTTTTTAATATTTATCTTCGATTAAATCGTATTGAAAATTTATATGCCTCTACTTATGAGCTTTCGCCAAATATGGGTGTTAAAAAAATAGTATCCATTTTAGAACAAGGAAATAATTATAATCCAAATAGCATTCAAATTACATTCCCTGAGGGGAAAAATATGCGTCAAGTGGCTACTATTATTTCTGAAAATACCAATAACAGTTATGAGGAAGTGCTCGATAAGGCCAATGATACAGCTTATTTACAAGAATTAATTGAAAAATATTGGTTTTTAAGTGAAGATATTTTGGATACAAAAATCTATTATAAATTAGAAGGTTATTTATATCCAGATACTTATGCTTTTTCGAGTAAAGAGGTAACCGTAGAAGAAATATTCAATAAAATGTTGGATCAGATGAATGTTGTACTAAGTGAATATAAAGATGCATTTGAAAAAAGCAAATATTCACTACATCAATTATTAGCCCTTGCTAGTATGGCAGAATTAGAAGGGACCTCTTTGGAAGATCGAAAATCTATAGCGGGTGTTTTTTATAATCGTTTGGATGCAAATATGAGTTTAGGGAGTGATGTTACAACCTATTATGCATTTGGAGTGGATATGAGTGAAAGAGATTTAACGAGTGAAGAGTTTAATACATATAATGCTTATAATACACGTGGCCCTAATATGGCGGGTATGATTCCAGTTGGACCTATTTGCAATCCATCGAAAGCAAGTATTGAAGCTGTATTAGAACCAACAGAGCATGATTATTATTATTTTGTTGCCGATAAAAATAAAAAAGTTTATTTTTCAAAAACAAGTGAAGAACATAATCAAACAATTAGTGAATTAAAAAGAAAAGGAGATTGGATTGAATGGTAAAGAGTAATATCTATTCGGAAATAAGAAAAATCAAAGAATATGCTCTTGATCATAATATTCCTATTATGGTGGATGATGGTATTGATTTTCTTACAACCTTTGTAATTAAAAATCAGATTGAAAATGTTTTAGAAATTGGAACCGCAATTGGCTATTCTGCAATTATGATGGCTCTTGCAAATCCAAATTTAAAAGTCACTTCGATTGAACGTGATGAAAAAAGATATATGGAAGCTGTTAAGAATATTAAGGCTTTAGAATTAGAAGATCGTATTACTTTAATTTATAATGATGCTTTACATATTAAAATGGATGGAGAATATGATTTGATTTTTATTGATGCAGCTAAGGGACAAAATATAAACTTTTTTGAAAAATATAAAGATCATTTAGCAAAGGGTGGATTCATTATAACGGATAATATGAAATTTCATGGTTATATAGATAAAAAAGAAGAAGAAATTAAAAGTAAAAATCTTCGTGGTTTAGTACGTAAAATTAAAGATTATCGAAGATTCTTAGAAGAAAATGAAGAGTATAAAACCATGTTTTATGATAATGTAGGTGACGGGGTAGCTGTTACGACAAAGAAAGATTAAGTGACTATGTCACTTTTTTTGTTTACGTAAAATGTATGAATGCTTAAGAAAAAAATCTAAATTTGTTGATACAAAAAGATATTAAGTATATAAAAAATACAAAATATAATAAATAGATGGAGTAAGAAAGCAAAGGTATCGAATTGATTCTATTTGTTATAAAAATTCCTGATTATTTACTTAAATGTAATTTTGTTATATAATCTTATCAGCAGGTGAGTGTATGAGTCATTTATTGGTTATGCCTAAAAATTTAGATTTAAAATATATAGATAAAATTGATGGACTGGTTGTTGGATTAAAAGATTATTCTGTTCATACCAATTTAGAGCTTTCTTTAGAAGAAATTACCTCTTTAAGAAAGAAATATCTGGATAAAGAATTATTTGTTGTTATGAATAAGAATATGACAAATGAAGATATTCCTTCTTTAGAAAGAATTCTTACTCAACTTTCTTCTCTTGATGTTACTGGTGTGTTTTTTTATGATTTAAGTATTTTATCTATTAAAAAACGTTTAGGACTTTCTTTAGATTTAGTATGGAATCAAACACATATGGTTACGAATTATAATACATGCAATTACTATTATAATGAAGGGGTAAAGTATGCGACTTTGTCTTTAGAAATCACGGTAGAAGAAATGTGCGATATTCATAAAAATTCTAAGATTATGCCTATGGTCTATGTTTTTGGAAGAAATATTGTGGCACATTCCAAGAGACATTTGCTTTCTAATTATTTTAAACATTTTCATCTTCCTCAGGAAAAAAATGAATATGTGATTACGGAGACGGTTACAGATCGAAAATATTTCGTAAAGGAAGAAAAGTTAGGAACAACTATTGTGAATAATGAATTATTAAATGGGATACGTGCACTTTATGATTTAAAATCTTGTGGAATAGAGTATTTTATTTTGGATGAGGTTGTGGATGATGATCTATTTGTAAAAGTAATTGATTGTTACTTACAAGCTTTAGACGATAAAAGTGGAGAAAACAAGGAAAAAAATGTCCAATTCTTGGAAAAGTTGATCAATAGTAATTATGAGGGGTTCTTTTATAAAAAGACGATTTATAAGGTGAAGAAAAATGGATAGGATTGAATTACTTGCTCCTGCGGGAGATATGGAACGATTAAAAGTTACTTTATTATATGGTGCGGATGCCGTTTATATTGGAGGATATAAATATGGACTTCGTGCTAATGCGATTAACTTTTCTAAAGAACAAATCAAAGAGGCTTGTCTATTTGCACATAAATTAAATAAAAAAGTTTATCTTACTTTGAATATGGTTTTTCATAATGAAGATATTGATGGTGTCTATGAATATATTGATGAAGTTGTAAAGTGTGGTATTGATGCTTTTATTATTAGTGATCCCTTTTTGATTTCTTATATTAAAGAAAAATATAAATCGGTAGAAGTGCATTTGAGTACACAAAATTCGACTACCAATTATGAAATCGTAAATTATTTTAAAGGCAAAGGAGTCGATCGCGTTGTTCTTGCTCGTGAACTTAGCCGTGAAGAGATTAAAGAAATTATTGATAAAACACATGTGGATACAGAGATTTTTATTCATGGAGCTATGTGTACTTTTTATAGCGGAAGATGTTGTTTATCTAATTATGTTACCAATCGTGATTCCAATCGTGGAGGTTGTGCACAGGTTTGCAGGTTTGCTTTTGCTATGGAAGGCGAAAAAGATTTATTTACTTTTGCGACCAATGATTTAAATTTAGCTCGTTATATTAAAGATATTATTGATATTGGTGTAAAATCGATAAAAGTAGAAGGACGAATGCGTACCATTTACTATTTAGCGACAATTATTGGTAGTTACCGAAAATTAATTGATGCTTATTATGATGGCAAGTTAACGGATGAATTATTACAAGAACAAGTACGTATTGTAAATCGTGTTGCCAATCGAAAGACAAGTAGTCATTATTTTTCTCATCAAGCAAATGAAACGGATCAATATTTTACGGGGCGTAGTGAGGCCTCTAATCAAGATTATTTGGCGTTAATTATAGGGTATGATGAAAAAAATAAGATGTTGATTATGAAAGAGAGGAATTATTTTAAAAAAGGAGATGAAGTTGAAATTTTTACTCCTACTTTAGAAACATATTCTTTTACTGTAGATGAAATTTATGATGATAAAGATCAGTCGTTGGAAGTGGCACGCCACCCGGAGCAGATTTTAAAAATCAAGTTTGATAAACCATTACCAGAATATTCAATGATGCGTATAAAAACAAAGGAGGAAGTATGAAAAGAAAAGTTGAATTTATAACAAGTGAGAAAGTTTGTTCTAAAAAAATGATTGTAGAAGCTGAAGATGATATCATTACCAAAGTAGAAATTATTGGAGGGTGTCCTGGAAATACAAAAGGAGTCTCTAAGTTATGTGAAGGAAGAAAAATAGATGAAGTGATAGCGTTATTAAAAGGAACACCTTGTGGAAATCGTGGGACTTCTTGTCCGGATCAATTGTCTAAGGCTTTAGAACAATTAAAAGAAAAAGAAGAGGCTTTGGTATGAACAAAGAGATGTTTTTAGAAGTTGAAAAAAATTTTTTAGCCAAAGAACGTTTCTTAAGTCCATATGCGACGAAAAGTAGTGAGGGCACTCGTTTACAAGAAATCAAAGAACCAGATATTCGTCCTGCTTTTTATAGGGATATTGATCGCATTATCTATTCTTTATCCTATACAAGATATGTAGATAAAACACAAGTATTTTCTTTCCGTGAAAATGATCATATTAGTAAAAGAATGATTCATGTGCAACTTGTTAGTAAAGTAGCTAGAACGATTGGAAGAGCTTTGGGATTAAATGAAGATTTGATTGAAGCAATTGCTTTAGGACATGATATTGGGCATACACCATTAGGTCATGAGGGAGAAAAAATTTTAAATGAAATTTCACAAAAAGAATTGCATATGACTTTCGCTCATAACCTTCAAAGTGTTCGTACGTTAATGAATCTTGAAAACCATGGAAAAGGGAACAATTTAACCATTCAAGTGTTGGATGGAATTATGTGTCATAATGGGGAGATGCCTTCTAATATTTATAGGCCTATAAAAAAAACAAAAGAAGAATTCTTAGAAGAATACCAGAAGTGTTATACAGATAAAGAAGTTTTAAAAACAGTAACGCCTATGACTTTAGAAGGTTGTGTTGTTCGCATATCTGATATTATTGCCTATTTAGGAAGAGATATTGAAGATGCTATCGAAATTGGTGTTTTTAAAAGAGAGGATCTACCTAAAGAAATTACAGATGTCTTAGGAAATAATAATCATGATATTGTAAATACACTGATTATGGATGTCATTGAAAATAGTTTAGGAAAAGACTATATTCAGTTAAGTGACAAAGTTTATAAAGCATTATTTCATATGAAGAATTTTAATGCTCAAAATATTTATTTAAAAGCCAATACCGATGAAGATCGTAAAAGATATAAAGAAAAAATGGTTCATCTATATAAAGAATATTTAAAAGATTTAGAAGAAAATAATCAAGATTCTGTCATATTTAAAGTATACTTAAATACAATGAGTAAAGACTATATAGAAAATACGGATCCTAAAAGAATTGTCATTGATTTTATTGCTGGAATGACAGACGATTATTTCTTTCGAAGTATGTAAATTTTATTGACTTTTTGCATACATTATGTTATCATTTTGTTTAGCTTGTAATTTGAGGTGAAAGTGTATGAAAAACAAAAAAGTGTACTTAACACAAGAGGGTTTTGACGAATTAAATAAAGAGTTGGATGAATTAATTAATGTCAAAAGACCTGCGAATGTAAAATCAATAAAAGAAGCTCGTTCTCTTGGAGATTTATCTGAAAATGCAGATTATGATGCTGCCAGAAATGAACAAGCGGAAATTGAAAATAGAATTAAGCAATTAGAAGTTATGCTTGAAAATGCTGAGATTATTGAGAAAACAAATACAGATACCGTGTCTGTTGGAAATAGTGTTTGTATTCGTTACGTTGATGATCCAGATGATGAGGATGAATATAAAATTGTAGGAAGTATGGAAGCAGATCCATTTTCTGGAAAAATTTCTAACGAGAGTCCAATTGCAAAGGCTTTACTTGATAAAAAAGTTGGGGATGTAGTTACAGTAGAAAGTCCTAATGGAACTTATGAAATAGAAATTACAGAGATTAAGTAGCAAAAGCTACTTTTTTGTTACAAAAAGAAGTGATTAAAACAGAAAAACAAATAGAATATTTATGTTTTTTTCGTAAAACACTTGCCAAAACATATAATTTTTAGTATATTATTAATGCTTACCTTTACTTGGTATGAAATTCCTTCGATTCATACTCAGTTTTGGTGTATTATAGATAAAGGAGGGTAAATATGGCTTTAACAAAAGAAGAAAAGCAAGCAATTATTAAGAAGTTTGCGAAGAATGATAAGGATACGGGTTCTACAGAAGTTCAAATTGCGATTCTTACAGAAGAAATCAAACAATTAACTGAACATGCAAAAGAACATATTCATGATTATCATTCAAAAAGAGGACTTTTAATGAAAGTTGGACATCGTCGTAGTTTATTAAAATATTTAGCTAAAAAAGATATCCAATCTTATAGAGAAGTTGTTAAAAAATTAGGATTAAGAAAGTAAAAACAGTAGACACATTTTTTTAAGTGTCTATTTTTTTGGAAAAAGGAGTAATATATGAAGAAAATAAAAAACAAAAAAAGAGTTTTTGAATTTAATTTTAGGGGTAGAAAAATTGTAGTAGAACATGGAGAAATGGCTAAACAGGCAAGTGGTTCTGTATTAGTAAGATATGGAGATACGGTTGTTTTATCAACGGCGGTGGTTTCTAAAGAAGCAAAAATCTTGTCTGATTTCTTTCCGTTAATGGTTTTGTATCAGGAAAAGTTGTATTCCGTTGGTAAGATTCCAGGAGGTTTTATTAAAAGAGAAGGAAGACCTACCGAGAATGCGACTTTAGCCGCTCGTATGATTGATCGACCATTAAGACCTTTATTTCCTGAAAACTTTAGAAATGAAGTACAAATTGTTAATACCGTATTGTCTGTAGATCCTGATAACTCACCAGAACTTACAGCATTACTTGGTTCTTCTTTAGCAACTTGTATTTCACCAATTCCATTTCATGGACCAGTTGCGGCTGTTAAAGTAGGTAGGGTAAATGGCAAATTTATTATTAATCCAACCGTAGAAGAAGCAGTTGCCTCTGATATTGATCTTACTGTTGCAGGAACGAAAAAAGCAATTAATATGGTAGAATCTTCTGCAAAAGAAGTTTCTGAAGCAGATATGTTAGAAGCTTTAAAATTCGGTCATAAAGCGATTAAAGAATTAATTAAATTTGAAGAAGAAATTATTAAAGAAGTTGGTCAAGAAGATATGGAATATGAAGCACTTGATATACCAGATGATTTAAGAAGCGAAGTAGATGAGCTTAGTAGAAAACGTTTGGATAAGGCTTTGAGAATAAAGGATAAACTTGAAAAATATGCAGCGATTGATGCGATTAAAGAAGAAATTGTAGAGAAATACAGAGCAGAAAATGAAGATAATTTAAAAGAAGAAGATTTAATAAAATTATTAACAGCCGTAAAACTTGTATTAGAAGATGTTGAATATGAAGTATTTAGAAGAATTGTTGTAAAAGAGAAAAAAAGAGCCGATGGAAGAAAAATGACGGAAATTCGTCCTTTATCTACAGCGATTGATTTACTTCCTAGAACGCATGGTTCGGCTATGTTTACTAGAGGAGAAACGCAAAGTTTAAGTGTAACAACATTGGGTGCTCTTGGAGAACATCAAATCTTAGATGGACTTGATTTAGAAAGTTCAAAGAGATTTATGTTGCACTACAATTTCCCACAATTTTCTGTTGGTGAAACAGGACGTTATGGTGCGCCAGGAAGAAGAGAGATTGGTCATGGAGCACTTGGTGAAAAAGCACTTGCTCAAGTCATTCCAAGTGAAGAGGAATTTCCTTATACCATTCGTGTGGTATCCGAAATTCTAGAGAGTAATGGATCTTCTTCACAAGCAAGTATTTGCGCTGGATGTATGTCTTTAATGGCTGCTGGTGTTCCAATTAAAGCTCCTGTTGCGGGTATTGCAATGGGACTTATCACGGATGGCGATGATTATACTATTCTTACGGATATTCAAGGTATGGAAGATCACTTAGGCGATATGGATTTTAAAGTCGCAGGAACCAAAAATGGTATTTGTGCACTTCAGATGGATATTAAGATTGAGGGAATTACCGATAAGATTTTAGAAGAAGCTTTGGCACAAGCTAAAAAAGCAAGAATGGAAATCTTAAAAGTAATGGCTAAAGAAATTAAAGAACCAAGAAAAGAAGTAAGCGAGTATGCACCTAAAACAATGACATTTACAATCAATCCAAGTAAGATTAAAGATGTTATTGGTAAGGGTGGAGAAATGATAACTAAGATCATTTGTGATGCCAGTGGTGTGAATGACGTTAATGATGCGAATGCTGTTAAAGTGGATTTAGAGGATGATGGAAGAGTTATTATTTATCATACGAATAAAGAAGTTATTGATAAAACAGCAGAAATGATTCAAGATATCGCAAGAGATGTTGAAATTGGTAAAATTTATACAGCCAAAGTTGTAAAAATTGAAGAATTTGGATGTTTTGTACAACTATGGCCAGGCTGTGAAGGATTGGTTCACATCTCTAAACTTGCTAAAGAACGTGTAAAAAAGACAGAAGATGTTGTAAAAGTCGGCGATGAAATCCTAGTTATGGCTATGGGTACCGATAAAAAAGGAAGACTTAATTTTTCAAGACGTGATGCAATGAAGTAATAAGTAGTAAAAATATAATTTAGGAGGCTTAATTCATGAATATTAAAATTGATGAAGTAGATAAGGCCTATGTGGCTTTAATAAAAGCAGTAAATTATGAATATACTTATTTATCAGTAAAAGAGAAGAATAATTTAATTAATGAAATTGGTACTTTGCTTACGCAAAGTAGTGATAAGAACGATCAAAGAAGAGAAAGGGTAGAAAGAAAAGCAGGTATCAAACGTTTATTTAAAGGAAAAGTTACTAGAAAATAGTAGCTTTTTTAAAGATTTAAAAATATTGTTAAAGGTAAGTAAAAATTGCTTTTTTGCTTATCTTTTTTTTGTCATAAAAGTAATATTTTGCTATAATAAAGTAGGAAGAGGGTTTTACTATGAAATATTATTGTATAGGGATTAAAGGAACAGGTATGTCTGCACTTGCGCAAATGCTTTATGATCTTGGAAATGAAGTTGTTGGATATGATGATGTAAAATATTATAAATTTACAGAAGAAGGATTAAAAAAGAGAAATATTACAATTTATACAGATTCTACGCATGAACTTGATCCAGATATGATTGTTACATATTCTAAAGCTTTTTCTTTGGATCATAAAGAAATACAAAGAGTAAAAGGAAAAGGTTTAAAAATTATTGATTATAATGAATTAATTGGAGAAGTATCTAAACAGTTTAAAACCATTTCCGTTTGTGGTACGCACGGAAAAACAACCACGAGTTCTTTAATTAAGCATGTGCTTTATCCAACCAAGGGATGTAATTATTTTATTGGAGATGGAGAAGGCTATGCGAATAAAAACAATTCTTTGTTTGTTCTTGAGTCTTGTGAATATCAAAAGAATTTTTTATCTTATTACCCTACTTATGCTGTTTTAACAAATATTGAACTTGAACATGTAGAGTGTTTTGATGGCTTAGAGGATGAAATAAAAACCTTTGAAACTTTTGTGAATAAAGCGGAATTTATTGTCGCATGTGGTGATGATGAAAATGTTCGAAAAATAAAGACGAATAAAGAGATTGTTTATTATGGGTTTGATCCTAGTAATGATCTTTATGCTACGAATGTTGAATTAAATGATACAGGTAGTCAGTTTGATGTGTATATGAATAATGCATTTTATGGTCATTTTGAAGTTCCATTATTTGGACGTCATATGGTATTAAATACCCTTGCATGTATCGCCATTTGTCATAAAGAAGGGATTACAAAAGATACGATTCATGATTTATTACAAACCTTTGTCAATGCCAAAAGAAGATTTAAAGAATATACTTATGGGGATATCGTAATTGTTGATGATTATGCCCATCATCCAACAGAACTTCGTGTCACTCTAGAATCAGCAAGACAAAAATATCCAGAAAAGGAAGTTGTTGGTGTGTTTTTACCAAACACATATTCAAGAACACAAGCTTTGTTAGATGATTTTGCTGAGGTACTTTCTAAAGCGGATAAAGCTTATGTTATGGATATTAGTTGTGACCGTGAAAAACCAGAAGATTATGGAAATATTCGTAGTGATGATTTAATTAAAAAAATTCCCGGGTGTGAAAAGATTAGTATTGAAACGGTAGATAAGTTATTAAAACATAAAAATGCAGTAATTTGTTTTATGAGTTGTGCCAATATTTATTTAATTATTAATGCTTTTAAAAAATTATTGGGAGAAAACAATGAAAAATAAAAATGAAAGGGTTTTTATTGTAAAAGAAAAACAAGAGTTACTTGCTTTTCTTTTTGATCATTTATCTGGTAAATCCAAAAATAATATTAAAAATTATTTAACGAATAGACAGGTACTTGTGAATGATCATATCGTTACTAAACATGATTATATATTAAAGGAAGAAGATAAGGTATACATTCGACTTCATTATATCAAAAGTACAATTTCTAATATTCCTATTATTTATGAAGACGAGCAATTTCTTGTTGTGGATAAACCGAGTGGCCTATTATGTATTCGAGATAAAAAAAAGAGAGAAAATCTATATCACTTGGTTAGTGACTATGTAAAAACACAAAATAAAAAAAATAAAATTTTTATTGTTCATCGGTTAGATAAGGATACTAGCGGATTGGTTTTATTTGCGAAAAATACAACTATAAAAGAGTATCTACAAAAATATTGGAATGATAAAGTGGATCGTTTCTATTTGGCTTTAGTTCATGGCATACCTTCTAAACAACAAGGAACCATTATTTCTTATTTAAAAGAAGATAAAACCCATAGAGTCTATAGCACCAATGATCCTATGGGAGACTATGCATCTACTTATTATGAAGTTCTTATGACAAAAGAAAATCAGTCATTATTGGGAATTAAATTAAATACAGGAAGAAAAAATCAGATTCGTGTTCATCTTGCGGATATGAACTGTCCTATTGTAGGAGATAAAAAGTACGGGATTAAAGATCAAGTATCCAATATGTGCTTATATGCTTATAAGATTTCTTTTCGATATGGTAAAGAAAAATATGTTTTTGAAGTCAAAGACCATCCTTTTCAAACATTTCTAGAAAATAAGTAAAGGTCTTATAAAAAAGTGAAAAATCTCATATAATAAAAGTAGGTAGAAAAAAGAGCATTTATAGAATGCCTACTAGTTTTTAGGTTCTGGCACTAGTTGATCATCAACTGGTGCCTATTTTAATTATTCATTGATAATAAGTAAAATAATAATTATGAGTAAAGTAAGAATTAAAAAATCCTTTTTAAACATAATTACCACTTCCTTTAAACAAGGATTTGGTAGCTCCCGAAATGCTCATAAGTACTTTATATAAAGTATTTCAAAAAAGCAAAATATAAAAAAGAAAATTTTCTCTTATTTTTCCATCTATTTTTAAAAATTGTATGTAGGGAATATTGAAATTCTTTCTTTTAAGTGTTTTATCTCTTTTTTTCTCTGGATTTTATAAAAAAGAAAGCCTTTCTTTTCCTAGTGTTTTTTTATATAATAAGTTTAAGAGGTGATGCTGTGATCGTTGGTGTTTTAGTTGAATTATCAAATAAAAATATTGATAAAGTCTTTGATTATAGAGTCCCTAAAGAATTGGAAGAAAAGATTAAAATTGGTATTCGTGTGAAGGTTCCTTTTGGACATATGGAACTGGTTGGTTTTATTTTAGAGATTAAAAATGAAGAAGAAGATCGAGAATTAAAAGAAATTTTATCGGTACTTGATGAAGAGGTTATTTTAAACAAAGAGTTGCTTGCTCTTGGCAAATGGATGCAGAAAGAAACGTTATGTACTTTGATTTCAGCTTATCAAGCTATGCTTCCAAAAGGATATAAGGCGAGTCGCAAGAATCATGTGAATAAAAAGTTCAATACTTATATTCAACTTCATGTTGTAGATCCAAATATAAAATTAAATGCTTCTCAGCAGAAAATAATTGAATTTGTTCAAAATAAAAAAGAAGTGTTAAAAAGTGAATTAAATAAAATATCAAAAAGTAGTGTAGATACTTTACTTAAAAAAAGAGTTTTATCTTCTTATGAAAAAGAAGTATATCGAATAGAAGATAAAGAGGAAGATGGAAGTAAAAAGTATGAGTTGACCAATGATCAAAAAAAGGTGGTTTCTTCTGTTTTACAAGAAGAAGGTTTTAGTACGTATTTACTACATGGAGTAACAGGATCAGGAAAAACCGAAGTGTATATGGAACTTATTGCGCATTATTTAAAACAAGGAAAACAAGCGATTGTTTTGGTTCCGGAAATTTCTTTAACTCCACAGATGGTGAACCGCTTTAAAAGGCGTTTTGGAAGTCATATTGCTGTTTTACATAGTGCTTTATCTGATGGAGAAAAATATGATGAGTATCGTAAGATTGTAAGAGGAGAGGTTTCTATTGCTATTGGGGCTAGAAGTGCTATTTTTGCGCCTTTCTTAAACTTGGGTATTATTATTATTGATGAGGAACACACGAGTTCATATAAACAAGAAAATAATCCGAAATACCATGCGATTGATGTTGCCAATAAAAGAGGAGAGTATCATAACTGTAAAGTTGTTTTAGGATCTGCAACTCCTAGATTAGAAGATTATGCCAGAGCAAAAAAGAATGTGTATCATTTACTCGAACTTCCTAAAAGAATCAATAACAAAGCGCTTCCTAAAGTTGAAATTGTGGATATGAATGAGGCTATTCGTAAAAGTAAAAAAGGCTTTTCTTTGGAACTTATTGATGCGATTTCTTCTACTCTTGCTAAGGGGGAACAGGTGCTTTTATTATTAAATCGAAGGGGATATTCTTCTTTTATTAGTTGTGCTTCTTGTGGTTATGTAGAAAAGTGTCCTAACTGTGATATTAGTTTAACATATCATAAAACCTCAAATACTTTACGTTGCCATTACTGTGGATATGGTACAAAAGTAAATAAAGTTTGTCCACATTGCAAAGAAGAAGCCATGCAGCAGTTGGGCACTGGAACGGAAAAAATAGAAGAGGCTCTTCATGAATTTTTTGAAGACGCTAAAGTGATTCGTATGGATTTTGATACGACGAGTAAAAAAGGAGCTCATGAAAAAATCATTAATGCGTTTAAAAATAAAGAATATAATATTTTATTAGGAACGCAGATGATTGCAAAAGGGCTTGATTTTGAAGATGTGACTTTAGTTGGGGTGATTAATGCCGATACCTCTTTAAATATTCCTGATTTTAGAAGTAGTGAAATGACTTTTCAACTTTTAGATCAGGTGGCTGGCCGAAGTGGTAGAGCGAGTAAAAAGGGAAGAGTAATTATTCAAACGTTTAATAAAGATCATTATGCGATTATGTATGCAAAAGAACATGATTATATTGGTTTTTTCAAAACAGAAATGATGATACGAAGACAGCTTTCTTATCCACCTTATTACTATATTACTTATGTTAAAATTATTAGCAAAGATTATACTCTAGCAAGTCAGGAAGCAACCAAAATAGGGAACATTTTAAAACAACAATTAAAGAGTTCAATTGTTTTAGGACCTTCGGTATGTAATGTGTTTCGTGTAAATAATACATATCGATTTGGTATTATTATTAAATATAAAAAAGAAGAACAATTATATAAAACATTGGAAGATTTACTTGAGCATTATAAGAGTAATGCAAAAGTAAAGATAGATATCGATTTTAATCCAAATAGTTTATAAGGAGTATGAAGTATTATGACGAAGAAAAAAATTATCATTATCAGTTGTATTTCTTTACTGATTCTTATCTTTATCATAGGCTTATGTATTTATTTTTCAACTCGTATTGTAGAAGATAATAGTGGTTTTACATTAAAAGAAAATGTAAATGCTGAAGTATATAGTAAAGTAGAAGTTTCTGATTTTTTAGAAACGATAGAAGGAAAAATAGTAGAAGAAGATTCTATTGATACAGAAGAATTAGGCGAACAAGAAATATCATTTGTATATTTAAATAAAGAAAATAAAAAAAGAAGAGGAAGATTTAATATTAATGTTGTGGATCAAACGGAGCCTCTTATTTGGTTAGGAAGTAGTTATAGCTTGCCTGTTGGTAGTACTGTTGATTTAGAAAGTGAGATTCTTTGTGCAGATAATTATGATGAGAATCCAACTTGTAGGATTAAGGGTGATTATGATTTAAATCAAGAAGGTACTTATAAGTTAGAATATGAAGCGATTGATAGCAGTAATAATAAAGAAAATGTTGAGTTTACTCTTTATGTTTATGAACCAAAACAAAGCTCTTCTTCTGGTTCTAGTTCTACATCTTCTGTAAAAGAAAATACTTTATTTTCAGATGTCTTAAAAGAATATAAAACCGAAGAAACAGAAGTTGGAATTGATGTATCTGTATGGCAAGAAGATATTGATTTTAAAAAGGTAAAAGAAGCAGGAGCGAGCTTTGTTATGATTCGGGTAGGATACCAAAAAGGAATCGATGGAGAGTATGTCCTTGATTCTAATTTTAAGACGAATATTGAAAATGCATTAGCCAATCATTTAGATGTAGGTGTTTATTTTTATTCATATGCCAACAGTAACAAAGAAGCCAAAGAACAAGCACAGTGGGTGCTTAAACAAATCAAAGAATATGATCTTACTTTACCTGTGGTATTTGACTGGGAATGTTATTCTAGTTTTAATACTATGGAACTTAGTTTATTTGGTCTAAACTCTATTGCGGAAAGTTTCTTATCCGAAATAAAGGAAAAAGGGTATGATACTATGATTTACGCAAGTAAGAATTATTTAAATGCTATATGGACTTATCAACAGGAAGATGTTTGGCTTGCTCATTATACAGAAAAGACGGATTATGAGGGAGAATATAAAATGTGGCAACTATGTTCGGATGGAAAAATTGATGGCATTTCTACCGATGTAGATATTGATATTTTATATAAATAGGAAAGAAGAATTTATAAAAATATTCTTCTTTTTTTATGTGTTTTTAAGTTTTGATGACAATGATATATATAGGAGGTGTTTATGACTAAATAACAAGAACAAACAAACTTAAATGATCAATTTCAAGAAATTTCAAAGAATGTTAAAGAAATGGTACAAAAAACGCAGTTAGAGATTATGATGCATGCGAATACAAAATTAGTTGAATTGTATTTTAATATAGGTAATGTTCTCTCTACTAATTTTATTTGGGGAAATAAATTTGTAGAAACTTTAGCTATTGAATTAAAATTATCATTTCCAAATATTAAAGGTTTTTCAGTAAGAAACTTAAATTATATGAAAGCCTTTTATGAAGAGTATAAGGAAGATGCTGAAATTTTGCAACTGGTTGCAAAATTATCATGGAAAAACAATTTAACATTGATGCAAAAAGTAAAAGATAAAAATATACGAATTTGGTATGTTAAAAAAAATTTACAAGAAGGGTGGTCAAATTCAACCTTGAATTATCAAATTAATACCAATTTATATACAAGACAAATAAAGAATAAAAAACACAATAATTTTAAATTCACAATGAAAGAAAATAGTGATCTGGCCAGTACTATGATGAAGGATCCTTATGTATTTGATTTAATGGAATTAACAGAAAATTATAAAGAAAAAGAATTAGAAAATAAAATGTTGAAGAAATTAAAAAATATATTATTAGAATTAGGAAGTGGTTTTAGCTTTGTCGGAAATCAATATAAAGTTGTTGTGGACAATCATGATTTTTATATTGATCTGTTATTTTATCATATACATTTAAAATGTTATATTGCCATTGAACTTAAAGTTGGAGAATTCAAAGTGGAATATGCAGGTAAAATGCTTTTTTATCTTACGGCTTTGGATAATGAAGTTAAAGGAGTTAGTGATCATCCTTCTATTGGTATCATTCTATGTCAAAATAAAAATAATCGAGTGGTTGATTATACTTTGAAATATATAAATAAGCCAGTAGGAATCAGTGAATATAGAATTTTTAATAAGAAGCAAATAGAAATGTTACAGAATTTAACGATGGAAAGTGATAAATAAAAATGGCATATAAATTTTACAATCGGTTTATAAATGTTCTTTTTTCTTTTTGTGAATTATTGTATAATAGAATTGGTGATAAGATGAATAAAGAATTAACAGTTGTGTTTATGGGGACTCCTGCGTTTGCAGTACCCATTTTAGAAGGATTGATTGAAAACTACAAGGTTATAGGTGTTGTATCACAACCAGATAAAGAGGTAGGAAGAAAAAAGATCGTTACTAAAACTCCAGTAAAGGAATGTGCAGAAAAATACAATATAAAAGTATTACAACCTATAAAAATTAAAGAAGATTATGAAGATATTATAGAGTTGCATCCGGATTTAATTGTGACATGTGCTTATGGGCAGATTATTCCAAAAATATTACTTGATTTGCCTAAATATGGATGTATTAATGTGCATGCTTCTTTGCTTCCAAAATTAAGAGGTGGGGCACCCATTCATAAGGCCATTATTGATGGGTATACCAAAACAGGTGTTACAATTATGTATATGGATGAAAAGATGGATAATGGCGATATTATTAGTCAACAGGAAATAAAAATTGAAGATGCATTTACAACCGAAATCCTACATGATAAGTTGTCAGTTATGGGGAAAGAATTATTACTAAAGACGATTCCTAATATTATCAGTGGAAATATTCATCCTGTGAAACAAAATGAAGATGAAGTGACTTATGCATGGAATATTAAAAGAGAAGAAGAAAAAATTGATTTTTCAAAGAAGACTCGAGAAGTATTTAATCAGATCAGGGGACTCAATTCTTGGCCAGGTGCGTATTGTTATTTAGGAGATAAAACATTAAAGATATATGATGTGGCCATGCATTCTTATATATCTGAAAAAAAGGTAGGTACCATTATTGATATTAATCAGGATGGGATTGTTGTTGCTTTAAAAGATGGATGTTTAATTATCAAATCTTTAAAACTAGAAGGTAAGAGGAAAATGACTTTTAAAGAATTTGTGAATGGAAATAAAGATTTAATCGGAAAGGTATTAAAATAGGTAATTTTATGAAAGAAGAAGAAAAGAAGAAAAAACAAAATAAGAAGAAATTTAATGTTAAAGAATTATTTACAGATGAAAAGAAAAGAGCCAGACTTATTCTTTTGGCGTATTTAATCTTTTTTATCGTTTTGATTGTTGCGATGCGTAGTAGTGCTACTCCTGTTGATGATGATATTGCAAATGCAATTAATAATCAAGCAGATGAAAAATTGGCTATGTATAATTATGAATTCACTTATACAATTACAGAGGGAGAAAATAAATACATTTATACGGGAAAACATTATAATGAAAAAGAATTATTTACATACAATAATAATTCTTATTACAAAGAAGGAGAAATTGTATTAAAACAAGAAGGAGATAATTGGGTTAAAGTAGATAATCCGTATGTAGAATATGAATATATTCAATTAGAAAATATTGATAAAATACTTGGAAAAAGTGATTTTATTTCGCAAACGACTTATGAAGACGGTTCAGTTTTGAATAGTTATAAAATGTATGTAGATGGTAAAGTAACGGATAATGTATTAAATATTACTTCGAAAGATGAAAAATTAATGAAAATAGAAATGTTATTTGAAAATAAAACCATTACTTTAGAGTATTCAAATGTTGGTAATGTTGTTGATTTTACTATATAAAAACATTATAAAGAAACTGGAAAAAAGGAACATCCTACTATGTTGCTTGCATTACTTCTTTTATCTCAACAAAAATATTTTTATCCAATATCAAATGCTATAGAGAATGATTTGTATAAAAGATATAGAGAGATTGATACAGTTATACGACAAGTTGAAACGGATTTTTTGATTCAAAAGCGGAGTATGCAAAACTTATAATAAAAGAATTGGGTAGTTTTAAAGATGTAATAATGAGAGCAAAGAAATAGAAATATAAATTTCTTGCTTTTTTTTGTTCTTTAAATTATTATAGAAAGTAACACTTATTAGGAGGATCATTATGGAATTAAAAGAAGCAAAAGATAAACTTGAATCAATTGAAATGAAAGCGTGGAAGGAAGGATTAACGAAAGAGGATTATTTTTTTTCTTAAAGATATGCTTTATGAAATAGATAAAACATTAGTAAATAAGAATGCACACTTTGATTATAATTGGATTGATTTAGATATTGAAAACTTAATCCTTCTTATAGAAGAAAGTAATACAATTTTACATGATATCCATCCTAAGAATGTGGAATATGTTATGAAAAGAGATTCGCTTCTTCCTCTAGTACTTGCGGATTCAGATAAAGTAGGTAGAATGACTGGAAAAAATGGATATATGTTTTTATGTCCTTATCATAATGAGATTACACCTTCTTTTCGTGTAAAAGATTTTGAAAATGGTTTTTTCTGTTTTGGATGTAGTTGTAGTGGAAATGTATTTGCTTATTTCAAATATACCCAAAAAATGGAGCTTAAAGAAGCTTATTCTTTGTTACAAAAAATTTATTTACAAAAAGAAGAAGAAAGCGATGATAAAGATCATGATTTGATTTTAAAATATCAAAATTCTATTATTTCGAACGAACATATAGAACTTTTACGAAGATAAATTTAAAACAATCGAAAGAATTAAAAATAAAGAATTAGATCCTGATTTTAAAAATAGAAAAGCAATTGAAAGAGTTATACTATCAGGTAATACATTAGCGAACAATGAAAAATTTAGAGCAAGGTATAAAAAATTGGGTGAAATACAAATGCGACGAAGATTTTATTAGAAAAACAATGGTTTTTCTTTTTTTATGTTTTTAAATTTGATATAATTTAGGTGAATTGGGTGAGGTTATGGAAAGTATTTATAATAAAACGATAGAAGAATTAGAAGAGTATTTTATAAATAAAGGAGAAAAGAAGTTTAAGGCTTTACAAGTGTTTTCATGGTTGTATGAAAAACGTGTTACTTCTTATCAAGAAATGACCAATATTAAAAAAGATTTATTAAAAGAAGTAGAAAAAGATTTTTCGATTGATTCTGTTGCTATTGTAAATGTAGAAAGAGACAAAGATGTTTGTAAATATTTATTTAAACTAAAAGATGGGGAACATGTTGAAGCTGTCCTTATGAATCATGATTATGGGAATAGCTTATGTGTATCTAGTCAGGTTGGTTGTAATATGGGGTGTAAATTCTGTGAGTCTGGGCGTAGAAAAAAGGTACGAAACTTAGAGACGAGTGAAATGGTTTTACAAATACTTGCGATTGAAAAAGATATTGGAAAAAGAATTTCTCATGTTGTGGTTATGGGGATTGGCGAACCTTTTGATAATTATGAAAATTTAATTAAATTTATTTCAATTATTAATCATCCCAAAGGAATTGCTTTGGGTTCAAGACACATTACAGTATCCACTTGTGGTATTGTACCTAAAATTGATGCATTTAGCCATTTTCCATTACAAGTAAATTTAGCGATTAGTTTGCATGCTCCAAATAATGAAATACGTAATCAAATTATGCCTATTAATAAGGTGTATCCTTTAGAAAAGTTAATTCCAAGTATCAAGAATTATATTCAAAAGACGAATCGAAGAGTTACATTTGAATATATATTACTAAAAAATGTCAATGATAGTGATGCTTGTGCACATGCACTTGCTCATCTGATTCGAGGAATGAATTGTTATGTGAATTTAATTCCCTATAATGAGACGAACAATATTGATTTTAAGCGTACAAACTCTATACAAATCAATCGGTTTTATGATATACTTAAAAAAGAAAATATAAATGTTACAAAACGTAGAGAATTTGGATCAAAGATTTCTGCGGCCTGTGGACAACTTCGATCTAAAAAGGAGGAGTCATGAATTCATATTATTTAACTGATTCAGGAAAAATAAGAGATCATAATGAAGATAGTGTCATTATTTTAAAGAATATAGATGATGTTTATTTGCTTGCTGTAGCGGATGGAATGGGTGGACATTCTGCGGGAGAAGTTGCAAGTAGTATTGCCATAAGTTATTTAGGAAAGCATTTTAATGAAACATTCTTTAACATGAATAAGGAAAATGCGATTACATGGTTAAGGGATGTTGTAACGGAAATTAATAGTTTGATTTTTAGATATGTAAAAGAACATCCAGAATCTAAAGGAATGGGTACAACTTTAGTTACAGCGATTGTTTCTAAAGATTATATTTTATTTGGTAATATTGGAGATTCTTCGGGGTTTGTAGTGAAGGAAGGAAAACTTCATAAAGTGACTTATGATCATACTTTGGTTAATTTATTGGTGTCTGCAGGGGAACTTTCTGAGGAAGAGGCAAAAGATCATCCGAAGAAAAATGTTTTGATGAAAGCACTTGGTGCGAATGATCCAATTGATATGGATATCTTTGATTGTGATATGGATATTGAAGCAGTAATGCTTTGTAGTGATGGACTTACCAATATGTTAGATACTGAACAAATAGAGGAAGTTTTAGATAGTGATCTTCCAATTGAAGAAAAAGTCGTTAAGTTGATACGAAAGAGTAATAACCGCGGAGGAACGGATAATATTTCTATAGCGTATTTAGTGAAAGAAGAAAAAGAGGGTGAACAAGAATGATAGGAAAGGGGCAAATTATAAGCGATAGATATGAAATCTTAAGGCAAATTGGCGAAGGTGGTATGGCCAATGTTTATCTTGCTCATGATATCATTTTGGACAGAAAAGTAGCAATTAAAATTTTAAGAGGAGATTTAGCGACAGATGAAAAGTTTGTTCGAAGATTCCAAAGAGAAGCTTTGTCAGCATCTTCTTTATCTCATCCAAATATTGTCGAAATGTATGACGTTGGAGAAGATAATGGTATGTATTTTATTGCTATGGAATATGTAGAAGGAAAAACATTAAAGCAATTGTTAAAAAAGAGAGGTAAATTAACATTAAGTGAAGCGATTGATATTATGCTTCAACTTACCGATGGTATTGCCCATGCTCATGAAAGCTATATTATTCATAGGGATTTAAAACCACAAAATATTATGATTGAAGAAAATGGAATGATAAAAATTACGGATTTTGGTATTGCGATGGCATTAAACAGTACGCAATTAACACAAACCAATTCGGTAATGGGATCTGTACATTATCTTCCACCAGAGCAAGCCAGTGGGAAAGGTTCTACTGTAAAAAGTGATATTTATTCTATGGGGATTTTGTTTTATGAATTATTAACAGGTAATCTTCCTTTTAAGGGGGAAAATGCTGTGGAAATTGCTCTAAAACAGATGAAGGATCCACTTCCTAGTGTAAGGGCTCAAAACAGTGCTATTCCACAAAGTATTGAGAATATCATTATGAAAGCAACTGCTAAAAATCCAAAAAATAGATACGATAGTGTTAAAGAAATGCATGATGATTTATTGACAGCACTTGATGAAGATCGTTTAAATGAACCAATTCATGTATATAAATATCCGGAACATGATTTTGATGAAACCAAAACCATTCCAATTATAAAAAAAAGATATAATGCTTCGGAACTTGTTGAACCTGATGAAGTGGATGAAGATGATAAGGAAACTAAAAAAAGGAAAATATTAATTTGGATTTTAACAGGATTGTTATCTGTGATTATTATTGCTTTACTTATTGTGTTTGTTGTGATTCCTAAGGTTTCGGATACCAAAGAAATTAAAATTCCAGATGTTACGAATATGACGGTTGCGGATGCAATTGAAGAACTTGAAGATGCAGGTTTAAAAGTTGCAGATGATACAGAAAAAATCGCAGATGAAAATATAGAGGCAGGACATGTTGTTAAAACTTCTCCATCCATTGGAAGAACCGTAAAAAAAGGAAAAGAAATTACTATTTATGAATCAACAGGTAGTGAGGCCTATAAGATAGAAGATTATACGGGCGATAATTATATTGAAGTGAAAACAACCTTGGAATTGTCTGGTATTGTTGTTCAGATCGAAACAAAAGATATTTCGGATGATTCTTATGCGGATGATACCATTATTTCTCAAAGCGTGGAAGCAGGTACGGAACTTAAAGAAGGAGACAGCATTACTTTTGTAGTTGCTAAGTCAGTCATCGTTTATCCAGATATGGTTGGGGAAGAATGGACAAAAACGGAAGTAGAAAACTTCTGTGAGAAGTACGATATTACTTTAACAGTTGTCGAGCAAGAATCTACTCGTTATACACCAGGTACGGTTATGAGTCAATCTAGAGGTGCTGGTGATACCGTTGTAGAAGGATCGAATTTAAAAGTGACTATTGCTGTTGCTCCTGCGCAGACTCCTAATGATAATACTACGAATACTCCTGATGCAGAGGATAACGAGGCAAATACCGACGAAAACAGCAATGGAAATACATCAAATACTACAAATTAAAGGAGAATCGATGAGAGGTCAGATTGTTAAAATTGTAAGTAATAATTATACGGTCGAGGCAAATCATACCAGTTATGTTTGCAAAGCTAGAGGCCGTTTTCGAAAAGAAAAGAAAACGCCTTTAGTAGGAGACTATGTGCTTTTTGATGAGAAGAATAACTATATATTGGAAATTGAAAAGCGTAAAAATGCATTAGTTCGTCCTATGGTAGCGAATATCGATCAAGCTTTTTTGGTGACAAGCTTAAAAGAACCAGATCTTTCTTTGAATTTGTTAGATAAATTATTGGTTGTGATGGAAGTAAATAAAATAAAACCGATTATTTGTCTTACAAAACAAGATAAATGTAATAAAGAAGAATGGGAAAACGATCAAAAGATTATGCAATATTATAAGAATTTGGGCTATGTTGTTTTATTAAATACAGAACTTGCTCAAATAAAAGATTTCATTCGTGGGAAGACAAGTGTTTTTACTGGACAAACGGGGGCTGGAAAATCCACTTTGCTTAATCATTTGGATACTACTTTGCATTTACAAACAGGTGAAATCTCTATGGCTTTAAATCGAGGTAGGCATACAACTCGTCATGTAGAATTACTTGAGATGTATGGAGGAAAAGTATTGGATACTCCAGGATTTTCTTCTTTAGAATTTAAAAATATGACTCAAGAAGAAATTATGAATGCTTTTGTTGAATTTAAACGATATCCTTGTATTTATAAGGATTGCAATCATATTGATGAAAAGGAATGCAAAGTAAAAGAAGCGGTTCGAAAGAATCAAATTTTGGCTTCTCGATATGAAAATTATAAAAAAATTGTAGGTAGGTGATTCTATGAAAGTATCGGCATCTTTTTTAAGCAGTTATTATGTAGAAGATGATATTATGAAATTAAATGAAACGGATGTTGATTTTATACATGTTGATGTTATGGATGGTAAATTTGTTCCTAACAAAACATTGCCTTTTCGTTCGATGAAAAATATTTATAAATATACTTCGAAACGATTGGATGTACATTTAATGGTTGCAAAACCAAAAAAATTAATTAAGAAATATGCCCAATTGAATACGGAATTCCTTACCATTCATGTAGAACTTGATGAAGATATACAATCTTTAATTGATTTAATTCATAATTATGGTATTAAGTGTGGACTTGCTATTAAACCGGATACACCAATTGAAGCTTTAGATCCTTATTTGGATCAAATTGAAATGGTTCTATTTATGTCAGTTGAGCCTGGAGCTGGAGGACAAAGCTTTATTCCAGAAACATTGATAAAAATTAAAGAATTTAAAAAGAAAATGAAAGAAAAAAAGTTAAATATCATCGTGAATGTTGATGGGGGAATTAATTTAGAAAATTGCAAGAAGTTAAGGCAAGCTGATATTTTAGTTAGTGGTAGTTGTATTATTAATAGTGATAATTTTCAAGAAACGATAACCAAATTAAGGGGTGGAAAAAATGAATAATGAACAACAAACACAAAACAATATACAAAATACAAATCAAACGATGAATACAAACGCAGGAAATCCAAATAGCAATCCAAATCCTACAACTTCAAATGCCAACTTGATCAATCAAAATGTGAATACGACTTCATCTATTACAGGTCAAGCTGAAACTTCACAAAATGCAGCAGGAGATGCAACAAGTTCTTCTACTGTCAAATCTGTAGGATCTGCTTCTTCGAATTACGATTTTTCAAATGTTGTGGATCCAAGTAAAATTACTGTAGGGCCAGAGGCCATTCATCCACAAATTCCAGTGGATGATCCTATGAAACCAAAAACAACGTCTTCTTCAAATACACAAAATACCAGCGCACCTAAGAAGAATAACACATTTAGCTTGATTCTAGTCTTTATTCTTTTCGTCGGTGTGGGTGCATTTATTTGGTTTATGCCAGATATCCGAGAAATGATGAATAGCAACAAAGAAAATCCAGATCAGTCAAATGTTGTAGAAGAAGATAATCCATCTGAGACAGAACCAACGGAAAGCTTTGATACTATGATTTGTAGTCAAATTTCAAAAACATATACTTTTTATAGTCAAGATGAAAAACTAAAAAGATATAGTTTATCTGAAGAATTTACAACAGATCTAGATAATCATTATAATCGCTGTTTACTTCTTCAACAAAGTGAAGTCACTGGCTTTGTAGTTGGCTGTGAAAGAGCAACGAATCAAGTGGAACAAATCAGAACGTATGATTTGGAGGTTTTACCAGATACTTTTGAAAATGAAAAAAGTTATAATTTAGATGAAGATATGAATACAATTAAGCAAGAATTACAAGAACAAAATTATACTTGTAGTTAAAAAATAAGTAAGGTTTTTCCTTACTTATTTTATTATGTTTTGTTTTTTCATCTCTTTTTTTAAAGCTTTTTGCTTTTCTTCATTTAAACGTATTAATGGTTTTCTTGGTTCTTTATAATCAAATCCCATAATATTTAAAGCTTCTTTTACTGGAATGGGATTAACATCCGAAAATAGCAATTGAATTAAATCTAAATATTGCAATTGTAAATTTCTAGATTTTTCTATATCTTGATTCAGAAAACTTGTGACGATATCATGTGTTTGTTTTGGAAGAATATTAGCAAGAACGGAGATTACACCTTTTCCTCCTAGTGATAATATAGGTAGGATCTGATCATCGTTTCCAGAATAGATTGAAAAGTCATCTGGAATAACGCGCGCAATTTTAGCTATTTGTGAAATGTTGCCACTGGCTTCTTTAATACCTACAATATTATCTATTTTGGCAAGTTCGGCAACTGTTTGTGGTTCAATGTTTACACCGGTTCTACTAGGAACATTATATAAAAGAATGGGCAAAGTCGTTGCTTGGGCAATTTCAGCGTAATGGGCAATTAGTCCTTGTTGTGAGGTTTTATTGTAGTAGGGTGTAACTAATAAAACACCATCGGCTCCTACTTTTTCAGCAAATTTTGTTCTTCTTATGGCTGTATTTGTACAATTAGATCCTGTCCCGGCAATGACTGGGACTCTTTTATTGACTGTATCCACCGTAAATTTAATTGTTTCTAAAATTTCTTCTTCGCTCATTGTAGAGGATTCTCCCGTTGTACCACATACAACAATGGCATCGGTTTTATTGGCAATTTGGTATTCAATCAATTTTTTTAATTCTTTAAAATTTACTTTATTTTCGATAAAAGGGGTCGCAATTGCTACAGCACTCCCTTCGAAAATCTTTGTTTTCATTTTTTCACCTTTCTTTACATTTTATTATATGTGAAAGGCGATTATTCTGATTAGGCCAAGTTTAGACTGTTATTGTATTGTTACATGAAAAAAAGCAGCTTAGGCTACTTTTTGGTCTTTCATAAGTGTTCTTTTTTCTCTAGCTGTTAAACGAATTTTTGTTCCGTCTTCTAAAGTCACAACTTGTAAGTTTGGTTTTTGAGGACAACTTGTTCTGTTTAAAGCTTTTGATACTTTATTTCTTTTTAATGGTTTTTTACTAGATAAATTAATTGGCATATTCTCCCTCCTTCGTATATATCTAATCGCTGTTTATAACTTTATCATATTTTATGATTTAAGTCAAATAATTTGTATGAATTTCTTGAAAAATAAGGAAATTTCATGTATTATATTAGGATATATAAAAGGGAGAGGTCTTATGAAAGAAATTACATATGAAAATGTTTTTGATGAAAACGTTATAGAAAAAGATAAATTTTTAGTAGAAAAAAATAAAAAGAATTCGGAAATAGAAGAAGAATTCTATAGCCTTTTTATTGTAAAAGATCATTGTGTTTTGCTTTGTGAAGATCGTGGTTATTTTTATTTTCCAACGTATCCAAAGAAAAACACTTTTGTACAAATTCGTAGAGACTTATTTGAAAAGGGATTTTATTCTTTAAATGAGGATAATGCGCTTCTTTATTGTACTAAGGATGCATCTGTTCAAGGAAATGTAGACAATGTTGCTTGGACATTTTATCTCAGTGGTTATGCCAGCGAAGATTTTTTAAAACAGTTTTCAAATGCTTCATTTATTCCTATGGATGAAGTTTCGGAGTATTTATCCTCAACGATTTCTTTAGATGAGAGAAGGAATGATATGGATCAAGCCATTTTGCACTGTATCAAAGCTTATTTGGGGAAAGAAAAAGATAGGGAAAAAAGTAAGTTAAAACTCAAAGAGTTCTAAAAATGTGATACACTAATAATGGAGGGAATGCTATGTATGTTCCATTATATATAAAAACAAATTATTCTTTACTTTCGAGCTTAATTTCAATCGAAGAATTAATCCAGTTTGCCAAAGATAATAAAATTATGGCACTGGGACTTTGTGATGATAATATGTATGGGGCTATGGAGTTTTATAAAGCTTGTAAAAAGAATAATATAAAACCGATTCTGGGACTAGATGTTTATATTGAAGATTTTAATATTTGTTTTTTTGCTAAAAATTATGAAGGGTATCGTAGTTTGATTAAATTATCTACTATTCAGAGTGAAAGAAAAGTAAATGAAAATGATTTAAAGGATTGGCATAAGGATTTATATGCTGTTGTGCCTTGTTTTTATAAAGATAAGTTTTCTTTTCTTTGTTCAATTATGGAAGAGGTGTATATTGGTTTTTCTACAATGGAAGAAGAAAAAAATGCACGTCAGATTACAAGCAATGTTGTTTATTTTAATAAAAATTTATATTTAAAAAAAGAAGAGAGTCCTTTTTTAAAATATTTAAATATGATTCGTGATAACAAAACCATTGAAGAGGATTATGTGGATATCGATACCAATTATATTCATGTAACGGATTATGATTTATATTCTTCAAATGAGGGATTGTATAATACCAATAAAATTGCTTCTTGTTGTGATGTTATTTTTTCAAAAACGGAAATATTGCTTCCTATTTATGATACAGGAAAAAATGTAAGTTCTTTTGAATATTTATACAATTTGGCCAAGAAGGGACTTGAAAAAAGATTTGACGGGGAATATGATCCTATTTATATGGAACGATTGAAATATGAATTAAGTGTTATTGATAAAATGGGATTTAGTAATTATTTTTTAGTTGTGTATGACTTTATTCGTTACGCTAAAAAGAAACATATTTTGGTAGGCCCCGGTAGGGGATCTGCGGCTGGTTCTTTAGTGTCTTTTTGCCTTGGTATTACGGATATTGATCCGATTCGATATAATTTGTTGTTTGAAAGATTTTTAAATCCAGAAAGAGTGACTATGCCTGATATTGATACTGATTTTCCTGATCAATATCGTGATCAAGTTATTCAGTATGTAAAAGAAAAATATGGAGAAAAGAATGTAGCTGGTATTGTTACTTTTGGTACATTAGGAGCGAAACAAGTTATCCGTGATGTTTCACGAGTTTTAAATATTCATTTAAATAAGGTTAATGAAATATGCAAATGCTTACCTGCTTTTTCAAAATTAAAATTAAAAGATTTTTATGAAACAAATGCTAAGTTTCGAAATTTAATTGAAAGTGAAAACGCCTTAAAGAAAATGTTTGAAATTGCTTGTCGTTTGGAAGGGTTCCCAAGGCATACTTCCATTCATGCAGCTGGTATTGTTATGTGTAAATATCCTCTTGATGAGGTCATCCCCTTAACCAAAAGCGAAGATTTATATTTAACAGGATATTCTATGGAATATTTAGAAGAGTTGGGACTTTTAAAAATGGATTTTTTAGGGCTTAAAAATTTAACAACGATTATGAATATTCTTTCAGATATCAAAAAAACAACGGGAGAAGAAATTGATTTTTCAAAAATTCCGCTTTCAGATCAAGAAGCTTTAAAGGTTTTTTATACAGCCAATACTTCTGGAGTGTTTCAATTTGAATCTACTGGTATGAAAAACTTTTTAAGTCGTTTAAAACCAACAAGTTTGGAGGATATTTTTGCGGCTATTGCTCTTTTTCGACCAGGGCCTGCGGTTAATATCGATTCTTATATCAAAAGAAAACATAAAGAAGAAAAGATCACTTATATTGTTCCTTCATTAGAAGAAATATTAAAACCTACATATGGAATTATTATTTATCAAGAGCAGATTATGCAGATTGCCAGAAAACTAGCAGGATTTACTTATGGAGAGGCGGATATTTTAAGGCGTGCCATGAGTAAGAAAAAATATGATGTATTAAAAAGTGAAGAAGAGAGGTTTATTCAGGGGTGTGTTCAAAATGGATTAACGAAAGAAAAAGCCCAGGAAGTGTATGATTTAATTTTAAATTTTGCAAATTATGGTTTTAATCGTGCACATTCGGTTGCGTATTCAATGATTGCGTATAAAATGGCTTATTTAAAAGCTCATTATAAAATTGAATTTTTCTCTAATTTATTATCTTCTGTTATTGGAAGTGAAAGTAAAACTTTAGAATATATCTATGAAGCGAAAGCAAATGGAATTACTATTTTAAAGCCTAATATATTGATAAGTTCTAAAGAGTATATCTCTACTAAGGAGGGTATAGTTTTTCCACTTTCTAATATTAAAAACGTCGGAATAGTCGCTTGTAAAGAAATTTTAGATAAGCGGAAAGAAGGTTTTACCGATTTATTTGATTGTTTATATAAATTGCACAATCTATCTAGGAAGTGCATTGAATCTTTGATTGATGCTTCTTGTTTTGATTGTTTTGGCTATAACAAAAAAACGTTGTTTTATAATTTAGATAACTTATTAAATTATGTCGATTTGATTCAAGATTTAGACCCATCTCTTGTTGAAAAACCAACAATTGAAGTTGTCGATGAATATAGTAAAGATGAACTGATTCAAAGAGAAAAAGAAGTATTTGGTTTCTATTTATCCAATCATCCTGTTTTAAAATATAAAACCAAATATTCTTCCATTGAATTGTCAGAAATCGCAAAATATTTAAATCAAATTATTGATGTAGTCATCTTGGTCGAAAACATCAAAGAGATCAATACAAAAAATGGGGATCGTATGGCGTTCATTAGTGGAAGTGATGATAAAGCAACAATGGATTTTACTTTATTTCCAAAAATTTATGAGAACAATATGGATTTACAAAAAGGGATGATTTTAAAAATCACAGGGACTGTGGAAAGACGATATGATAAGTATCAAATTATTGTGAAAAAAATAGAACGTTTATAGGAGGCATTTATGAAAAATATTTATGATCCTTATGGATTTAGAAAATTGTCTTTACCAAATATACAAATGAGTGTAGGGAATGAAGAGGCTTTTAAAAATGGAGAAGATTTGATTCGTTTCTGTAAAAAATGGTGCAAAGAAAGGATGATTAAGCTTTCTTATGCTTTTGGGGCTATTCCTAGCGACTCTATCTTTGATAATCCGGGTATGAAAGTAAGTATACCATGTGAATTTATGACAAAAGATGAAATTAACACACTGGATGCCAAGGATCTTTTACTCGATACGGATGAGATACAAAAACAACTTACGAATCAGTACAACCAAGTTCGAAATTTAGTAGTAAGTGACATGTTACAAAACAATTTAGAAAAGATTACTTTAAAAAAATACAATTATTCTGGAAACGTTTTGTATACAACCAATTTTAGTACAACTTCTAAAACAGATGCTTTGGTAAAAAAGCAATATATTTTATTTTCTAAAGATACACATGCTATTTTAGATTTTTTGAATACAACAACATTTAAATCTTTTGAAAATGCACAAAACTCTTCTATTTCAAATAAGGATTTTTTAATCGGTGTGCATCGAGTAGAAAGGCAAATTCCTAATATAGAAAAAAGTAAAGCTAAAAGAAAAGTAATTACTTTTACTACCAAGGATTCTAGAAAGTAGGTGTGTTTATGAATTTCATTCAAGTGTTTTCTAATTTTTCAGTTGAAAATTGTTATACGATTGGAAGTCGTGCAGATATTAAAAGATTAAATCAAAGAATAGAAAATGGTTTTAATACAGAAAAGCAAAGCCTACAAGTTGCTTTTGGGGATATATTAGAGGGATCTGTTTTTGATCAATGTGCTTCTTCTTTAACTGTCCCTTCTATGTCTAAAGCAACAGCGGCTTTACATCCGGTTTATAATCGAGATATGCGAATGTATGAGCAGTTTTGTTTGGTTCAGGACTTAGTGATCGAAGATCTGTTCAAAAGGGAAGTGGAACAACTTACATTAGTTAAAGATCATGTAAATAATCAAGTTATTTATATTACGGATTTTCATACTATGGATAAAAATAGGAAAAACATAAATATAGATTATTTGTTTTTTGCCAGTCGTATGGAATCGATTATAAATTTATTAAATGAAACGAAGAAAAAATTAGATGTAAAAAAGAATAGAGATTATTTATGTATATACAATCAAATAAAAGAGGTTGGTATTCAAGCGTTGGATACGAAAAAGATGTTAATACTTAAAAACAGGAGGTTTTTATGAAAAAGGTACAAGAGAATTTATTATATAAAGGGGAGACTAGAAAAATTGCTGTGGATGTTAAAGATGGAAGTATGTTCACAACTTCTGAAAAAATAGAGGATGTTTTGGGATGGGACCATGTCCAAGATTTAATTGCAAATCTAAATCAAAATACAGGGAGTAAAGTAGATTTTACTTTGTGGTTTAATGGATATGATCATGGAATAAAGATTTCATCTGGTAAAAAAAGCGTTTTTCTTATAAATCAGTGTGATTTTTTAGCTGTAAGAAATTTATTTATTCATCAAATGCTTGGGGAGGATATTGTAAAATTACAATTGATAAAAAAGCATAATTTATATCAAGCTAAATATAAGGTGTTGCATAATTCTTCAATTAAAAGTTATACTTATGAGCCATGTGATTTCAATAATTTGCAGCAGTTTTTAGAACAAACCAACGCTGTTGCTTTTGCAGGAAAAGAGCCATGTATTCTAAATTTTCCTCTTCATGATACTACTTCTAAGGGTTTAAAGGAAATTAAAGTGTTTGAAAAAAAGAAAAGAAATCAAAGAAAAAGTTATAGAAGTATTTTGTGATAGAAAACAATTAGTTCTTAACTTTATATAGTAAATGTTGTATAATGAATATGGTGAAACTTATGAAAATAAATATTAGAGGAAATGATATAAATTACATACAATATGGTAAAGGACAGGATGTTCTTTTATTACACGGTTGGGGTCAAAACATTGAAATGATGAAACCTATTGGAGATAGATTAAAAAATAAAAGAATTACAATTTTAGATTTACCTGGTTTTGGACTTAGTCATGAGCCCAAAGAGGCTCTTACGATTTATGATTATTGTGATATCGTAGAAGAGTTTGTAAAAGAATTAAAAATTAAAAAACCAGTTGTTATTGGGCATTCCTTTGGGGGTAGAATTGCTATTATTTATGCTTCAAGAAATAAAGTGGATCGTTTGGTATTGTTTGGAAGTCCTTGTGTAAGGCTTCAAACGAAACAACCATTAAAGGTTCGTATTTTAAAGAGAATTAAACGTCTACCAGGTATGGATAAAATTGGGGAGTGGGCTAAGAATTTTATTGGATCTCGTGATTATAAGACGGCAAGTCCTATTATGCGAGAGATACTTGTCAATACAGTAAATGAAGATTTAAGTTCTTGTGCGAAGAAAATAAAATGTCCAACTTTGCTTATTTGGGGAGATCATGATACAGAAGCTACCTTGGAAGAAGCTAAGTTATTGGAACAACTTTTGGATGATGGTGCTTTAATCGTTTTAGAAAACGCAACCCACTATGCTTATTTAGAACAGATAAATCGTGTTATACAGATATTAGATCATTTTATCTAGGAGGTTAAATTATGATTTATATATTTTTAATTATTGGTTTTCTTTATTTGATGATCAAGAATAAAAAAGCTTTGCATATGTTACAACAGAATTTATATAATGAGAATAATCGCTATTTAAAATGGATGCAGAAAAATAAAAAAGAGGCTATCTTTTGTTATGATTATGTCAATATGTTTTTATTACTGATTGCCCTTATTGTAAAAAATACCGTTTTTACGAATTGTTTGTTGGTTTTAACTTCTGTTATCTATATTATTTTAATGATCACTTTACTTGGAGATTATCAAAGAGAAAAGAAGCAGATGAAACATGATTTGGTAATCACAGCTCGTGTGAAAAGATTAATTGTAACAATTAGTATTCTTATGCTTATTCCTACTTTATTCGTTTGTTTTACGAATATAAACGATTTACTTTTTGCATTTGTTATTGCTTTATTGATTAGTTTAAGTTACTTGGTTGTTTTGGTTGCGAATCTTATAAATAGACCTGTAGAAAAGTGTGTTTATTTTTATTATCTTTCTAAAGCCAATAAAAAGTTAAAGGCTATGAATCATTTAAAAATTATTGGAATTACTGGTAGTTATGGAAAAACCAGTTCTAAAAATATTTTAAGTGATATTTTAAATATTAAGTATAATGCTTTGGCTACTCCTAGAAATTTAAACACCAACTATGGGCTTATGATTACAATTAATAATTATTTAAGTAAATTTGATGATATTTTTATTGCTGAGATGGGTGCTTACAAAAAAGGGGAAATTAAAAGTTTATGTAATATGGTGCATCCTCAATATGGCATTTTAACAACGATTGGGACAGCCCATTTAGAAACCTTTGGTTCTGAAAAAAACATTCAAGAAGGAAAATTTGAACTGATTGAATCTTTACCAGAAGATGGGATAGGTGTTTTAAATAAAGATGATCCAAAACAAGTATCTTATAAGCTTAAAAATCATTGTAGAATTTTATGGATAGGAATTGATCAAGAAGATGTGGATGTAAGAGCTTGTAATATTGTTGGAACGAATAAAGGGTGCAAGTTTGATGTTATGTTTAAAGGAGATCCTAAAAAATATGCTTTTGAGACCAAATTGTTAGGTAGGCATAATGTATATAATATTTTGTCGGCTTTAGCTTTAGGACGTGCGTTTGGAATTTCTATAGATAATTTAATGAAGGCGGTAAAACAAGTACGACCTATTGAACATCGTTTGGAACTTAAAAAAATAGGAAATTTTTATCAAATAGATGATGCTTATAATTCAAATCCAGTAGGAGCAAAAAATGCTTTGGAAGTGCTTTCTATGATGAATGGCGATAAAGTGGTTGTGACACCTGGAATGATCGAATTGGGACCAAAAGAAGAAGAGTATAATCGTGAATTTGGTAAACAAATCAGTGCTATTTCTAAAGCAAAATATGTTATACTTATTGGTAAGAAGAGAACGAAACCTATTTATGAGGGATTGTTATTAAATGGATTTAAAGAAGAAAACGTTATTTTAACCAATGATGTGAAAGAGGCATACACTATTATAAATGGTCTAAAAGGAAAAAAGGATTTGTATGCATTATTTGAAAATGATTTACCAGATACATATAATGAATAGGAGGATAAAGTATGAAAATTAAAGTTGGTGTTATTTTTGGTGGAGAAAGTGTTGAACATGAGGTAAGTATTATCTCAGCTGTTCAAGCGATGAATAAAATGGATAGTGAAAAGTATGAAATTATTCCCATTTATATTACAAAAGATAGACAGTGGTATACAGGGGAAATATTAAAGGAAATCGAAAATTATCAAGATATGGATTTGATTAAGAGATATTGTAAGAAAGTGGTTCTTTATGAAAGAAATGGAGCTTTTGTTTTACAATCAAAGGGATTGTTTAAGCGTATCGTAAAAGAAATTGATATTGCTTTTCCAATTGTACATGGTACGAATGTAGAAGATGGTACCTTACAAGGTTATTTACAAACAATTGGTATTCCTTATGTAGGAAGTAATGTATATGCTTCTGTAATTGGACAGGATAAAGTTTATATGAAACAAGTTTTTGAAAGTGAAGGAATTCCAATTAAAAATTATACTTGGTTTTATGATAATGACTATAAATTGGATAGTGCAGCTGTATTAGATAAAATTCATAAAAACCTAAAATATCCTGTAATCATTAAACCTGCCACTTTAGGTAGTAGTGTTGGTATTGCTACTGCAAAGAATGATGAAGAGTTGATAGAAGGTATTGAAGATGCCATTCAATATGATACTAAAATTGTCGTTGAAGAATTGGTAAAAAATTTAAAAGAAGTTAATATTAGTGTACTTGGAAATTATAAAAATCAAGAGTTAAGTGCTATAGAAGAGGTAATTTCTAAAGAAGATTTCTTAACTTATGAAGAAAAATATATTGGTGGAGGTAAGGCTAAAGGAAAAATGCCTGTAAAGGGTACTATGAAAAGTGCTTCAAAAGGTATGGCTGCTGCGGATCGTAAGATTCCTGCTGATCTTACAAAAGCTTTAGAAAAACAAGTGCGTGAATCTGCTCTTGCTGCTTTTAAAGCTATTGGAAGTAGTGGGGTTTGTCGTATTGACTTTTTAGTTGATACCAAGGAAAAGAAGGCTTATGTAAATGAAATTAATTCTATTCCTGGTTCTTTAGCTTTCTATTTATGGGCACCTATTGGAAAAGAATATACAGAACTTTTAGATGATATGATTAATATTGGTATTAAAGATTATAAAACAAGAATTCATAAAACACATTCTTTTGAGACGAATATTTTACAAGGATTCTCACATGGATTTAAAGGAATGAAAGGAACGAAAAAGTTTTAATGGCTTTTCGTTCTTTTTTGTTTTATAATGAAATTGGTGATAGTATGGATTTAGCAAAGAATTGGAAAGAATTTGAGGTTATAGATGCTTCCAGTGGTGAAAAACTAGAAAGATGGAATACTGTTTTCTTATTAAGACCAGATCCTCAAGTCATATGGAATAATGGACATTTGATTAATAAATATAATTTTATTCATGCCCATTATCATAGAAATACATCTGGTGGTGGTTATTGGGAAAATTTAAAGAAAACACCCGCTCGTTGGCAAGTACATTATAAAGATTTAACTTTCAATATTAAACAAATGGGATTTAAACATACGGGATTGTTTCCAGAACAAGCAGTAAATTGGGATTTTATGATAGATAAAATTCAACAGGCCAATCGTCCTATTCGTGTTTTAAATTTATTTGCATATACGGGAGGTGCAAGCGTTGCTTGTTTATATGCTGGAGCGAGTGTCGTTCATGTGGATTCTTCTCGTGGTATGGTGGACTGGGCAAAAGAAAATGCAGCAGCTTCTGGTTTATCTGATCGTCCTATTCGTTATATTGTTGATGATGTAATTAAATTTGTAAAAAGAGAAATTAGACGAGGACATAAATATGAGGCTATTGTTATGGATCCTCCTAGTTATGGAAGAGGAAGCAATGGTGAGGTATGGAATATTGAAAAGAATTTGGCTGAGCTTATTGATTTATGTATGGAATTATTAGTGGATGATCCATTGTTCTTTATTATTAATTCTTATACAACTGGACTTTCAAGTAGTGTGCTTGGAAATTTATTAAAGCTTGCTATGGGAAATAAATATGATGGAGAAATTACAACAGGGGAATTAGGATTGCCTATAAAAAATAAGAATCTGGTTTTACCTTGTGGTATATATGGACGTTATGAAAGCAAATAATTTAAATATATTTTATGAAGATAATCATATTATAGTAGTAGAAAAACCTTGCAATGTTCCTTCTCAGGAAGATCGTAGTCATGATCCTGACATGTTGTCACTTGTTAAGGCTTATATTAAAGAAAAATATAAAAAACCAGGGAATGTTTATGTAGGACTGGTGCATCGTTTGGATCGACCTGTTGGGGGCATTATGGTTTTTGCAAAAACTTCTAAAGCTGCGAGTCGATTGACAAGACAAATCCAAGAGCATCAATTTCATAAAAAGTATTTAGCGGTTGTACAAGGAATTTTTAAAGAAAAAAATGGGAAGTTGATTGATTATATCAAAAAAGATCATTCTTTTAATGCTGTAATTACAAATGAAAAGGAAGGAAAATACGCCGAATTGTCTTACAAAGTATTAGAAGAAAAAAATCAGTTGTCTTTGTTGGAAATCAATTTGAAAACTGGAAGACATCATCAAATTCGAATTCAATTGCAAAATAGAAAGCATCCATTATATGGGGATCAAAGATATGGTGAACAAAATAAGCAACAAATAGCTCTTTATGCATATGAACTGTCATTTTTACATCCCATAAAAAAAGAGATGATGGGTTTTAAAAATATCCCTCATTATGGGGTGTTTAATCAGTTTAGCCTTTTAAAAAAGGATTGATTTTATAGTAAAAATTTGTTATTATAAAAATAGAATAAAATAAGGGAGATGTATTTATGTATATATGCGCATTTAATTTTGATATAAATTGGTTTACGACTTTACCTGGTTTATTGATTGCAGGAGGGGTTGTATTACTATTACTAGCTCTTATCTTGTTTATAGCCTCTGGTCATAAGAAAAAACCAAAAAAGGAGGATGTTGTTACTACGGATGTGACACCTAATTTTTCAGATCCAAGTATGAATGCAAATGTTGGTATAGCTCAAACAAATGCACCTACTTTTACCAATGATCCTAATATGGGTGTATCTGAACCAGTTAATTATGCGACAAATCCAGTTGTTCCTGATGTAACACCTACAGCTGTTGAACAACCTAGTAATACAATGAATACCGTTCAACCAAATCCAAGCGATTTCCAAGCAAATCCTTCTCCAGTAGATGTAACACCTATTCAACCAACGATAGAACCTGTAAATGTAGATCCAGTTGCACCTGTTGATAGCAATATACAATCTACACCTGATGCTTCTTTAGCAGCATCAGCCATTGCTGAAAGCTCCGTTGAAAATACAACTACGAGTGATGTAGTACAACCTGTTATAGAACCTGTTTCTGTAGATTCTACTACCAGTGTCAATATGCAAGAAGAAAATAATATTCCAATTGTTGAACCTAGTGTATCTACAACGGAAGAAACAACTTCACCAGTAGTAGACATGCAGCCATCTGTACAAGAAGAGCCTGCACCAACAATCTATGGAGGAGCAAGCCCTGCAGTTGATCTTCCAAAAGAAGAAACAGCACATCAAATCTATGGTGGAGCAAATCCTCTTGATAAAACACAGACCATTCCGGTGATTCAAGAAACGGCAAAACCAGAAACACCTGCAGTAGAAACTGAAACGCCTGCGGAAAAAACGACTGAAATACCAGCTGTGAATCAACAAGAGCAACCAAAATATCAAGAGGCTAAATTAGTAGAAGATAAAGACATAGAAGTATTAGACTTTTAGTCTTTTTTTTGTTCTTTTTCGTTTGCTTTTTAATATAATGAATTAGAAAGGAATGAAATATTTATGGAAACATTAAAAGTACGATCAAAGTCAAATCCAAATAGTGTAGCGGGGGCTTTAGCTAATATATTTAGAGAAAAGGGGAGTGTAGAAATTCAAGCAGTAGGAGCAGGAGCAATAAACCAAGCAATTAAGGCTGTTTGTATTGCAAGAGGGTTTGTGGCTCCATCAGGTAAAAATTTAATTTGTATACCAGCTTTTACGGATATTAATATTGATGGTGAGGAAAGAACAGCAATAAAATTAATTATTGAATCTCGATAGTAAGCGTGAAAAACGCTTTTTTCTTTGCTTTTTTAAAAACAGTATTTTATGCTAGGCTTAGGAAAAGTGAGTAAAGCCATTTTATATGATCAAGTCAATTAAGCCATACATGAAGCTTTTCAGCTTTATACCGATCAAAAACTTCATGGTTTATTTGACCTGTTAAAAAAGTACGAGATTATAATAAAATCGATTATTCAAAGGTCCATCATTTGATTAATTGCTTTATAGAGTTTAAAAAATCAGTAAGTAAAAAATAAAAAATCTATTTACTAAACAAAAAAAATATTTTATAATTATCTTATAAATCAGTGATAAGAGACAATAGCAACCCTTTTTATTTATAGAGAATTAGTGGTTGGTGGAAACTAATATAAAAGATTGCTTATCTACTCTTTAGAGACTTTAATCGAGTCCGGAAATCATTCCGTTATTTAAGTGAGTAAAACAAAGGATGGTACCGTGCTTATGCACTCCTGGTAGGCATCCTTTTTGTTTTGGAAAGGAGAATTTTATGAACACTTTAAAAATAGGAGGAATCTATAAGCATTATAAAGGGGATTTTTATAGAGTAGAGGATATTATCTATCATAGTGAAACACACGAAAAGATGGTTGCATATCGCGCTTTATATGAAGATTGTAAATTATGGTGTAGACCCTATGATATGTTTTTAGAGGAAATTAATAAAAACGGGCAAAAATATAGATTTGAACTACAAAATATTGAAAGTAAAAATAAATAGGAGGATAATATGATTGATATTAAATTAATAAGAGAAAATAGAAATTTGGTAAAGGAAAACATTAAAAACAAATTTCAAGATGAAAAATTACCTTTAGTGGATGAGGTGTATGAACTTGATATAAAAGTTCGAGAAGCACAAACGAAAGCGGATCAATTAAAAGCGGATAAAAATAAAAAGAGTTCTGAAATTGGAAAACTAATGCAAGAGGGGAAAAAGGAAGAAGCAGAACAAGTAAAAGCAAAGATAAAAGAAATGGCAGATGAGATTGCTTCTTTAGAAAGTATACAAGAAGAAACAGGTAAAAGAATTAAAGAAATTATGATGGTAATTCCTAATATCATGGATCCATCGGTTCCTATTGGTCATGATGATTCCGAAAATGTAGAAGTTGAACGATTTGGAGAACCAGTAGTTCCTACTTATGAAATTCCATATCATGCGGATATTATTGCAAGGGTAAATGGTATGGATAAAGAAGCTGCAGGAAGAACAAGTGGTCAAGGGTTTTATTACTTGCTTGGTGATATTGCAAGGCTTCATGAAGCTATGCTTGCTTATGCTAGAGATTTTATGATCGATCATGGTTTTACTTATGCTATACCACCATTTATGATTCATGGGGATGTAGTAACTGGTGTTATGTCTTTCCCAGAAATGGAAGCTATGATGTATAAAATTGAAGGAGAAGATTTATATTTAATTGGAACTTCTGAACATTCTATGATTGGTAAATTTAAAGATCAGATTCTAAAAAAAGAAGAATTGCCTATTCAAATGACAAGCTATTCTCCATGTTTTAGAAAAGAAGGTGGTTCCCATGGTCTTGAGGAAAGAGGTCTTTACCGTGTTCATCAATTTGAAAAACAAGAGATGATTGTTATTTGTGAACCAGAAGAATCAATGGATTGGTATGAAAAAATGTGGAAATATACGGTGGAAATTTTTAGAAATTTCGATATTCCAGTTCGTCAACTTGAATGTTGTAGTGGTGATTTAGCGGATTTAAAAGTAAAATCTTGCGATATTGAAGCTTGGTCTCCAAGGCAAAAGAAATATTTTGAAGTTGCTAGTTGTTCTAATCTAGGCGATGCACAAGCGAGACGTTTAGGTGTTCGTACAAAGGGAGAGAAGGGAACTTATTATTTGCATACTTTAAACAACACAGTTGTAGCTTCTCCTAGAGGATTGATTGCTCTTGTTGAAAATAATTATCAAGAAGATGGATCGATCAAGATTCCAAAAGTTTTACAACCTTATATGGGAGGAAAAGAAAAAATAGAAGTGAAAAAATAACTTCTATTTTTTTTGAATTAAAAATTCAAGTAATTGTTCAGGATTGGCATTTCGAAATACAATTTCATAAATTAAGCTAATAATTGGAAGCTCGATTCTTTCTTGCTCTAATAGATTGGATAATGATTTTAAAGTGTAAACACCTTCCACAGTATGTGTTTTTAAATATTGGTCCAGGTCTTCTTTACTTTGTTTTTCACCAATTTTTTTACCAAAAGAAAAGTTTCGACTATTGGTAGATGTACAAGTTAGTAAAATATCGCCAAAGCCAGCGAAGGAAAGGATGGTATTTCCATCGCCTCCTAATTTTTTAATTAAATATTTTACATCGTGTAAAGATTCGGTTAAAAACATCGCTTTTGTAGATTGAGAGGTTTTTAGTCCTTCTAACATACCAGCTGCTAAAGCCAAAACATTTTTAATAGATCCACAAAGTTCAATTCCTAACATATCTGTAGTTGCTCTTAATTTTAAATAATGATTTTCTAAAGTTGTTTTTACCACATAGGTTGTTTCTTGGTTATGACTAGCAAGAGCTAAACCACAAATTTGTTTGTTCGCTAAATCCATAGCGAAAGTAGGTCCAGATATGACCGCAATGCGATCAGTATTTATGATAGATTTTACAATGTTGCTGGCAAAAAGCAATTTGTTTTGATCAATACCTTTGGATGCAATTAATAAATGTTGTTTTTGATAATACTTTCGAATTTCTTGACATATGCTTTCTATATATCTTGTTGCAACAGCAATTACAATTAAATCACTGTCTGTAATCGCTTCTTCTAAGTTTGTTGTAAGCAAAATATCATCATAAATTATAATATCTTTTAGATATTGATCGTTTTTTCTATATTTTTTTAATACTTCAATTTCTTCTTTTACTTTACTATAAATTGTAATTTCGTTTGTGTTTTCATGGAACATAAAGGATAAACCTAATGCATATGCTCCACCACCTATAATTGTAACTTTCATAATTCCCTCCAAGTTTCTATATAAATTTTAACACATGTCGAAATTTGTTGCAAATTTGACTTATATAGGTATCTTTGTTATAATAGATACTGTTTTCAGGTAAAAAAGGTATGGTGAATATGGAAATAGAACAGTCGAAGAAGACTCTTAAGGTAATAGGAATTCTTCTATTGCTGATGAGTCTACTAGTTGTTTATAAAGGATCATATACTGATCTTGTAGATGAAAAAACAACTTCAACTGAACATGATAATTTTTTATTATCTACTTCAGTAAAAGCCGTTTCATATACAGGTGATTCTAAGAATACCGAAAAGGATGAAACAAATAAGAAAGAAAAGTCTTCTATTAAGGAAGAAGTAGTTAGTCAGGTGAGTGATGTAACTACTGTAGAACCTGTAGAAGCAATCTTGGTAGAGGAAAAAGTTTATGATGGACTTACTTTGACGGAGCTTACAAATAAGTTAAATAAATCTCTTTCTTCGAACTTGACAAATAAAGGTTATCTTTTTGCTAATTATACCAAAGAAACTGGATTAGATCCTTATTTGGCGGTTGCTATTGTTCTTGAAGAGACAGGTTGTCGTTATAGTTGTAGTAATCTAGTTCAGACATGTAACAATGTAGGTGGTATAAAAGGAAATGGTAACTGTAATGGTTATCAAGGGTATGCAACTCTTGATGAGGGCATAAAGTCTTATTTAGATCTTCTATATAATAATTATTATTCAAAAGGATTAACAACACCTGAAAACATAAATCCGTTTTATGCCGAAAGCACAGCTTGGGCATCAAAAATTAATAATTATATAGACTATGTAAAGAGCAAATAAACTTGCTCTTTTTTGTTTTGCTTGTTTTTTCTTTATCTTTATGGTATAATATGTGCATATTTAAAAAGAGGGGGATTATATATGTCAAGAATTTATGAGGGAGATTTATTGTGTGCTGAAGGTGGTAGTAGGAAATTTACCGCAAAATCTATAGGTGTAGTACCAAACCTTCAAAATTTACCTATTGGAAAGATTTATTATGAAAAGGTAGCGCCTAATTTAGGAAGAGAATTATTCACCAAAAAAGTTTTTCCTGTTATATCGGTACTTGAAGATAAAAAAGGGCAAAAACATTATGAAAATAATTCTATTGTAGATGCAGCGGTTGTTATTCAATCTGATGAAGAATGGGGATTGATTGATGATAAAGATTATTTGAAAGATTGTTTACAAGATTTGATGAATGATCCACAATATGAGTGTTATCTAGACCTTATTCATAAAGCATGTCATTTAAATCAACCTTTATCAGAGGCAATTCGTGAACGTGCGCTTTGTTTTGGAAATCTTGTAAAAGAAAGAGTACAAGCAGAAATGGATGTAAATACTATGGGATCTTTTGCTAAGAAAATGATTAAAGGTCGTAGAAAATAACTTGGAAAAGTTATTTTTTTATTTATAAAAAAAATTGAAAAACATATCATGAATTAGGTGAATATGTTATGAAGAAGTTTCTTTTTTTTCTTTTGCTTTTAATGCCTATTTCTTGTTATGCTGTTTCAGATTCTTCTTATTCCAGTATTGTTATGGATATGAATAGTCATCGGGTTTTGTATAGTAATAATAGTGAAGAAGTTCGAAGTGTAGCCTCTATTTCTAAGATCATGACTGCGGTTGTTGCTATAGAAAATGCAAAACCTAGTGATGTTGTAACGGTTGGCGAAGAAATTTTATCGATTTATGGAAGCAATATTTATGTAAGTGTTGGAGAAAAAATGACGATGAAGGATTTATTATATGGTCTTTTGCTTCGTAGTGGAAACGATGCAGCGGTGGTGATTGCGAATTTTATTTGTGATAATGAAGAAGAATTTGTAAAACTTATGAATAAAAAAGCCAAAGAAATTGGCATGAAAAATACTACGTTTATTAATGCACATGGCCTTGATGATGATACGAGTGGGAATTTATCAACTGCTTATGATATGGCACTTTTATCAAGTTATGCCAATCAATATGATTTGTATCGTGAAATTGTAGGTACAAAAAAATATACAACCAAAACCGACGTTAAATCCTATGTTTGGTATAACCGCAATAAATTATTATCTAAATATGAATTTGCAACTGGTGGTAAAAATGGATATACACCTAAGGCTGGAAGAACTTTAGTAACTTCAGCAACAAAGGATGAACTTTCTTTAACGACCGTAACTTTAAATGATGATTATGAGTATGATACCCATATAGCACTTTATGAGTATGCTTTTGAGAATTATAAAAATTATAAATTTATCGATTGTAATGATTTTGATATAAAAACGGATATAAAAGAAGATCAAATTTATGTTAAAGAGTCTTTTTCATATCCTATGACGGAAGAAGAATATAAAAATAGTAAAGTGGTATTAACACTTGATACAAATCAGAAGTATAAAGATAATGAAAAAATAGGTACTGTAAAAGTTTTATTATATGATGATGTTTTATATAGTGAAGATGTTTATGTAAAAATACAGGAAAATAGAAATCTTTTTGAAAAAATTATAGATTGGTTTAAAAGAATATTTTAGTTGTCATATTCTTTTTTTTTCTGTATAATTTAGCTAGGTGAAGTTTATGGAACGTTTACAAAAAGTAATTGCCTCTTCTGGTGTTTGTTCTAGAAGAAAAGCAGAGGAATTAATTAAAAATGGAAAAGTTAAAGTTGATGGGAAGATTGTTACCGAAATGGGTTTTAAAGTTAATCACAAAAATGTAGTTGAAGTTGATGGTATAAAAATAGAACCAGAAGAAAAGGAATATTACCTTTTAAATAAGCCTAGAGGTGTGGTAAGTACAGTTTGCGATGATAAGGGAAGAAAAACAGTTGTGGATTTAATTGAAACAGATAAAAGAATTTATCCTATTGGGCGATTGGATTATGATACGACAGGACTTTTATTATTAACCAATGATGGAGCATTTGCGAATGCTTTCATGCATCCAAAATATGAAATTGATAAAGTTTATGTAGCTAAAGTTAAAGGAATAGTAAAAGCAAAACATGTGATTCCTTTGCAAAATGGGGTAGTAATTGATGGGAAAAAAACTTCTAAAGCAAAAGTGAAAATAAGAAAGACCGATCTAAAAACAAATACTTCTATGGTAGAAATAATCATACACGAAGGATATAATCATCAAGTAAAAAAAATGTTTGAAGCTGTAGGTCTAGAAGTATTAAAATTAAAAAGAGAAAGAGTGGCTTTTCTAACTTTAAAAGGTGTGGCTTCTGGTAAGTACCGAAAATTAAATGCTAAAGAATTAAAACAATTATATGATGTAATAAACCATAAGAAATAAGGAGAGTGTATGATGGATAAATATGCCCATATATATAAAACAAAAGATAGAAATTTATTTTTTGATCATATGTTGCGCGGAAAAAAGATTTTGTCTAAAAAAGAAAAGGAAGAAATAGAAGCTTCTTATTTTGCTATGTGCTTGTTGCTTCCTGAAGAACCATTTAAACAACTCGCTTCTATGGTTGGTGGTTTAGAAGAGGCTTTTGTAAATCCAGATAAAATTGCTCATTTTTGTGATGTTGAACCCTTATTGGTAAAAGTAAGAGCTAAAGATTTGCTGGAGCGTGCGCAAAAAGAACAAAAAGTATCTGTAAAAGTGAAATTGAAAAGAAAACAAAAAAAGAATAAGGCCTAAGCTTTATTCTTCTACTTCTATTGCGGATGTAGGACAAGATTCTGCTGCGTCTCTTACTTCTTCTTTGTTTTCTTCTGTAATATTTTCATTTTTGGCAACAGCAAGTCCATCATCTTCAAATTCAAATACATCTGATGCGATTGCTGTACAAGATCCGCATCCAATACAAGCATCTTTATTTACTTTTGCTTTCATAATCTACTTCCTTTCTGAAATAATTATATTATTCTTCATGAAAAAAAACAATAACTATTTTGTTTTTTCTTATTTTATGGTAAAATGAATGAGAGTAGGTGATGCTATGAAAAGTCGTATGGATAAATATCAAAATTCCTCTTCAAACAACGAAAACATAAAAAGAACGAAAAAGAACCAGGATTTGTATAGCGATTTTTATTCAAATACAAAATACACAAATTTAGATTCTTATGAGGATGATCCTGCAGTTGATTTTTATTCTTCATCAAGAAATATGAATAAAAGAGGCGATTATCAAAAAATAAAAGATTATAAAAATTTAATTCCTTCCAAAGAAATTCATAGTAAAGAAGATTTAAAAAAATATTTAGAGGAAGATAATAAAGTATATGATATCAATAGCATCATTGCTAATGCGAAAAAAAATCGAAAAGATCAAGAAGAAGAGTTAGAAAGAAAAAGAAAATTAAGAAATAGTCAATACAATATATTTGAAGGAACTACTTTAGAGGAGCTAAAAGAGCGTAAGAAAAAGATAGAAGAAGAAAAAGAAAAAATAGATGAAATGATTAATACTATTTCTTCTGAGCAATTAAGAAATGATATTGATCATGAACTAGAAAAAGATTTGTTTTCAGATTTAATGCCAACGCAGACGAAAAAAGAAGCTCTTGCGGAGAATGTAAAACAATTGATGAAAGAAACGGAAGAAAATAAGGAAGAAGAACAAAAAGAACCTACATTAGAAGATATTGATCGTTCTTTTTATACAAAATCTATGGATTTATCCGATGCGGATTTTGAAATGGATGATGAGTTAGAGCAGGAATTAAATAAAAATCATACATTTTTAAAAATTATTTTAATCTTAATTTTATTTGCTGTTATAGGGGTTGCGGTTTATTTGATTATGACGAGAAAGTAATTATATACTTTCTTTTTTTTCGACAAATTAAAACAGATCGAACCGGTATGATAAAAGAGGAGATGAGGTTTATGAAGTTTTCTTTTATCATACCTATTTTAGGTTCTATTTTATTAGGTTGGTTTTTTGGTAATTTTATCTATCAGCAATATAGTGCTATTCATGAGGATTATAAAAATAGTGAATCTATTTATTTTTTACAACAAGGTGTTTATGCTGATGATCAGGTTTTAAAGAAAAATGTTTCTTCTTTAGAGTCTTATACAACTGTAGAAGATGATGATAAATACTACGTGTATGTAGGTATTACCAATAATTATGAAGATGCTTTGAAAATTAAAGAGATTTATAAAGAACAAGGCTATGATCTTTATGTGAAAGAAGATAAAACCAATAATGAATTTTTCTTAAATGATTTAAAGCAATATAGTGTTTTATTAAAAAGTACAGAAGATTTTACAAAGATGAATCGTATTTTAAAAGCGATTTTAGCTAGTTATGAAGAAAATGTTTTACAAACCTAAGGAATTTTATAAATTCAAAGCAATAATACCTATGAGGTGATTTATTTGAATTATAAAATAAAAGATATTCCAAAAGAAGAAAGACCTAGAGAAAGATTATTAACTTATGGTGTGGAAAGTTTATCCGATAGTGAACTTTTAGCGATTCTTTTAAAAACAGGGACGAAAGATTCGTCGGTTAAAGATTTAGCTATAGAAATATTAAATAGTGTTCATACCATTCATGATTTAAAAGAGATTACAATTCCTAATCTGATTAAAATTAAGGGGATTGGAATGATTAAGGCCATAGAGCTTTTGGCAACTATCGAACTTGGGAAACGTATTTTTTTAAATATGGGAGATCAGATAAGAGTTAAATTAAACAATCCAAAGAGTATTTATCAATCGAGTAAATATTTATTTTATGATAAGAAACAAGAATATTTTTATTGTTTTTATTTCGATAATAAGCAAAGACTGATAGAAAGGAAGTTGTTATTTATGGGAACAATTAATAAAAGTATTGTACACCCTCGAGAAGTATTTAAAGAAGCTTATTTATTAAGTGCTTCTTCAATTATTTGTATGCATAATCATCCAAGTGGGGATGTTACACCTTCTAAAGAAGATATTGAACTTACCAAAGCATTAGTTACGGTTGGACAAGTGGCAAATATACCAATTATTGATCATATTGTTGTAAGTAATACTGATTATTATAGTTTTTATGAAAATGATATTTTGTCATGAAAGATAATAAAATTGTAATGAGTATATTTGCTTTTCTTGTTGTATTTTCTTCTTTAACTTATTTTTTGAATCCAAACAGAAAAATTATGAAATTGGAAAGTTGGATTCGAAATTATGCGATAGAAGCATATTCTTTACTTCCTAAAGTTTTTGCTAAAGAGGAAAATATTAAGTTAGAAGAATATTTAAATTCTTCTTTAGAGGAAGATAACCAACAGTTAAAAGAATTATTGGAGTTAAACCGTACTTTGAGTGATTTTGAGTATGTAAATGCAACTGTTTTGTATCGAAATGTGAGTTATTGGTTGGATACAATTACTATTGATAAAGGGGAACAAGATGGCGTTCGAGTCAATGATAGTGTCGTTACCAAAAATGGATTGATTGGAAAAGTCGTAACGGTCAATAAAGATAATAGTGTTGTCAGTTTACTGACTACGGATGATAGTTATTATGTTTCTGTAAGTGTAAATGGATCGAATGGTTTATTGTATACTTATGATAAGAAAGAACAAGCTTTAAAGGTAAAAGGGATTGATAAGAAAGAGGAAATAAAAGAAGGGGATGCAGTCCTTACAAATGGACTTGGTGGATTGTTCCCAAAAGGGCTTTATATTGGTAAAGTGAAGAAAATAGAAAATGATACATACGATTTAAGCAAAGTGGTCTATGTGGATGTGGAGCAAAATTTTAATGATATTGCTTATGTTATGGTCGTAGGTGCTCGTAAATGATTGTATTTGTTTTAATTTTCTCTTTTTTGTTACAGGGGATTCTTTCTTTATATTTACCTTTTGATGGGAATACGTTTCATATATTCTCCTATAATTTTGTTCTTATTGCTTTAATCGTTTTGTATCCAATTTTTTATAAAAAAAGACAAGTGAAATGGTATTATGGTGTATGCATTTTTTATGGATTTATTTATGATTTGGTGTATACCAATACTTTAGTGATTGATAGTTTGCTATTTTTTATGATTGGACTTTTTGTGAAAACACTTTATCTAAAACTAGCGGATAATGTTTTGAATTTATTTTTAATTGTTTTTATAAGTAATTTTGTATATGATGCTGTTTTTTATCTACTTTTGGTTTTGTTTAATGATCTTTCTTTTTATGCTTTGGATTTGGTTTATCGATGTGTTGGATCTATTTTACTAAATTTCCTTTATAGTTTTTTGCTTTATAAATTGGTATCCAAATATAAAGATAAAATAAAACCAAGTATATACACTTAAGTACAAGCATATACTTTATTGGTGATGCTATGAATATAGAACAATATAGACAAAGAAAAAAGAAAAAAGATTCCAGTCCTTCTACCCATTCGTTAAAAAAGAAATTCTTTGGTTTTTTAAGTCGTACCTTAATTATCATTATTTTGTTTTTAGTATGTATTATTCTTTGTAAGAGCAATACGGATATTAAAAAAAGTATTTATGAATATGTGTATAATACTAATTTTAATTTTGCTTCTTTTCATACAATTTATCAAAAGTATTTAGGAGATGTTTTACCTTTGGATTCTATTATAAATACAAAGACAGAAGAAGTTTTTGATGAAAAATTATCTTATAAAAATTCTAGTATTTATAAGGATGGTGTAAAACTTACTGTTAGTGATAATTATTTAGTTCCTACTTTAGAAAGTGGAATTGTTGTTTATATTGGTGAAAAAGAAAATTATGGAAATACCATTATTATTCAACAAATTAATGGAATTGATGTGTGGTATGGAAATATTAAAAATAGTAGTATGCAGATGTATGATTATGTGGAAAAAGGGGCATTGCTTGGAGAAGCGGATGGAGAATTTATTTATATGGTTTTTGCTAAAGAAGGGAAGTTTTTAGATTATAAAGACTATATTTAAAAAAATTCATTTTAATCCGCTTACTTTGTTTGTTGTTTTTGTTTATTTATTTTCTGGATTATTTAAAGATTTTTTAATTTATTTTTTTATTATTTTTGTACATGAAGCAGGGCATGCGATTACGGGGATTCTTTTAGGTTGGAAATTAAAGTGTATTTCTATTTATCCTTTTGGTGGATATACAAAGTTTGATGAAGACATCAATCGTCCCATGAAAGAAGAAATGCTTATTCTACTTATGGGGCCCCTTGTACAAATTATTACTTGTGGTCTTATTTTACTTTTGTTTCCTCATTTATCATTTGGTTCTTTGTTTTTGCAATATAATCTTTCTATTCTATTGTTTAATTTGCTTCCTATTTATCCACTGGATGGAGGAAGAATGGTGAATTTATTTTTTAATAAATTCTTTCCTTTTTTAAAAAGTTTGAATTTATCTTTATTTTTTTCGATTTTATTATTGTCTTTATTAATAGGATTTAGTATTCATTATAAATTGTTGATGAATTTTATTGCCGTTTTGTGTTTTTTAGGGGTTCTTATTTATAAAGAATATCGAAATAGAAAATATTATTTTACTAAATTTAAGTTGGAAAGATTTTTAAAGAACTATTCTTTTTTTAGAATTAAATATATAAAAAAGGATAAAGAGATGATGCGTGATAAAAAACATATTTTTTCCTTTCATAATCATTATATAACGGAGAAAGAGTATTTAAAAAACTTATTTAAAAATCAAAAAAAGAGTTGACATAAATTTATAAAATGTGGTATAGTTTATTTACATGTGAAAAACATGGGGAATTAGCTCAGCTGGGAGAGCGCCACGTTTGCACCGTGGAGGTCAGGAGTTCGATCCTCCTATTCTCCACCAATATGTATTTAACCTTGAGAAATCAAGGTTTTTTATTTTGTAAAATGATAATTGTAACATGATTTTTAATGATCATTATAATGAAATATTTTCATATGTTTACACATTTTGATGGAAAATCTATCTAAACTACCTAGAGTATTGTAGAAACTATTATATAAGACAAAAGTGAAGGTATAAAATGATTCATTTTTTCCAATATAATATTGGAGGAAAAAATATGAGTGATGATAAAAATGAAATCAATGTTTTAGATGAATTAAATAAAGGAGCATGTATGGGGATGGATGCCATTCATTTTATTTTAGATAAGGTGAAAGATTCAAAATTACATAAACTTCTTGAGAAACAATATGATGAATATAAAAGTATTGTGAAGGAGATTTGTAAGCTTTATCCAAATTATAGTGATAAAAAGCCACATGAAACAAGTACAATGAATAAGTTTATGACATGGGCTGGAGTTGAAATGCGAACGATGAATGATACGAGTGATTCCAAAATTACAGAACTTCTTTTACAAGGAACGAATATGGGAATTATTGAAGGTAGGAGACTACTCAATCATAAAAATACAGATGAACGTGTGCATAAATTAGTATCAAAATATGTAAATATGCAAGAAGAGGTTGTTGAAAATTTAAAGAAATTTTTATAACGAATACTTTGGTATTCGTTTTTTTGTTATAATAAACTGGTAGTGAAGTTAGAAAAAGGAGATAAGGAAATGATAGGTGTATTTGACTCGGGTATAGGAGGAGTTACTGTTTTAAAAGAAATTTTAAAGGTGTTACCTCAACAGCGTTATATTTATTATAGTGATTCAATTCATAATCCTTATGGGGATAAAACAGATAAAGAGTTGTACCGTATTGTTAAAAGTATTGTTGAGTATTTAATTGATCGAGGATGTGTGGCTGTTGTGATTGCTTGTAATACAGCGAGTGCGAAATGTGTAAAAAGGTTAAGAGAAGAATATAAGACAATACTTTTTATTGCTATTGAACCTGCTTATAAGATGGTACATGATTATAATTTTGAAGGCAAGACATTGGTACTTGCGACTAAAGGAACGATTGAAAGTGAAAAATTCTTAGCTCTTTATCATAAATATGATAATCATAAAACGATTTTGCACTCTTGTGTAGGACTTGCAGAACTTATTGAAAAGAATGATGGAAAAGAGTTAGATGTTTATTTGAAAAATACTTTAGGTAAATATAAGGGGGTTGAAAATGTAGTACTTGGTTGTACACACTATCCATTAATTAAAGATAAGCTTAAAAAAGTATTAGGGGATGTACAATTTTTTGATGGGAGTGTTGGGGTTGCTAAAGAGTTAAAAAGACAATTAGAAAGTCATAAATTGTTAAAAAAAGAGGATTTTTCTTTAGAATTTATAGATACGTCACAGGATAAGAAGAAAGAACAAAGATTTTATACATTGTTAGATCAAGAGTAAGGATAGGGTAAAATTTTGACAAAAAAAGCAAAATATGGTATAATTTAAGCAATTTTAGGGGGATAATTATGAATATTTGTTTAGAGGCTGCTACTTATTCTTCAAAATTTGAAAACAATAATACGGAATTAAAAAAGAAGTATATTATTGAAAATATAAAGGCTATTAATGATGTTATGCAAAAGGCTCCTGGCTATTTTGGATCGTTTGGAACGAGATATCCATTCTATGCTTTAGGAGATTCTTTTGTAGGAGATTTACCTGTTATTGATGAGCAGATTAGATATAATAATGACTTGATTCATTCTATTGAAGCAGCAAAATTAACTCATTGGCCATGTGAAAAATGTTTAACCATTAAGGGACATCTCATGCCGGATTTAAAACAGGTTTGTTTGCCTTGTCCTCAAATTGATAATTCTTTAAAGCCTAGAAAGGTAATTAATCGATTACCTGATATTGATATGTGGATGGTTTGCTCGGATTTATATGTTGATAAAGCAAAAGATTATCTACTTGTTCATTTTAATGAACACAACATGCATACTTCGGATATAGACCCATTACAAACCATTTATGATTTTAAAGAAATTACAGATGATATTGAAAATGGAAAAATGCCTTCTAAAATGTTGCCGTTAGATATACATATTATAGAATATTCTAAACTTAGTCATTTGATTGATGAGATTCCATTTGTATTGCAGTCTGCGTTGGTTGATCAAAATATACCTTATTTACCAATATTACCGATTTCCTTAAGAAAAACTTGGCAAAATGATGATGAGGCTTATAATTTTGTAGTTGATTTCTTATATAGTATGACAGATTTTAATTTTGAAAAAACATTGAAAAGAAAATTAGATTATTCAAGAAAGATTGTTTCAAATGCGTTTGATCACAATCAATTAAAACAATTTTTATTTTCTGCTTCAAAAGATTCAGTAAAACGAAGATTTGAAAATCCAGTTTTACAAAAAAGATATTGTGAAAGGGTAGAATTATGGAAAAAAGAATAGATTTACATATTCATACGACTTGTTCAGATGGAGTGTTTAGTCCAAAACAGGTTATTGATGAAGCTAAAAAAAATAATGTTGAAATTATTGCGATTGCAGACCATGATACTATTGATGCTTATACTGATGAAGTTTTCGAATATGCAGAAGCAAAAAATATAAAGCTTATTCCAGCTGTAGAAATTTCAACTAAAAGTTCAAAATGTGGTATACATGTTTTGGGCTATAATATTGACCTAAAAAACAAAGTTCTTCACGATAAATTATATGCTTTAAGAAACGCACGACATATTTATCTTTATAAAGTCACAGAAAAACTAAAAGAATTGGGTTATTTGGTAAACGTAGATGAATTGGATAAAATAGATGCAGTTACAAAAGCACATATTGCATTAGATGTGATTTCTAATAAACAGAACGAAAACTTATTGTTGGAAACTTTTCATCATATTCCTTCCAAGGGAGAGTTTATAGAAACCATTATGAATGAAAATTGCCCAGCTTATGTAAAAAAAGAAACCATAACACCAAAAGAAGCGGCGGAAATTATTCGCCAAGCTGGAGGAAAGGTGATTTTAGCGCATCCAATGGCATATATTTATGAAGATAATATAACGGATAACGATGTTTTATCATTAATAGATGATATGCAGGCGGATGGGATAGAAGCGATTTATATTTATATTGATAAAAACAACAAAAAAAGAAATACTTGTGCTCATTGGAAAGAAATTGCAAGAAAATATGATCTACAAATAACTATTGGGTCTGATTTTCATAATAAGGATGGAATTCATCCTGTAATCGGTTTGTTAAATGAAGATATAGAAATAAATGAAGAAGATGCTTATGATATCGTACATACGTTATTGGATTAAATGATATAGTTATTTTGATGTAATTTTAGGGGGTTATCTATGGAAAAGAAAATACTAACAGATGAAATTTTATATACGAGTGAATTGTTATCGGATACAAGTGAACATTCTAATACAAAAACGTATTTGACTGAAGAAAATAAAATATTAAAAATAATACCAGATAGCAAAGAACAAAATCCAGCTTTTCAATTTAATATGGAACAGTTACGTATTATGGATGCAAACTGTTATTTGTTACTTGGTTCTTTGGATTTTGATGATTTGATTTTAAAGTCTAGAGAGTTAATGGAAAAGAAGGTTCTTATTTCATCGGATTTTAAAGATTTTGAATCTTCTATTTCTTTACCGACTGCAGCATATTATAAAAAAGATGGAACTTTCATAGGATATGAACAGGAAAAAGTAGAAGGTAAAAGTATTTATGATCAACGTAAGGATTTAGCTGTAAATCATAAATTAGCTACAGATCTATTATTACAGTTAACAAATGTTGTAAGAAATGCAAATGAAAGGGGTATTATCATTACCGATTTATCGAATCTTTCTAATATTATAATAACCCCTGAATTAAAAATAAAATTAATTGATTATGATGATTTTCAAATCAATCGTCTATTGTCTCTTAAAAATAGTGCTATTTTATCACCAAGTAAAAATCCTATTTTTAAAAATAAAAAATATTTTGATGGGAAATTTTATACTCGAAATTTAAATCAGGCTTCCTTATTAAATACGATGTATTATTTACTGGATGATGAATTAGGCCTTTTAGGGACTGACACATCAACACAGTATCAACAACATGTTTTAAATGATCGTATTAACAATTTTATTTATTATGAAGGCTATGATTATCCGGATCTATTTAGTGAACTTTTAGATCCAAAAAATAAAGCCTTAAAGGATGCTACAAAACGTGTTTTCGATTTAGAAAAAGAAAATGTATATCCAGATGAGGCGATCAAAGAATATGCAAAAAGGCTTTAATAAGAAGCCTTTTCTTTTTGTAACTTGTTTTACTAGAAAAAATAAGATATAATGGGTATAGTATTGGAGGATTTGATTATGAAAGTATTGGTAATCGGTGGAGCAGGTTATATTGGAAGTCATACAGTTTATGAACTTATACGAGCAGGCCATGAAGTGGTTGTTATGGACAATTTATCAACTGGGTATAAGGAATTTGTGCATAAAAATGCCAAATTCTATTTAGGAGACATTACAAATAAAGAGGATTTAACTCGTGTATTTAAAGAGGAATGTGATATAAAACCTTTTGATGTCGTTATGCATTTTGCGGCAAAATTAATTGTTCCAGAGAGTGTGAAGCAACCTTTAGAATATTATCATAACAATGTTGAAGGCGTTCGTTTGATGCTTGAGGTTATGACAGAATTCCATATTAAAAACGTTGTCTTTTCTTCTACGGCGGCTGTGTATGGAGATAGTAAAAAGGGTATTTGTGAAGAGGATGATCCTTGTGATCCAATCAATCCATATGGAGCAAGTAAATATGCGAGTGAAAATATGATTAAGTGGGTATGTAATGCTTATGATATGCATTATTGTATTTTTCGATATTTTAATGTCGCAGGGGCTGATGCTTCTTTAGAAATTGGACTTAAAAAGGATGTGCTTACGCATTTAATTCCGGTTGCTATTCAAGCGGGGCTTAAAATAAGGGATCATATGGATATCTTTGGTGATGATTATGATACGAAAGATGGAACTTGTATCAGGGATTATATCCATGTATCTGATCTTGCTTATGCGCATGTTCTAGGGGCTGAATATTTAGTAAAAAATAAAAAGAGTTTACTTGTAAATTTAGGATCCAATGAAGGATATTCTGTAAAAGAAGTTGTAGATGTTGTGCGTAAATATCTACCTGTTGATTATCGTATAGCACCAAGAAGAGATGGGGATCCTGCTAAACTAATTGCGTCTAATAAAAAAGCACGTGAACTTTTAGGATGGAGCCCAAAATATAAGTTGGAGGATATGGTCAAATCGGATTTGGCTTTTCGTAAAAAAATAAACAATAAATAATAAGTAATAATAGTTGAGGTATTCGTTATGGCAAAACAAAAAAAGAAGAGAAAACTAAAAAAATCATTTAAAATTATCATAATTTTCCTATTGCTTGCGCTTGCTATAGGAATAGGAACTTATAGTTATATGTCTTTAAAGAAAGACGATGCAAAAGAAGAGAAAAAAGTAGAGGAAGAAAAACCAGAGGAAGAAGAATATAGTGCTTCCATGATTATGGTGGGAGATTGCTTAATCCATAGCTCTGTTTATTATGATGCAAGAACGACAGATGGAGGTTATGATTTTACAGGAATGCTTGAAAATGTAAAACCATTAATCCAGGAGTATGATCTTGCCTATTATAATCAAGAAACGATTCTAGGAGGTAGTGAACTTGGGCTTTCTACTTATCCGCAATTTAATTCACCTTATGAAGTCGGAGATGCTTTTATTGATGCTGGATTTAACTTAGTTTCTCTAGCGAATAATCATAGCATGGATCGTGGAACAGAAGCTCTTGATAATTCAATTGCTTATTGGAAAGGGCAAAAAGATGTATATTGGGCAGGAACTTATTCTTCTTTTGAAGAACGTGATACAGCAAAAATTGGTGAAGTAAATGGTATTACTTATGCGATGCTTTCTTATACGACTTGGAACAATGGCCTTTCTACTCCAGCTGGCGAAGAGTATTATGTCAATATGTATAGTGATGAACTTGCTAAAGCGGATATTGAACGCGTAAGAGATAAAGTTGATGTGGTTATGGTCGCTATGCACTGGGGAACCGAATATAATGAAGGAGCAATCGATGAAGATCAAACGAGGATTGCAAAGTATTTATCCGATTTGGGTGTTGATTTAATTATTGGAACGCATCCTCATGTGATTGAGCCCATTGAATATATAGGAGATACCCTAGTTATTTATTCTCTTGGTAATTTCTTGTCAGGTCAAATTAATGTAGAAAACATTACAGGGTTGATGGTTGGTCTAAACATTAATAAAACCGTTAAAGATGGACAAACAACTATTGATTTCTCAGATGTAACTGCCGAGTTTGTCTATACCGATTTTAATTCAAGTTATCAGAATTTTAAATTATATCGTTACAATCAATTAAATAATGATATCTTTTATGGATATAAAGATTATTTTGACCGTTGGGTACAAGATTTAGGTGAAAATGCAGATTTTGTAAAAGTAATAGGCTATGAATCATAGCCTATTTTTCTTGCTTAAAAAGATCACTTATACTATAATAAAAAGTACGTAAAGGAGTGAGAGTATGAACCAAATTACTTGTGAAATGATTGAAGAAAAAATAAAAGAAAGAGGATTGTACGATCCCCGCTATCATTATTTTAGAGATGAATTTTGGACCGATGAAGAAATTGAAGAATATAATAAAACATATGCGCCAGGTTTTTCAAATAAGAAAATATATTATCATGATTTTTATGATGTTATAAAATCTTATATTGCTATTTCATTGACGTATGATCGCTTAGGTAGCGATTTAGAGCAATATCAAACTGGTGAGAAAAAGATTCCTTTTGGGGAAACATTTATTGATTTTTGTGATGCGTTTGATGAATATGAAAAAGTATACTTAAAAGCACAAGAGAATATTGGATGTTTACGAACGATTTTAGAGGAAGTAAAAGAGCTTAATGTTCCTGTGGAAAGTGAAGCAAAACATTTCTTTAAAAATATTAAATTTTTTTAAGTATATTTGCTGAGTAGAAAGGAAATTTATGAAAATAGAAAGAGTAAAGACAGGGTATTTAGAAGAAAATTGTTATGTTATAAGTAAGTATGGAAAATGTTTAGTTATTGATCCTGGAGATGATTTTTTAAAGATTGATTCTCTTGTTTCTAAATACAAATGCATGGGTATTTTAATTACGCATCGCCATTTTGATCATGTGGGAGCTTTAGAGCAAATGAAGGATAAATATGATGTGCCCATCTATGATCGTACTTGTTTAGAAGAAAAGGAGTATAAAATCGATGATTTTGTTTTTAAGGTTCTTTATACACCTGGACATTCAAAAGACTCTGTTAGTTTTTATTTTGATCAAGAGAAGATTATGTTTGTGGGAGACTTTGTATTTAAAGATACAATTGGACGAACGGATTTAGAAGGGGGCAATTTTGATGAAATGAAATCAAGTATAGGAAAATTAAAATTGTATCCTAAAGGAATTACTTTGTACCCAGGACATGGAGAAAAAACGAGCTTAGAATATGAGATGAAAAATAATATTTATTTTTAAATTTCACGTAGTTTCCATATTTTTATATATAATTATAAGTGAGGTGGTTATATGCATATCTTAGTGGTTGATGATGAAAAGTTAATTCGTGATGTGATTAAAGAGTACTTGGAAAATGAAGGCTATGAAGTATTAGAAGCTTCGAATGGAAAAGATTCGATTGAAATGGCTAGAAATTATAAGAATATTGATTTAATTATTATGGATATTATGATGCCAAAATTAGATGGTTTTAGTGCGGTAAAAGAAATCAAAACATTTTCGGATGTGCCTGTGATTATGCTTTCTGCTCGTGGAGAAGAATATGATAAATTGTCAGGATTTGATTTAGGTATTGATGATTATGTAACAAAACCTTTTTCACCAAAAGAATTAATTGCACGCGTAAAAGCAGTTTTAAAACGAAATGGTAATGATGAAAAGGAAGAATATAAATATAAAGATTTAGAAATCAATTATAAGTCACATACCGTGCAACTTGATCATAAGGAATTGGAACTTACCCCAAAAGAATATGATTTATTAACTTATTTTACGAAAAATGAAAATGTGGCGTTATCTAGAGAGCAATTGCTATCTAAAATTTGGGGATACGACTTTTTCGGAGATGATAGAACCATTGATACTCATATCAAAATGCTTAGAAATAAATTGGGGAAATATAGGGATTTAATAAAAACAGTACGAAGTGTAGGTTATAAGTTTGAAGCAAAAAAAGATTAAACCTCTTCATATTCGTGTTTGGATTTATTTAATTGTTTTTTCGATTGCTATACTAATATTTCTATGGTTGTTTCAAATTGTTTCTTTAGCAAAATTTTATGAGTTTTCTAAAAAAGAGGAACTAAAAGGTATTGTACTGGATATACAGGAAGCTTATAAACAAGATGATTTTTATAAAGCTTTGGATGAGATCAGTTATAATACCAATGCTTGTATACAAATTTATAGCAATCTTTCTTTCCCTTATTCTTCTTCTAGTTCTAATAAAGAATGTCGTGTTCAAAATGAGCAATTGACGTCTTATATGGAAAATTTTATTTTAAGTAATAAAAAAATTAAGAGTTATCAAATTTTAAAAACAGATTTAAAAGAAAAGACTATTCTTTATGGTATTAAATTAGGAGAAATGGATTATGCGTTTGTAAATATGTCTTTAGAGCCTATTGATTCTACGGTTGATATTTTGAAAAAGCAGTTGTTGTACGTTACTTGTATTGTACTTGTTTTATCGTTTGTTGTGGCTTATTTTCTTTCAAAAAGGTTATCTAGACCTATTGAAAAGCTAAATGAATCGGCATCAAAAATGGCAAACGGAAATTTTGATGTTACTTTTGCGGATAATAGTGATATCGAAGAAATGAATACTTTGGCAACGACTTTAAATAAAGCTAGAGATTCACTTAGTAAAACGGATGCCATCAGACAAGAATTAATGGCTAATGTTTCTCACGATTTAAAAACACCTCTTACTATGATTAAAGCTTATGCAGAAATGGTTCGAGATTTAACTTATAAAGATGATAAAAAACGAGAAGAAAATTTAAATGTGATTATTGATGAATCGGATCGATTGAACTTGCTTGTAAATGATATTTTAGATTTAACCAAATTAGAGAGTGGTGAGTTAAATTTAAAGTATGAAGAATTTGATTTGAATACGTTTCTTTTGGATATTATAAAAACGTATGATATTTATAAAGAACAAGGATATGAGATTCTTTATACAGGGACAAAAAAAGCTAAAGTCTATGCAGATAAGAAAAGAATGCAACAAGTGGTGTATAATTTAATTAATAATGCTATTAACTATACAGGGGATGATAAAAAGGTTTTCATCAAAGTAACTCGAAAAAAAGATAGTTATCTCGTAGAAATTACGGATACAGGCAAAGGCATTGATAAGAAAGAATTAAAGTTTATTTGGGATAAATATTATAAAAGTGATAAAACGCACTCTAGGTTATATTTAGGTACTGGAATTGGACTTTCTATTGTTAAAAACATTTTAGTAAAACACAATTTTAAATATGGAGTGAATAGTATTAGGAATAAAGGAACAACCTTTTACTTTGAGATTAAGAAAAAGTAGTTTAAATGACAATGGCAAACATTGTCTTTTTTTCTTGGCTTTGTTATAATTACAAGAAGGAAGTGATACGATGATACAAGCAAGCCATGTAACTTTACGATTTGGAAAAAGAACTTTGTTTGAAGATGTTAATTTAAAATTTACTGCTGGAAATTGTTATGGAATTATTGGTGCCAATGGTGCTGGTAAAAGTACATTTTTGAGAGTTTTGGCGGGTGAAATCGAAACAACAAGTGGAGAAATTACGATGACGCAGGGAGAACGACTTGCGCTTCTTAGACAAAATCATTATGAGTTTGATGAAGTAAAAGTATTAGATACAGTCATTATGGGAAATGCTCGTTTATACCAGATCATGAAAGAAAAAGAAGAAATTTATTCTAAGGCAGAGTTTAGCGAAGAAGATGGTATGCGTGTTGCAAATTTAGAAGCTGAATTTTTGGATTTAAATGGATGGGAAGCGGAAAGTGAAGCAGCAAATCTTCTTGAAAACTTGGGAATAAAAAGTGAAAAGCACCATTTATATATGAAAGAAATTCCAGCCAAAGAAAAAGTAAAAGTATTACTGGCACAAGCGTTGTTTGGTAATCCTGATATTTTACTTTTAGATGAACCAACTAATAATTTGGATTTAGAGGCTATTCATTGGTTAGAAGAGTTTTTAATTAATTTTAATAATACCGTTTTAGTGGTATCACATGATCGTCATTTTTTAAATCAAGTATGCACACATATTGTAGATATTGATTATACAAAAATGAAACTGTATGTTGGAAATTATGATTTTTGGTATCAATCCAGTCAATTGTTACAAAAACAAATGCGTGAGCAAAATAAGAAAAAAGAAGAAAAGATTAAGGAGTTACAAAACTTTATCAGTCGATTTTCTGCAAACGCTTCGAAAAGTAGACAGGCAACCTCTAGAAAAAAGTTATTGGAAAAGATTACTTTGGAAGAGATTGTTCCTTCTTCAAGAAAATATCCCTTTATTGATTTTTCGAATGATACACAAACAGGTAAAGAAATTTTAGAAGTAAAAGATATTTGTTATACGGTAGATGGTAAAAAAGTATTGGATCATGTCTCTTTTATTGTACAAAGACATGATAAGATTGCTTTGCTTGGAAATAACGATCTTGCTAAAACCGCTTTGCTTCGAATTCTTATGGGAGAGATTAAACCGGACAAAGGATTTGTAAGATGGGGTGTTACTATGAAGCCTTCTTATATTCCACAAGATAATACAGCTTATTTTCAAGATGATTGTACAATTATGGAGTGGATTGGGAAATTTTATGATATTCAAGATGAAACAGTTTTAAGAGGCTTTTTAGGAAGAATGTTGTTTTCCGGAGAAGATGTGTTTAAAAAAGTAAATGTTTTATCTGGTGGTGAAAAAGCAAGATGTATGCTTTCTAAAACGATGTTAGAATCTCCTAATTTTCTATTACTTGATGAACCTACGAATCATTTGGATTTAGAAAGTATTACCGCTTTGAATCAAGCACTTCAAAAATTTGATGGGGAGATTCTTTTTACTTCACATGATTATGAATTAAATAACACAGTGGCTAATCGCGTAATTGAAATTCTGGATAAAGGAATCAAAGATCGAAAAACTTCTTATGATACGTATATTTTGGAAGAAAAAGGCAAATAATAGAAATAGGAAAGCAAAACAGTAAACGGAAAGTAAACTCAAAAATTGACAAGAATCGATTTTTTTGATAAAATATCTATTTGTCATGTGTGATTAGAGGTGTTAATAATGTTTTATAATGAATTAAAAGCAATCATGGCTTGTGAAGAAGATCCATCCCTGATATTTGAACTTATCAAAGAAGGACATATGGATGTTGTTGATAAAGTTCTATATAAAAAGAAAGTGGATTTAAATGTAACCGATGAAGATGGAAATAGTATTTTAATGCGTTTGTTAAAAGCTAAGTGTTTTACACTGGTATTAAAATATATGAAAAAAGAAACTTGGGATGTCAATCATCAGAATAAAGATGGAGATACTTTTGCTCATATTCTAAGTACCATTGATTACAAACATATTATGGAAATTATTAAAGTTTTAAAGAAAAATAAAGAATTTAAACCCAATATAAAAAACAATCGTGGACAAACGATTTTAGATAAAGCAATTGAAAATAATTATATGTATACAACCTTAAAGATTTTAGAGGATAAACGATTCACAGATATTGATATTATGTCATTTAAAAATTTGTATGAAACGTTTATTAAAACCAATGCTTATGGGAAATATACAAAATTGAATAATTTAGAGGTTGTTATGAAATCCATCGAGAAAAAACCTTTGTTACCTAAGATGAAAAAATTAATTCAATTCTTTCATGAAAATTTAAAAGTGATTGAAGAAGAAATTTTATCCAATACATCGGTTCAAATGGATAGCATGATTAATACGTTGTTAAAAATATAAACATTTAAAAATTTTTTAAATGTTTTTCAGAGTGTAGACAAACCCCTAGATTTTTTCTAGGGGTTTTCTTATGAACAAGTTATTTTATTGAAGTTTATGATATTTTTTAATATTTTTATGGAATTATATAGAATTGATGATAATAAAAGAGATGTCTTCCCTACATTATCATTTTTTATTGCTATATTTTTCATGTTTTGAGCAGCACAAATAAGCCATGTATAATGTTGATTCTTTTTTTCTCCTTTATACATAGCATATCTATATCCATGATTTTGTTTTGAATCGGCAAAACTTCTTTCTACATGTTCTTTTCTCTTTTGATATAGTTCTCTTCCTTCTTTTGATAGTCTATTTTCTCTAAATATTTCATTCCATTCTTCATGAATATGTCTTCTTACTACTTTCGTTTTGTTTATATTTTCATATTTCTTATAACCATTTTTATCTATTAATCCTTTATATTCTAAAATTTCACCAGTTTCTTTTTCATAATATATATCTAACTCTTTAACATATTCATATTTACTTTTTTCTTTTCGTGATTCTTTCGTTCCATATCTTCTATATCCAAATACTCCAAATATATTATTTTCTATAAAATATTTTTTTATATCTAAAGTTAAGTATCCTGAATCAACACCATATTTCTTTATATCAAATCCAAATGTTTTCTTTATATATTCTGTTCTTCCTATAAACGGAGAAGCATCATGTATATTTCCTTTTGTTATATATGCATCTACTATTATGTTACATTTATCGTCTACCGTTCTATGATCTAAATACATAAATCCTTTCTCTTTATTATCTCTATGGTAGTATCCTGATTCTTTATCTGTTGTACTTACTTTGATATGTTTTTCTTCTATTTTATCCTTATATTCAAATGGTTTTCTTCCTTGTTTTATCCTTTCCTCATTTATTTCTTCTTCTAACCATTTTCTTCTTTCTTTAACAACTTTGACTATTTCGTCATCATATTTGTTTTTGTTTGCATTTGCTTTTTTATGTGTTGAATCTGTATAAAATGTTGTTCCATCTACTAAATTATATTTTATTGCTTGATTGACTATTTCTACAAATATTTCTTCAAATATATCTGAATCTTTGAATCTTCTTTCATAATTTTTTGAAAATGTTGAAAAGTGTGGCGTTTCTTTTCCAAATGGTATTCCTAAAAACCATCTGTATTCGGCATCTACTTTTATTTTTTTACAAGTTTGCCTCATCGATTTTATTCCTTCTAGTGCTTGTATAAATACTAATTTAAACAGCACCACTGGATCTATGCTTGGTCTTCCATTATTTTCACTATATAAATCTTTTACTTTATCATAAATAAAAGTGAAATCTATGTATTTATCTATCTTTCGAAATAAACTGTCTTCTGGGACTATTTCTTCCATTGTAGTCATTAAGATTTCACTTTGAATATTTTTATTTATTGTTATCATTTTTTATCACATCCTCGACAATATAATTATATCATTTTTACACAATAAAAGCGAGTAATGATAACATTTGTCGAGAATGTTTACTCGCTATAAACATTATATATTATTTTTTATAAAAAGAAAAGACCATTAACAAACTTTTACTTTGTCAACAGTCTGATAAACATTTAAAAATTTTTTAAATGTTTTTTTGTGTCTTTCTTTTGTTCTTGAAATTAAGAGAAATAGATGCTATTATTAATGTATAAATAATAAAGAGGTGGAAGAATGATTGAAGAAAAGAAAAAAAGTAAAGCTTTTCCAATTTTTGTTTTGTTTCTTGGAATTGTCTTAATTGCTTTAGGTGTTGTTTGTCAACTTGGTTATTTGGATCCCGTTTTAGAACAAATTGGATTAAAAGAAGCAAGTAAAGAAGAAAACAACAATACAGGGGAAAATACCAACAGTACAACGATTGAAGAAGGAAGTTTAGAGGTAAATAATGAGCAGGTTGTTTCTTTATATAATAAGGTTAACCAAACTGCATCTCAAAATTATAGTGATTATTATTTTAAGCAAGATAAGTTATTGGTTGAAAACATGGATAACCAGTTCCGTTTGTTACTTGCTTTTAATAATACGACATCTCAAGAGACAACAAGAAGTGATGAGGAAATGCAAAATGCTTATCGTGATGTATTTGGAGAGATTGAATATCAACCAGAAACATTTGATGCGAATTGCATTGAATACACCTATGATGCAGCAACGCTTACATATACCCAAGAACAAGATACAACGGTCTGCCCATCCACAGGTTGTAATTCAAAACGAGAAGAGATTTTAAGTGCTTATCAATATGCTGATCGTATTGAAATTACGACTGTAGTAGCCTTTGTCAACACTTGTGAATTAAAATATTATAAAGATTATGAATATAGTGATATGGTATTTGATGGACAGGAATATTCTACTGGCATTTTAACAACGAACCAAGATAAGTTTGATCACTATGTCTATACATTTACTTTAACTGACGGAAAATATGTTTTTACCGGGGTGGCAAAAGCAGTATAGGAGTGGTTTAATGCATAAAGAAGGAAATCATGGCATTTTAATTTTTATCGCAGCGATTCTTTTTCTAATTGGAATTTTTATATTTTGTTACGTAAAACTTTATGTAGAAAGAAAGCAGGATCAAGAAATTGTTGATTTAGATGTTCCTTCTTCGAATGACTCTTTTCAAGTTGAAAGCTCTATTTATGACTTAATGCATTTAGCGATTGGTGGTGAGTATCAAGATGGTTTTTCAAACGCTATTGATCAAAAAGTACAATATGATTTTAAAACGAACCAAATCGTAAAGGCATCTCAATTTGATTCAGATACTCTTGCTTTACTTCTGTATCATTATGCTTTTAATAATCAGTACTTAAAAAAAGAAAAGAATAGTTCTATATTAAGTGAAAAGAATGCAAGAAAAATATATCAGAGAATCTTTGGACCTTATTTTGAATATAAAACCATTACAGAAAGTACAATGTGTCCAACGTTATCATTTGATCAAAATAAAAACGAATATCGTTTTCAAGGAAATTGTCAAAATACAACCGATATATCTAGATATAATAAAATCATTTCTGTCAGTGAACAAAAAGATACGATTGTAGTCGATGAACAAGTTGGTTATTATTTTAGTGGATTGTTAGAAAACAATGTATTTAAAACGTATACTGATGCAGTAAATAAGTCCAATAGCATCGGAACCATTTCTGAAAGTACAGAAGTACAAATGAATAATTTAAGGGATGATTTGAGTCAGTATCGATATACTTTTAAACGAGTGGAGGATCAATATTATTTTTATAGTATTGAAAGAATACAATAAAATGTTATTTACAAAAATAACATTTTTAATTATAATAATAAATTGTATTTAGGGGGTATTTTATGAAAAAGTTCGATTATAAAAGTTGTGCAGTCATTTATAATCCCATTTCTACTAAATTTGATTTAACGGTTGCACACGATATATGTTTATCTTTATATAAAGCTGGTATACAAGAAGTTCGATTTCAAAAAAGTAAACAGCAAGGACATACCGTTGAATTAATCCAAGAAAACAATGATTGTGATTTAATTGTAACATTAGGTGGAGATGGGACTGTAGGAGAAGCTTACCGAGCTTTTGATCAAATTGAGCAACATGCTGTTTATGCTCATCTTGGCATGGGAACAACAAACGATATGGCCATTAATTTTCATCTTATTCGTAATGATCCATTACAAAGTTTAAAGATTTTAATGGATCGTGGAGAAGAAAAACAAGTGGATACTTTAAAAATGAATGGAAAAAGTTTTGCTTATATTTCTGCTTTTGGTTATTTGTCTTATATTCCTTATATGACTAAACAAAGCTTGAAGAAAAAAATAGGGCATTCTGCTTATATTGCCACAGCATTGCCTTATTTAATGAATTTTGAAAAATTAAATATAGATTATGAAATTGATGGAAAAACGCATAATATTGATTGTCATTTAGGAATGATCTCAAACTTTGAAGAAAGTGCGGGGGTTGTTCTTCATCCAGAAGCAGATCCAACCGACGGCAAGTTTGAAGTGCTGTTTTTAAAGAAAATTACTCCATCTGGGTTTTTAAGAGTTTTTCCACAATATTTAAAGAAGAAAATTGATTTGAATGAGTTTTCTGAATTTATCGATGTCATTCAAACGGATAATTTAAAAATTACTTTCCATGATTTACCTAAATATGATTTGGATAATGATGGAGATCGTGCTTATGCAGATTTGACGCAAGAAAAGAATACGATTACTTATACTACGGGAAAGAAAATCAAAGTATTAATGCTAAATCAAAATAATCACGTTAAATAAAAATATTTCGTAAGAGCGAAAGCTCTTTTTCTTTTTAGAAAAGTATGTTAAAATACTTAAAGAAGAAAGAGGGATTCTATGAAAATAATACATAAACCAAATTATAAAGAAGCAAAAACAACAGATAAAAGAGCATATAAAAAAATTGATTTTCAAATCGATCAAGAGCAGAAAAATGTATTCCACGGAAAAACATATTATTTAAAAACGTATGGTTGTCAAATGAATGAACACGATAGTGAAAATATTAAAGCTATATTAGAAGAGTTAGGATTTCATAGTACGGATTGTATGGAAGAGGCGGATTTGGTTCTTTTAAATACTTGTTCAATAAGAGAAAATGCCCATAATAAAGCTTTTGGTATGCTAGGAAGATTGAAACATTTAAAAGAAACAAAAAAAGATGTTCTTGTTGGGCTTTGTGGTTGTATGGCTCAAGAGGAAGGCGTCATTGATGAGATTCTCCATAAATATAAATGGGTAAACTTTGTGTTTGGAACACATAATATCAATCGACTTCCGGATTTGTTACTTGAAAATATGCGTTCACACGAGCAACAAATTGAAGTTTTTAGTAGAGAACAGGATTTGATAGAACATATGCCTGTGAAGAGGGATAATCCATACAAAGCTTATGTGAATATTATTTATGGTTGTGATAAGTTTTGTACTTATTGTATTGTTCCTTATACAAGAGGTAGACAAAGAAGTAGAGCCAAAGAGGATATTTTAGAAGAAATTAAAAATTTACAAAAGGATCATTATCAAGAAGTCATTTTACTTGGACAAAATGTAAATGCGTATGGTAAAGATTTGTATGAAAATTATAAAATGGAAAATTTGTTAGAAGATGTTGCAAAAACAGGTATTCCACGCATTCGTTTTGTTACTTCTCATCCTTGGGATTTTACAGATCAAATGATTGAAGTTATGAAAAAATATAAGAATATTATGCCAGCGATTCATTTACCTGTACAGTCTGGATGTAATCGTATTTTAAAACTTATGGGAAGAAGATATACGAAAGAAGAATATCTTAAGCTTTTTTATAAATTAAAAGAAATTCCCAATATTGCCATTTCTACAGATATTATTGTTGGCTTTCCTGGCGAAAGTGAAGAAGACTTTCAAGAAACTCTAGATTTATGCAAGACTTGTAAATTTGATAATGCCTATACTTTTATTTATTCCGCACGTGAAAACACACCAGCGAGCAAACTTATTGATCATACTTCTTTAAAAGAAAAAGAAGATCGCCTACAACGACTAAATGCTGTTGTGAATACATATTTTAAAGAAAGCAATGAAAGACTTTTAAATAAGGAAGTGGAAGTATTGGTCGAAGGAGTATCCGATAAGAAAAATAATTATTTTGGATATACCGATACCAATAAACTCATTAATTTTACAGGTGAACATGTTCCTGTTGGTTCTATTATAAAAGTACGAGTGCTTGATGCAAAAACGTGGAGTTTGGATGGAAAAGCTGTCTAAAGATGTTTTACAAAAAATAGATGAGTTAATTGCTATTATTCAGTCTTCTAAAGAATATCAAAGGTATGTAACCATAAAAAAGCAATTGAATAACAATCCATCGATTAAAAAGCAAGTGCAAGAGATTAAAGAGGAACAACAAAATTTAGTTAAAAATCATATAAAGGATCCTAATAGAGAAAAGCACCTCCAAGAGAAGATCAATCATTTAAAAAGTATTCCAATATATAATGATTATTTAAATGCAATTGATGAGATGAATCATTATTTAGAACCAATTCAATATTTACAAGACTATTTTGATTTTTTAACAAAATAGTTTTTTGTTTACGTAAATTTATATAAATTTATGAAAGAAATGAAATGAAGTTGTTTATAAGAGAAACATTTCGTTGTAAAATAAGTATGATATAGGAGGCTTGTATGTTTAGTGTTGGTAAAAGGCGTTTTTTAAAGAATTTTTTTAAATTTTTATTGTTTATCTATGTCATTGTTAGTTTGGGATTTATTGGATATTTTGTTTATACCAATTTTATGGTTCCAAAACAAGAAGAGGTAGAGGATGAACCTCCTAAAGAAGAAGTCGAAGATTTAGCGGAGGGTAAAATTTACTTGAACAATACACTGGTTTATGAACTTTATGATTATTTGCCTAGAACCTCTATGATGTATAATTTGAGTGATAATTTATATCAAGATTTTGATCAAAATGTATTAAAAGCAAGAGCTTTTGAATTGGTTGAAAAAGCAGATAGTGAGGAAAATGGTCAATTTATTTTATCTGAAACCACATTAAATGCTCAAATCAATGCATTATATGGAGACATTAAAATTCAATCGGGTAGTTTTTCCTATACGGTAACAAAACCATTATTGGATACTTCCATTACGGGTATAAAATGTACATACAATAAAAACAAATATACTTGTGGAAAAACGAAAGAAATCGCAGTACCGGCCGATGAAATGCATTATATAGACTCTGCAACAAAAGATGAAAATGGTTCGATTCATATCTACGAACGTTATTTTCTATTTGTAAAAAATGGAAATAATTATGATTTGTATAAAGATATAAATAAAAAAGAAAAGATTACAACAATTACCAGTAAGCAAAGAAGTACATATACAACTGGTCAATATTTAGAGGAGTACCCATCGATACCTACTTATGAACATATTTTTAAAAGAAATGGAACACATTATTATTTATATGAAACCAAGATGAAAGAAGCATAAATGCTTTTTTCTTTTTTATTTTAAAAAGTTTCTGTATTTTTTGAAACTTTTTTTATTCTAAGCATAAATTAGATTGAGGAGGAATAATTATGTCTAGTTTTAAAGAAATAGTAACAAAAGCGGTTTTAGGAAAAGGAAGAAAAGTTTTTACAACCAAGCATACATTAACTACGCCAAACGTACCAACAACCATTTTAGGATGTTGGGTTATTAATCATAATTTCAGTGGGGTTAAAAATAATGATAAAATTAATATTGAGGGTAGTTATGATGTAAACATTTGGTATTCGTATGATAACGATAGCAAGACAGAGGTTGTAAAACAAACCAATAATTATTTAGAAACTGTGAATGTAAGGAAAAAGGAAACGGGAGAAGTAACCAATGAAGATGTGATCATTCGATCTTTGGCACAACCAACTTGTACAAAAGTGGATATTGTTGACGGTGTAATTCATTATACGATTGAAAAAGAATTAGGAATTGAATTAATTGGAGATACAAAAGTAAGAATTAGTATTGATGAAGATGAAGATGAATGGGATGACATTATTGATGAAGATGAAATCGATCAAGCCAGTGAACAAATCGATCAGGAAGTAAATGAAGAATTTATTGAAGATGAAAATGAATAAAAAGTTCTATAGAAGACACAAGATTGTGAAGTGTCTTTTTTTGTCTATTTTTAAAATCGATTAGTGTTAACAAAAAAAGGTTGACATATAATAAATTGTTCTGTATAATGAATAAAGAAAAGAAATGGAGGTATTAAAAATGGCAGTTAAATTAAGATTAACAAGAATGGGTGCTAAGAAAAGACCTATGTATCGTATTGTTGCAAGTGATTCAAGAGTAAAAAGAGATGGAGAATATTTAGAATTAATAGGAACTTATAATCCATTAACCAATCCAGCTGAAGTTAAAATCAATGAAGAATTGGCTTTAAAATGGTTGCATACTGGAGCAATTCCATCTGATACAGTAAGAAGTTTATTTTCAAAAGCTGGTATTATGAAGAAATTTGCAGATTCAAAAACTAAAAAAGGTGAGTAATTATGGATCTAGTTGAATTAACAAAGGAAATCATACTTGCTTTAGTACAGAATAAAGATTCTGTTTCTGTTAAAGAATTTGAAACGGATGAAGAAAATACTATTTTAATTCAAGTTATGATTGATGAAGAAGATATGGGTAGAGTGATTGGAAAAGGTGGTAAGATTGCCAATTCCATTCGTACTTTAGTCCAAGCCAGTAGTTATTTAAAAGATAATAAAAAAGTAAAAATAAATATTGAAAGTTTTTAAGAAGAGAAATCTTCTTTTTTTAATACTTGATTTATGCTATAATAGCAACTAGGTGATTCTATGAAAAAAGTAAATGTATCTATTGTTTATAACAAGGATTATGATAAGATTTTAATGTGTTATCGTACGAAAAATCCTTATAAAGGAAAATATAATTTTGTGGGTGGTAAAGTTGAACCAGGGGAAGACGATGAAATGGCTGCTTACCGAGAACTTGAAGAGGAAACAGGAATTACAAAAGAGGATATTCAGCTTACGCATCTTATGGATTTTTATTATCATATGTATGATTTGGAATTGGAAGTATTTGTAGGAAAATTAAATAAGGATGTAGAAGTGGTTGATGAAGTAAATCACTTGGTATGGATGGATAAAACCGATAATTTCTTTGACGCAGAGAAGTATGCTGGAGAAGGAAATATTGGGCATATGCTTTTAAATGTGGATATGTATGAACAGGAGCTATTCGGACCACAAAAAGAGCTTGTAAAACGATGAATTTTTATGGATCTATCGAATAGAGGCCTTTTTAAATTTGTCAGATATTGTTGTCTTCTTAACAATATTTTGTTATAATCGTTTATAGTTGGAGTGATGATATGAAAGAAAACGAAGAAATCGAAGTCCTTAGTTTAGAGGATGATTCAAAAACTTCTAATACACCAGTTAAAGAAGCGAATGAAAAAAAAGCACTTACCAGAACTTCCAAATATGAAAATTTAATTGAAGAAGTTGAAGATGATTCGCCAAAAGAAGGGAATAAGAAAAAAGAAAAAAAGAAGAATGAAAAGGAAAATAAAGAAGTAGAAGATAAAAATATGGCAAAGAAAAAGAAGTTAAAATTTAAAAAAGGATTAGGACAGACTATCTTTTGTTTAATTAGTTTTTTATTCATGATGGGTTGTTTTATTTTTTATGGTAGTCGTGCTATCCATTATTATAAAATTTATAATCCGAAAGGATCTGATACAGTTCCTTTAGCAACTTCTATTATGAAAAATGCATCTATTGTTTATGAAGGATCAGGTGTTTATAAAGAAGCTGGAAATTATATTTATAAGGGAGAAGATGTGAATAACTATATCAGATTTTCAAATTTAACATGGAGGATTACTAAAATTTCCACAGATAATAGTGTAGAAATTGTACTCGATGATCCAATTAATGTTATGGCACTCGATTCTTCTTCCGCTGATTTTAAAGATTCAGATGTTTCTAAGTATTTAAATGAGGATTTTGCGGCTTATTTGGATACTTCTAAGTTGGATAAAACCGTTGTTTGTGAAGATGAGATTTCAAATTTAAATCGTTTGTCTTGTAATACGTCAAATGTGGATCATTATGTAAAATTACCAGATATTAGTACATTTTTAAATAGTATGGCTGAGACAACCTATATGGCTAGTGATACAGATACTTTATGGCTTGCGAATAAAAAAAGTGATAAAGAAGCTTGGTATGCTTCAGGGTACAATATTTCTTCTTCTGATGTTACTGAGTTTTATGGAATTAAACCTGTTGTTGTACTTAAAAGTACGAATGTTTTAGTTAGTGGTACAGGAACGAAAGAGGATCCATTTACGATTGAAAAACAAGAAAATAAATTAAAGTTCGGTTCTTATGTCACTATTGGAGAGGATACTTGGGTTGTATATAAAGAAGAAGATGGTAATTTAAGACTTACTTTGGCTGAATTGGATACGAGTGTTAGAACAAGACAATTTTCAACAGATAGTAATGTATATGATCCAAATGATACAGGATCGATTGCTAGTTATTTAAATAGTTATTATTATGAAGATATTGCTTATAAAGATCTTTTGGTGGAAGCAAATTGGTATACAGGTGAATATAAAACAAGTTATGAAGATGTGTATGATAGTGAAGTAAAAGCTTATGTTGGTATGTTAAATGCTGCAGATTTTAAATTTGGCTCATTTAATGATTATTATTATTTAACAACTCCAGCTGGGGAGGATCTTGTTTATATTTATGCAAGTGGATTGCTTGAATCAGATATAACTGCTTATGAATATTATCGACCAGCTATTGTTATTAAAGATGACGTTCAAATTCAAAGTGGTAGTGGAACCAAAGAAAATCCATTTGTTTTGGAGGTATAGCATGAAAAAGAAGACAAAGAAAAAAAATAAGAAGAATAGGAAAATTAGAAAAACAACGATTTTATTTATTGTATTGGATGTTCTAATGGCAATTTGTTTCTTTCTTTTCTATGGACCTTTTTCTTATTTTAGAAATTTAATTATATGTACTGCAACGGTTACAAAGACACATGGTTGGATTGCTTATACTTTCTTTAGTGAGGAAACGATTAATAAAGTAAAAGCAGCGAATTCGTATGTTTACTTAACAGATGAGGTTAATTTAGATGAAATCGTTATTGATACTTCTGAAAAAGATCATTATGATAATAAATATGATGAAATGGTTTTAAAAAGAGATAAGGGAAATAATGATTATAAATTGTTTGATGTTGAAGTAGGTGGTTATGAAGCTCATATGGTAGCGATTTATAACCCTGCTAAGATTAAATTGATTACTTCTAAATCTTTTAATACAGGAAGTGGTGCTGAAACGGTACTTTCAATGTGTGAGCGCTTTGGTGGTTTGGTTTGTATTAATGGAGGAAGATTCCAAGATACAACAGGTTGGGGCAGTGATATTCCAAAAGGATACTTAATCAAAGATGGCAAAATTATTTGGTCGGATGATAATGAAAAAGCTAATATTATAGGATTTAATAAAGAAAATAAATTAGTTCTTGCTAATGTAAATGGAACAGAAGCTTTAAATATGGGTATTCGTGATGCTTTGGAATTTGGACCTTTCCTAATTGTAAATGGAAAAAAGATTTCAACACAATCTGGTGCGGGCGGTTATGATCGTGCGGCACGTGTAGCCATTGCCCAAAGAAAAGATGGTGTAGTTTTATTCTTAGTAACGGAAGGGGTTCACACCAATGGACCAACGTTAATTGAAATGGCAGATACACTTGCACTTTATGGAGCGTATAATGCAGCAAACTTAGATGGTGGTACTTCGGCACAATTGGTTGTTGATAATGAACTGATTAATAATCCACTTACTGTATATGGAACAAAAGTAGAAGGTGGACGTGCAGTTGTATCGGGATTTGGTTTATTAAAATAGTAAAAGATTGTAAAAAAAGTAAGTTCTTCTAA
>CALVUP010000002.1 GCA_944363635.1 uncultured Bacilli bacterium | reverse complement strand
CTTGCCGGGATTTGGCTCCTTTATTGTATCAAAAAAGCCGCACCTTGTGGTGCGGTTGAAATTTTAATTTAGGAAAATACACTTCAATTGGAAGTGTATTTTTATTTTAATTTATCTGCGATATCTTTTAATTTTCGAAAGCGATGATTCAAGCCTGATTTGCTTATTTTTTTGTTGGTTTCTAAACTCATAATTTCACTTAATTCTTGTAAAGAAGCTTCTGGATATTCTAATCGAAATTTAACAACTTCTTGCATTTTTTCATCTAAAAATTCAATACCCAACTTTTCTTTAATTATTTCAATTTCTTTAATCTGCTTCGCTGCACTTTCTATAATTTTATCCATATTAGCTTGTTCACAATTGTTTAAGCGATTGGTTTTGTTTTTTTTATCCCGAAACACCCTAATGTTTTCATAGTACATAACAGCTTTATACGCATGCAATAATTTAATAAAATCACTAATCTTTTCAGCTTCTTTTAAATAAATCATATAACCTTTGTCACGAGTTAATATTTTAGCATTCAAATCAAAATCATTTATTAAACGTTGCACGAAAACAGCTTCATCTGGATCATCAAGTAAAAGTTCCATATGATATCTAGAAGTTTTTGGATCATTTATACTTCCTTGCGATAAAAAAACACCTCGTATATAAGCTTTTTTGTCGTTGATGTCTTCTACTAAATATCCATTTGGTTTTAATAGACGATGTGCCTGGTCATCTAGTACATTTAAATCTTTTAAAATTAAATCGAACTTTTTATTTATTTTTAACAAATACAGTGTATTTCGATTAAATTTAATGTTTTTGGTAACTTGTATATTTACTTTTACATCATATACTTCTTTAAATAGTTTGATAATTCTTTTTGCGACATTCGCATTTTCAGTATTTAATATAATTTCTTTTTCTTTAATGAGTGCATTATTTCGAACATATCCAGATAATTCAGCAATAGATTCAGAACGTGTAACTTCTAATGTGGATATTTCGTTTTTAATTTCTGTAGAAAATGACATTTAAAGCCTCATAATATAATTAAATACTGTTGCACTCAATTTCAAACTATCGTGTTTTATGGTACCATCTTCTAAAGTAATTAGATCTTCTGCGATAATTTCTACACCTAGTTTTAATAATTCTTCGTCATCAATCAAAACAAGATCTTTCTGTTCTTCTGTAGAGTATTTATCAACGATATCTTTACTTATTTTCGAATTACTAGCAACTACAACATTAATACTATTTTTCCCAATATAATGATTTAAAAGTTTAATATGATCACTCACCGTAAAATTATCGGTTTCCCCTGGTTGTGTCACAGCGTTGCATATATACATTTTTTTTGCCTTAGCTTCTTTAATTGCTTTTTTGATTTCTTTACTAATAACATGAGGCAAAATACTTGTATATAAACTTCCCATACTGAAGATGATTAAATCAGCATTTTTTATTGCTTCTAAAACTTCAGGTAATACATGAGGTTCTTCCTTATAATAAATCTTTTTATATTTTTTATGGGCCTTTGTAATAGCAGTTTCCCCTTCTATAATTTCTCCATCAACTGTTTTTCCGACAAGGGTTAAGCAATCTTCTGATAAAGGAAGAACTGTATGTCTTACATCTAGTAATTTTGAAATTTCTTCAATCGTTTTTTTTAGGCTTCCTGTGATATCAAGAAGACCAGTAAAAATTAAATTACCAATGGCATGATTGTTTAAATCACTTGTTGTATTAAAACGGTATTCCATTAATTTCTTTATATCGGAATCGATATTGGATAAATTGGTAATCACTTGCCTGATATCTCCTACCGCAGGAATTGAAAATTCCTTTCGAAGTTCTCCTGTTGAACTTCCATTATCCGATGTTGTTATAACCGCTGTTATATCCACAGGGAACTCTTTTAATCCTCGAAGCAAAAAAGAAATGCCTGTTCCTCCTCCAAAAATGGTTATTTTTTTATGCATAACATCACCTTCTAAAATTATCTTCTTTTTAAAATATCTAAAGCCGCAACCGCTCCTTCAGCAGCTGCTGTTACAATTTGATATACATCTTTTTTAATATTATCTCCACAAGCATATATTTTATCTACAGAAGTCTGCATTCGATCATCGCATAAAATGTAGCCTTTTTCATCGGTTACTAGATTTGCTAAAAGCTTTGTCTGTTCTTCGCTTCCTATAAATACGAAACATCCATCAACCTTAATGTTTTTTTCTTTATTATCAATGGTTACAACTACATGAGTTAATTGATCCTTTTCCTTTTTATATTCTTTTATTTTTGCATTATAAAGAATGTTTATATTTTCTTTTGCTTCAGCTTTTTCTAAAATTGTATGTTCTACTTTAAATAGATTATTTTTATTAATAATTGTTACTTTTTTACAAAAATCAGCTAAATGAATTGCTTCCTGAACCGCACTTGTTCCTCCACCAATAACGACCACTTCTTTATTTTTGTATAAAGGGCCATCGCATACGGCACAATAACTAATACCTCTACCTTCCAATGTTTCTTCATCTTTTAAGTGTAATTTTTTGATTTTTCTTCCCGTAGCTAGAATCACAAAATCACTTTCATATTTCCCTTTATTCGTTTTTACAATTTTTTTATCTGGTAAAGCTTCAATAGAAAGTGCTTCTTCATTTTTTAATTCTATGTTTAACTTATTCATTTGTTTATATAAATTTAATGCCAAATCAGGTCCATTTATACTCTCAAAACCTAAATAATTTTCTATAGTCGAAATGGTGTTTAACTTCCCACCAGGTACATTTTTTTCAATAATACAAATTTTTCGGTTGGCTCTTTGTAAATAGATAGCTGCTCCTACACCCGCAGGTCCCGCTCCTATTATTATACAATCATATTTCATTTGCTTCCTCTTCTCTATATAAATTTTCAAATCTTGCCGTTTTATTGGCTTTTATTAAAACAATGAATCCTGCTACAAATAAAATGCAAGATACCACCATAGCTATTTTTATTGGCCCTAACATTAAACTATCTGTTCTAAAATACTCAATAACAAATCTTCCTATTGAATACCACATCAAATAAAATCCAGATAAAGTACCAATTTTTAATCTTTTTTTTCTTCTTAACAAAAGCAAAAGAAGAAAACCAATTAAATTCCAAATGGATTCATATAGGAAAGTTGGATAGTAATAGTTGCCAGAAATATGCATTCCTTCAATAATAAAGCTTGGTAAATGTTGACTTTCTAAAACAGCAAGAGTCGTAATAGGACCATGAGCTTCTCCATTGAAAAAGTTCCCCCATCTTCCTATAGCTTGCGCAAGTAAAATACCTACAACAGCAATATCTGTAATTTTTAAAATGTTTTGCTTATGTTTTTTACAATAAATAACCAGTGTTAAAAAACCAGCAATTAATCCCCCATGAATAGCTAATCCACCATTCCAAATTTTTACGATTTCAATTGGATCACTTAAATAAAAATCTAGATTAAAAAGTACATAGTAAATTCTAGCACCTATAAAACCAAAAATAACACAATAGAAAATTAAATTCACTAAAAATTCTTTATCTATATGTCTTTTTTTCCCCTCTTTTAATATTAAAACACACGCAACAACAACCGCTAATAACATCATAATTGAATAAAAATAAATAGTAACACTTCCAATAGTAAATGACAATCTATTCATGTTTAAATCTCCTTATTATTGGTTTAATAATTGCTTGTTCCATAACTGTATTAATTACAGAAATCATAATAGCAACAAGTACCAATACCCAAAAATTTGTAAAATCCAAATGACTTCCTAAAATCCAATCCGTAAGTTTTAATATACAAACATTAATAAATGGATAAAACAATCCTAAAGTAAACCCTGTAATAGGTAATGTTAAATATACCAAAATAGGTTTTACGGTTTTATTGAGTATATATATTATTATAACAGCTAAAAAGCCATACATACCAAAATAACTTTTATCAATATAAAAAGAATTAAATAAAGAAGACACAGCAATAAACACCAATCCATAACAAAGAATATATAAAATCCATTCTAAAAAATTATTTAATTTTGCTTTTCCATTCTTAATTACTATTAATTTCATATTTATCCCCTATAATATTTTTTTTAAAAACTGACCTGTATAAGATTCTTGTACCTTACAAATCTCTTCCGGAGTACCAGTAGCTACAACCGTACCACCATCTTCTCCTCCTTCTGGTCCTAAATCAATTAGATAATCGGCCGTTTTTATCACATCCATATTATGTTCTATGACAATAACTGTATCTTTATTATCTACTATTTTATTAATTATTGCAAGTAATCTTTTAATATCATGAGTATGAAGTCCAGTCGTTGGTTCATCCATAACAAAAAGTGTTTTTCCTGTTGCTTTTTTCTGCAATTCTTTGGCTAGTTTGACACGGCCTGCCTCTCCTCCTGATAGTGTTGGAGCAGGCTGACCTAATTTTATATAGCCAAGACCAACATCACGGATGACTTCTAATTTTCGTTTAATCTTTGGTACATTTTCGAAGAATTCTATAGCTTCTGTTACTCTTAAATCCAATACATCTGCAATGTTTTTTCCTTTATATTTTATGTTCAAAGTTTCACTATTATATCTTGTTCCATGACATACTTCACAAGGTACATAAACATCTGGTAAAAAATGCATAGAGATTTTTTTTACTCCATCACCTCGACAAGCTTCACATCGACCACCCTTGACATTAAAAGAAAATCTATTTTTTTGATATCCATACATTTTAGCTTCTTTCGTATTTGTAAATAAATCCCTGATATCATCAAATACTCCTGTATAAGTTGCGGGATTACTCCTTGGTGTTCTTCCTATAGGATTTTGTGTAATTTCAACAATTTTATCTATATTTTCCATACCCAATATTTTTTTAAACTTACCTGGTTTATCTTTTGATTTATATAATTTTTGAGCAATGGCGCGACATAAGATTTGATTAATTAAACTACTTTTTCCACTACCTGAAACTCCCGTTACACAAGTAAAAGTACCTAAAGGAATCTTTACATCAATGTTTTTTAAGTTGTTCTCTTTTGCTCCTTTAATCTGTAGATATTTACCTATACCTTTTCTTCTTGTTTTTGGAATTTCAATACACATTTTTCCGGATAAATATTTACCAGTAATACTATTTTCGTTTTTCATAACTTCTTGTGGTGTCCCACAAGCCATGACTTTTCCTCCGTTTTCACCTGCACCTGGGCCAATATCAACTAGATAATCCGCAGCCAACATAGTATCGGCATCATGTTCTACTACAATTAATGTATTGCCTAAGTCTCTCATTTCTAATAAGGAATGAATTAATAATTCATTGTCTCTTTGATGTAGTCCGATACTAGGTTCATCAAGTACATAAAGAACGCCTGTTAATTTAGATCCAATTTGAGTAGCCAAACGAATTCTTTGTGCTTCTCCTCCTGATAAAGTACCAGCACTTCTACTTAAAGTTAAATAACCAAGACCAACATTTGATAAGAAATTAAGTCGCTCGGTAATCTCTTTTACAATTAAATTTGCAATTTCTTTTTGTTCTTTGGTTAGTTTTAAATTTGTAAAAAACTTTAACAATTCTTTGATACTCATACAAGTGACTTGATAAATATTCTTCTTATTAATATAAACAGATAAAACACTTTCATTTAGTCTAGCACCATGACAGGTTTCACATTCATATTCAACCATAAATCTTTCAAGCCATTCTCTAATCCACTCACTACTGGTTTCCATATATCTTCTTTGTAGATTATTAAGAATTCCTTCATAATAATCTTTGGTTCTGGTTGTATTTCCACTTTTGGAAGTAATTACAAAATCAATAATATCTTTCGATCCATATAAAAGCATATCCAATTGTTTTTTTGGAATGTCTTTTACTTTCTTATTTAAATCAATATTATAATAATCGGCACAGCATTTTAATCGTTTATAATCAATAGATCCTGGATCATCATTTAAAGTAACAATCGCTCCTTCATTAATGGATAAATTCTTATCTGGAATCACTAGATCTTTATCAATTTGTAATTTGATACCCAATCCTTTACAATCCGGACATGCTCCATAAGGCGCATTAAAAGAAAAGATTCTGGGTTCTAATTCACTTAATGAAAAATCACAATAGGGGCAAGCAAAATCTTCCGAATAAACCACTTCTTTATCTCCTACATATTCAATGATTACTTTCCCATGAGATAAATGTGTGGCATTTTCTATGGATTCCATAAGACGGGATCTAGAATCTTCTTTTAAGACAATTCGATCGATTACTACATCAATATTGGATTTTTTGTTTTTATCTAATTCAATCTCTTCGTCTAAACTCTTTGTTTCTTTATTGATACGAACTCGAACATAGCCTTGTTTTCTTAAATCCTCAAATAAATCTTTATGCGTTCCTTTCTCTCCAATTACAACAGGTGCCATAATAATAATTTTAGTACCAATTTCATGCTCTAAAACTTTATTAGCCATTTCTTCAATACTTTGAGAGGTAATTGGAATATGATGATTTGGACAGTATGGCGTACCAATGCGTGCAAATAAAAGTCTCAAATAATCATAAATTTCTGTTACCGTACCAACCGTTGATCTTGGATTTTTGCTGGTTGTTTTTTGATCAATACTAATTGATGGAGATAACCCTTCAATACTATCCACATCTGGTTTATCCGTTCCACCTAAAAATTGTCTCGCATAAGCAGATAAGCTTTCCACATATCTTCTTTGTCCTTCAGCATAAATTGTATCAAAAGCAAGAGAACTTTTTCCGCTTCCTGAAACACCTGTCATAACGGTTAATTTGTTTTTAGGAATTTCTAAATCTATATTTTTTAAATTATTCTCTCTTGCGCCTTTAATTATAATTTTATCCATAATACCACCTGTCATATATTATAACACAAATAAAAAGATTTCATATAGAAATCCTTTATTTTTCAGGAGCTATTCATTGCTTTTCATTTCAAACAAGATGTCTCTAAGTTCCATAGCCCTTTCAAAATCTAACTCTTTAGCGGCTTTTCGCATTTCTTGTTCAATTTCTTCATAAGTTCTTTCTTTTTCTGCTTTGCTTATCTTTTTATCTTCTAGTTTTTCTTCCGCTTTATTACTAATTACTTCACTTATTTTCTTATCAATTGTTTTTGGAATAATACCATGTTCTTCGTTATATTTTTCTTGGATTGCTCTTCTTCTATACGTTTCATCGATTGCATATTGCATACTATGTGTAATATGATCCGCATACATAATCACATGTCCACTTGCGTTTCTAGCGCATCGTCCAATTGTTTGAATTAGACTTCGATCACTTCTTAAGAATCCTTCTTTATCAGCATCTAATATCGCAATTAAACTAACTTCTGGGATATCAATACCTTCTCTAAGTAGATTAATACCCACGACCGCATCATATTTTCCTAATCGTAAATCTCTTATGATTTGAAGACGTTCTAACGTTTTAATTTCACTATGTAAATAAGCAACTTTTATATCCAACTCTTTTAAATAATTGGTTAACTCTTCTGCCATACGTATGGTTAAAGTTGTAATTAAAGTACGTTCATTCTTTTCAATTCTTATTTTAATTTCACCAAGTAAATCATCGATTTGTCCCTTTGTTTTTCTGACTTCTATTGTTGGATCCAAAAGTCCCGTTGGCCTTATGATCTGTTCAATGACTTGATGATTTACTTTTTCTAACTCATAATCCCCTGGTGTTGCAGAAACATAAATGACTTGATTGATCTTATCTTCAAACTCATCAAATTTAAGTGGTCGATTATCCAAAGCACTTGGAAGGCGAAATCCATAATCCACAAGCGTTTGTTTACGAGCACGGTCTCCATTATACATCCCCCTTACTTGCGGTAAGGTTACATGAGACTCATCGATCACCATAAGAAAATCTTTATCAAAGAAATCCATTAAAGTTGATGGGGTCTCTCCTTCCCCTCTTAAGGCCATATGTCTAGAATAATTCTCAACACCACTACATACACCTGTTTCTTCTAACATTTCAATATCATAGTTGGTTCTTTGTTCCAAACGTTGCGCTTCCAACAACTTATTTTCTTTACGCAAAACTTCTAGGCGATCTTTTAATTCCGCTTTTATTCGTTTAATAGCTTCTTTCATTTTTTCATCACTTGTTACGAAGTGACTTGCAGGAAAAATACTAATGGTTTTTTTACTGGAAAGAATAGCACCTGTTACAGTATCAATTTCATAAATCTTATCAATTTCATCACCAAAAAATTCAATTCGATAACCACTGGTCCTTTGATAAGTAGGAATTATCTCTAATATATCTCCTCTAACACGGAAAGTTCCTCTTTTAAAATCATAATCGTTTCTTTCATAAAGCATGTCCACGAGTTTGGTTAAAACTTGATTTCTTTCTACTTCGTCCCCTTCTCTTAAAGTCAACATTTTCTTTAAATATTCTTCCTTTTCTCCAATACCATAGATGCAAGAAACAGACGCCACAACAATTACATTACGTTCCGATAATAAAGCACTCGTAGCGGAATGTCTTAATTCGTCAATCTCGTCATTAATAGAAGAATCTTTTTCAATATAAGTATCTGTAGAAGGTACATAGGCTTCTGGTTGATAGTAATCATAGTATGATACAAAATATTCCACTCGGTTTTCTGGGAACAATTCTTTAAACTCAGAGTAAAGTTGCCCTGCTAAAGTTTTATTATGTGCAAGTATTAATGTAGGTTTATTTACTTCTTTAATCACATTCGCTATTGTAAATGTTTTTCCTGTCCCTGTTGCACCTAGTAATACTTGATCTCTTTTTCCTTCTTTAATACCCTCTACCAATTTTTTTATCGCTTGGGGTTGATCTCCACTTGGTTTAAATTTTGATACTAAATTGAACATGACCATCATCTCCAATCAACAAAATTATTCTATCATTTATTATAAAAGAAAACAAGAAAACATATTTAATAGATATTTTCTTGTTTCTTTTTTAACTATTTTTATATTATAAAACTATTAACTATAAATACTATTTGTTAATTTTGCAACAGCTGTAAAAATATAAGAAATAAAGTACCATGTTTGATAATTTACAATTCCAGTGGATGATAGCCCAAAAACACTTTGAAACTTTTTGACAGCTGCAGTTGTATCAACATCAAATAATCCCGTAGGTTGTTCAATAGCAGGGATTCCAGGGTAACTACTTCGAATATAATTCAAAACATTTTGTAAAATATATACCTCTAAACTACAATCACCTTGTCTTAATTCAGTTGAAAAAGAATATGGATATTCGCCAATTAATTTAGCCTCATAAATATTAGCATCGGATCCATAATAATATCGAAGAATTTCTAATGCAGTGTATCCTTGATCTCCTAATGTCTTAGAGCCCCATTGGCTTAGTTTCCCAGGCTCTGTTGTGCTACTTTGATATTGAGCAAGTAATGGTTCCATTCGAAAGCCAATACGAATATAATTATCAAAAATTTCATCCACCACTCTCGAAATGGGTTCAAAAATAGTACCATTTCTTGTGTATTTTTGATCATAACTGGTTGTCGATGTTATGGTAAAATTATAGCCTTTACTTTTATACCATTCTGTATAAATCCGGTTTAAAAGAAAGGAGATAATAGCTAAAACATTGGCTTTAATTGTTTCTTCCGGCCACGTACTATAAATTTCACTGCTAGCAACATTCTTAATATAATCCACAAAAGGAACCGTATAATTCGGTGCATCAAAATTATTCGGAGTGCCATCATGAACAACGATATTTGGAGGAATGACCACCCCACTTAAAACAAATGGAGAAATTTCTTCTTCCAAACTTTCCTCGGTTGATTCCGTTAAATTTGGAGGATATTCTCCCCATAATGTATTGGGGGTAATTTCCGAAATCGATTCTTCTTGATTCTCATCAATGGATGTTAAATAAATATTTTGATAAGAAGTAACACCATCAAAGATCTGTACTCCATCGATTCGTGTGGGTGTAAGACCGAGTGCAGTAACCAAAACATCATAAGTTTCATAAGGACGAACTTCATGTTGTTCTTCTTCTGTATAAGATTTATCCACTGTATCGAGTACAATTGGTTCTGTCTGTCCATCTTCGTCTGTTGTCACTGTGACAACCTCATTTCCATCTTTTAATACTGTAACCTTTGCATTTTTAACCGGATTGGCAATGTTATCACTATATACCTTTACAATTAAATTCCCTTTTGCCATATTTCACCTCAATATAGTATATATAATATCTCATAAATAAATGCATATAATTTATTGAGGTGATAGGATGCTTGAAGAAACCTTAAAATATGGATCTACGGGCGAAGATGTAAAAATTTTACAAGAAAAACTAAAAATATTAGGATTTTATAATGCTCTAATTACTGGGAGTTTTGGTCTTGCAACTGAGGAAGGTGTAAAAGCATTACAAGAGGCTTTTGGTCTTGAACAAACAGGAATTGTTGATAATAATTTATGGAATCAAATTATGAAGTATACAGAAACAAGTTTATATACTTCAAATACTTATCCAACTTTATCTTTAGGATCTAGTGGGGACTATGTAAGAGAATTACAAACCAAATTAAAAGCACTTTTGTATTATGCAGGACCTATTAATTCTTCTTTTGATTTAGAAACAGAAACTGCTGTAAAGCGTTTTCAATATCATAACAAATTAACCACAACAGGAATTGTAAATAATCAAACTTGGAGTGCATTAAATGCTTTATATGGTAATGTAAATGATTGTGTAACTGGAGGAAATACCGAAGGTAGTTTTTCTACTTATATAGTCAATAGTGGTGATACGTTATATTCGATTGCTAGAAAATTTAATACTACAGTAGATGCGATTAAATCCCTAAATAATCTATCATCTAACACTTTAAGCATTGGGCAAGTATTAAAAATTCCTACAACAAGTAGTGAATCCCCTACAACTACTTATACCGTTGCTTCTGGTGATACTTTATACGCGATTGCTAGAAAGTTTAATACTACAGTGGATGCAATTAAATCCTTAAATAATCTTTCTTCAAATACACTAAGTATTGGGCAAGTATTAAAAATTCCTACAACAAGTAGTGAATCCCCTACAACTACTTATACCGTTGCTTCTGGTGATACTTTATACGCGATTGCTAGAAAGTTTAATACTACAGTGGATGCAATTAAATCCTTAAATAATCTTTCTTCAAATACACTAAGTATTGGGCAAGTATTAAAAATTCCTACAACAAGTAGTGAAACCCCTACAACTACTTATACCGTTGCTTCTGGTGATACTTTGTACGCGATTGCTAGAAAGTTTAATACTACAGTGGATGCAATTAAATCCTTAAATAACCTTTCTTCGAATACACTAAGTATTGGGCAAGTATTAAAAATACCTAATTTCTAAAGGCGATTAGGTATTTTTTTCATTTTTATTTTCTTTTCAATATTTATATTATTACCAATAATAATATTTTTATTTTCGACAACAATTACTCCATATTTTCCATAAAATTGATGAATAGAATAACTACTACTGCGTTCTTTTAATTTTACCAATAAATCTTTATAATCAGTAAAGCACGCAAAACCAGGGACTAAAACAGATTGAAAATCATGTTTAAATTGATTGTCTTCTAAAGTTTTTATCACTTGTTTTGCACTGGTACCTGGGGAAATATGCATTAAAAAAGTACGATCTTGATCCATAGCAATTAGTCCACAACAAGTAATGATCCCATAAGTAATTAATACTTCATTATTTGTTTTTATAGAAAACTGATCCATTCCTACATCGATAACACTCGTATCCTTAGAATAATTGTAAATGTATTGATTAAATCCTTGTTTTTTTGTTCTAGTTTCCCTAATTTCTCCAAAACTTCCCTGTATTTTTTTTCTATATAAACTAAATTCCCCTTTTGTGTTCTTTTTTATTGTATTTTTATATATATTTAGTTCCATATAGTACTACTCCTTAATTAAATATATCGTGCTTTTGCTTATAACACTATTTTTACTTCTACCTTCTTATCCACATTTTCTATAAATATCTCTTCATCCTTTTTTGATCCTACAACCATATTATAGTGAATCGGAATTACTTTTTTAGGTGCAATCTTATTAATAAATTCTGCGGCCTCTTTTGCATTCATTGTATAAGTACCTCCTATAGGTATAAAAGCAATATCGCATTTAATTTTCTCATTTTCTTCTAAAGCATCTGTATCCCCTGGAATATAATAAGTTACATCATTTATTTTTATTACATATCCTACCCAACCATTTTCTTTCGGATGAAAATCTTTATTTTTATTATAGGCAGGGACAGTTTGTATTTTTAAACGATTAAAAGAATAGGTATGATTTAGCTCTACAAGTAAAATGTTCTCTGGGAAAAAACCCATTTCTTCACATGTACTTTTCATATCTTTTGGGCCGATTATTTTGGTAGAATCTTTTTTAATATTTAAAATTGTCTCTTTATCAAAATGATCCCAATGGGTATGCGTTATGAAGATATAATCCGCATCCTCTGTTTTTTCTCTTTTTATAGGATCAAAATACAAGATTTTCTCTTCCTTTATTTTAATACTACTTTGTACATTAACATCTATCATATTTCCTCCATAATTTATCTATTTTTATTATATCATTAATTCAAGTATTGCCATAACTTATTTTTCAATAAAAAAAGAAAGTTCGTGCTTCCTTTATTCATCTATATTTATAAGTTCGTGCTTTCTTGTACCAAATCCTAATTCTGCTGCCGCTTCTACTGTATGAATTCCATGTAGAGATTCAATTCTTGCGATTAATTTATCTTTTCCTGGATCTGTAGAATTATATACTAAATCTAAGCATGCTTGATCAATTGCAATAGGATCTGAACTTGCTAAAATGCCAATATCTTTCATACAAGGAGCAGAAGCGTTGCCATCACAATCACAATCCACAGAAATGTTTTTCATAATATTGATGTAAACTGCATTCCCTCCAAAATAATTTACAACACTAGAAGCTGCATCAGCCATTGCTTCTAGGAATCGATCTTGTTCTGGTAAATTATTAAACAATTCTTTTTGATCACTTACTTTACCAGCAGTATGAATTAATGTTTTTCCAGCAGATGAAGCACACCCAATAGATAATTGTTTTAAAGCACCTCCGTATCCTCCCATAGCATGTCCTTTAAAGTGAGATAGTACTAATAACGAATCATAATTGGCCATATTTTTACCAACATAATTTTTCTTTAAAACTTTCCCATTTGGTATATCAAGTTCTAAATCAGGTCCTTCAGCATCCATCAAATCAAATGGAAAATATTTTTCCCATTCATGTTCTTTGATTAATTCTCTGTGCTTTTCTGTAGAATTTCTTGCTCCTTCATACGCTGTGTTGCATTCTACTACTGTGCCATGTACATAATTCACCATGTCTTTTACAAATTCAGGCCTTAAATAGTTTTGATTGCCTTTTTCTCCTGAATGCATTTTTACCGCTACTTTTCCTGGTAACTCTTTCCCAACAGCTTTATACATTTTTATAATTTCTTCCGGTGTAATTTTCTTTGTAAAATATACTTTTGCCTTTGCCATATATCTCATTCCTTTCTTCCTATTATAATTTGTAGATTCACTTTTATTATAACACAGTCTGTTAAAATATACCTATAATTATTCCAAACAAAAAAATCTATCGAAATAGATTTTTATTGCTCTTCACAAATCGCGCCAATATTATTATATTGTGCTTTTATATCTTCTACTTTTACTTTGCCATCTTTAATAAGCGTTGCATTGGCTGAATCAATTTCAATCATTTTATCCGTATCAATCTTATCATAGTCAATAGTAAGTTGGCTCGTTAAAGTATCTCCTTCAATTTGAATATTATAATCATAATATTCTAAATCTTTATATGGAGCATATGTATTTTCTACCATAGTTTTCATTTGATTTAAATATTCTGTATTATCACTAGATGTCTTTTCGTTTGAATATATTTTTTTTACATAATCACCTTGATAGGTTACAGTATATTCAACATTCAATGTAGTACCTTCCGCTATAGTAGCATTTCGAGTACAAATCATTGTTTTTTCCTGTACTTCTTTATTTCCACATCCAGTTAAAAATGTAATGCCCAATAAAAATACAAATAAAATTTTACTTACTCTATTCATTTTCTTTCCTCTTATCTACTTGACCAAGAACTTGGCAATTTTAATAATGTTTTGGCCCCTCGGAAACCATTGTTGTATCTTTTTTTAATGTATTTCGTCCATTTGTTCCAAGTAGAGCAATTTCTATCCGTTGCATCATACAACCTACAATCCGCAACTTCTAGATGTAAGTGAACACCAAAGGCATAACCAGTATCTCCCATATAACCAATATATGTATTTGGAGTTACTTTCATTCCTACATAAATGTTTGGATTATAAGCGCTTAAATGGCAATACAAGGAAGTCCATTTTTTTCCATTCATATCGGTGTGGTAAATGATAACAATGAGTGCACCATAAACATCTTTTGTTATAGCTGAAATAGTTCCTGATGCGATAGGATAAATTTTTTCTGATCTACCTCGATCACTCCAAATATCGGTTCCGTAATGGAATCCATCTAAATTGACACTCGTCCAACCAACCCATTGAGAAATATTTCCTCGCACTGTAGGGCGATACCATCCTGCTGCAACATTATCTTTAGCACAATCAACCCCAATTCGATCGCTTGGTTTACATCCTTGTTTTCTATAATAGTTTACTTGTTCTTGATAAATTTTTAGTTGATCTGATGCTTTTACAGCTCCTTCTTGTAAATCAACAACTTGTCCTTCTAATTTTTGAATTTGAACTTTTAAGTCTTCTTGCTTCTTTTCAAGTTCTTTTGTTTTCTTATTTAAATCTTTTTCTTTTTGTTTATTATTTTCAATTAATTCTTCTAATTCTTTCGTTACTTGTTCATTATATTCTGTTAGCTGTTCTACAATAGAAACTCGATATACCAAATCGGTAATAGAATCAGCTCCAAAAATATATTCTAAATACGTATTTTCACCTTGTGATAATTGATAATATTGAAAAATTTGTTTTGTTTCTAAACTTTTTTGTTTTATTTCTTCATTACTTTCATCAATTTCTTCTCTTAATGAAACGATTTCATTTGCGATATCTTTTACATCTTGCTGGGCAGCTGTAATGGCATTTTGGGCAGCTGTTATTTCTTCTTCCGTTCTGTTGATTGAAGCATTCGCTTCATTAACTTCATTTTGATATTGATTCACTTTATCAATATATTCTTGTAATGTTGTTGCGCTTACACAAACTGGTAGGAAGATTGTAAAAGCACTAGCAACAACCATCAATCGAATTATAATTTTTTTCATTATACTTTCAAATACTTTCGAACGGCTCCGGCACTACCTACCATACCGACAAGCATACCAATTCCTAGGATAATAAGCGAAGCAATATACACGAATGGTTCTGGCTGAATTAAAGTAATTAAATTTGAATATACCACTCCACCCAAATGATTGTATAATGCTGTATAACCATAAATAATAACTACGATTGGAATAATAGAGCCAATAAAACCTAGGATTAATCCTTCAATTAAAAATGGAATTTTAATGGAAACATTGGAAGCTCCAACCAAACGCATGATGGAAATTTCCCTTTTTCTTGAAAAAATAGTTAGTTTTATTGTATTAATAATTAAGAATATCGTAACAACAATCAAAGCTACGACCATGATAATAGCCACTTTTTGAATCATAGAAAAAGCAGAAATTAAATTATTTACCATCTCTTCTCCATAATTTACAACAGAAACTTTATCCATATCCCGAATTTCTTCAGCTGTATCCGCAATTTTTTCAATATCTTTTACTTTGACTTGAAAAGAATCTTTTAATGGATTATCTCCTTCTCCCCAAGTCGACATAGTTTCTTTGAAGAAATCTGATTCTTGCATCATTTCGTTTTTAGATGTGTTTTTTGATTTAAATTTTACTTCTTCTACATTTGGAATGCTATTGATTTCCACAGTTAATGTGGATATTTGTTCTTCTGTTGTATCGGCATCTAAAAAAACGATCATGGTTACATCTTCTTCAATTTCTGTAGTAAAATTCTTTAAGTTTAAAGAGGCTATGATAGATAAACCTACAATAATTAAAGTAATTGTAATACAGGTAATTGATGCGACTGATAAAGAGAAGTTTCGAAAGACACTCTTAAAAGCATCTCTGATATGTCTTCTTAGCATTCTAAATAGCTTCACTACAATAACCCCCTTTCTCTACATCTTTAACTAATCGTCCGTCTTTCAAAGCAACGACTCTTTTTTTCATACGATTGACAATGTCCTTATCATGAGTAGCCATAATAATTGTAGTACCCATTTCTTTATTGATGGCTTCTAATATATCCATGATTTCTTTGCTTCTTTCCGGATCTAAGTTTCCAGTGGGTTCATCGCAGATTAATAGCTTTGGATTGTTAACAATAGCTCTAGCAATGGCAACTCTTTGTTGCTCTCCACCAGATAATTGATCGGGGTAATTGTGTATTTTGCTTTTTAATCCAACCATTTCTATGGCCTTTAATGTTTTTCTTCTAATTTCTTCCTTCTTAGCCCCTATAATTTCTAAGGCAAAGGCTACATTTTCATAAACATTTTGTTTTGGCAACAAACGATAGTCTTGAAAAACAATACCCAATTTTCTTCTAAGAACATATACTTTTCTGTTTCTTAATTTGGCAACATTCACTCCACCAACAATAATTTCTCCTAATGTTGGCTTCTCTTCTCTGTATAACATCTTAATTAAAGTACTTTTACCACTACCACTTCCACCTATAATAAATACAAAATCCCCTTTTTTAATAGATAGATTTAAATTATTGATAGCAGTTACTCCATTTTTATATTGTTTTTTTACATTGTTTATTCTTATTAAATCCATTTCTCTACCACCTTACTATAACATTATAACATATATTGACAATTTTTTTACTGCCAATTTTATCTAATATGTTATTTTTGCATCATAGCTATCTCGAATTAAGAAAAAAGCGGTTGGATCAATAGACTTAAGAAACTCTTTTAATCTTATATATTCTTTGGTTTTAATTACGGTCATAATCAATATTTTTTCATTCTTTAATAGAATCTTTGTATAATTTCTTTTTAATACATACTGTATATATTCTTCAATTAAATCATTTTTTTCGGTAATAATTTCAAAACACTTGTATTTTGATTTTTTTAATAGGATCAAATCCACAACATAACTATTTATATATAAAATAAGAATGGCATATAAAACATTTTCCCAGCCAAAATAAATTCCACCAATGATTACTAAAATGGCATTTATTATGAACATACTTCTGCTATAAGCGATTTTGAAATATTTATAAAAAATATTGCTTATTACATTGATTCCTCCATTATTAAACCCTAATTTCAAAATCATTCCATTGGTAAAACCACTAATAAGACCTATATAAATAGATGCTAATAAAATATCAGTAATATTTAAAGAAAGCATTCTGGAAATGGGATACGTGATATTTACAAGAACTGGATAAGCAAAAGAGGCATAAATGATACTAATGGTTTGTTTTTTATCTAAAAAGAAATAACTTAAAATTAAAAAAAAGACAGATAATCCAGTCAAAGTAACCGATGGCTTAATCTCAAACATGTATTCCAATAAAACAGCCACACCATTATTACCACCCAATACAATTTTAAGTGGTAATATAAAAATATTAAAGGAAAGAGCAGCAATAAACAAAGCAATTGTTAATAAGCCATATTTACCAATTTCTTGTTTTATTTTAAAACGCATTATTCTGCTCCTAATACTTCATAAGCATCGGTTACAATGAAGAATGCGTCTTTATCAATTTCTAATATTGTTTCTTTTAAACGATAATATTCCCTAGTTGGAATAATACACATAAGTATCGTTTGTTTTTTCTTTGTATAACCACCTACTCCTTCAATCATAGTAAGTGTATGTTTCATATGCTCTAAAATATATTCTTTTACGGCTTTTTCTTGACTTGTTATAATATAAAAAGCCTTGCTGTCCGAAATACCCAAAACTACTTTATCAATTAATACACTTGTAATATAAAGTACAATGGCAGCATATAAAAACTTATTAATTCCAAACACAAAAATACCAGACAATATAATAAGTCCATCTGAAAAAATAACAGCTTGACCTAAACTCATCTTTCCATATTTTGATACAATTTGATTTAAAATATCTGTTCCTCCTGTTGTATAACCCGCTTTATAAATTAATCCCGTTCCAATTCCATATACAACAGAAGCAAAAATAGTAATTAATAATAAATCATTGTTATCAATATGTACAAGTGTTTCTATATTTGCTGTTAGCTTTACAAAAACAGGATAAAGTAAAGAACCTAAAATCGAATTGATTGTTAATTCTTTACCTAAAGCAAAATAACTTATAAATAATAAGCCAACTGATAATATCGATATAATAAGAGAAGGATCCGTTCCAAAAAAACGATTAAGAATAATCGCAATTCCACTGACGCCTCCAAAGACAATATCATTTGGAAGAAAAAATAAATTAAAACTAATGGCGATTAATAATACACCTAGAATTAACTCAATCCATCGTTTTAGTCGAAATTTATTTTCTATTTCTTTAAAAAAATTATCATCAAATTTTATTTTTTTTCTTCCAAAAGTAAACATCTTATTCAGTCCCCTTTAAATAACTTTCTATAAAACCATCTAAATCACCATCAAGCACTTTATCTACATTACTTGTTTCATAGTTGGTTCTATGATCTTTAATCATTGAATAAGGATGAAGAACATAACTTCTAATTTGGGAACCGAATTCAATATTACTTAATGTTCCTTTTACATTTTGAATTTTTTCATTTTGTTTTTCAATTTCTAATAATTTTAATTTCCCTTTTAAAATGTTAAGAGCTGTTTCTTTATTTTTGATTTGACTTCTTTCGTTTTGACAAGTAACCACAATTTTTGATGGTAAATGGGTAATTCGAACCGCACTATCTGTGGTGTTGACACCTTGTCCCCCGCATCCACTCGAGCGATACACATCGATTTTTAGATCTTTTTCATCGATTTCTACATGAATCGTATTATCAAATTCTGGCGTTACATCAACAGATGCAAAAGAGGTATGCCTTTTATTATTTGCATCAAAAGGAGATAATCGAACCAACCTATGGACTCCTTTTTCGCACTTTAAATAACCATAAGCATATTCACCAATAACTTTCATAGTTGCTGATTTTATACCTACTTCTTCTCCTTCTTGATAATCAAGCAGTTCTACTTTATATCCTTTCTTTTCAAAATAACGGTTATACATCCGATAAAGCATCATGGCCCAATCACAAGCTTCTGTACCTCCAGCTCCAGAATGCACCTCAAATATGCAATTGTTTTTATCATATTCACCATTTAAAAGAAGTAAAACTTCTAAAGAAGAAATATGCGCATTCAAAGAATTTAAATCGATTTCATTGAGAAAAGTTTCTTCTTCTTGTGAAAGATCAAACAAATCTTTATTGTCTTGGTACTCTTTCTTTATCGATTCTAACTTATCGGTCACATTTTTCAAATCCTTAATCTCTTTTATAACTTGCTCACTTTTTTCTTTATTATTCCAAAAAGAAGGATCGTTTTGTTCTTTTTCCAATTCCTTTAATCTTTTAATTTTACGATCTGTGTCAAAGTGACCTCCATAATTCATCAATTCTTCTTTTAACATCTTCTAATTCTTTTTTTATATCTTGCCTTTCCATAACTATCACCACATTTATTATAACATAAAACGAAAAAAAAGAATTTTTAATAGGAAATCTATTTTAAATTCTTTTTGAAAAAGGTCTCTATCTTATCAAATGGAATAATTTCTATTTGATCATATAAGTCGGTATGAACAGCACCAGGAATAATCATTAATTCCTTGTTGTCTTTATATTGACTATTTTTTGTCATGGAATTAAAAGCATCTTTACTCATGTAGCAAGAGTGTGCTTTTTCGCCATGAATAACTAAAACAGCACTTCGAATTTCATTTGTATATGTTAATATGGGTTGATTCATAAAAGACATCGTACCTATAACATTCCATCCCTCATTTGAATTTAGACTTCTTTTATGATAGCCACGTGGCATTTTATAATAAGCATAATAATCTTTTACGAAGAAAGGCGCATCTTCTGGAAGCGGATCAACGACACCGCCTGCTCTTTTATAAGTTCTATTTTTATAATCTTCAGTTCTTTGTGTATTTAAAGAAACCCTTTGCTTATGTCTTGCTTCTTCGTTATCATTTTCATCAAAATAGCCATTGGCATTAATTCTTGACATATCATACATCGTAGAAGTTACGGTTGCTTTTATTCGTGTATCGATTGCAGCCACATTTAACGCCATGCCGCCCCAACCACAAATTCCTAAAATTCCAATTTTTTCAGGATCTACATTATCTTGAACAGATAGAAAATCGACCGCAGCTTGGAAATCTTCGGTGTTGATATCAGGGGATGCCATATATCTGGGTGTTCCACCAGATTCTCCAGTAAATGATGGATCAAAAGCAATTGTTAAGAATCCTCTTTCCGCAAGAGTTTGTGCATATAAACCTGAAGCCTGCTCCTTTACAGCTCCAAAAGGTCCACAAATAGCAATAGCAGAATGTTTTCTTACTACATTTTTTGGTTCATAAAGATCCGCTACTAATGTAATTCCATAGCGATTATGAAAAGTCACCTTTCTATGATTTACTTTATCACTTTTTGGGAATGTTTTATCCCATTCACTTGTTAAGTTTAATTTTTTTTCTTTCATATTAATCCTCCTTTCTAAATTAAAAGGTGCGAGCAAATTAAATTCTTGTTCACACCTTCATTTTACTACATATTTTTATAATATTGATTTTTCCCTTTATTTATGCATTCTTTCCACAACATTGTTTATATTTCTTCCCTGAACCACATGGACATGGATCATTTCTTCCTATTTTTTTACCTACTCTTTTAGGAATTTTCTTTCCTTCTTTATCGATATCATTTGTAATCTTGACTCTTGTTTGTTCTTTTCTTTCAATGTTTTGTCTTACCTCTGCTCTAAGAAGGAACGCTGTAATATCCGCATCAATCTTTTGATTCATTTGATCAAAAAGTTCATATCCTTCGATCGTATAAGCTCTAAGTGGATCTTCTTGAGCATAACCACGAAGACCAATTCCTTCTCTTAGATGAGACATAGTATTGATGTGTTCCATCCAATAATTATCAATTACATTTAAACTAATTGCTTTTTCGAATTCATTGACAATTTCATCTGGTAATTCTTTTATTTTTGCTTCATATTCTTCTACTAAAGCATTATAAATATAATCAATAAGTTGGTCAGGAGTGATTTTTACTTCTTTTGTTTTCTTCGTTTTCTTTTCTGTTTTTAAAACTTCTTTTTCAATATCGTTTAATTCAATATCTTTCTTTAATAATTTTTCATTTACATAATCTAAAATTTCTTTTTTATCATCGTCTGTAAGACTTCCATCCGGTGAAGTATGAGACATAACCGTATCAGATACATGATTTTTCATAGAGTCTAAGATCATACCATGAATAGATTCACTATCAATAATTTCATTTCTTTTTCCATAAATAATTTCTCTTTGACTATTCATAACATCATCATAATCTAATAAATGTTTACGAACATCATAGTTATTTCCTTCTACACGAGCTTGTGCGGATGATATTGATTTCGTAAAAGCCTTACTTCTTATCGCATGATCTCCAAAACCTAAAGATGTCATCATAGATTTGATTCGATCAGAACCAAAACGAACCATTAAATCATCTTCCATAGACACAAAGAACTGTGTATATCCTGGATCCCCTTGTCTTCCTGAACGTCCTCTTAATTGGTTATCAATACGACGAGATTCATGTCTTTCTGTACCAATAACATAAAGTCCACCTAATTTTCTTGTTTCATCAGACAAAGTAATATCGGTTCCACGTCCTGCCATATTTGTAGCAATTGTTACTGATTTATGTTGCCCGATTTTAGAAATAATTTCAGCTTCTCTTTCATGATTCTTGGCATTTAATACTTCATGTGGAATTTTTTTCTTCTTTAACATTTTTGATAATAATTCGCTGGTTTCAATCGCTACAGTACCAACCAATACAGGTTGTCCTTTTTTATAAAGTTCTTCAATAACATTAACAATGGCTTTAAATTTAGCATCCTTGGTTGCATATACTAAATCCGGAGCATCTACACGAATTACTTTTTTGTTTGTAGGAATCGGAATAACGTACATATTGTATATTTCTCTAAATTCTTCTTCTTCGGTTTTTGCTGTTCCTGTCATTCCAGATAATTTTGAATACATTCTAAATAAATTTTGGAATGTAATGGTCGCAAGTGTTTTTGTTTCCTGATTGATTTTAACGCCTTCTTTAGCTTCTATAGCTTGATGAAGTCCATCAGAGAAAGCTCTCCCTTTCATTAAACGTCCAGTAAATTGATCAACGATTACAATTTTACCGTCTTGTACTACATAATCAATATTGTTATGCATTGCATAATTTGCTCTTAAGGCTTGATTTACAAAATGTACAAGAGAGGCTTGTGATAAATCGTATAAATTGTCTACATGGAAAAACTTTTCTGCTTTTCTATGCCCTTCGTCGGTTAAATTAACACTTTTTACCTTTGGATCATACGTAAAATCTTTATCTAACTTTAAACTTTTAGCAAATTTATCTGCTTCTTCATATAAAGATACGTTTTTCATCTGTCCACCAGATATGATTAGTGGTGTTCTAGCTTCATCAATTAAGATAGAGTCTACTTCATCGACAATTGCAAAATTTAATCCTCTTTGTACTCTATTTTCTGCTTTTACTACCATGTTATCTCTTAAATAGTCAAATCCCAATTCATTATTCGTAGTATACATGATATCACAAGCATATTGTTCTTTCTTTTCTTTTGGAGTTAAATCTCTTTTATTGACTCCTACTGTTAATCCTAGAAAGTTATAAATACCTCCCATCCACTGCGCATCACGTCCTGCTAAATACTCATTAACGGTAATGATATGAACACCTTTTTTAGTAAGTGCATTTAAATAGGCAGGCATAACACAGGTTAAAGTTTTTCCTTCTCCTGTTTTCATTTCAGCAATGTTTCCATAATGAATTGCTAAAGCACCTAACAACTGTACATAAAAGGGTCTTTGTTTAATAACACGATAACTTGCTTCACGTGCAACTGCAAAAGCTTCTACCAAGATATCCTCTAGGGTTTCACCTTTTTCTAAACGTTCTATAAATTCTTCTGTTTTGGCTTTAAGTTCTGTATCTTTAAGCTCTCTCATTTCTTCATCTAAAGCATCTATTTTATCCGCAATAACCGTAAACCTTTTTAATTCTTTATAATCATGACTAAATACTTTTTTTAACAAGTTCATTCATCCTCATCTCCTAAGTAATATTCTATCAAAAAAAAAGGAAGAATAAAAGGTTTTTCTCTTATTCCGCCTCAATTATTCCGTAATTTCCATCTTTTCTTTTATAGATAACTGTTGCTTTACCAGTATCTATGTCATTATATAGATAAAACTGATGTCCTAAAAGTTCCAATTGTAACATTGCCTCTTCTTCATCCATTGGTTTTACTTCTACACTTTTACGTTTTACTACTTTTTGTTCTTCTTCGGAATCTTCAGATTCAAAATCAAAGCTTAAACTTTTATTTACACGATTTTTACTTTCTAATTTGGTTTTATTTTTTCTAATTTGACGTTCTAATTTATCAATTGAATTATCAATTGCAGCATAAAAATCTTCTTGTTCTTCTTCACTTCTTAATATTAATGATTGTAAAAATATAGTTATTTCTACTTTTTGCATATGATTTCTAAGTTTTACTAAGACATTCGCTGTTATTTCACTAGAATCGTTAAAATATTTTTCTATCTTTTGTAACTTTTCTAATGCATAATCTTTCATAGCAGCTGTAATGTCAATTTTTTCACCTCTAATATTTAATTTCATATTATCATCCTCCACCTAAATTATAGCATATTTAATAAATTTAACCAATACATATTCTTTTTTTCACAAAAAAACCATAAAAAAAGTAAGAACAAAATTCTTACTTTTCTTATTTACTAGGCGTTGTAACTGCATCCTTTACTACAGTTACATCTAAGGCTTGGTATCCTTTGGTTGTTTCTAACAATTTAAACTCCACTAATTGCCCTTCCGACAAAGTTTTGTATCCTTCTTGTTTGATCGCAGAATAGTGAACAAAGATATCTTCATTCTCTTTATATTCAATAAATCCATATCCCTTTTCATTATTGAACCATTTTACTCTACCTCTCACTTCTCGCCACATCTCCTTTACTAATTATTCTTCTGTTCCTTATTCGGCCTAAATGAGTGAACATGTTTATTATATCAAAGCTAACGCCTTTCTATAGTTTTTTCCTTAAATAGTCAATTTAAAGCATTTTTTGAACACATTATTCACTATCTGTAAATTATTTATATCAAAAGTTCTACTCTTTATTTTTTTAAAGATTTTTTCTTTTTTTATTACGTTTTTATATTAGACTTAAATGCAAGAGGTAGTAAGATGAAAAAAGTAGTAATTCATAATTTTTATCATTTAATTTTAAAATATAATGATTATTCTGAAGAAGACAAAGAAAAACTATTATATGGACTTGAAGGACTATATTTAACTTTATCAAAATTAATTCTAATTATTCTATTCGCTATTGTTTTTCATATAGAAAAAGAAGTTTTTTTCACTTTAATATTATTTAATATTATTCGATATACTGGGTTTGGGTTTCATGCAGAGAAAAGTTATCAATGCTTAATTACATCAAGTTTGTTCTTTATTGGATTCCCATTATTATTTCAATATATCCAACTTAATAAAACTATTATGTGTTTAATCGCTATCGGTTGCATCATTTCCTATTTCTTCTTTGCACCTGCAGATACAGTTAAGCGACCTTTCCGAGATAAAAAAATACGTATGATTCGAAAGATAACTACTATTGTTATTGCTATTATCTATTTCATTTGTATTATGCATTTTAATACTTCTATAGCCAATCTATTTCTGATTGCTCTTGTATTAGAAAGTATTATGATTAATCCATTGTTTTATAAATTGTTTAAACAGCCTTATGCGAATTACAAACATATTTAATTTTGTATCTAATTTATTTTTATAAATTTAGATAAATATAGTAGTAGGAGGTAGTAAAGTGAAAAAAGTAGCAAAAGTATTAGCTGCAGTTGCGATGTTAGCCACTTCCGCAGCAAGTATGGGATGTATTTGGTTCTTTATTGATGAACCCAAAGCGCCATCTTATTTCAAATAAATTATAAAAAAAATAAAACTCAAAGATGATAGGAGTTTTATTTTTATTTTATAATAATTTTCTGTACAAAATAATTATTAATAATATGTGCTTCCGTAAGTATATTTGGATTTTTCTCTTTTATTTTAGAGACAAAATACAATCCTTTACCACGGTCTTTTCCTTTGGTAGAATATCCATTATTATTAATTTTATTAAGTTCAATTTGGCCATCAAATGAATTGGTAATTACTATATTCAATTCTTTTTTTATGCAATAAATCTCTAAAGAGAACATTTTCTTCTTAGAATTTACAGAAGCTTCTATCGCATTGTCTATAAATATACCAATGATATGACTAATATCTTTTAATTGATCTTTCTGTAATTTTTTTAACTTTGTTTTAACATTTTTACTAATATCTACACAAAAGTTTAGATTGTCTTTTTCTATCGTAATTAATTTATAATATAATAATCCTTTTAACCCACCCTTTGGAATATTGGATAATTGTCCAATCCATTTATCTTCTATAACAAAATCTTCTTCCAAGATCTCATTAATGTAGTTTACCGCTTTTTCATTCTTTTTAACCATATCGCGTAATACAATCAATTGATTTTTGTTTTCATGAATATTTAATTGTTCTTTGGTAATCCAATCCTCATAATTCTTAGAATAATTATATAAATAATCGAATTGTTCTTGTAACTTATCATTATCGTTTTTTGATTTAATATAAATCAAAACCAGGATTAACATTAAAACAAAAGTAGATAATGTAATTATATATTGTTCCATTCCAATAATCTTAAGAGATGTAATATCATATATTATTAAACACGAAACAACCACTGTTAAAATTATAAAAATAAACTGACTATATATTTTACTATTATCTGTTTTGGCAATAAATTTTGTTAGAAATCGTTTATAATTAAACACATGAGATAAAAAATATGCGCTTGAATATACTAACATATTAAACATTAAAAATAAAATAGTTGGTTCTCTTAATTGATCGTTAGTAAAAAATTGTTTTAATATTATTGCCCACATTAAATCGGACATCGAAGTAATTATTAATACTACTCCACCCAATAATACAGATTTTTTATAACTCATATTAAATAACCATTTATATATCATTATTATAAGTATATATACAGTTAAAGATATGGTTATAGTATATTCTGTTTTAAATTGTAATGTTGTAATTACTGATAAAAGTATTAATAATATTATGTTTTTTAAATTGAGTTTAAATTTTATTTTAGAAATATTTTCGATTATTAGAATACCGGCTACAGAACCAATTAAACTACATAAAAATTTAATTACTACTTCCAACATACTTCATTAATTCCTTTCTACCTGTTTTTGATATTAAATGTGTATAGGTTCCATTTGAAAATATGATCTTATTATTTTTTACATCATATTCTCTAATAAAATCAGAATTTACAATTAAACTTCGATTTACTTTGATAAAGCGTTTATCTAATTTTGCATAAACATTATTTAATGTATCGTTTATAAAATGATCTCCATAGGTTGTGTTGATAATACATCTTTTACTCTCTTGCTCTTTTTCAATATAGACAATGTTTCTATATTCAATTTTCTTTATGATATGATTATAAGAAAAGCTTAAAGATTTATGTCTATTATCATAATTTTTTAAAGCGATTTCTAAGCATTCTTTAATTCTTTTCTCGCAATCATCAAACTTAGATATAAAATCTAATAAATATAATCTATTTCCTAACGCTTCATATTTATACTCTGTATAAGAAGTAATAATAACAATAATGGATACCCAATCATCTAGTTCTTCTCGAATCATTCGAGCTGCATCAAGTCCTGAACCTTCATCTGTTTTGATATCAAGAAAATATATTTTAAATCCACTTTCTGCTTTGGCCGCCTTTTTAAAATCCTTCCCATAATTTGGAAAGCAATCCATATGATATTCAATATCATAATTCATCATAAAATTTTCAATGATTTGTTTGGTGCGTGCAGAAAATTTTGTGTTATCTTCACCAATTATAAAATTTAACATATATCATCCCCTCTATCTTTTATATATATATTATTTTATCATAATTGGAATAATTTTCCATTTATTATTCATAAAAAAAATTACTTTTTTGTTTTCGTAATTTTCTTTAATTTTTTAGGTAGTTTATCAGAAATAATATTTGTATTACAAACAAAGATTAATATAATTACAAATAACACAATATAGATCAGCATTCCGATCTTTGGATCTTTTAATGCATAAATCAGTGTCGCAATAGCAAATAAAAGATCAACAAAATAAATAATTAATACTGTTGTTTTTTGAGATAAATTCATTTTAATTAATTGATGATGAATATGATCTTTATCTGCGGAAAAGATTGGTTTTCCTTTTAGTTTTCTTCTTATAATCGCAAAGCAAGTATCTAATATTGGAATGATTAATATAATAATAGGAATGAAAAATGAAGTTAATGCAGTGGCTTTAAATCCTAATAGAGTAATAACAGCAATTAAAAATCCCATAAACATCGAGCAGTCTCCTGCGAATATAGAAGCTGGATTAAAATTATGAATTAAGAATCCAAGTGTTGCTCCTAACATAATGAATGCAAGTAGGATTTCTAAAGATCCATAGCGCGCCTGCGATAAAGAAATAATCCCAACGGTTAAATAAAAAATACTAGAAATTCCTCCACTTAAACCATCAATCCCATCAATTAAATTAATGATATTGACACAAGCAACAATAAAAATCACTGTAATGGGATAAGCAAATATTCCAAAATCAATTACATAACCAAAAGCCGATATGTTTTGTAATAATATTTTACCGTAGCATGCAATAATTAAAGCAGCTATAACTTGTCCAATTAATTTTTGAGATGCTTTAATCGGTTTAATATCATCAATAATTCCTGTTAATACAATAATAAAACTTCCTATTAAGATAGCATTCATTTTTATACTATGATGCCCAAATAACATATATCCAAAAAGAAAAGCTAGGAAAATACCAACGCCTCCTAATTTTGGTGTTGCTTTTTGATGAATATGTCTATTTCCTTCTTTTTTACTAGGATAATCAATTGCTCCAATATGATGAGCAATTTTTTTCATAAATGGCATAATACATGCGCTAAAAATCATAGTTACAAGTACAATGACTCCCATTGCAATTACTTCTTTAGAAATCATAAAAAATCCTTCTTTCTATATTGATTATAGCAAAAATATAGAAAATAGCCAAATTTTTATCTTATTCTGAAGATAGCCAGTCTAAATGATTTAATAAAACACCCGTACCATCAGCAACACTCGTAAGAGGGGATTCAGCAATAACTACAGGTATTTTTAACTCTTTTTCTAACAATTCTGGTAATCCATTAATTAAAGCTCCACCGCCTGTTAATACCAATCCTTTATCCACAATATCAGCAGATAATTCTGGTGGAGTGATTTCTAAGACTGATTTGATTGCTTTTACTAACTCTAAGATACTATCTCGAATTGCTTCTTCTACTTCTTCTGAAGTAATTTCAATTGTATTTGGAAGTCCACTCATTAGATTTCTGCCTTTTACTTCCATACGTTCGGATTGATCTGGTTTATGCACAGAGCCTATTTTTATTTTTATATTTTCTGCAGTTTTATCTCCTATTAATAGTTTATATTTTTGTTTAATATATTTTTTAATATCTCGGTCCAATGTATTTCCAGCTGTTTTTATTGATAAAGAAGTAACAATTCCTCCTATAGATAATACTGCAATATCGGTTGTTCCTCCTCCGATATCTACAATCATATTTGCACTTGGTGTATTGATATCCATACCCGTTCCAATGGCAGCAACCTTTGGTTCCTCTTCTAAAAATACTTTTTTAGCTCCTGTACATTCAGCAGCCTCTTTGATCGCATTTTTTTCGACTTGTGTAATATTGGAAGGACAACAAATTAATATTTTTGGTCGTATTAGTCCCTTTTTTCCACTAATTTTTTTTATAAATTCATTTAACATTGCTTGCGTAACCTCAAAATCTGCAATAACTCCATCTTTAATAGGTCGGATGGTTTTCACTTTACCTGGTGTTCTCCCTAACATTGCATTTGCTTCTTTTCCTACAGCTAGAATTCGATTGTTTTCAACATCCAATGCCACAACACTTGGTTCATTTAAAACAATGCCTTCTCCTTTTAAATAGATCAATATATTTGCAGTTCCTAGATCGATTCCTATATCTTTTGCCATGTTTTTTACCTTCCTTTTCTTTTTTGTAAATATTTAATTCTTGTCGATTCGCCTCCTCTTATATGCCTTATATCTTTGTGTTCTTTAACAACTTTACTTACTTCTTCATATAAAGAATAATCGATAAATCTAAGCCGATAGGATATATCCTTATGAATCGTACTTTTACTTATATGAAACTTTTTAGCAATTTCTCGAATCGTTTGTTTGCTTTTCAGCATATAATTGGCTACTTCAATCACTCTATCTTTAATACTTTCATACATATTATTCCCTCTTTCTAATGAATTATATATAAGAAATGTATTTTTTATGAAAATAAGTGATTAAAATTATTCATTCTATACTTTCTATAATAAAAAAAAGGCATAATTGCCTAAATTTCATTTACTTTTTTATCGTAATAATCTTCAGGATTTACTACGGATCCATCTATAGATAATTCAAAATATAAGTGGTTTCCTAAATCTTTTTCTAATTTATTGGTTCCACTTTTTCCAATAATTTGACCTTGTGTGACTTGATCATCTTTCTTTACGTTTACTTCCGATAAACTTTGATAAACACTCACTATTTTATCGTCATGTTTAATTGTAATCGTTTTTCCAACAATATCATCTTCTTTTACATCAATAACGGTTCCATCTAAAATACTAACGACTTCAAAAGTATCTTTTAAGACGTAATCAACTCCAGCATTTTGCATATACGTATTTTCATAATAAGTTATGGAATTTTCTTGTTCTTCTTTTTCTGCTTTGTAATCATAATAACTTTTTCCTATTGTCACTTCTGTATTGGTGTAGGGTCTTATTAATTTAATATCAGTTGCGATTACTGGAATATCTGTATCCATAATTGAACTTGTAACATAAGTATAATATTCATCTTCTGAAGTTTTTAATGTATTGGCTGCATAATAAATACTTATAATCAATGTTATGACTGATAATGCATAGATTGTTGGTAATACAAATGGTCTTAACTTTAAATTTTTCTTCATAATTTCACCTCATTATCAGTTTGGTTCCATTATAAAAAAATATACATAGAAAATAAAAAAGTTACTAATGATATGACATAAAAAAATCATATATAAAATTAGTAACCAAATAAATTAAAGATACAGTTATACAAAAATAAAATGCACGTGCTTGATAAATTTTATTTTTTTTAAATATTTGATTGATATTGATCGAATCAACAGCCCATAATACTAATATAGTAGAAAATAAATAAATAAAAAATTTTACAGACATTATTTTAATTTATCTAATTTTTCTATTCTTCTTTGATGTCTTTCCATATTAGAAAATGGGGTTGTTAAAAAAACGTCCAAGATATCTTTTGCTCGATATAATGGTGTATGAGCAGATAATGCTAAAATGTTGGCATCGTTATCAATTCTTGTAAGTTTGGCCTCATTTATATCGCTTACTTTAGCACACCTGATTCCTTTTACACGATTACAAGCCATACAAATACCAATACCTGTATTACATATAGCAATTCCTGTATCTACCGTTTTATCAAGTATAGCATCTGTTAATTTTTTAGCCATATCTGGATAATCGACTGAGTCTTTGGTATTTGTACCATAGTTATATACTTCGTATCCTTTTTTTAATAAATATTTACATAATTTGTTTTTCATACTCACACCAGCATGATCATTGGTTATTCCTATTTTCATGTTACCACCTTACTTTCTATTATTATTTTACATGAATTTCTTTTTTTATTCTATACCTTTCACAAAAATTACAAAAAAATAAAGCCTAAGCAGCTTTATTTTCAGTAAATCCATATTTTTTATTAAATTTAGCAACAGCTCCATCACTTGATGTTCTAATTTGTTTGCCAGTATAAGCTGGATGACATTTACTACAAACTTCAACATTATGATCCTTTGTACTCATGGTTTTAAAGGTTTCCCCACAAGCACAAGTAACTGTTACTTCTTTATATTCAGGATGTATTCCTTTTTTCATACTTATCTCTCCTTCCGCCATGATTAAATATTAATCATAGTAATTAAATGCGAAATTATTATATCAATAATTTTATTTTCATGCAAGTTTTTTATTGTTTTTTTCTAAATAATTAATAATTTTTGTGGAAATTGCTTGATAACCTTTATAATTAGGGTGAATATTGAAAGGATTTGGTAAGAATTGATCGTTTTGCACAAATACATCCGAAATTTTAATATAAACAATTTCTTGTTTTGCACAAATATCTGTGTATAATGCATCGATTTTATCGATTAAAGCTTTCATTTTTTCGTTGTCCACAATTTTTTTGTTAATTGGATTATAATATCCAATTAATAAAATCTCTTTTTTCGCATACTTTTTTATTTCCGTAATTGCTTTATCCACATTTTCTGTTACTTTATCAATGTTTTTTTCAATCTCCGTGTAATCAATTGTATCTAAAGATTGAATGTTTTTAAAATGCATATTTTGAATTAAATCATTTGCTCCAATGGATATTGTTACTAGATCGGATTCTCTTAACGCTCTTTTGATGCCAATTTGTTCATTATCAATTTCTGCTTTGACATTGTTTTTGATTTTATCTATTAAATCCTCTGTTGTATCCCCGCTTTTTGCATAACCTTTTGTATAACTTTTTAATTTATCTTTTCCACTTAGGTATTCTTTAATATAATCCGCATAACCATATCCGATCTCTCCATAAGGATTTTCTCCTTGAGCAAGAGAATCGCCCAAAGCTACATAGTTTAACTTATCTTCGTTATAAAAATTGTAAATACCAAAAACAATAAATATCGTTATAAGTAGTGGTATAATTATTTTTTTCATGATGCCTCCAATAAAAAAAGAAATATAGTAAATTATATTTCTTTTAATTCAATATTAGCACCAACATTTTGAAGTTTATTTACAATATTTTCATATCCTCTTAAAATATGATCTACATTTTCTATTGTCGTTGTCCCTTTCGCAAGTAATCCCGCAAGTACCATAGCTGCTCCTGCTCGTAAATCAGTAGCCTTGACTTTTTTACCGGTTAGTGGTGTAGGTCCATAAATGGTTGCAATCTCATCTTTTACTTTTATTTTACTTCCCATTTTATTTAAGTAAGGAACATGCATAAATCTATTTTCCCATATTGTTTCTTCAACCGTAGATTTGCCATTTGCTTGTGTCATTAAAACAGTAAACGGCTGTTGAAGATCTGTAGGAAAGCCTGGATATATTAAGGTTTTAATCTTAGTTGGTTGATAGGTTTTTTGTTTTGAAACAACTATATAATCTGTACCAATTTCAAATGGCACATGCATATCTTTTAATTTTGATGTTAAAGCTTCTAAATGCTTAGGGATAATATTTTCAATACGCAACCTATTCCCACATAAAGCACCCGCTAAAATATATGTACCTGCCTCAATTCGGTCTGGAATCACTTCATGAAAACAACCATGCAATTTTTCTACTCCTATAATAGTAATTGTTGATGTACCAGCGCCACTGATTTTTGCCCCCATATTATTAAGGAAGGTGGCTACATTTACAATTTCTGGTTCTTTTGCAGCATTATCAATAACTGTTTTGCCTTGGGCTTTGGTAGCAGCTAACATAATATTGATGGTTGCTCCAACAGAAGCAATATCTAAATAAATCCTTGCTCCTTTTAATTCCTGAGCTTCGATTCTATAACAATTTTTATTGGCGGTTACTTTGGCCCCTAACGCTTCAAATCCCTTTAAATGCAAATTAATTGGTCGAGCACCAATAGAACAACCACCGGGAAAATACATTTCTGCTTTTTTATATTTACTAAGTAAAGCGCCTAAAAAATAATACGAAGCTCTTAATTTTGTAGAATGTTCTTCTGATATTGTTCTGTTTTTTATATGCGAAGGATCAATTTTTATTGTTTCCTGTTCTCTAGTAACAGCAGATCCTAAATATTCTAAAATTTCACTAAGCGCATCTATATCTGTAATATTTGGAACATTATAAATTGTAACCTGTTCATCCGATAAAATGGCCGCTGGAATTAAAGCAACAGCACTATTTTTTGCTCCACTAATCCGAATGGTTCCACTTAATTCTTTATTTCCTTTGATTTCTAATACTTTCATGTGATACCTCCATGATTCGTTACTATATTTTATTTCTTTTTTCTGGGTTGGTTACCTATTCTTGTTTGAAAATATATTTACTTTTTCCTCAATAACCTTCTTCATGGCTTGTTCACCACTTTTTATTACTTTTCTTGGGTCATAAACTTGCTTATCATTATCTAAAAATTCTCTTACAGCATTGCTCCAAGCAATTTGTAAATCTGTATTTATATTAATTTTACTAATTCCACAGGCAATAGCCTTTGTAATTTTTTCATTATCAAGACCACTTCCACCATGTAAAACTAATGGTACTGCAATATTGTCATTAATTTCTTTCATTGTTTCATAATCCAAATTTGGTTCGCCTTTGTATAGACCATGAACACTTCCTAAAGCTGGTGCAAGTGAATCTACATCAACTCTTTCTAAAAAATACTGACAATCTTTTAAATTGGTAAATGCCAACTTATTGGCTACGCCATCTTCTTCTCCTCCAATAAGGCCCAACTCAGCTTCTACCGTTACATTCCTAGCATGAGCATATTCTACAACTTTTTGTGTTTCTTTAATATTTTCATCCAAAGAATATTTAGAGCCATCAATCATCACTGAAGTAAATCCTGCATCAATTGCTCTTTTACAAGTTTCAAACGTTTGTCCATGATCGATATGAAGACATACTGGAATCGTTATAAAAAGTTCATCAATAAGTCCTTTTACCATGCCCACTATCGTTTTAGCACCACCCATGTATTTTAAAGCACCTTCACTTACACCTAGAATAACAGGGGTATTTAAACGCTGACATTCTTCTAATATAAACCTTGTCCACTCCAAATTATTAATATTAAAATGTGGAACTGCATATTTATTTTTTTTTGCATCTAATAACATATCTTTACTGTTTACTAGCATAGTATCACCCATTTAATTATATAAAATTCCATTTATGAAAGCAATGAAAAAACACTCTACTTTACAGTATAAGTGTCTAAAAAATATAAGAAAACGCCAAAATCATTAATAAAACACTCCCAAGAATAGTAGCAATGATTCCAAAAGATTGATTTAAAAATTTCCCTAATTTTAAGCCAAGAAAAGTAAATCCAAAACTTACGATTGAAAAAAGAATTGGAGGTAATAATATTGACTGACTGATGGTTCCAAGACCAATACCAACAGTAAAACTATCAATACTAACCGTAAATCCAAATAAAAACAAAGCACTTATTTTATTAAGTGGCGTGACCTCTTCTTCTTTAAAAGCAGATAAAAACATTTGAATAGCTAGTATTAAAAAAATGCTACCGACTAATATATCAGGTTTCATAGGCAATATTTTTAATATACATCGGCCAATATAAAACCCTAATATTGGCATGATGAAATGATATATTCCTACAATAAAACTTAAGTAGGAAATGTTTTTTTTGTTAATGCCACTCGTACCATATAAAATGGCTAATGAAAAGGCATCCATACTTAAGCCAATAGCTATCATAATATTTGTTAGAAACATAATATCCCTCTTTACATATTACGATAGTTTTATAGATTTATGTCTTAAAAATATTTTTCTAATAATTCTTGTATATAAAATTTATATTCGACTTCATCGGTCTGTGTTTCTTCGGCTTCTAACATGCAAAGTGGAGGAAATAAAACGCACCAGAAATTTTCTCCCTTTCCTTCTCCTAGCGTAATAACCAATGATTCATAATATCCTTCTTCATAGGTTACTCCTTTATATTTTTTATCAGGAAAATAATTATATCCATAATGAATATCATATTCTTCATCTACATTTAATTCTTTCAATGTTTCTTTGGTTATTTGTTCGATTGTATCTAGATTTGTTTTTATATTTTCTCTTGTACGATCAATATCTTTAGCATCCGATAATTTCACAATTTCCTTTTGAATATTGTCACGTACTTGTTTTTTAATATTTTGATCTTCTACAGAATTGGAAGAAGCAATTACACGAAGACGAATCGCTTCATCCGGAATAATTAGTTCTTCTTCTTTTATGTTTATGAAGGAAAACAAAGCAAAACAAACAATTCCAAATAATATAAGTTTTTTCATAAGAAAACCACCTCAATTTCATATTGGGCGGTTTATATATTTTTTATTCACAATTTTTAAAAATAAATAGCATACGATCTCTTCCTTGAAGATCTTTTTTACAAAGAATACGTACATCTTTTAAATATTTATGCACAAGTTCTGTGATTTCTTGTTTTTGGTCATAACCAATTTCAAATGCAATAATATATTTATCATTTAAGTGACTGGATGCCTGTTTTAATATTTTATCATAGTAGTACAAGCCATTGTCTTTAGCATATAAAGCAAGATGTGGTTCGTTGTTTTTGACTAAATCATCAATTGGTTCGTCTTCTTTGATATATGGAGGATTGCTTATGATAATATCAAACTTTTCCTCTACTTGTTCCAACATATCTCCTTGTATAATTTTTACATCGGTTTGTAAATTTTCTTTATTTTCCTCTGCAATTTCTAATGCTTTTTCACTAATATCAAGTAACGTCACATCACAATCTTTTCTTTCCTTTTTTAAGGTAATTCCAATTGCTCCACTGCCACAGCCTAAATCAATAATCTTTGCTTTTTTATTAAAGTATTGATCAATGTATTGTATTGTATTTTCTACTAATTCTTCTGTTTCAAAACGAGGAATTAAAACATTTTCATTTACTTTGAAAGTATATCCATAAAAACCAGTTCTACCAAGAGCATACTGAAGAGGTTTTTTATTGATAATGGCTTCTACTGCTTTTTTTATTATTTCACATTTTTTTTCATCTACCGTTTCTTCTAGATGATTATAAAGTTCTAACGGATTATAATTTAAAATGTCGCCTATAATTAACTTAACTTGATCTTTATGTAGATATTGATTTCCATAATCAATTAAATCATTAATTTTCATCGCTTGCTAGCTTTCTTCTTTGATCTTCTGAAATTAAAGCATCAATAATTTCATCTAGATCTCCTTCCATTACTCGATCTAATTGTTTCGTTGTAAAATTAATTCTATGATCAGTAACACGATTTTGAGGATAATTGTATGTTCTAATTTTTTCTGCTCGGTCTCCAGTACCTATTTTGTTTTTTCGAGTTTCTCCTGCTTTTTGTTCTTCTTCTTGTAATTTAGCTTCATAAATTCTGGTTTTTAAAACTTTTAATGCACGTTCTCTATTTTTAATTTGACTTCTTTCATTTTGGCAAGTAACAACGATTCCTGTTGGAATATGTGTCATTCGTACTGCACTATCTGTCGTATTGACGCCTTGCCCACCGCAACCTGATGAACGATAAACATCTACTTTAATATCTTTTTCATCAATTTCAATATCAACATCTTCTGCTTCTGGCATAACAAGGACGGTAGCTGTTGACGTTTGTAATCTACCATTGGATTCTGTAACAGGAACTCTTTGTACTCGGTGTGAACCACTTTCGTATTTTAATTTTGAGTAAGCACCCTGCCCTTTGATCATAAATTCTACAATTGTAAAACCACCGGCATCCCCATCAATAGAATTGATGGTTTCAACACTAAATCCATGTTTTTCAGCATATTTTGTATACATTCTATATAAATCTCCAGCAAAAATATTTGCTTCATCTCCTCCTGCTGCGCCTCGAATTTCTACAATAACATTCTTAGAATCATTTGGATCTTTTGGAATTAACAAAACTTCTAATTGTTGTTGCAGTTTTGTTTGTTGTTCTGTTAATTTGGGTAATTCTTCTTTGGCCATATCCATTAAATCTTTATCTTTTAACATTTTGCTTACTTCTTCTATATCAACTTTTACTCTTTTATATTCTTGATAACATTTTACTGTTTCTTCTAATTCACTGATTTCTTTTGAAATTTTAGTGGTTTTTGTAATATTGCTCAATGTTTGTGGATCCATCAATTCTTGATTTAAATGATTATATTTTTCTTCGATGGCTTCTAACCGTTCAAACATCCTATCACCCTTTCTTTTTGTATTATAACATATGAAAGAATAAAACACCACTTTGGTGTTTTATTCCATATCCATTTCATCTTCATCAATAACTACTAAATCTTTTAAATCATCATCGGTATCTTCATAGTTTTCATCATCAACAGAATCAAATGTATTGGCATCTTCTTCGGATTCCATTTCATCCATTTCATCATCATCGTCTTCATCATCAACTTTGATAATTTTATCAGATTTATGTCTATCTCTTAAATCCCAACAACCATCTTCTAACATGATAAATCGTTTATCTGTCGTTAGTGATGTATAATAATCACCAATTTTTGCTTCATAGTCTTTATTTGTTAAACCAAGTAACTCCATTATTTTTCGGAATAAATCTGCGGTATTGGTTGCCTTTTGTTCTTTTAAGATTAAGTAGGTAATGTCTTTATATGATAACAATTCTAATTCTTCTTTTGTATAATTTGAGATGCTTTTTTTCATGATTTCCTCCTACATAGAATGATAATTTTTTCTTTTTATAAATAAACACCTAAATTTATATCATACTTTATATACAATTACAATATATTTTTTACATTTTTTCTGGGATATTTAAACCTAGGGTATCTAAAAGCATTATATTCGTATTATAGACAACTTGTGATAGAAATAACCATGATTCTTTTTTATCTAAATCGTTTTCTGTTAAAATTTTATTTTCTGTATAGAACTTATTATAACTATTTGTTAATCGATATAAAAATTCACTAATTTCATTTAAACTTCTTGTTTCATAGGATTTTGTTAGAATTTTTGGAAGTTGAAGCAAAGTTAAAATAACTTCTCTTTCACTTGCGGTAAACACTTTTTTATAGCTTAAAATGTTTTCATTTTGGGCTTTGGCTTTGGTTAATAAAGACTTCATTCGAATCGTTGAATAAAGCAAATAGGTTGCGGTTTTTCCTTCTGTCTCTGAGAACTTTTTAGGATCAAAAATATAATCCGTAGTGCGAAAAGGAATTAAATCGGCGTATTTGATGGTAGAAATGGCAATGGCATGCGCTGTGTCTTGCTTTTTCTCCTCTCCTACGATATCGACATTTATTTTCTTTACGGCTTCCTCCTCAACAATTTGAATTAAATTCTTTAAAGACATAACTCCACCGTCTCTTGTTTTAAATGGCTTCCCATCTGGACCATTCATCGTACCAAATGGCAAATATTCTAAGGAAACATCTTCTCGAACGATCTCTGCTTTTTTACAAGCTCGAAACACTTGTTCAAAATGTAGTGTTTGTCTCGTATCTGTTAAATACCATATGGCGTCCGGATTATAATCTCTTACTCGATTATAAATGGTAGCAATCTCGGTCGTTTGATATCCTGAGGCTCCATTGGATTTTATCAGTAGAATAGGGGGAACTTCTTTTTTATCGGTTGGATCTTTTACCTCTACAATTAAAGCTCCATCGTCTTTTTTCGTTAATTTTTTTTCTTTAAAAATTTCGATAATACGAGGAATGGAATCATGAGCGTCACTTTCTCCCAACCATAGATCAAACTCTGTATTTAAATCTTTATACACTTTTTTTATATCATTGGAAGAGGTATTGACAATATGTCTCCATAAAGCACGATAACCTTTATATCCGGCTTGCAACTTGGCTGTCATTTCTTGGGCTTCTTTTAAGTAAGCTTCATCTTCTTTTTTTCTTTGGCTTGCTCGTGGATAAATAACCGCTAATTCTTCTTCCGTTACCGGTGAGGTGGTTGGATAATCCCCTTGATAATGATCATCAAAATAAACAAGGTCTGGATGCATTTCTTTAATCTCTCTCATGACAAGGCCCATTGGCAATCCCCAATCTCCTAAATGTACATCGCCTATCACTTCATTTCCTAATAATCTCGCTAATCTCTTTAATGCTTCTCCAATATTTGCAGATCTTAAATGTCCTACATGAAGTTCTTTTGCTATATTAGCTCCACCATAGTCAATAATAATTTTTTTAGAAGTTGGATAATCAATATTATTACTTTTCAAATCAATCATTTTATTTAAACTGTTTTCTAAAAAAGAATCAGATAAAGATAAATTAATAAATCCAGGTCCAGCAATGTTTAATTTAGTAAAAATTCCGTTTCCTTCCAGTTCAAGGACAATCTCTTCAGCCACTTCTCTTGGATTTTTATGATTCTTTTTACCTAACATCATGGCTTCATTGATTTGAAATTGTCCCAAATCAGGTCGAGCAGAATTTAATAACTGTACATGTTCCACTTCATATCCTAAATCATTTATAACATTTGTAATAATACTTTCAACGGTTTTAATAATACTCATATTTTCCTCCAATCAATAGAATAATAAAAGTGCATATTTTCAACTTCATATTCTATTATTAGTTTTTCTTTTTCATTTGTAATTTTTTTTACTTTTAGTACAATAGGCAAAACTCTTTTATACTTTTTTAAAAATAGACTCCCTTTCTTCTCTTTAAAAAAATATTCCATTTTCATATCTTCGTTTTCCCTTGTTAAAATGAAATCTTTTCGGTTCACTTTGACTTTTGTATTTTTCTTTTCTATATATTGTATTTGATTTTCTGAAAAAATAGATGAATAAATATTTTCTTGTTCTTCTTCATCATTTTTAATTTTTACTTTAATCTTTTTTTTCAATACAAAATTCCTCCAATGTCAATTTCTACAACAGATTATAGCATATTCTTTTTTTTTAGTACATATTTTTTTTGGTTTTTTTCATACTAAAAAAGAAATGAGGTATTTTATATGCGTTTATTTAGAAATCTATGGAAATTTTCTTTATTTTTTATTTGTTTATGTTTTGTTTTTGTCATTTTTTGTTATTTTTATGTAAAATTAACACCTACGGTTAATATTACTTCAAGCGAAGGAATTACTTATTTTGATAATACCAACACTGTTTTTTATCAAGGAAATGGTACAAGTACTTGGGCCAATTTAAAAAATATTAGTCAAAATGTAATTGATGCGACAATCTCAAGTGAAGATAAAAATTTTTATTCCCATCATGGGTTTGATTTTAAACGTATTCTAAAAGCGATGTTTACAAATATAACCAGCGGTACCAAACAAGGGGCTTCTACAATTTCACAACAATATGTGAAGAACTTATATTTAGATTTTGATCAAACTTGGTCTAGAAAATGGGATGAAATGTGGTTAACTATGGAAATAGAGGCACATTATTCGAAAGATGAGATTCTAGAAGGGTATTTAAATACAATTAATTATGGACATGGTATGTATGGTATTGAAAAAGCTTCTAAGTTTTATTTTAATAAAAGTGCGAAAGATCTAACTTTAGCTGAGGCTTCCATATTAGTAGGAATTCCAAAATCACCTACAAATTATTCTCCAGTAAATAATTTTGATGCAGCCAAACAAAGACAAAAATATATTTTATCCACCATGGTTGACAACAAATACATTACCCAAAAGGAAGCCGATGCGGCTTATGAAGAAGAATTAACTATTGTAGGTAATTTAGAGAATGATGAAACTTTAAATTACATGTATTACATCAGTGCTGTAAATAGTGAATTGGAAGAACTTGGAATTTCAAAATCTTTAGTTGAATCTGGTGGATTAAAAATTTATACCAGTATGGATATGAAAGCACAAAATGCACTTGAAAAAAATACAAAAAGTGTAATTGATGATCAAACAGAAATTCAAACAGCTTCTATGATGATGGATCCAAATAATGGTCAAATTCTAGCTCTTGTTGGAGGCAAAGATTATAATACGAGTGAATACAATCGAGCCATCTCTTCAAAAAGACAAATTGGATCAACAATGAAACCTTTTTTATATTACGCCGCATTAGAAAATGGTTTTACTTCTTCTTCTGCCTTTAAAAGTGAGAGAACGACTTTTACTTTAAGCAACAACGAAACTTATTCACCTAAAAATTATAATGATAAATATGCAGAAAAGCCTATTTCTTTAGCAACAGCTATTGCTTATTCAGATAATATATATGCTGTTAAAACGCATATGTTTTTAGGAGAAGATATGCTTGTGGAAACAGCAAAAAGAGTAGGGATCACTTCAAAATTAGAACCGGTTGCGTCTTTACCTTTAGGAACTTATGAAATGTATTTAAAAGAACTTGTTGGGGGATATTCTGCATTTGCAAACGGAGGATATAAAATCAAACCCTATCTTATTAAAAAAGTTGAAAATGCAAAAGGGGAAGTTCTTTATGAGGCAAAAGAAGAAAAGGACCAAGTATTAAGCGAAAGTATTACCTTCATTTTAAGCAATTTATTAACATCGACATATGACTCTGCTTTTATTGATTATAATTATCCTACGGCCATTTCTTTGGCTTCAAAAATGACGCATACATATGCATTAAAATCAGGAACAACCGACACTGATAGTATCTATATTGGGTATACACCAGATGTTGTTACTGCTGTATGGTGTGGTTATGATGATAATCGAACAATTAAAGCAGATGATTATAAATATACAAAAGATATATGGATCAATGCTATGGAAGATTATTTAGAAGGAACAGAAAATCATTGGTATGAAATTCCTGATAATGTAGTAGGGGTACTAGTTGATCCTATTACTGGAAAACCTGCAAGTAAAGATAACGAAAAAGCAAAAATTATGTATTATATAAAGGGTAGTGAACCAAGCGCAGATGATCCTGTATTCGATGAGATAGAACCAAATAATGATGAATAAAAAAGTATTTCAACTTTCTGAAATACTTCTTTTAATTCTCCTAATGAATGTAATGTTTCCATAACCAAATTCCTCCTAAATAAATGTTTTTATAATAACAAGCCCTCCTATTGAAGTCAAATTTGTATTTGCTATTCTGTTTTCATTTTAACTTTGTTGTTTTCTTTTTCGCGACTTAATAAAAGTTCAATATCTTTCTTTCCTACCGCTTTTCTATCTTGATATAAAGATTCTACATCATCCATAAAGTTATGAAAACAATCTAGATTTTCATAAGCATATGAAAAATAATTCTTTAAATCAAAAAAATTAATATATGGTACTTTGTTTTTATCAATTACTACTTTATCTTCCTCTTGTTCTTGCACAGTATCTAATAGTGTTCGATAGTCTTTTAGTCTCCCATTTAGTAAAATATAAAGACTATTGGTAACTAAAAAAGTGCTTTCTTTTTTCGTTTTATCTTTTTGCTTACCATAATGTACGCCACTATAAGCTTTTTCATCACTCTTTGTAATTATACTCTCAATCGCATAAAAAATGCTTTCTCGATCTACCATACATGTTTTTTCAAAAGAGATTCTTTGTTTTTCTTTTTCTATTTGCTCTTTAGTTTTAGCTTTTTGAGCCTGTTCCTCTTTAACATTTTTAATATATTCCTCTACAATTACATCCAACTCTTCCTCTGTAATGTTTACCAAGTTTTTCTCTACTCTTTGTTTAAATGCATAATCAATAAAATTATAGATATACATTGGCAATCGTTGTTTACGATAATAAGAATCTATGCCTTTATAGTCTGCTGGGCAAAAGACAGTCTGTTCTTTAGATGTTTTGATATATTTACTGCAACCTGGAGCATTATTATATAAGCTAAAAATGAAATGCTGTCCATAATAGTTATAATAAATGCTATACGTATTAGAATATTCAGCCGAAACATAAAAAGTTTGTTGTCCAAAGGTTGTAAGCAATTTGGCAAAAGATTTAGCTAAGGCTTTACTTGGATACACAGAATATTGTATGATTTCCTCATTTAATTTCTCGACTCTTTGTTTTAATTCTTTTAATTCTTCTATTTCTTTAATATTTGACATACGAAAAACCTCCCTGATTAATTTTATTATATCTTAAATCATATTTTAAAACAATAAAAAAGCAATAGTTAGTCTACTATTACTTCTACATAATCACCTGTTTTAGCAAGCGTTGCATTAGCATCATCTGTATCAATATGAAATTCAAAAGCAGCGGGTTCTGCATCTTTTAAATACACATTATCAAATATTGCACCTTTTTCTCCCGGCATCACTACTTTTACTTTTTCTACTCCAACAAGTCCATATTCTTTTCTAATGGCTTCATTAACATGTATATGTCTATTGGCAAGAATTGCACATTCTTTTGTTACTTCACCGTTTGGGCCTACTAATGTCACTTGACTTGCTCCTTCTAGATTCCCCGATTCACGAACAGGTGGGTTAATTTTTAATTTAAAACTGTCTGTTTTGGCAAGTTCTACTTGTGTGTAACTTCGAATTGGTCCTAAAACACGTAAATGTTTTAATTCTCCTGCCTCTGTTTTTACATCAACAAATAAATTGGACGCAAATTGTCCTGGTTGAACCAAATCTTTAACTTTTTCTATTGGCATGTCATTAAATAAAATTTTATAATCTTCTTCACTTAAATGAACATGCTTGTTTGATACTCCTAATAATACTTTCATAAAGCACTTCCTTTCTTCCTTAGTAATTATAACACATTTTACTTTCTTCTTTCCTATAATTTTGTATGTTTTTCTTTCTTTGTGAATAAATTTATGTTATAATTAAAAATCTCGGAGGTGAACGATGGATTCTAAAGTTTTTTTAATTCGAATTGGAATTTGCTTTATACTTAGTTTTATTATTGGGTTTGAAAGACAATATAGAAGAAGAACGATTGGCCTTAGGACAAATGTACTTGTATGTATTGGTTCTTTCTTATTTACGAGTGTAGGGTTTCACTTTGTAGATGCGGATATTACACGTATTCCAGCACAGATTGTTTCTGGTATGGGTTTTTTGGGTGCCGGAGTCATTTTAAGAGAAGGAAAAAATATTCGTGGATTAAATACAGCGGCTACTTTATGGTGCAATGCAGCACTAGGTGTTCTTACAGCTTCTGGAATGATATTTGAAGCTGTTGTTGGAACTTTGTTCATTTTATTTAGTAATGTAATCTTACGTATATTTGCGAATCGAATGGTAGATAAAAACAATACAACAAAAAAATTTATTTTAACGATTGCTTGTAGCCCAAAAAAGGCTGTTGTTATTCGTACTTTACTTTTACAAAGATTAAATAGAGAAGAAGTTATGCTTGATGATATTGAAAATATTAGTGAAGAAGATAAAGTAAAAATTATTGCTAGTATTGAAATTAGCAATAATTCTGCATTTAAAATCGATAAAATTATGAATCGAATGAGCATGGAACCAGATGTATACTCCGTAGGATGGAAAAAAGACAAAGAATCACATAGAGATCCTAAAGATGATGATATCGAATAATTTTACGATTCCATAAAATACATGAAAAGGATGTTGTACCAATTCTTTTTTTTTGATATAATAATTTATGCTAGGAAGTGATTCTATGTGGCTATATATTGTTGTACTTGCTATTATTTTGATTGCCATTTTACTTATGATATTTGTTGTTTATTATAACAAATATCAATTTGCAATTATACGAATTAATGAAGCTGAAAATAAAGTGAGTAAAAGTTTAAAAGAAAAAATGGCTTTATTTGAACGTTTAATTCCTATTTTAAAGGAAAAATTTAAAGATGAAAATCGACTTTTGGATATCATGATTCGTATTAAAGACAATCATCTTAATAATTTTGAAATAAATAAGGAATTAGCAACTGCTTCTCGAATTTTAAATGAAATTTTGGATAATAATGTTTATTTATATGAAGAGGAAAATATTAAAGTTATTTTAGATGAATTGTTTATGAATCGTCAGGATATTGAAGCTGGAGAAAGATTTTATAATGATAATGTTGTTATTTATAATAAATTGATTTGTTCTTTTCCATCTAATATTGTTGGGGTTTTTATGCGATTGAAAAGAAAAGAATTTTATGAAAAAGAAAAAGAAGAAATTTATGAAATTTTAAAAGAGGGTAATAAAGAATAAAGAGTTCTAGCATGAAGTGATATGATAAAAGTAGACAGACTAAAAAGAGTCTAGTCTACTTTTTCTTGACTACTTCAGCAAGAACTCTTTTTTTCTTTTAAAGACCAATCAATTGGTTTTTGATGCGTTTTTTCTAAAAATGCATTGGTTTTTGAAAATGGTTTGCTTCCAAAAAATCCATTATGAGCAGATAGGGGAGATGGGTGTGCTGATTCAATGATGCAATGCTTTTGATTGGTAATATATTTCTTTTTACTTCTCGCATAACTTCCCCATAAAATAAAGACAATAGGGTTCTTTTTTTTATTTAATAATTTAATCACTTCATCCGTAAAGATTTCCCAACCTTTTCCTTGATGAGAAGCCGCTTTGTCTTTTTCTACTGTTAAAACGGCATTTAATAATAAAACTCCTTGATTTGCCCATTTGACTAATGAACCATTCTCTTCGATTGGAATATTTAAATCACTTTGTAATTCCTTATATATGTTTACTAAAGAAGGTGGTTTTTTTATTCCTTTTTTTACAGAAAAAGATAAGCCTTCCGCTTGATTTTCTCCATGGTAGGGGTCTTGTCCTAAGATTACTACTTTTACATCTTTATAACTTGTATAACGAAAAGCATTAAAAATATCCGATTGTTTTGGATAAATGGTTTTTTCTTTATATTCTTTTTTTACAAAGTCAATCAGCTTTTGAAAATACTCCTTATTTAATTCATCTTCTAATAAGCTGTCCCAATCATTTCCAATCATTTTATCACATCCATTTTTATTTTATCATATTTTTTTCTTCTTATATAGTTTTAATATACTATAAATATTAATAATCGCAAGTAGTCCAATGATAAAATCACTCATATTCCATAAAATACCTGGTTTTATAATCGCTCCAATAAATAAAATAAATAATGTTATTATTTTAAATACAATAAGTTTTGCTTTGGATACTTTTTTATCAATAAATCTTAAACTACTTTCACCATAATAATAGCCTGCGACAATAGTGGAAAAGGCAAATAATAAAATAGATAGAATTAAAAAGAATTCCCCAAATGATCCTAGATGATATTTTAAAGCATACAGCGAAATTTCAATTCCATTTACATTCTCAAAGTGTAGGGTTTGATATGGAGATAAAAGAATAAGAAAAGCAGAAATACTACAAATAACTAAAGAGGTAAAATAGACTCCTAAAATTTGTATATATCCTTGGTTTATATAATTTTTTGTATCTGAAGTGGCTGATGCAATCGCTCCTGTTCCAATACCTGCTTCATTGGAAAAAATGCCTCTTTGAATACCAATAATTAAAGAAGTTAAAAAACCACTTATAAAGGATTTAAAATTAAAAGCAGCATCAAAAATGCGATAAAATACATTTGGCAATTGGTCTTTATTATAAATGATAATAATAATTCCAATAAAAATATAGATGATACACATAATTGGTACAAAGGCAGAAATCATTTTTATTAAATCTTTAATGTTTTTAAATATTACAATTCCACTTATAAAAGTTATAAGAATGGCAATCACATATTTATTGATATGATATGAATGATAAATACTTGTTGCAATCGTATTGGTTTGAATGGAAGAAAAGCACAAAATATAAACAACAATTATAAAAATAGCATAGATAAAACTAAGTTTTTTATTATTTAAACCGTTTTTTATATAATAAGAGGGTCCTCCCATATAAATTTCTTTTTCTTTTACCTTATGTTTAGATCCCAATAAACTTTCCACAAAGGCATTTGGTGCCGTTATAAAAGAAGTAATCCACAACCAAAAAATAGTTCCTTCACCACCAAAATACAAGGCTAAAGCAATTCCCGCAATAGAGCCAACCCCTATTTTTGCGGCAGAGGATAACATCAAAGTTTGAATAGGGGATATAGTCGTTTCCTCTTTTGTTTTTAAACTTTTTATCATTTTTTTTAAATTGAATTGTACTCCTTTTAATTGAAAAGTAAAGTATATTCCACTGATTAATAATAAGGGGGTTGCAATTGCCCAAACGATTTTACTTAACATAGAATCACCTAATTAATTATAAGCAAAAAAAAGAAAAAGAATGATTGATTCCAATCATTCAAATTATTCTAAGCATTATTTTTTTCTTTAAAATACTTTACAATCTCATCATAATCATTATAGGGTAGGTATTTATCTTCTACAGCCATATAATTATCTCTTCCCTTACCAGCAATTAATACAATATCATCTTTTTGAGCCATATTTAAAGCATAATGAATCGCTTTAGATCTGTTTTCAATACGTATATAATTTTTTTTATGACTTGTTCTGACTAAGTCATCTATAATATCAGAAACGCGCTCATACCTTGGATCATCCATTGTAAACACAACAAAGTCGGAGTTTTCCAATACGGTTTTTCCCATTTCTGGGCGTTTTTCCTTTTCTCTACCCCCTGCTGATCCTGTTAATGTAATAATTCTTTTCTTCTTTATTTTATTTAAATAACGCAATATATTTTGAAAGGCATCCGTAGTATGGGCATAATCTAATATTAATGTATAATCTTGTTTAAAATCTAAAATTTCAAATCTGCCCTCAATCTGATGTAATTTTTCCACCTTTTTTATCACTTCTTCTATGGGCATTCCTCGACATAAACAAGCTAAAATTGCAGCTGCAACATTTAAAATATTAAAAGCACCAAGTAGGGGACTTTTGACTAAGTAAGTGTTTTGTTTATAGATAAAAGTAATATCTAATGTTTTTCCTTCTTTATAACTTTTAATATAAAGATCATCCTCGGGTTTAAAACCATAAGTAACAATATTTCCTTTTGCGTATTTTAATACTGTATCTAAGAATTTGCTTCCACTATTTAAAATACTATACCCATTTTTTTTAACCAAACCAAATAAACGACTTTTACATTCAATATAGTTTTCTAATGTTTTATGAATATTCAAATGATCCTCTGTAATATTCGTAAGAATGCATATATCATAAGCAATGTCGTCTAAACGGTGCCAATACATAGCTTCACTTGAAGCTTCCATGACCACACTGGTACAACCATGATCTAAATATTCTTTAAAATATTTATATAAGCGATCTACATCTGGAGTTGTATTTCTGATCATCTCACTATGATTCTTATATTTTTTACCATTGGTCCCTAAATAAGCACATTTATCACCAATTAATTGATATAGAATTTCAGCTACAGATGTTTTTCCATTGGTTCCCGTTATACCAATCATTTCTAATTTTTTTTGAGGAAAATCATATAATTTTCCTGCTATATAAAAAAGTTCTTTGTTGGTATTTTTAACCTTTATAACTGGAACAGTCTTTTTACCTACTTCTTTGCTTACAACAATTGCAGAGGCTCCATTTTCTATAGCTTCATCGATAAAATCATGCCGATCAGCTGTAACTCCCATTGTGCAAACAAAAATATCTCCTGGTTGCACTTGTTTTGAATTTATTTTTACATCTTTGATTTCTATATTATAAGGACAATTATATAATTCATTTAATCTTTTCATATTTACTCCTTTTATATATAGTATTCTTTTTTATTATTTATGGTAATTTTCATTATTGTTTATTTTATAAGATCGGTAGATTTGCTCTAAGAGTAAAACGCGAAATAATTGGTGGGGGAATGTTAGTTTTGAAAAAGATATTTTTTTATTTGCGCGAGTTAAAACCATTTCATCCAATCCTAAAGAACCACCAATAACAAACACAATATTTGAATTGATGATAAACGTATCATTTATTATTTTGGCAAATTCTAAAGAAGAATATTCTTTAGAGGCAATATCTAAAGCAATCACATAATCTTTTTCTTTGATATGATTTAGTAGTTTTGCTCCTTCTTTTTGTTTCGTTGTTTTTTCGTTTTCTATTTTTTCATCCATAACTTCTATAATTTCAAGATTTGTATATTTTTTAATTCTCGCTGCATAATCTTCTATGGCCTCTTTTATATATTTTTCCTTAATTTTTCCTACACAAATGATTTTTATCATATTACACCTCTATTAATGGCAATTCTTCTTGTTGGTGAGCGACAAGTATATTTTCAATCTTTATATTTTCACTTTCTAATTTATTTTTGATCGTTTCATAGACCAATTCATAAGTATTATTCTTTTCACTAACGTGCGCTAGAATAATGGTTTTTGTTTTTGGCCCTATAAATTTTGATAAATATCGAGCGGTGGTAGCATTCGAAAGATGCCCTTCATCACTAAGAATCCTTTGTTTTAAATAAGGTGGATAAGGACCATCCATTAACATTGCTTCATCATGATTGCTTTCAATTACATATAAATCTTTATTGGAAAGTTTCTGAAAATACTTTCGATTAATATAACCTGTATCTGTAATATAGACGAGTTCTTTATCTTTTGAGCTGATAATATAGCCAACAGATGCTTCTGTATCATGGGATGTAGGAATCCATTCAATAGCAAGATCTCCAATCGTAAACTTTTCTTCTACAATCTCAAAGTATTTTGGATCAATTAATCTAGACAGTTCTCTTGTCATTTTTTCAGGAATTACTACTTTCATAGGTAATTGATGCAAAAGAGTTTTTAACCCTCTCGTATGATCACTATGAATATGAGTAATTAAGACACTATCAATTTTATTTATATCTATATTTTCTCTTTCTAATACTGTTTTTAAAGTAAGAAAATTGCATCCAATATCAATCAAAATGCTTGTTGTTTCTGTTTGAATAAAAGTACAATTTTCTTTTGAACCGCTTCTTATTACTTTAATCTGCATATTACCTATACAACTCCATCGCATTAAAGGCTGTTCCTCCACGATATGGATATCCTCTAAATGCTCCAAAATGTAAATGGGTTCCATAAGCATTTCCAGTTTGCCCCATTGCTCCAATAACTTGACCAGCCTCTACAACATCTCCTACATTTACATATAGTTTTGACATGTGTGCATATATTGTATAATAACCATTATTATGATTAATCACAATGTGCTCTCCATCTGGCCAACGATATCCTGCTTCTGTTACAACTCCATTGTTTGCTGCATAAATTGGAGATCCATACCCTGGACCTATAATATCACTTCCGTCATGAAGTGTTCCCCATCGATAGCCAAAAGGACTTGAAATCGTATATGGTGTTTTTGTAGGCCAAATCCAATATTCATCACTTGCATAAACGGCTCCACTATTTCCACCACGAATAATGATTTCTTCCCTTGTTGCTTTTAAAACCTCTGTATTGGTTACAATAACATTGGTCGTTTCACCATTGACCTTTTTGACTTTTTTTGTAACACGGTTTAAACCATCTACACCTTCTTGTTGAACAGTTACGGTACCTACCAATTTTTTGTTATCGTATTTTATTTCTGTTTTAAAGTCTACTGTTTGATCTTCTACAACATGATCCTCTTCTACTAAACTTAATTGAGGAGTTAAAATACCAAGTTTTACTTCCTGTCCTTCATATAATAAGTTGTTTGCATCTGAAAATTCGGGATTGGCAATTAAAAATTCTTCTACAGACATTTTATTATCAAAAGAAATGCCTTCAATCGTTTCTCCTTTTTTTACTTTATATGTTTTTTGTTCTTCTAAAGTACCAAAAATCAAATACTTGCTTAATTCATTTACATCGGTATAAATATATTCATCAGCAGGAATTTTTCCTTTCTTGATCGTGATTTCATTATCAATATATATATTTTCAATAAGAGATCCTGTTTCCTCAATTTCACTTTGCGTGTTGTTTTTAAAAGCTTCATAGTCTTCCTCACTAACAAATGCCTTAACAAAATTATCGACCGCATCTTCAAAAACACTCTTATCAATCACATAGATTGTTTGAGAGCCTAACTCTTCATCCGTTTTATTGTTTTGATCACTATCACTGGTTTTTTCTGCTACTTCTTGAATTGTAATTTCATAACCATTAATTGTAAATGAAGTTTGATCCTTGATTTCATCATAAATTTCATTCGCTGTTGAAATTTTTCGATCATACGTGATTTCTTTTTCGATATCCAATGATTCTGGAGCATATACTTTATCAACATCATATTCTGTTTTTAAATCTTCCTGCTCCTGATCAATATAATTTTCAAGTTCTTCTTTCGAATTTATTTTTCCTAATTCTTTACCTTCTAAATAAACAGTATAGACTTCTTTAGGATTTTGAAAATCATATTTTGTAACCAAGAAAATTAAAGCCCCACTTATGATTAATCCTAGTACAATAAAAAACATTACCTTTTTATTCATTATTTCCTCCTTTATTATCTATATTTTTCATATAGTTTAAAAATGTAGAAGTATTTCTTTTAAATAATAATTCAACCGTTGCAGTTGGTCCATTTCTATGCTTTCCAATAATGAATTCACTAATACTTGTTTGTGAATCATCTCTAGCTTGTTTATTATAATAATCCTCTCTAAATAGGAAAGATACTATATCTGCATCTTGTTCAATAGAACCTGATTCTCTTAAATCAGACATAATTGGTCTTTTGTCTTCTCTTTGTTCTACTGCTCGAGAAAGCTGAGCAAGTGCGACTACTGGTACTTTTAATTCCATAGCCATTGTTTTTAAAGCTCTAGAAATATCGGAAACTTCCTGTTGTCGATTTGATCCATAGCGACCATTGGTCGAAATTAATTGTAAATAATCGATGATAACAATACCAAGTCCTTTATCGCTATTTGCAAGTCGGCGACATTTCGCACGAATTTCTCCAATCGTAATTCCTGGAGTATCATCCATGTACAATTTAGCATTAGAAAGTTGACTAATTGCTTCCGTTACTCTTTTCCAATCCTCATTTTGTAAATTTCCTGTTCTTAATTTGGTTTGATCAATTTGTCCTAGAGAAGATAAGATACGAATCGCTAATTGTTCGACTCCCATTTCCAAGTTAAATAATGCAACGGACTTATCCGTATGTGTTGCAACATAAGTTGCTAAATTTAAAGCAAATGCCGTTTTTCCCATAGCAGGTCTTGCAGCAATGATGATTAACTCATTTTCATGAAACCCAGCTGTAATTCGATCAATATCCATCCAACCTGTTGGAATTCCTGTAATTTCTCCTTTTGATTCTGATAAAACCTCTAAGTTTTTTTCTGTTATTTTCATAACATCTTGAATTGTTTTAAATTCAGTAGATCTTTTATTTTTAATAATACCAAGTATTTTCTTTTCGGCTTCTTCAATCGTTTCATTCACTGAATTTTCTTCATTATAACCCATGGTTGTTATTTCAGTAGCACGTTCAATTAGTTCTCTTAAAGTGGCTTTATCTTCTATAATTTTAATATAATAGTCTATATTAGCAGCATTTGGAACACTATCTAAAACTTCAGTTAAATATTCAACGCCACCAATTGCATTAATTAAATTTTTATTTTTTAATTCTTCCGTCAAAGTTGTAATATCAATAGGGATTTTTCTTTCATCCAAAGATTTTAACGCAGAAAAGATTTTACCATTTTTTTCTGAGTAAAATGAAGTTTCTTTTAATATTTCAACAGCTTTTTCTAAAGCTGCTTTTGATAAAAACATAGATCCTAATACAGCTTGTTCGGCTTCTAGATTATTAGGTAATTCTCTTACTGCCATACATTCACCTCTATTTGATTATTTCTATTCTTACTTTAGCACGGATTTCTTTATATAACTCTATTGTAACAAAGTGATATCCTAGTGTTGTTAAATTATGATCTAATAAAACTTGTTTTTTATCTATACTATATCCTTTCTTAGCAAGGGCGTCTTTGATTTGTTTTGCACTAATACTTCCAAACACTTTATCATTGGTACCCGCTTTTACTTTAAAACTTAATGTTTCTTTTTCAATCTGCTCTTTTATTCTTTTTGCTTGATTGCGATTTTCTTCATCTAAGGCTTTGTTTTTTGCTAACTTTCGATCTAAATCGTGTTTAGATTCTTCCGTTAGTTTAATTGCATAGCCTTTGGCAATTAAAAAGTTTTGAGCATATCCATCTTTTACTTCTTTAATTTCATCTTTTTTTCCTTGGTTTTTTAAATCTTTTAAAAAAATAACCTTCATAACAAAACCTCCTTATACAGAAATTTGTTGTATCTTTAGTATACTATAAATTTATGTAAATGTCATTAAACACCACAAAAAAAACACATAAACTGTGTTTATTTTGTATATGGTAATAAGCCAATAGCTCTTGCTTCTTTAATCATTTTAGCAATTTCTCTTTGATGCTTTTGACAAGTACCTGTAACTCTTCTTGGTAAAATTTTACCTCTTTCATTTATATATCTTTTTAAAGAGTCTACATCTTTGTATGTAAAAGTTCTGCCTGTACAAAGATAGCAAACTTTTTTCTTTCTACGATAAAATCCTTCTGCCATAGTTAATCCTCCTTCTTTAGAATGGTAATTCGTCATCATTAATTTCGATATTAGAACCAAAATCTGCGAATGGATCTTTTTCTACGTTGGTTGTTGGCGTTTCGTTAGTAGATGGAAAATCATAAGGTGTTGGATTTGAATTTGCTTGAGCATTTTCACGTGATGCTTTTGTATCTAAAAATTGTACATTGTCTGCAACAACTTCTGTAACATAACGTTTTTTACCATCTTCTCCATCGTAACTTCTTGTTTGAATTCTTCCTTCTACTGCAACTTGACTTCCTTGATTTAAATAGTTTTTTACATTTTCTGCTTGTTTTCTCCAAACAACAATATTAATAAAATCAGCTTCTCTTTCTCCAGCTTGATTTGTAAATGGTCTATTTACTGCCAAAGAAAATGTCGCAACAGCCGTATTCGTTCCTGTATATCTTAATTCTGGATCTCTAGTTAGACGACCAATTAAAATTACTTTATTCATAGTTTACCTCTTTTCTTAGTCTTCTACTTTTAAAACTAGATGACGTATAACGTTTTCATTAATGCGTACAACTCTATTAAATTCATTAATAGCGTCATTACTTGATGTTTCAATTTTGTAAAAGAAATAATATCCAGTTTTAAACTTTTTGATTTCATAAGCCAATTCTCTTTGTGTCATTGGTTTTTCTTCAATGATTTTTGCACCATTGTCTGTTAAAACTTTCTTTAAATCTTCTGCAATTTTTGTTATATTTGCCTCTTCTAAATCAGGTCTTACAATAAACGTTATTTCATATTTTCTCATGCTTTGCACCTCCTTTTGGACTTTCGGCTTCTTTCATTAGAAGCAAGGAGTAATAAAATACTCGATAGTATTATAACAAAATCTTTTTTGTTTGTAAACAAAATTTTATTACAATTCATTATATGTTAAACATTAAATCTAAAATAACAAATATCACCATCTTGCATTAAATAATCTTTGCCTTCTAACCTTGCATGTCCTGCTTCTTTTACTTTTAATTCACTTCCATATTGAATTAAATCATCATAACTCATTACTTCGGCTCTGATAAATCCTTTTTCAAAATCAGTATGAATAATTCCTGCACATTGTTTCGCATTCATTCCATCTTTAAAAGTCCAAGCACGAACTTCATCTTTTCCAACCGTGAAGAAGGTCTTTAATCCTAATAAAGAATAAGCTTTCTTTATCAATTGATTCAATCCACTTTCTTCTACTCCAATCATTTCTAACATTTCCTTTGCTTCTTCTTCACTCATATCAATTAAATCTTCTTCAACTTTAGCACAAATTTCGATTGTTTCGGCATGTTCTTTTTTAGCATATTCTTCTACAAGTTGCACATATTTATTTTTCTTATTTAAGTCATCTTCTTTTACGTTTGCTAAATAAATCACTGGTTTTAATGTTAAAAAACTATAACTTTTTATAAGAGCTTGTTCTTCCTCTGTAAATTCAATCGTTCTAAGAGGAATGTTTCCTTCTAATGATTTTTTGCATTTTTCTAAACAAGTTACTTCCATTAAAGTTTCTTTGTCGCGATTGGTTTGGGCTTTTTTCTTAATACGATCTAAACGGTTATTTACAACTTCTAAATCAGCAATTGCTAATTCTAAATTAATTGTTTCAATATCACGAATAGGATCTATACTTCCTTCAACATGAATGACATTTGGATCCTCAAAGCATCGTACAATATGACAAATAGCATCTACCTCTCTGATATGAGATAAAAACTTATTTCCTAAACCTTCTCCTTTAGAAGCACCTTTAACAAGTCCTGCAATATCGGTAAATTCAAAACTTGTAGCAATCGTTCGTTTTGGATTATACATAGCACTTAATTTATCGATTCTCTCATCCGGTACACTCACGACGCCTACATTTGGATCAATGGTAGCAAAAGGGTAGTTAGCCGCTAATATTTTTTGTTTGGTTATTGCATTAAATAAGGTAGACTTTCCAACGTTTGGAAGCCCTACAATTCCCGCCGTTAAACTCATACGATTCCTTCTTTCTTTTTAATTTCTTAGGTTATTATAACATGGTTTCTTCATTTTTATGGAGAAAATCCACAATTTTTTCAGCAATTTCTATGTACATACGCTTGTTGGCCTGTTTAGTTACACCCGCTGTATGTGGAGTAACAAGAACATTGGGTCTATATTTAGAAAATAGTTTTTCATATCTATCTAAATCGATATCTAATCCAACATAAAAAGTTTTATTTTCCTCCGCATAATCAATTAATGCCTTGGTATCGACAATATCACGGCGGGAAGTATTAATAAAAGTAGCATTCTTTTTCATCAGTTTTATTTGATCTTTGGCTATCAAGCGGTTTGTTTCTTTTGTTAAAGGAAGATTTACTGTAATAATATCACTTGTTTTTAATAGTTCTTCTAGTGTTATAAAGCGAATACCATACTTTAACAAATCCGTATGTTTTTCAGGATGTTTTGTATAACAAAGCATGGGCATGTGAAAAACTTGAGCTATCTTTATGACTTCTTGAGTAATATTTCCAGCACCAATCAACCCTAATGTTTTTTCAGAAATATCATCAGGGTTTTCAAAAAGATTTTTTCTTCTTCCTTTTTTCTTTAATACCAATGTGTTTAATTCATAAATTCTTTTATTTAAAGATAGAATAAAAGAGAAAATATGTTCCGCAACTGATAAAGCATTGGCCGTTTTTATATGCATCACTTCTACAAGCGGATGTTCTAGGACTTCTTTATCAATATGATCTACTCCCACAGATAAAGTGGCAATTATTTTTTTAGAAAAAAGAGTATTCAGAATTTCTTTTTTTATCAATGTTCTTATACCAATGATGAGAATATCATACTCTTTTAAAAGCAAAATAATCTCTTCAGTCGTTGGAATTATACCTGTTGAATTGCATGTTAAATCAATATTGTTTTGCTTGATAACTTGAATCGCTTCTTCATTCAAATCTTTTACTACACTATATGCTTTTATCATAATACCTCCTCATTTTACAATTAAAAATCCTTTAGATGGTATTCTAAAGGATTGGAAATACCCCTGGTCCGATCGGTAGATTTGTTAAATACCAGAATAGGATTAATAAAATCCATGCTACAGAAATAATAGCAAAATAGGGGGTTACATAACGAATGGCTTTAAATATTCCAATAGGTTCTTTTTTATTTGGATTATACATATTTAAATATCCTATAAAAATGATAAAGGATGGTAAAAAGATCGTCATTCCCTTTGTCATCGAATCAGCAGCTCTAAATATAAATTGAGCAAATTCTGGAGAGATATTGCTTTGCATTAATAAAGGTACCGCCACTGGAGAAATAATAATCCATTTTGCCTCTGGCGAAGTTTGAAATAAGTTACTAATAGCTACAACAATCATAACTAATAAAATCAATGGGATTCCTGAAAAATTAAGCTCTGATATTAAGTTGGCTCCCCATCCCGTAATTACAACACCAATGTTTGTCATATTGAATAAGGCAATTAACTGAGAAGCTAAAAAAATCAAAACAATAATTTCTCCAATATCATTCATATATTTTTTATAACCACGCATTACATCGTTGTCACTCTTGATGGTCTTTGCACCAATACCGTAAGCAAGTCCAGCAAGCAAGAATAATAAGGCAACCATAAAAGTGAATCCATCTTGAAAATAAGAATTTTCTCCAAATAATTGATCAACATAAGTATTTGCGTTCATATCTAGCAATAAACCAGAACCTGGCAAATTAGGAATTAACATATAAATGAACAATAAAATGACAACAATAGAGGTAATAAGGGCAAATCTCAATCCACGATCTTCTCGCTTTTCTTTACTAATTTTTGATTGCTCATAATCCTCTGCTAACTCTTTAGAGATGATTTTTATCTCTTGCGTTTTTCTTAATTCTGCTGTAATTTTATAAGTTCCAACTTTATGAACAATAATTTTTTCGATAATAATGGTTCCAATAATAGACATAATAATAGAACTAAAAATCATAATAATTAAATTTGAAGAAAGGGCTACGTGATAACCACTATCAATCAAACGAGCAGCAAGTTGTGTATGAGGAATCAAAGAAATATCTAACGATCCTACAAATATACTTGCTCCATTCCCAAAAGCCACACCACAAAATGCAGCAATAATACCTAAAATAGGACTTCTACCTTTATAAAGAAAGATTAATGCTCCTAAAGGAATAATAATTGCATATCCTACATCATTAATTAGACTTGAAATGGTTCCTAAAAATACAACTAAAAAAGTTAAAACCCAGCCATCCAATTTTACTAATTTTTTACGAATAACTGTATCTAAAAGTCCAGATGCTTCTGCAATTCCTACACCTAATAAAGATACTAATAACATACTCAATGAAGTAAAACTAGCAAAGTTTCTAGTTGCATTACTTATAAAATATTTGAATCCATCATAATTAAACAAGTTTTCAACAGATATTAAAATTCTTTCCAAAGTTCCTGTATTTTCATTGATTTGACTATAAGTAACTTGTGCTTCAAACAAAGATAAAATGCCACTTAAGACAAATGTAAAAAGAATTAATAAAATGATCGTTGTCGCTGGATGCAGTTTGAATTTTTTTAATTTTAATTTCTTTTTTCTATTCATAAAACACTTCCTAGTCTAATACTTTTTTTAACTTACGGTTAAATTCTATTCTAGGCAACATAACCGTTCTATTACATGCAAGACATTTAATTTTGATATCTGCACCTAATCTTGTAATTTCCCATTCATTGGTACCACAAGGATGTGGTTTTTTCATTATAACCTTAGAACCTAACTTATATTCTTTATTTTCCATCTTATCACCTATAAATGAATCTTCATGATTTCTAATATTCTATTTAAATCATTAATGTTGGAAAAGGAAATTTCTAATTTGTTTGTTTTTACTTTTACTTTTGTACCAAATTTTTCACACAATTCATTTTCAATATAAGTATATTCATTTGTTTCACTATGCTTTTTATTTTCTTTTGTCTTTTTGATATGATGATCTTTGGAAATTTCTTCTATATCACGAACATTTAAATTTTCTGCTATAATCTTATTAGCAAGCTCCGTAATTTTTTGTTCATCCTCAATTTTACTTAAAACTCGAGCATGACTCATCGTAATCTTTTTTTCTTCAAGTAGTTTTTTAACATTATCTGGTAAGTTTAATAACCCAAGCATATTGGTAATATAACTACGACTTTTGCCAATTCGTTCTGCTAACTTTTCTTGGGTTATATCTAATGTATCTAACAAATTTTTATATGCTTCAGCTTCTTCTATAGCAGTTAAATTTTCCCTTTGTAAGTTCTCTAGAAGGGCAATTTCCATCATTTCATTGTCTGTAAAATCTCGAACAATGGCTGGAATTGTTTTTAATCCTGCTAGTTTTGAAGCTTTTACTCTTCTTTCTCCAGCAATAATTTCATAACCTTTTATACTTTTTTTTGCAATGATTGGTTGAAAAACACCATGTTCTTTAATAGAAGCTGCTAACTCTTTTAGTGCTTCTTCATCAAAGACTTTTCTTGGTTGATAAGGATTTGCCCTTAATTCATCCAAATTTAATTCTACTATGTTTTCTTTTGGTGTTTCTTCTAATATTTTACTTTCTACTTTATTATAAGCAATAGGTTCATTACTAAATAATTCTTCCAATCCTCTACCTAAAGCTCTTCTTTTAGACGTTTCCATTCTTAGAAATCACTTCCTTTGCTAAATTTAGATAAGCCTCTGCACCTCTACTTTTAGGATCGTAAGCAATGATAGGTTTTCCATGAGATGGTGCTTCAGATAAACGAATTAATCTAGGAATGATTGTATCATATACTTTTTCTTTAAAATATTTTCGTATTTCTTCAACAATTTCTAATCCCAAATTGGTTCTTGAATCCAACATAGTTAATAGAACTCCTTCAATTTCAAGATTTGGATTTAAGTTTTTTTGGGCCAATATAATTGTATTTAACAATTGCGTAATTCCCTCTAAAGCGTAAAATTCACATTGAACGGGTATCATTACTGAGTTAGAAGCTGTTAAAGCGTTGGTCGTGATTAATCCTAAAGAAGGTGGACAATCAATAATTACAAAATCAAAATAATCTGAGACAGTATCTAAATGCTTTTTTAATTGTCTTCTTTTATCATAAGTAACATCATTTCTACTTTTTTCCATTAATTCCATATCAATTCCCGCTAAATTAATAGATGATGGTAATACAAATAAATTTTGATATTTTGTTTTTACCATTGCTTCTTGTATTGTACAATTCCCAGTTAACACATCATAAATACTTTTGTCTATTTCTCCTTTATTAATTCCTATACCTGTGGTTGTATTTCCTTGAGGATCTAAATCGATTAATAATACTCTTTTTCCTAATACTGCTAAAGAAGATGATAAGTTTATGCTTGTCGTCGTTTTACCGACTCCTCCTTTTTGATTTACTAACGAAATAACTTTACTCATACTATCACCTTTTCTTTTGTCTAAAGATATTTTACCAAAAAATATTTGGTTTTTAAATGTTTTCTATTAAATTTGTCAAAAAAAAGTAGAAGGGGTATCTACTTGTTTCTTATTTTTGAATTTTGACTACTATTTGATAATGGTCTTCAAAATCAATTTCCTCAGTATCTATATTTATTCCTTTATCTTCTAATTGTTTAATTGTATCTCGAATCGTTGAAATTGCTAATCGTAAATCAAATACATTTATTGATTTTGTATCTATAACAGAAGGTAATGGCTTTTCCTCTGAAGCTTTTGGCTTTGGTGTGTCATCTAATTTTTCAACATCTAAGGTTTCTTCTAATGCTTGAGATTCAGATGTTTCAATTTTTTCTAATAACTCTTCGGTTTCTTCTTTTGGTGGATCTTGCTTTGGTGGTTGTTCTTCAATAGGTACAGTCTCTGGTGTTTTTAACAGTTCTTCTAAATCAATAAATGGTTTATCCTGATCACTTTCAGATATTTCAGGTAATACAGGTTGAATTGCTTCTTCTTGTTTTCCTTCATTTTGAGATACAGCTGTTGGAGCAACATTCGTAGGCATTTTGTTTAAATCGTTTATATCCACAGCCTGTTCTCTTAATGTGTTCACATCTGGAATAGTAGCAATATTTTGATTGACTTCATAGTTTGGCATTTGTGGCATTACAGTACTTTTTTGTGGTTGAACATTGATTTGTGTAGGTTTTGGCATTGGTTGCTCCATTTGATTTTTAGGTTCTGTTTTCTCAACATGTGTACTTTCTAATCCTGGTAATCCAAAATTTGCAGTATTTGTCATTTTTCTTATTTCTTCATCCGTTTCACGAACTGTCATCCGATTATTAATTATTTTATGTAGCATCTCTATTTGATCTTCTGCGTTATTTAGCGCTAATAAACTACGGGCATGTCTTTCTGAAATTTGCTCTTTTAATAACGCTTCTTGTACCTCATCAGGAAGAGTAAGCAATCTTAATTTATTTGCTACAACGGGTTGTGATTTTCCCATGGTTTTTGCTAATTCAAACTGTGTCATTTGATCCAAATCTAAGATTTTTTGATAAGTTCGTGCTTCCTCTATTGGACTTAAATTTTTTCTTTGTAAATTTTCCAAAAGGGCTACTTTACTTGATTCTTTATCATCTAAATTTCGAATAATTGCAGGGATTTTTGTAAGTCCTGCTAAAGCGGAAGCTTTATATCTTCTTTCTCCAGCAATGATCTCATATTTGTCTCCGATTTTTCGAACAATAATTGGTTGAATAACTCCGTGTTCTTTGATCGAAGCTGCTAATTCCCTTAATGCCCCCTCATCAAATCTTTCTCTTGGTTGAAATCGATTTGGAATGATATCATCTAAATATAAATAAACTACTTCGTTTTTTTCATTACTGTTATCCATAAACATCTTCCCCTTCTATTCTATAAAAACCCTATATTAGCATTATACATGATTTTACTTTTTATTACAATCTTTTTTAATAAAAAAACAAATAGAATTGCTTCTATCTGTTTATTTTATTTTTTAATAACGACTAAGTCTCTATGTGCATTTTCATATGGTAACATAAACTTAATCTCTTTAATATTTACATCATATTTTTTTAAAAATTCAGAAAGTTCATCTTCAGCATTGGCTTTCATCGCTATAAAATAACCACCGTTTTTTACCACTGGTATACAATAATTATATAACTTGGTCATATTTGCTACAGCACGAGAGGTAACAATATCAAATTGAATCTTTTTTTTCGCATAATCTTCAATTCGAGTATGAATGGCTTCTATATTTTTTAACTGCAATGTTTCTATGACTATATTTAAATATTTAATTCGTTTTAATAAAGAATCTACAAGTGTAATTTTTAAATTTGGGAAAACAATTTTAAGTACAATTCCTGGAAATCCTGCGCCGCTACCGACATCTAAAAGTGTTACATTTTTGCGTAAATCCACAGCTTTTATTAAAGTTAGACTATCATAAAAATGTTTGGCATAAACTTCATTTTCTTCTATGATTCTTGTCAAATTTATTTTTTTATTCCATTCGATTAATAAATGATAAAAACGATCCAATTGATCCAATTGTTCTTCTGTTAAAAAAATTCCTAACTTCTCAACTTCTTTTATAAACTGTTCTTTATTCATAATATTTTTCCTTTTTTAAATATACAATTAATATCGATATATCGGCAGGATTTACACCACTAATTCGACTTGCTTGTGAAATTGTCGTAGGACGTATTTCTTTTAATTTTTGTAAAGCTTCGCTTGCTAAATTTTTTATAGCATCATAATTTATATCTTCTGGTATTTTTATGTTTTCTAAAGCCAACATTTTTTCTGCCTCTTTATTTGCTTTTGCAATATAGCCTTCATATTTAATATTAATTTCGACTTGTTCGTAGACTTCTTTTGAATAATTATTTGGGTAAAAATGTTTGATATGTGCAAAAGTAATCTCTGGTCTTTTTAATAAGTCATGTAAAGTAATGCCGTCTTTTAGAGGTGTTGAATCAATACTTTCTAGATATTGATTTACTTCAATCTTAGGCGTAATTTTATTGGTTTGTAATTCTTCAGTTAATTTTTTTATTTGATTTATTTTTTTATTAAATTTTGTATATCTTTCTTCAGAAATTAATCCTATGTCATATCCATACTTTGTCAAGCGAATATCTGCGTTATCATTTCGTAATAATAAGCGATATTCAGCGCGTGAGGTTAATAAACGATAAGGATCAATAACTCCTTTCGTTACTAAATCATCAATTAAGACACCAATGTACGCTTCATTTCGTTTTAAAATTAACGGCTGTTTACCTTCTAATTTTAAAGAGGCGTTAATTCCTGCTATTAATCCCTGACAAGCTGCTTCTTCATAACCACTTGTTCCATTAATTTGTCCAGCAGTATATAAACCTTCTATTAATTTTGTCTCTAAACTTTGTTTTAATTGTTTTGAATCAATCGCATCATATTCAATCGCATAAGCATATTTTAAAATTTTTACATGTTCTAAACCATCTAAGCTATGAACCATTTGCTCTTGAACATAATGGGGCATACTTGTAGAAAATCCTTGTAAATAAATATCATCATAATATCTACTTTCTGGTTCTAAAAAAAGTTGATGTCGTTCTTTATCACTAAATCGTACAATTTTATCTTCAATAGAAGGACAATATCTAGGACCAACTCCTTCTACATATCCTCCATACATACTTGATTCATTTAGATGTTCTTTGATAATTTCATGTGTTTTTTGATTGGTATAAATTAAATGACAAGGAACCTGTTTTTCAACATCGTAGATAGCCTCATTTTCATAAGAAAAGCTATAAGGCGTTTTATCTCCCTCTTCTAATATTGTTTTACTAAAATCGATTGTATTTTTATCAAGTCTTGGAGGTGTACCTGTTTTTAATCTTTTGATTGTAAATCCTAACGCTTTTAGACGATCACTTAAAAAGTTTGAAGGTTTTTCATTATGTGGTCCACTTCTTTTTCTTTGATCTCCTACCAAAATATCAGCTTTTAAATAGGTTCCCGTTGTTAATATGACAGATGAGGCCAAAATTGTTGTGCCGTCTTCTAAGACAACTCCTTTAATTTTATTATTTTCTACCAAAAGATCTTCAACCATAGCTTCTAAAATAGTTAAATTGTTTTGATTTTTTAATGTCTTATACATTTCTTGTGGATAAGTAATTTTATCTGCTTGGGCTCTTAAGGCTTGAACAGCTGGACCTTTCTTTGTATTTAGCATTTTAATTTGAATGGCCCCTTTATCTGTATTTTTGGCCATTTCTCCGCCTAAAGCATCAATTTCTCTTACAACGATTCCTTTAGCTGGTCCTCCAATTGATGGATTACATGGCATATCCGCTATATTTTTTATATTTCCAGTAATTAAAAGTGTCTTGTGATTTTTCCGAGCTGCTGCTAAAGAAGCTTCACATCCTGCATGTCCTCCACCTACAACAATAATTTCATATGTATCCATATATTTTCACTTCCATTTTATTAAATTATTTCCCGGGAAATAATTTTTTCTATTTTCCTAGACAGAATTGACTAAATAATTGATCAATAATTTCATCGGAATAACTTTCTCCATTTACTTCTCCTAATAGGTTATATATTTCTTTTATATCAATTTCAATCATATCAATTGGTAAATGATCTTTTAACCCTTGGTATATCGAAGGAATGATTTCTAATGCTTGTTTTAATAGAGAAATTTGCCTAGCATTACTAATGTAATTTAAATCACTATTTTCTAATTCTTCCATATTAAACAGCTCTTTTATTTTATTTATTAAAGGAAGAATTCCTTCTTGATGAATGGTATCAATCTTTATGCTTTCTTGTTCTAATTCTTTATCAAGATCAATCTTTGTTTCTAAATCTTGTTTATTTACAACAAGAATTCTTTTTTTGTTTTTTGTCTTTTCTAATAATTCTTTATCTTCTAAAGTTAATTTTTCATTATTATTTAATACCATAATAATTAAATTTGCTTGATCAATAAGCTCTAAACTTTTTTCTACACCTTTTTGTTCAATGATATCTTTTGTTTTTCTTATTCCAGCAGTATCAATAATATCTAATAAGATGCCGTTTATATTGATCTGTCCCTCTACGATATCTCGAGTTGTTCCTTCAATGTCGGTTACAATTGCTTTTTCTTCATCTAATAAGCGATTTAGAATGCTACTTTTTCCAACATTTGGCTTTCCAAGTATCACAGTTTTAATTCCTTCTTTGATTAATTTACCATTTTCGGAATCTTTAACAATTTTTGTTAACTTTTCTTGAATCGAATCCATACTTGTTTTTACATCTTCTAATGTTTTTTCTTCTATATCTTTATATTCTGGATAATCGATATTTACCTCTATAGAAGCAATTAATTCCAATATTTCTTTTCTAAGATTACTAATTAAATTCGAAGTTAATCCTCTTAAGCCATTAATAGCCAATTTGCGCGCTTTATCCGTTTTTCCGTTAATTAAGTCCATCACAGATTCTGCTTCCATTAAATTAATTCTTCCATTTAAAAAAGCTCTTTTCGTAAATTCTCCTGGTTCTGCCATACGACAGCCATTTCTAAGTAATAATTCCAATACTTTATTTGTCGTTGCAATTCCTCCATGACAGTTAATTTCAACGACATCTTCTACAGTAAATGTTTTAGGGGCTTTCATAACTGATACTAAGACTTCATCAATAATTTCGTCTTTGTCTATTATAAATCCATAATGAATTGTGTGACTGTCTACTTTGGTTAAATCTTTTCCTTTAAATATTTTATTTACAATTTCAATTGCTTCTTTTCCACTTGTTCTTATAATAGATATAGCTCCAATACCTAAAGCTGTAGATATAGCTGCAATGGTATCATTCATAAAAATCCCTCCCTAACTCATACGTATTATATTACAATCCCTTTCTTTTTTCAATAAATTATTTCCCGGGAAATAAAAAAAAGACAAAATTTGTCTTATGCAATCACATTCCGTAGATTTACCTTCTTATTTTTCTTCTTTTGGTTTAATCACGACATAACGATTTGGTTCTTCTCCTTCACTTTCAGTATAAACCGTCTTCCAATCATTTAAAATATTATGTACAATTCTTCTTTCATAAGAATTCATAGAATCCATCTTAGCTTCTATTTTGGTTCTTACAACTTCCTTAGCCGTTTTTTTAGCTAATCTTTCCAATTCTTTTTGTCTTTTTAATTTATATTCACCAACATCTAAATTAAAACGAAAAGGTTGTCCAATTTCTTGTAGTACAATTTGTTTTAAAATTATTGTTAAAGCTTGCAAATTTTTTCCTTGTTTTCCTATTAACAATGCATTTTGATCACCATAAATAACAAAATTTAAGGAATCCTCTCTATTTTTGACTTCAATTTTTGCTTCAATGCCCATTTTAGAAACAATATTTAATAAATTTTCTTTTATAAATTCTATAATTTCATCTTTTTTTATGACTTCTATTTCGATTTTTTTACCAAAAAGACCCGCTTTTACCTCTTTGGTCGTATAGACAATATTATTTTCTACTGTTTTTAAATCATATAAAGCTTGCTCTTTAGCAGCAGCTTCTGTTTTGGCACTATATTTATATTTTTTCATTTTTTTCACGACTCCTTTTAATTAATATATTTTGAACAACTGTAAATAAGTTGGTTGTTACCCAATAAATTCCTATAGCAGAAGTCATAAACATTCCCATTATAACAATTACTATGGTCATAATAAGAGGCATTTTTTTCATAGTACCCATTTGTGATCCTGTGGAAGCCATAGAATCTGCAGCTGAAAATTTAAAGCTGAAATACGTTGTTGCTGCAATAGCAATTAATAAAAGCAAATAAACAAAATTGCCAGATGTAATTCCAACCCATGGTGTTGTTCCCATTTGCATCCATAAAAAGTGATCTTCAAAAATAGCTGGAACTCGATTAATGGCTTCAAAGAAAGCAATAAACAATGGTAATTGAATAAATGCAACCAAACATCCAGCTACAGGATTAATTCCATGTTTCTTATAAACCATTGTCATTTCTTGACTTTTTTTCATTAAAGATTCTTGATCGGTTTTGTTTATATATTTCTTTTCAATTTTATTTAAATCTTTTTGAGCCTCTTTTAACAATTCAGATTGCATAGCACTTTTTCTGGTTAAAGGCAATACGATAAATCGAATAAGCAAACTTGTAATAATTAAAGCTAAGCCATAATTTTTTACTACATTTCCAACTTGAATGATAAACCATGCTAAAGGTTCTACAAAAATATTTGTCCAAAGGCCTTCATAAGAACCACTATTTATTTTTAAATCATGACACTCTGGTAATTGATCAATATCAATATCATGTTCTTTATAAACTTCTATTGTTTTTTCATCCTGTGGCTTACAAATAATATTTTCAGTTAACGTTTGCCCTGTGACTGGATTTTTAACAGCTTTATTATCTTCATCAATAAGTGTTTTTGTACAACCTGTTAAAGAAAATAAAATAATTCCTATTAAAAATACTCTTGTTATTTTCTTAATCATATAGATCCTCTTTCTTTATTTTATTAATCAATTGAATAAAACTTTTTTCCATTTCCAAAAAAGTTAAATTTAAACAGTTCTTTCTTACTATTATAATATAATCTAGTTTTTTTGCATAGAGTTTTTTATTATTATCAATAATATTTCTTATTTTTCGTTTGTATTTATTTCTTATAACAGCATGTCCTATTTTTTTGCCTACTGAAATACCAAAGCGATAATTGTTATTTTCTGGATTATAATTATAATAAATAATGAAATTTTTATCTTTCACACATTTATTTAAGTTTATTATTTGATTAAATGTTTTATTCTCTTTTATAATATTTATTTTTTTCATATGGGCACTTCCTTTTAATACGAAAAAACCACTGGTTTTAACAGTGGACTATTTAGATAATCTCTTACGTCCTTTCTTACGACGGCGATTGATTATATTAGCTTTCATTCTTGCGAAGAAACCATGCTTTTTAGATTTTTTTCTATTATTTGGTTGATATGTTCTTTTCATATTTTCCACCTCCAGACATAAATCTACATTATTGTAATAATTTTTATTGATTTTGTCAATATAAACCAATTATTTTTATTTTATTTTCTATTTTTTGCACATATGCACAATCTTGTGAATAATTTTTAAATCTCTTGTGGAAAAAGAAATTCATATTTGTGGAAAATTTATAAATTCTTTATTATATAAGGAAAATAATTGTGGATAATCCTGTGAATTTATTGTGAATAAAAAAAATTATGTTTTTTTTACTTTATTTTTCTGTGTATTTGTTTTAGAATAATGGTAATCAAACCTTTATTTTCAGGCGGGGAGGTGTTGAAAAAAATGAATTATAAAATCATTTGGGACAATTTTTTAGAAAAAATTAAAGATAAAATATCAACATTATCCTATGAAACATGGTTTAAAGACACTTCTTTATATGATATAGATAATGGTATTTTTCGAGTAATTGTGCCAATGTCTATCCACAAAACGCATCTTCATGATAAATATAAAGATATTATTGATGAAACTTTATCCACAATTTATACGGATTATAAAAATATTGAATATTTTCTTCAAGATGAAATCATGGATATGAAGCAAGAAGAAAAAATAAATAATAATATACACAATGAAATAAACAATCATTTTGAGACCAATCTTATTAAAAAATATACTTTTGAAAATTTTGTCGTTGGAAATAGTAATCGATTAGCTCATGCGACAGCTGTTGCAGTTGCGGAAAATCCAGGTAGTATTTATAATCCTTTATTTATATATGGGAATAGTGGTTTAGGAAAAACACATTTAATGCATGCAATTGGAAATTATATAACGGAACATTCGAATAAAAAGGTTTTATATGTTACAAGTGATAAATTTATTGAAGATTTTGTTGGAATTAATAAAAAAAATAATAGTAATAATCTAGATGTAATCGATCTTTTTAAAGATAAATATCGTAATATTGATGTTTTAATTATCGATGATATCCAGTTTTTAGGTGGAACGACACAATCGCAACAAGAATTTTTTCATACTTTTAATTCTTTATATAATAGTAACAAGCAAATTATTATTTCTTCTGATCGTTCTCCGGATGATTTAAAAAAACTTGAAGATCGATTAAAAACAAGATTTTGTTGGGGAATTACGGTTGATATTCAACCACCAAACTTTGATTTAAGAGTTGCCATTGTGAAGAAAAAAATAGCAGCTTCCATCATTGAAAAAAATATTCCAGAAGATGTAATTGAATATATTGCATTTAATGTTAGTGGTGATGTAAGACAATTGGAAGGATCTATTAATCGTTTGCTTGCTTATTCTTCTATGATGGGGGGATGTGATATCACAGTTGATCTAGCAATGGATGCGCTAACGGATTATGTTAGTAAAGGTTCATATGAAAAAGATGATGTTCATAAAATACAAAGAATTGTAGCAGAATATTTTAAAATATCCATAGAAGATCTAAAAAGCAAGAAAAGAAACTATAATGTTGCTTTTCCAAGACAAATTGCTATGTATCTTTGTAGGAATTGCACAGATGAGTCTTTTCCTAAACTAGGAATTGAATTTGGAGGTAAAGATCATTCGACAGTCATCCATTCTTGTGATAAAATAGAAAGGGAACTAAAAGTAAATCCTGAATTACGGCAAATTATTGATATTTTACAAAAAGAAATTGATAGTTGTTCAAAAAAATAAAATTATCTACAAGAAATAAACAGGGGATAATAAACAAAAACATTATAAAATAAGAGTAAAAAGAGGTTATCAACAATTTCCACAGTAATAATAATAAAAATATAAAAAAGAAAGAGTGATAATATGAAATTAAAAGTGAAAAAAGTGATTTTATTAGAAGAATTAAATAAAGTATCAAAAGCTTTATCTAGCAAAAATATCATACCTGTTTTATCTGGAATCTGTTTTGATGCGAAAGACAATCAATTAATACTTACAGCATCCGATAATGATATAACCATTCAAACCCATTTAAACGAAGATAACGAAAATTTAGAAATTAAAGAAGAAGGAAGTATTGTTATTCAAGGGAAATATATATTAGATATTGTTCGTAAATTACCAGATGAGTATATAAATATAGAAATTATAGATGATTCTAAAGTAATCATTTATACTGAAAATAGTGAATTTAATCTAAATGGAATTAATAAAAAAGAATATCCTACGATTCATTTGGAAGAAAGCAAAAATAAAGTAAAACTAAGCAGAGATTTATTTAATGAAATTATCAATCAAACTTGTTTTGCAGCAAGTACGGATGAGTCTAAACCTTCTTTAACTGGAATTAATTTTAATATTACAGGAGATCTATTAGAATGTAATTCTACTGATTCTTATCGTTTGTCTAGAAAAATTGTGAATTTAAGTGATAATAAAGAATCCTTTAATTTAATTATTCCTAGTAAAAACTTGTTGGAATTTTCTAAAATATTAACAGAAGATGTGGATATAGAAATTAATATTTTTAATAATAAACTTCTATTTAAATATAATAATTTATTATTTCAAACAAGATTAATTAGTGGCACTTATCCAAATACTTCAAATTTAATTCCAGAAGATCCTATATTAAAAGTAAATGTAGATAAGGATCTATTTTATAATACTATCGATCGAACAAGTATCTTATCTACAGATAAAGAAAAAAATATTATTACTTTAGAGATCGAAGATAATCATTTAACTTTGCGTTCTTTTGTTGCAGAAATTGGTAAAGTAGAAGAAAAAATGATGATTAACAATACAATGAAAGAAAATATTAAAATTTCTTTTAGTTCTAAATATATGATGGATGCTTTAAAAGCTTTTTCAACAGAAACTGTGGATATTTGTTTCTTTGGAGAAGTTAAACCTATTATTTTAAATTCAGACGAAGATAAAACTTTAACAGAATTGGTATTACCAATACGAACCTATTAAAATTCAACAAAATTCTACATTTTTATGTGTTATTTTAAAAACACTACATTTAATGTAGAATTTTTTTATTTAGGGGGAATTTTATGAAAAGTTATGAAATTAATGAGGATACTTTAGTTATTTTACCAATTGATAAAAAGAAAACGAAAGTATTAGAAAAGGATTATGAATTTGTTGTGGAGAAAAATCCATATGAAATTATGGATGCGAGTTGTCAATATTTTGGAAGCACATATGAAGGGCGAAAAGGTGGAAGTCAAAATATATTAGGTTCTAGTTATAAAGTACCTATTATAGTAAAAGAAGAAAATTATATTATTTTTTTCCCAACGGAATCACCTGCATTAGATTCTTGTATCTGGATTTCCTTGCATAATATTCAAAAAATAGAAAAAGGAGAAAATCATACAACAAACCTTTATTTTAAAGAAGGGAAAAAAATGAATGTTCCTGTTTCTTATCGATCTATTGAAAATCAGATTTTACGATCCACAAGATTAGAATCGGTACTAAGAAATCGTACGACGGATCAAAAGAATATCTATTTTATGAAATAATTTTAGAAAAAGGGCAAAAATGTTCTTTTTTTTGTCTGTATATGTTATAATAAATATGTATGTATAGGAGTATTAGAAAACAGTAAAAGGTGATTTTATGAGCATTTTTATAGCAATAACGTGATTTTAAAAAAAATAAATTTAGTAAATTATAGAAATTATGAGAAAGTTTCTGTTCCATTAAATAATAAAATCAATATTTTCATAGGGAATAATGCTCAAGGAAAGACTAATATTCTTGAAAGTATATATGTTTTAGCTTTAACAAAATCACATCGCAATGTAAATGAATCTAATTTAATTCTTTATGGAAAAAATTCTCTAAAAATAGAAGGAAAAATTAAAAAAGATCGAATTTTGGAAACTTTAGAAATTCAAATTACTAAAAATGAAAAAAAAGTTTTTAAAAATAAAACCCCTATTAAAAGAATTTCAGATTATATTTCAAATTTGAATGTCATTTTATTTACTCCAGATGATTTAGAAATTATTAAAGGTTCTCCTTCTGTTCGAAGAAATTTATTAAATATAGAAATCAGTCAAATTTCCCATTCTTATATAACAACTTTAAATGAATATAACAAATTATTAAAAAACAGAAATGAATATTTAAAAATGTTATATATTAATCATTTTCGTGATGAAAAATATTTAGATATACTTACAGAAAGATTGATTGAAAAAGCAGTTATTATTTATCAATCGAGACAAAAATTTATAGATAAAATTAATCAAAATATTTCATCTTTATACTATGAAATTGCTGGTGTAAAAGGATTATGGATTAAGTATTTAAATAATTGTGATATTGAAGATTTCAACGAAGAAAATATTAAAGAAAAATTAAGAAAAAAATATAAGGAAAATTATAAAAAAGAATTGTTGCAAGGTATGACTCTGTATGGACCACATCGAGATGATTTTGAGTTTTTTATTGGAGAAGAAAATTTAAAATTGTTTGGTTCTCAGGGCCAACAAAGATTGAGTGTTATTTGTTTAAAGTTAGCAGAAATTGATATTTTTAAAGAAAAGACAAATACAAGTCCTATACTATTGTTGGATGATATTTTTAGTGAAATAGATAAGTCCAAGAAAAATAAATTGATTCAATTTATTAACAAAGATATTCAAACCATTATTACTGCAACAGATTTAAGAGGTTTGAGTAAAAAAATAATCAAAGATGCTTTTGTTTTTAAAGTGACAGCAGGAAAAATAGAAAGAAGGTAATTTATGGAAAATGTAAAAAATGAATCTTATGATTCTTCATCTATTCAAGTTTTAGAAGGACTAGAAGCTGTACGAAAAAGACCGGGTATGTATATTGGTACAACGAGTTCTAGAGGGTTACATCATTTGGTGTGGGAAATTGTTGATAATGCAATTGATGAAGCATTAGCTGGATATTGTACACATATTGAGGTTGAAATTGGTAAAGAAAATACTATTACTGTAAAGGATGATGGAAGAGGTATACCTGTAGATATTCATCCTAAAACAGGAAAAAGTACAGTTGAAACGGTATATACTGTGTTACATGCAGGAGGTAAATTTGGTGGAGGCGGATATAAAGTCTCTGGTGGTTTACATGGTGTTGGAGCTAGTGTTGTTAATGCTTTAAGTGAATGGTTGGAAGTTCGTGTATATAAGAATGGAAATGTTTACTTTCAAAGATATACTCACGGAGGACATCCAGTAGAAGAATTAAAAATTATTGATACTTGTCCTACTGATCGAACAGGTACAACGGTCATTTTTAAACCTGATCCAGATATTTTTACTGAGACTACTATATTTGATTACGATGTTTTAAAAACAAGACTTCGTGAGTTGGCTTTTTTAAATAAGGGATTAAGAATTTCTTTATATGATTGTAGAGAAGATAATAAAAAGGATTCTTTTCATTATGAAGGTGGAATTGATGAGTATGTAGCGTTATTAAATAAAGATAAAAAGCCTATTCATGAAACGATTATTTCTTGTAATGGTAGTGAAAAGGATATTTCTTTAGAAGTTTCTTTACAATATAACGAGTCTTATAATTCCAATATTTATTCTTTTGTAAATAATATTAATACCCCAGAAGGTGGAACTCATGAGGATGGAGTTAAAAGAGCTTTAACCAGGGTTTTGAATAAATATGCGAAAGATGCAGGTATTTTAAAAGAAAAAGATGATCCATTAAGTGGAGAAGATGTTAAAGAAGGTTTAACTATGATTATTTCCATTAAACATCCAAATCCACAGTTTGAAGGGCAAACAAAAACAAAACTTGGAAATAGTGAATGTCGAGGAATTGCTGATCGAATCTTTTCTGCTGCTTTAGAAAGATTTTTAATGGAAAATCCAGATCAAGCACGTGTCATTATAGATAAAGGAATGACCGCTTCTCGTGCTCGAGTTGCTGCTAAAAAAGCACGTGAATTAACACGAAGAAAAGGAGATTTGGATATTACCAATTTCTATGGAAAACTTTCAGATTGTAAGAGTAAAGATCCTTCTGAATGTGAAATCTTTTTGGTCGAAGGAGATTCCGCAGGAGGTTCTGCTATTAAAGGAAGAGATAGTATGAGACAAGCAATTCTTCCATTAAGAGGCAAAATATTAAATGTTGAAAAAGCTAGATTGGATCGTGCTTTATCTAACGAAGAAATCAGAACCATTATTACTGCTTTTGGAACCGGTATTGGTGATGATTTTGATTTAAGTAAACTAAGATACGATAAAATTATAATTATGACTGATGCTGATGTTGATGGATCTCATATTCGTGTTTTATTATTGACTTTATTTTATCGATTTTTTAGACCAATTGTAGAAGCAGGGCATGTTTATGCCGCACAACCGCCATTATTTGTAATCAAGCATGGAAAAACAATCAAATATGTTTTAAATGAACAAGAAAGAGATGAATATCTAAAAACATTATCTCCAAATACGAAATATGACATTATGCGTATGAAAGGTTTAGGAGAAATGGATGCGGAAGAATTAAATGAAACAACAATGGACATAGAAAAACGTGTTTTAAGGCAAATTACTGTTGAGGATGCAATGTCTGCGGATGATACTTTTTCAAAATTAATGGGAGAAGAAGTTGAACCAAGGAGAAAATTTATTGAAGAAAATGCCGTTTATGTTCAGAATCTTGATATTTAGGAGGTAAAACATGGATAGATTAGAAAAAAACAATATAGTTAAAGAAGTTAGAGATTCATTTCTTGAGTATTCAATGAGTGTTATTGTTGCTAGAGCATTACCTGATTTAAGAGATGGATTAAAACCAGTACATCGAAGAATTTTATATTCTATGTATGAATCAGGATATACTCCAGATAAACCTCATAAAAAAAGTGCTAGAATTGTTGGAGATGTTATGGGAAAATATCATCCACATGGAGATTCTTCTATTTATGAAGCTATGGTAAGAATGGCACAAGATTTTTCTTATCGTTATATGCTTGTAGATGGCCATGGTAATTTCGGAAATATCGAAGGATATGGGGCTGCAGCTATGCGTTATACCGAATCAAGGCTTTCTAAAATTTCTTTAGAATTATTAAGAAATATTAATAAAGATACAGTAAATTTTATACCTAACTTTGATGAATCTGAGAAAGAACCAGAGATTCTTCCTTCTCGTTTTCCTAATATTTTAGTAAATGGGACTATGGGAATTGCTGTTGGTATGGCTACGAATATTCCACCTCATAATTTAGGAGAAGTTATCGATGGGTGTGTAGCATACATTGATAATCCGGATATTGATTTAGATGGATTAATGCAATATATAAAGGGTCCAGACTTTCCAACGGGCGGAATTATCTTAGGAAATAGTGGAATTAAAAAAGCCTATGAAACCGGACGAGGAACTATTACTATTCGCAGTCGAGCTACTATTGAAGAAAAAAATGGTAGACATTATATTATTGTGGATGAGGTTCCTTATGGAATTAATACTTTAGAATTAAAAAATAAAGTTGCAGAATTGGTTCATAATAAAGTTATTGATGGCATTACAGATTATCATACGGATTTAAAAGATGGTGTCAAAATAACCATAACATTAAAAAAAGATGCAAATCCACAAGTTGTATTAAACAATCTATATAAGCATACAGCTTTTCAAACAAATTATGGTATTATCTTTTTGATGTTAGATCAAGGAGTCCCTAAAACTTTAGGTTTAAAAGATATTATTGCTAAATATATTGATTATCAAAAAGAAATCATTATTAGAAGAACAAAATTTGATTTGGATAAAGATGAAAAAAGAGCACATATATTAGAAGGCTTAAAGATTGCTTTAGATCATATTGATGCTATTGTTAAATTAATAAGAGAATCTAAAAGTGATACTGAAGCTTTAGCAGGATTGATGAGTCGTTTTGCTTTAACAGAACCTCAAGGACAAGCTATACTTGAAATGAAACTTAGAAGATTAACTGGCTTAGAAAGAGATAAAATTGAAAATGAATTAAAAGAATTATTAGCAGAAATTGATGAATTAAGATCTATTTTAGCTAGTGAAGCTAAAGTTCTTGAAATTATTAAAAAAGAAATGCTTGAAATTAAGAATAAATATGGAGATGAAAGAAGAACAAGCATTGATATGACAGCTATTGATTATATAGAAGATGAATCGTTAATTCCAAATGAAGATGTAATTGTTACATTGACGAATAAAGGATATATAAAGAGATTGAAATACAATACATATAAAACACAAAATAGAGGTGGAGTTGGTGTTAAAGGGATGTCTACCAATGGGGAGGATTTTGTCGAACACTTGATATCTATGAAAACGCATGATTATTTATTATTCTTCTCGAATAAAGGTAGAGTTTATAGAATAAAAGGTTATGAAGTGCCAGAATTTAGTAGACAATCAAAGGGATTGCCGATTGTCAATTTATTACCACTAGAGAAAAATGAGAACATTAGTTCGATAATTGGACTATCTCGTGATAACGAAGTAAATAAATACTTAGTGTTTATTACTAAATTCGGAATTGTTAAGAGAACGGTTTTAAACGAATTTGATCGAATTCGAAAATCAGGAAAACTCGCAATTACTCTTCGTGAAGAAGATGAATTAATTAGTGTACGCGCGACAACTGGTAATAATGAAATTATTATTGGTGCGAATAATGGTCGATTGGTTCGATTTAAAGAAAGCGAAATTCGTGTAATGGGCCGATCAGCATCTGGAGTAAAAGGAATTGACTTAGACAATAGTTGTGTTATTAGTGGAGAAGTCGTTCAAACAGATAGTAATATTTTAGTTGTTACTGAAAATGGATATGGAAAACAAACAGATATTGATGAGTATCGATTAACACATAGAGGTAGCAAAGGTGTTAAAGCATTAAATATCACAGAGAAAAATGGAATGATGGTTTCTTTGAAGTGTGTAGATAAAAACAAAAACTTTGATATTATGATTATTACTGATAGTGGAATTATTATAAAAATGCCTCTTGAACAAGTATCAACATTAAAAAGATCTACGCAAGGTGTAAGATTAATTCATTTAAAGGATAATCAAAAAGTATCAACAATTGCTATTGTAGAACAGGAAGAAGACACAAATAATATTGATATTGAGGAAGAAAAAGAAGAAGTTTAAAATTTCTTCTTTTTATTTCCCGGGAAATAAAATTTTGAATATTTATTCAAAATAGGCTATGTTCAAAAAAAAATATTCAATGTTTCACGTGAAACATTATTAATAATAAACATTCATTTTATTTAAAATATTTCCTGGGAAATAATTTTTAATCATTTATAAAAAAATAAAGTTTATTTAATAATATATTCAATGTTTCACGTGAAACATTATTAGTAATAAATACTCGTTTTATTTAAAATATTTCCTGGGAAATAATTTTTTAATCATTTACAAAAAAAAGTAAAGTTTATTCGATAATATATTCAATGTTTCACGTGAAACATTGAACGAATAAAAAACTTGAAAATTATTCTGAAATATATTATTATAACTAAGACGCAATAAGAATAATTAGAATCAGGTCAGGACTGGAAAGTAGCAGCCTTAATAATTCATTTTTATGTGCGTCATTTTTTATGGGTGATTTTATGAATGATAAATATTATATGCATTTCGCAATTTTGGAAGCGAAAAAAGCTTATAAGAAAAAAGAAGTTCCAGTAGGAGCAATTGTGGTTGATTCTGATGGAAAAATCATAGGAAAAGGATATAATCAAAAAGAAAAAAATAAATTAGTGTATGCACATGCTGAAATTATTGCTATTAAAAAGGCATGTAGAAAAAAGAAAGATTGGCGATTAAATGGATGTACTATTTACACCACCTTAGAACCATGTCCAATGTGTGCCAGTGCCATAGAACAATCTCGAATAGATTGCGTGTTTTATGGGGCTTCAAGACCAGAAAAAAAGAATCTAAAAATCATTGATCAAATATTTAAAAACACAAAAATACGAAAAAATGTTCGAGTTCAAGAATGCGCTATTTTGTTAACTAACTTTTTTAAAGAAAAAAGATGAATTATTTCCCGGGAAATAAAAAAACTTAATCGTAATTGGATTTACAGTTTATCCAATAAATGCTATAATAATAGTATATTATTTACGGGGGAATGCATATGTATCAATCACTATATAGAAAGTATAGACCTAAAACAATTGATGATGTTGTAGGTCAAAAAATCGCGGTACGAATTATCAAAAATTCTTTAAATAATAAAAAAATAAATCATGCTTATTTGTTTTCGGGTCCACGTGGAACAGGAAAAACAACTATGGCGAAAATACTTGCTAAAAGTGTTAATTGTTTAAATCCTATAAATGGAGTTGCTTGTGAACATTGTAGAAATTGTATAGAAATAAATTCAAATGAGAGTGTTGATATTATAGAAATTGATGCTGCATCTAATAATGGAGTAGATGAGGTTAGGGAAATTCGAAATAGTGTATCTCTTTCTTGTTCCTCATTAAAATATAAAATTTATATCATTGATGAAGTACATATGCTTACTATTGGAGCTTTTAATGCTTTATTAAAAACATTAGAGGAACCTCCTGAACATATTATTTTTATTTTAGCGACTACAGATATTCAAAAAGTTCCATCCACAATTTTATCTAGATGTCAATGTATAAACTTTGAAAGTATTTCGGTGGTTGATATAAAAAATCGATTAAAATTTATTGCTGATGAAGAAAAAATAAATATAGATGATGATGTTTTGCTTAAAATTTCAGAAATTTCCAATGGTGGTTTAAGAGATGCTATAGGTAATTTAGAAAAATTAATTGCAGCTTCTTCAGAAAAAGAAATTCATATGAATGACTTTAATAATACTTTTGGATTTGTCGATTCTATAGTATTGGAACGCTTCTTTACATCACTAGTAAATGGAAATCTAAATGAAATACTTGCGATTTCTACAGAGTTGTATGACACAGGAAAGGATTATATATTATTTACGAACGAGTTAATTGAATATGTACGACAGAAAATAAGGCAATATTATAATTCATCTAATGGTTTTTGTGAATATTGTAATTTAATTTTTGAATTAAATGATTTATGTAATCGTTTAAAAAATACAGATAACATTAAAGCTTTATTTGAAGCAGGAATTATTTGTTTGGTTGATAAAGAAAATTTAGGGAATGACACTGTTTCAAAATCGAATTCGATTAAAACAGAGGTATCAAAAACTTCTGATGTTATAGATAAGAAAGAAGAACATTTAGAAGAAAATCAATCTTCTTCAGAAGAGGAGAATCAATCTCTAGATGATCAGAGAAAAAAAATAAATTTAAAAAACAATGAAATTATAATGAATAATACATTTGCTTTAGCCAATAAAAATGATCTTATTCAACTTAAACAAGAGTGGGAAAAATTAAATGATTATCTATTAGATAAAAACTTTGGTGCGATTGCTTGTTATTTAGTGGATGGTCATATTCGTGCTTGTGGAAAAAACAATTTAATTTTAAGCTATGAATATGATTCCATGGTTGATCGAGGTATAGAAATGTATGATTCTCTGGTTCATGTTTTAAAACAAATCTTAGGAGAAAATTATTCTATCTCATTGTTAACGGATGAAAAGTGGGAACAAGAAAAAATACATTATATAAATAATATAAAAAATAATATAAAATATGAGATTAAGGAATTGGAAAAACAAGAAATAAATGAGTCTAATGAGATTTCTTCGCAGGATGAGGAAGTTCAAGAGGCTAGTTTATTATTTGGAAATGATATAATTGAAGTAAAATAAGGAGGAATAAAATATGAATATGCAAGCGTTAATGAAGCAAGCGCAAAATTTACAAAAAGATATGTTAAAAACGAAGGAAGAAATTGATTCTACGACTTTTGAAGGCGAAAGTTCAATTGTTAAAGTAGTAGTTAATGGAAAAAAAGAAGTGTTAAATATTAAAATTGATGGTGCTTCTATAGAAAAAGAAGATATAGAAATGTTACAAGATATGATCGTTGTAGCAATAAATCAAGCATTTAAAAAGGTTGATGATTACACAGAACAAAAAATGGCAAAATATGGTAATATGATGCCTGGTTTGTTTTAAATGTATCCACAAAGTCTAAAAAATTTAATCGAATCTTTCAAACTGCTACCTGGTATAGGTGAGAAAACAGCAGAACGATTGGCTTTTTCGGTTTTAGATTTAGAAGAAGAAAATGTAGAGTTTTTTTCGGAAGAATTAAAAAAAGCTAAGCATAATATTAAAAAGTGTTCAATTTGTAATTCATTAACAGAAAATGAAATATGTGATATATGTGCTAGTAAGGATAGAAATAATGGAATTTTATGTATTGTAGAAGATCCTAAAAATGTTTTTATTCTAGAAAAAACGGGTTTGTTTCACGGAAAGTATCATGTTTTAAATGGTTTGATTTCTCCACTAGACGGAATTAATCCAGAAGATATTGGTTTGGATAAATTAATGGAAAGAATAAAAAAAGAAAAATTTAAAGAAATTATTATTGCTGTCAAACCAAGTATAGAGGGGGAAACTACTGCTTTATATATTAAAAGTGTTTTAGAAGGTTTAGATATTGTTATTTCAAGAATAGCAAGTGGGGTTCCAATTGGAGCTGACATGGAATATATTGATATAATGACATTAGAAAGAGCTTTACAGGATCGAATAAAGATGGAATAAAAAATATAAGGCTATCATAAATTAAATTGGTGATAGCATGAAAAATGGAATATTAAATGTATTAAAAAGAATTGTATTTGGTTTTGTTATTTTATATGGTTATAATTTAATTGCAACATCTTTTAATATGGCAATACCAATAAATATTATTACGATCGCTTTGGTTAGTTTGCTTGGAGCACCAGCTTTGTTCGCTCTTATTATGTTATTACTAGTAGTGTATTGAGGTGTTTATGTTTAATAAGTATGATAAGGATTATCCGGAATTTGCAAAATATATGAATAAACGAATAAGTGAGGACAAGCTTTCTCATGCTTTTTTAGTTGAGTGTAGAAATATAGAAAATTATCGTGATGTGATTTTAGAATTCGTAAAAAAAATTTTAGATCAAAATAAATATGAGTCTGAATTAGACATTGATCGATTGGTATCTAATTATAGTTATCCGGAATTAAAAATTATTGAACCTATAAATCGTATCATTCGAAAAGAACAACTCTTGGATTTACAAAAGGAATTCAGTATTAAACCAATCTATGGAAAATATTTGGTGTATATTATTGATGGTGCCGAGTTTTTAAATAAATCCTCAGCAAATACAATTTTAAAGTTTTTAGAAGAACCCCCTGAGAATATAATAGCTATTTTATTAACCAATAATATATATAATGTAATTCGTACGATTTCTTCTAGGTGTCAATGTCTTGTGCTTTCTCATACCGTTTGTAAAAAAAGTTTTAGCCAAGAAGTGATTGATTTAGCTTCTACTATTGACCATTACGGCGAAAACGCTTTAGGTTATATAGATACAAATTGGTATTTTCTTGATAAAGAATCTTTAATAGAAAAATTAAAGGAATTGGAAAGCTATTATATTTATTTATTTAACGAAAATCGTAGTGCGATAGAAAATTCTAGACAGTCAACTCTGAAAAAAATTTCTAAAAAAATAATTATAATCGATGATTGTTTAAAAAAATTACGTTATAATGTAAATATAAAATTATTATTTGATCAGTTTGTTTTAGCAATGAGTGAGGTGATTTGATGTATACTGTTGTAGGTGTTTCTTTAGATGGAAGTAATAAAATTTACTATTTTGATATTAATAATTTTCAATTAAGGAAAAACCAATTTGTAATTGTAGAATTAGATAATGGGTTGGGATATGGAAAAGTTGTTGTATCTCCAAAAACAGAAACAAAAGAAAACTTAATTTTTCCATTAAAAAAAGTACTTCGTATTGCAAATAAGGAAGATAAAGAGAAATACACTAGAACAAGAAAAGAAAGTTTAAATGTAATCAAAAAAGCCAAATCCATTGCTGCCAAATTAAATTTAAATATGAACTTTGTAGATGCACATTTCACTTTTGATAAAAATCAATTATTTATTCGATATACAGCAGATGATCGAATTGACTTTCGTGAATTAGCTAAAAAATTAGCTCAAGTCTATAAAACTCGAATTGAATTAAGACAAATTGGGGTTCGTGATAAAGCCAAACAACTAGGAGGTTTAGGCCCTTGTGGTAGAATGTTATGTTGTGCTACTTTCTTAAGTGATTTTGAAAGTGTATCCATTAATATGGCTAAAAATCAATATTTGTCTTTAAGTCCTACAAAAATTAATGGTGTGTGTGGTCGTTTGTTGTGTTGCTTAAATTATGAAGATGAAATTTATACGGAATTAAAAAAGATGATGCCAGAAATTGGTTCTAAATATAAAACAGAAAATGGTCTTGGTGAAGTTGTAGAAATTAATTTATTCAAAAAATACTTTTTAGTTGAAACAGACGATAAAATTATAGAAAGAATTGATGTTTAAAATGGTTCAATTCGAACAATTTTTAAATTTTGACAAGTTTATGATTTACCAAGATAATGAACGATTTAAATATACGTTAGATTCTATTTTATTAGCCGATTTTGTTGTTAAACATTATAAAAGGGGAAATATAATAGATTTAGCTACTGGAACGATTCCGATTCCTTTATATTTACAAACACGCTTGCATCAAAAAGTTACCGCTGTAGAGATACAAAAGGAAGTATGTGATTTAGCTACTTCGACTATCAAGTATAATCATTTAGAAGATAGAATTGAACTTATTCAAGATGATGTGCGCCATTTAAAAGATCGATACGCTCCGGATAGCTTTGATGCGGTCATTTGTAATCCACCTTATTTTAATATGGAAGAGAAAAATTTACTTTCAAAAAGAGTCAGTAAGTCAATTGCTAGACATGAATTAATGTTAACTCTTGATGATATTATTCATATATCTAGGTATCTATTAAAAGATAAAGGCAAACTTTTTTTAATCTATAGAACAGAACGTATCGTGGAATTGCTTTCAAAACTAAGCTTGCATCGGTTAGAGCCAAAAACAATTCAAATCATATATTCAAATCGTCATAAACAGTCTAAACTGTTTTTAATTGAAGCACGTTTAAATGGAGGCAAGGAGTGTAAGATTGATCCGCCTTTGATTGTTTATGATGACTTTGGCGAGTACACAAAAGAAATTATTAATATGCTTGGAGATGGTAAAGATGATTCAAAAAAGTTATAGTGAGACACCTAGTCTTTATTTAATTCCAACGCCCATAGGGAATATGGAAGATATTACATTAAGAGCAATTCATACTTTAGAAAATGTTGATTATATATTATCGGAAGATACTAGAGTCACGGCTCAGTTATTAAAACATTTGCATATTTCGAAAAAATTAGTTAGTTGTCATGAACATAATGAAGAGAATATAAAGGAAAAGATTTTGTTGGATGTAAAGTCTGGTAAAAATATTGGCTTAGTTACAGATCGAGGTACACCAATTATTAGTGATCCTGGTTATAAAATTGTTCGTTATTTAATTGAAAATGGAATACCTGTTATTTCTCTTCCGGGACCAACGGCTTTTGTTCCGGCTTTAACATCTTCAGGGATTGATCCTTCTTCTTTTCTGTTTTATGGTTTTTTAAATGCCAAGGCTGCTAAAAGAAAAGAAGAATTAGAAAGTTTGAAAAATGTGCAATATACAATTATATTTTATGAGGCTGTGCATCGTATTCAAAAAACTCTACAAGATATCTTACGAATTTTTGGAGATCGAAAAATAAGTGTCAGTCGTGAAATTTCTAAGTTGTATGAAGAGATATATCGTGGTAAAATATCAGAGGTGCTAAAGGAACTCGATGTTATTAAGGGAGAATTTGTTCTTGTTGTCGAAGGAGCTTCTGATTTAAAAGATTTTTCTGATTTAGATCTTTTTTCCCATGTACAAATATATTTAAGAGATGGTTTGAGCGAAATGGATGCTATTAAAAAGGTAGCAAAAGATAGAAAGCTCCCTAAGGCAGAAATCTATAAAGCTTATCATACAAGGAAGTGATTAAATGAAATTAATTGTTGGATTGGGTAATCCTGGAAAAGAATATGAAAATACGCGTCATAATATTGGTTTTATGTTTTTAGATCGTTATTGTGCCAGCAAAGGTTTTACTATTGATAAGAAAAAATTTAATGGGTTATATACAAAACAAAATATAGATGGAGTTGATGTTCTTTTCTTAAAACCACAATCATTTATGAATCTCTCTGGAGAGGTTGTTTTAGCTTTTGTTCATTATTTTAAAATTGCTATTGAAGATATTTTAATTATTAGTGATGATTTGGATTTGTTTTTTGGCAATTTTAAATTGAAGAAAAAAGGGTCTTCCGGAGGACACAATGGTTTAAAAAATATTGAACATTATTTACAAACCAATCAATATAAAAGGTTAAAAATAGGTATTTCTAATAATAAAGCAATAGATACTAAAGATTATGTGCTAGGAAAATTTTCCAAAGAAGAATTAGAGACGATTGATCAGTTAAGCAAAGGAATCAATCAAATTCTAAATGATTTTTTAACAGAAGATTTTGATTCCTTAATGTCAAAATACAATAGTAAAAATGAACAATAGGTGAGAAATATGAATGTATTTAAAGAACTTATTGCAGTAGATGCGGAAAAAAACATCAGTATTACTGGTTTAACTGATGCATTTTTTTGTGCCTATTTATATTCTTACTTTGATAAATATCAAAAGGATATTTTAATTGTCGTTCCTTCTTTATATGAAGCGAATAAAATTTATTCTTCGTTAAGTAATTACAAATTAGATTGTTTACTATTTCCAATGGATGATTTTTTAACCAGTGAAGCTATTTCTATTAGCCCAGATTTAAAAATTACTCGTTTAGAATGTTTAAATGAATTAATTTTTGAAAAAAGAAAACCAAAAATTGTGATTACACATTTAGATGGATATGTACGATTTTTGCCAACAAAAGAAAAATATAAAAATTCCATTCTGCATTTATCTAAAGGACAAAGTATTGATCCTAAAAAATTAGTATCTAAATTAACATATATGGGATATAAAAGAGAAACTATTGTAACAACCACTGGAGAACTTGGTGTTCGAGGTTTTGTTATTGATGTTTTTCCTTTAGGAGAATCCCATCCTGTTCGTATGGAATTTTTTGGTGATGATATAGATTCTATTCGTTATTTTGATGAAAATACGCAAAGATCAATTCGTGAAATAAACAAAATTACGATCATGCCAAATACTGAAGATTTATTTGATCAAGTTACAGATCAACCGCACAAATATTTATCCGTTTTAAATAAGAAGATTGTTAATATTGAAGATTATTTATATAATTATACTATTTTTTACCAGGATCTTTCACAATTGCAATTGGCTTATGAAAAGATGGAAGAGGATGCTTTTCATTATCATACCAATAAAGATAAATTATTTCCTGGGAAATATTTTTTCTCTTTTAATCAATTGTATAAAGAAGATCAGATTAATTATTATACAGTTGATAATTATTTAAAAAAAGGAAAGTTACTTTCTTTTGATAGTAAGGGCATTCCTGATTTTCATAGTGATATTCATCTAATTGAGTCTTATATTCATAAAAGTATTAAAGAGGGTTATACAATCTGTTTATGTGTACCTAAAATAAAATTTAAAAACTTAAAAAAATATTTAAAGATTTCTTTATATGAAACGACAATTGATCATGTAAAAACTAATTGTGTAAATTTAATAGATTTTCCTTTAGATAGTGGTTTTCAATATAAAAATTATATTTTTATAAGTTCTAAAGAACTTTTTAAGGAAACAATTAAGAATAAATATAAGACAAAATTGAAATATACTTCTAAAATCAATGATATAAATAAATTAAATGTTGGAGACTATATTGTACATAGTATTCATGGTATTGGTATTTATAATGGAATTAAATCACTAAAAAAAGGGGATTTGATTAAGGATTATTTGGAAATTTTATACCAAGGAAAGGATAAATTATATATTCCTGTTGAAAAAATTGATTTGATTAGTAAATTTTGTGGAAAAGAAGGTGTTGTTCCTAAGATTAATAAATTAGGAAGTAGTGATTGGCATAAAATAAAGATGCGCATCCGTGAAAAAGTAAAAAATATTGCTAGTACTTTGCTTAAAATTAATGCCACTAGAGAACTTAAAGAAGGATATGCTTTTTCGAAAGATACAGAGCTTCAAAAACAATTTGAAGAAGAGTTTCCGTACACGTATACAAGAGATCAAGAAATTGTTACTCAACAAATTAAAGAGGATATGGAAAAGAAGGTCCCAATGGATCGATTGTTGTGTGGAGACGTTGGCTATGGAAAGACCGAAGTTGCTTTTCGTGCGATGTTTAAAGCAGTATGCGATTCTAAACAAGTTTTATATTTATGTCCAACTACAATTCTTTCCAATCAAATTTATGAAAACGCTAAAGAAAGATTTCAAAATTTTCCAGTAAATATTGGTTTATTGAATCGATTCACTTCTCATAAAGAAACACAAAGAATCTTGAATGCTTTAAAAGAAGGAACAATTGATATTGTTATAGGAACACATAGAATTTTAAGTCAAGATATTGCTCCTAAAGATTTAGGTTTGCTTGTGATTGATGAAGAACAACGCTTTGGAGTGATGCACAAGGAAAAAATTAAACAATATAAAGAAAATATTGATGTACTTACTTTGACGGCTACGCCAATTCCTAGAACGCTTCAGATGTCTATGGTAGGACTTAGAAGTTTATCCATGATTGAAACGCCACCTATTGATCGCTATCCAGTTCAAACTTATGTGATTGAAGAGAATGATCAAATTGTAAAAGATGCTATTTATAAAGAAATGTCACGTGGTGGGCAAGTTTTTCTACTATATAATAAAGTGGAATCTATTGAAACAGAGGCTATTAAAATTTCAAATTTAGTGAAAGATGCGCGCGTTATTTTTGCACATGGACAAATGTCTAAATTGGAACTTGAAAAGAGAATGCAAGATTTTATTGATTTTAAATATGATGTTATGGTTTGTACAACGATCATTGAAACTGGAATTGATATTCCAAATGTTAATACTTTGATCATTAAAAATGCGGATCGCTTTGGCTTGGCTCAGTTATATCAAATTAGAGGCCGTGTAGGAAGAAGTAATAAGATTGCGTATGCTTATTTAATGTATCAAGGAAATAAAGTATTAACGGAAACGGCTTTAAAAAGACTAAAGGTAATTCAAGATTTTACTGAATTAGGAAGTGGATTTTCTATTGCTACTCGAGATTTATCCATTCGAGGGGCTGGTGATCTTTTAGGATCCCAACAAGCTGGATTTATTGATAGTATTGGAATTGATTTATATATTAAAATTCTGAATGAAGAAGTAGAAAAATTAAAGGGTCATTCTATTGAAGAAGAAAAAGAAACGCCACCTTTACTTGATGTTTCTACTCATATTGATGATGCGTATGTAGAAGAGGCTGATTTAAAAATTGAAATTCACAAATTGATTAATCAGATTGATTCTTATGAAATGCTAGAAGAAATTAAAACGACTATTGAGGATCGTTTTGGTAAAATAAATGATGATTTATTGATTTATATGTATGAGGAATGGTTTGAAAAACTTTCTCAGAAATTAGAGATAGAACAGGTTATAAAAACGAAAAACTTTATCGCATTGACTGTTAGCGAAGCAATATCAAAAAGAATTGATACTGAAAAATTATTTATGTCAGCGTTCAATATATCTAAAATGTTTCGTTTTCAAAGCAAAAACAATCGATTACAAGTTATTCTTGATACGATTAAGCTTGAAAAACATTATGTTTATTATTTAATTGAATTATTAGAACAAGTAGAATTTCTTGACTAGTTTTGTAAAACTTGGTATCTTAATATTATAAGATAGGTGTGTTGTTATATGAGTGATACAGATGTAAAAATGATATTAAGAGAAAAAAATATTGAGATTACAAAAAATAAATTGGTTTTAGACATCGAAAATAATATGGATTCTTTAAAACAGAATATTGAAAATATTATTAATTTAGAAATATTTAATATAGAGAAGCTTTTAGAAACTACTTATGAAATTATCAATAAAAACTTAATGCAAGATTTAAAAGAAAAAAGTATGAAATATTTTAATCATCAACTAGAGGAAATTGTTCTTTTGAGCCGAGAATTTATCTATAAAGAGAATTTAAATAAAAATTTTAATACAAACTATGAAAAGCATTTCCATTCTTTGAATGCAATATTTGATGATCATTTTGTTGATTTTCTTTCTACATTGCAAAATTTAGTAAAAAAACATGTAAAAGAACAAGATGCTGCCATTTATGAATTATTAAGTAAAAAATATAATGAAAAAATTTTACAAAAAGTAAATATTCAGTTTAAAGAAAGAACAAATATTATTATTAATAATGCAAAAGAAACATATAATAAGTACTTATTGTTGAATAAAAAAACAAATTAAGAGCATTTTGCTCTTTTTTTTATGAATTAACAAAATGGAAATATTTACCACAAGAATTATGGTCTTATTGAGCTTATAATATATATGAAAAGAAAATCAAAATCATGTATAAAAAAGAATTTAAGTGGGAACATAAGATGTAGAAAGTGGTGATATTTTTGAAAGCAACAGGAGTTGTTAGACGTATTGATGATTTAGGCAGAATTGTGATTCCAAAAGAAATGAGACGAACTTTAAGAATCCGTGAAGGAGAAGCGTTAGAAATTTTTGTGGATAATGATTTTGTGGCATTAAAAAAATATTCCCCTATGACGGATTTAGAAGATTTTGCTAAAATTTTGGTTGATTCGGTCTATGGAAGCATGGGTGGTAATATATTAGTAACAGATAGAGATAAATATATTGCTGTAGCGGGATCTTTAAAGAAAAAGTATGCTAATAAAAATATTAGTATTTATTTAGAATCTTTACTTGATAAACGAAGTATTTGTATTGAAAAAGATTTTGAGGATTTGGAACTTTCTCCTGGAGAAACGGAAAAAGGAAGTTATACCATTCATCCGATTATTATGAATGGGGATGCTATTGGATTAGTGATTATTTTTTCTTTAGATAAATTGATTACAGATACGGAAGTGAAAATATCTCAAATAATTTCTCAAATATTGGGAAAACATATTGAAGAATAGCCAAATTTGTGTTATACTTTAGCCATATTTAAAAAGTTTTGAAGGAAAGAGTACATAAATTTAACTATTTTAGAGAGTTTTTGTTTGGTGAAAAAAAACATAGTTGATTTATAGAAGATGGTTCTGGAACTGACTCTTCGATATTTAGATTAGTACGTTGGCTGCGTTAAGGTTTAAAGTGTATGATTTTATATCATAAATTAAGGTGGTACCGCGATAACTCGTCCTTTTGTTAAGGATGAGTTTTTTTCTTTCAAAATAAATAGATAGGAGAGGAAATTATGGAAAAGAAAACATATTATATTACTACACCAATATATTATCCGAGTGCAAACTTTCATATTGGTCATTGTTATACAACAATTATTGCAGATGCAATCGCAAGATATAGAAGATTAGAGGGATTTGATGTTTGTTTTCAAACTGGAACAGATGAACATGGACAGAAAATCGAAAATAAAGCAAAAGAAGCTGGAGTGGGACCAAAAGAATATGTTGATGCTATTGTAGAAAATGCAAAGGATTTATGGAAAGCCTTAAATATATCTTATGATAAATTCATTCGAACCACAGATTCTTATCATGAAAAAGCGGTTCAAAAGATTTTTACAAAGTTATATGAACAAGGAGATATTTATAAAGGTGAATATAAAGGTCTTTATTGCACGCCTTGTGAATCTTTTTGGACAGAGACACAATTGGTTGATGGAAAGTGTCCTGATTGTGGTCGAGAAGTACATGAAGTGAAAGAAGAAGCATATTTTTTAAAACTATCTAATTATGCTGATCGTTTAGTAGAATATATTGAAACTCATCCTGAATTTATTCAACCAGAGTCGAGAAAAAATGAAATGATCAATAATTTCATTAAACCTGGTCTTGAGGATTTATGTGTTTCAAGAACAAGCTTTCGTTGGGGAATTCCAGTGCCTTTCGATCCTAAACATGTTATTTATGTATGGTTAGATGCTTTAACAAATTATATTACTTCTTTAGGATATATGAGTGATGATACGAGTGAGTTTGAAAAGTATTGGCCAGCGGATTTACATTTAGTAGGAAAAGAAATTACAAGATTTCATACGATTGTATGGCCTATTTTATTAATGGCTTTAGGACTTCCTCTTCCTAAGCAAGTTTTTGGCCATGGATGGTTAGTTATTAACGGTGGTAAAATTTCTAAATCTCTTGGGAACTATAAAGATCCTAGAGAATATATTAAAGACTATGGAGTGGATGCTGTTCGTTATTTTGTATTACGCGAAGTTCCATTTGGCAATGATGGGGTATTTTCAGAGGAAGCTTTAATTAATCGAACAAATTCTGATTTGGCAAATACTTTAGGAAATTTAGTTAATCGTACAATTTCAATGGCTAATAAATATTTTGATGGTACAGTGACGAATAAAAATGTTACTGAAGCGATTGATCAAGAATTAATTGTAAAAGTGCAGGAAGCAAAAAAAGTAGTAAGTGAGAAGATGGATCAATTGCATGTTAGTGAAGCTTTAGAATATATATTTGAAGTTTTAAGAAGATGCAATAAATATATAGATGAAACGACTCCTTGGGCTTTAGCAAAAGATGATACAAAAAAAGGTCGTTTGCAGACAGTACTTTATAATTTGTTAGAAAGTATTCGAGTTTGTGGTATGTTATTATCACCATTCCTACCAGAGACATCTTTAAAAATTCAACAACAATTAAATAACCAAGAAGAAAGCCGAGAATTTTTGTCTACGAACACATATAAAGTTGGAGAACCAAGTCCATTGTTTCAAAGAATTGATAAGAAATAGAAGTTGTAAAATTTTAGTAAACAAGAAAAAATAATGTTGTGATTTTATTTTCTTGTTTTTTTCTTTATGGTATATTGGAAAGGTAGTATAAAAAAGCAGTAGGAAAGGGAAACATATGAAAATCAAAATTAATGTAGTCTACGTTGTGTTAATTTTAGTCATTTTAGCTGTTGCTGTTTTATATTATGCCGAAAGAAATATTATTGATTTATTTTATTTAATATTTTTAATTACGCAATTGATAAGATATGTTCATAATAATGCAAATTAATAGGAATATGTCTTTTTTTAGTGATATAATAAAAGTTAGAATAGAAGTGAAGTAGGTGGTTATATGCTAGTGGATACACATTTACATTTATCAACAGAAGATTATCACGAAGATGAAATAAAAGATGTATTGAAACAAGCAAGAAGAAATAAAGTCGAAAAATATATTGTTTGTGGATGTAGTAAAAGTGAAATTAAAAATGTATTAAAACAGTATTTACATGATAAAGATATTTATTTGGCTTTAGGGTATCATCCTGAATTTGCTGATGTTGTTCATAAAGAAGATCTAGCTATACTTAAGAAATGGTTACAAAATGAAAATGTGGTGGCAGTGGGGGAGATTGGATTGGATTATCATTACAATAAGGAAAATAAAACAAGACAACAAAGAATTTTTTGTGAGCAATTAAAATTAGCTGAGGAATTAAATCTTCCAGTTGTTATTCACAGTCGTGATGCAATCGAAGATACGTATCGTATTTTATCTAAATATAAAGTACGTGGGGTTCTTCACTGTTTTAGTGGCAGTTATGAAATGGCTATGAAATTTATTAAGTTAGGTTTTTATTTAGGAATCGGAGGAGTGATTACTTTTAAAAACAGCAAGTTAAAAGATGTTGTAGCTAAAATAGGCCTTGAACATATTGTTTTGGAAACTGATTCTCCTTATTTATCACCAGAGCCCTATCGAGGCAAGAAAAATGGCCCTCAAAATATATATCACATTGCTTCTTTTTTAGCAGATTTGTTTAATATTTCTATTGAAGAGGTTGCTAAAATAACAACAGCAAATGCTTGTAACTTGTTTGACTTGAAATAGTAGATATGCTATACTTTATATAGTGTTATATAATGGGTGGTGGTTAAATGAAAAAACTAACTATTATGCTTAGTAAACGTTTTTTACTTTTCTTGTTTCTAATTTTATGTATGTTTATTGTTTCTACAGGAAATAAAAAAACAACCGTTTTAGCCAACAATCAAAACAATGTTAAATCTGTACAAGCTGTACATATTGTAAATAAGTATAATAGTTTACTTGAACAAACTAAACCTGTTGAAGTAAAGTCTTTAGCTGAAGTTGTTAAGATCGCTCCTAAAAAATCGGTGGCTTTTACTGGCAGCATGACTGCATATGGCCCTGATTGTAAGGGTTGTAGTGGTCGAACAAGTTGTCCACCAAGACAAAATTTATCAAATGGAAATGTTTATTTTAAAGATCAAGATTATGGAACTGTTCGAATTTTAGCAAGTGATGCTTCTATTCCATGTGGGACAATTGTTAAAATTTCAAATATATCAATTACAAATTCTTATATATATGGTGTGGTATTAGATAGAGGATCTGCTATTCAAGAAACGAAAATGGATATTATGTATGAATCTGAAAAACAAGCTCTATCTTTTGGACGTCAATATAATGTAAGATATGAAATTGTTAGATGGGGTTGGTAACGTTATGAAAGAAACCAAACAAACACAGAATAAAACAAAACGTATTGTTATTTCCATGTTGGGTATTTTGTTATTATTGTGCAGTGTTTTTGCTATTGGCTTGGCTATTTTTGTTTTTGAGGATATGTCCAATCATGAAAATTCTATTACGACAGGGACAGTTGAGGATACAACAATTTCCTTTTCTTATAATGAGGAAAGCAATGGAATAGAATTAGTAAACGCCATTCCTTTAGAAGACCGGGTGGGCAAAAAACTTACAAATAGCAATAAAGCGCAAGGAATTAATCAAGGATATTTTGATTTTACCATTCGAGCAAAAGGATCTACGCAAGAAAAAATTTATTATGAAATCTATGCAACAATAGAAGATGATAGTGATATGGATCCAAATTATATTAAAGTTTATTTAACGGATGATAATGATGTTCCTTATGATTCGTATGATACTTCTGTTCCTGTTTTTGCTAAACTAAACGATTCAAAAGAAGCAGATAATGCCAAGGTATTATTTTCCGATGAAATTGTAGGAAATGAAGAAGTTGTAAAAAAATTCCGATTACGATTATGGGTTGCACATGATTATTCGGATGGTACAACTTCCAAAAATTTTAAAATAAAAGTAAATGTTAAAGCTACTGCTTAAATGGGAAAAGTGGTTGCTTTTTTTTATGAATTCATGTATTATTATAATAGGTGATCAGTATGTATACGAGTGATGATAAAGAGTATAAAAATGATTCTAGAAGTATCTTATTAATGGTTCTTGGGGTAGCCATTTTAGTTGTAGCGGTTATTGGGGTTTCTTTTGCTGCTTTTTCAGCTTCTAAGGCAACAAATAATATCAATACACTGACTACAGGTGCAATCTCTATGGCTTTTCAAGATACCACATATATTAATATAGAAAATGCTATGCCTATTTCTGATCAAGAAGGTATGGCTTTAACTGGGGATTATAATACAATGAAATTTACTGTATCCGCAAACGTATCTGGAAGTACAAAAATCGATTATGTTATATCGGCTGTTGATGTTACCGATGATAAAGGAAATCAGATCCCAGAAGAATATTTAAAAATATATATGACTGGAGAAGGATCTTTAATTAGTATACCGACGTTGTATAGCGATTTAACAACAGTGGAACATGATGGGAAGATAGATAAAGTATTAGCAAAAAGTTCTTTCGTGACTGATGCGAAATCAGCACAAGAATATAAGAATGAATATGAATTAAAGATGTGGATTGATGAAAAAGCTGTCATTGGAAAAGATCCTAAAACGTTTAAAATTAAAGTTCGATTAGATGCTGAGCAAAAATAGACTTAGTCTTTTTTGTTTGACTTTTTCATAAAAAGATAATTCGGGGTGAATATATGGACAAAGAAAGATGGAGAAAAATTAGAGATGTTTTGCATTTTATTGCTAAAACATTATTGTATGTAGTATTTGTCTTTATGATTTTTATTATCTTTGTGGTTGCTTGTTATGTTATAGGGATACAAAGGAATTTAAAAAATAATAATTATGAAGCCCCTTTATATAGTGCGTATGTAATCGTGAGCCCTAGTATGCATCCCACTATTAAAGTAAATGATGCAGTGATTGTTAAAAGAACAAAAGCAGATAAAATAGAAGAAGGAGATATTATTACGTTTATCTCTAGTGATACGAGAACACAAGGGATTACCATTACGCATAGAGTTATTGAAATTTTAGAAGATAGTGATGGCAATAAATTGTTTCGAACAAAAGGGGATAATAACAATGTAGCGGATTCTTCCTTAGTTAAGGAAGGCGAATTATCTGGAAAAGTCATCATGAAAATACCAAAAATTGGATATATACAATATTTTATTTCTAGAAAATATGGATGGTTAATCGCGGTAGTCATTCCTTGTGCAGGAATTATTATATATGATATATTAAAAATCTTTAAATCTATGGCTCGTGGCATTGCAAACAAGACAGCATCAAAGAAAAAACACAAAAAATAAATATGCAAGAAAGAAGAGGTTAGTTTATGAATAAAAAACGAATTTTTCTTTGTTTTGGATTGGCGTTTATCATTATTATTTTTACTTTTCTATCAACGATAGTATGGTATCATTTTTTTGATAAACAAACTGAAGAAAAACTAATTATAAATCAATTGTATATTAGTAATAATGGCCCACAAGTTATTGATCAAATTGGAATTGATGATGCAAATGCTGTTGCAGAAAATACGCCACAAGTTTATTCATTTACTGTAGAAAATACTAGCAATCAGGATTTGTCTTATAAACTATTAATTAACGAAGTAGCACCTTCTTTATTAACAGATGGATGTGAAGAAGATGATTTATTAACTAGGGATCAATTGATTTATCAACTTACCGTTAATGGAGAAGTTATAGCAAAAGATCGTATGGATACAATTAAAGACGATACTATAGATGTTAAAACAATAAAATCAGGTAGTGTGAATCATTATGAGTTATCTTTCTGGGTGGAAAGTGGACAAAAGGATTATTTAGATAAACATTATCATTTTCAAATAAATTTATCGGTATAGAGGTGATTCTATGAAACAAATATTAAAGGAATATGTCAAAATTTTTTCTTATGCAATTACAGGAATTGTCTTTGTTTTTGCGTCTTTCTATTTAATTATGAATATATATCATATGGAGGAGGTTTCTACAACATTTTCAATAAATGTGGAAGAAGATTCAAATTATGAAGAAATAAAGAATAAAATAGAGACGATTGAAAAATATACAAGTGTTTCTGTGAATGATCGTACAGGTAAAGCCGATAAGGAATTTTTAGCGGACTTAAAATCAAAATTAACCTATTGCAATACAGCTTTAAATAATGAGACTTTTCAAGAACTGGCTAATAAAAAAACAATGTCTATTAAGGACGTTTATAATTTAAAAAATGTTTTAAGTACGAATGTAATTAATGGTTGTTTAATTGAACAGTTGCATTATTTAACTTATTATGATGATAAAGAAGGAAGTTCAGATGGATTAACCAATTATTCAGAATATATAAAATTAAATATTGATACCATTAGTAGTAAATTAAATTATATTGATAAAGATTTATTAAATAATAGTAGTTATTATTATAATTCTAGTAATGCGACTGTTTCTGTTATGAATAAACCTCAAGATATGTATGAGGATCTTATGACTACATATAATCAATCCGCTTCATTGATTGAGATGTTAGCAAAGTGGTTGTATGAGGAAGTAGGTGTAACGCATGATTAAAATGATTAATGGATTATTGTATGGTCTAAAATATCTTTTATTAATTATTAGTTTTGCTTTGGGAAGTTATATCGTTTTGTATATGTATCAAAGATTGGATAAACCTCTTTTAGATTCTATTTTTATAGCGTTACCGTTTCTTATTTTGTTTTTATTGTTTGCGATCAATATGTTATGTAATCAAAAGAGAGTTACTTCTAATTTGTTTTATAACTTAACTTGTTGTTTAGTTTTTGCTGTTATTTTATTTATTGAATATCGAACTTTATTTGATACCAATATGATTGCTAACAGTAAATTAGGTTATAATATTAATTTTAATTATTTTGCTGATAATATTAATGCAATCAAAGTAATGATTATTGGTCTTATAGTAGGGAATGTATTGTTTATGTTACCTAATGATGATAAAAAAGCTTAGGGCTTTTTTATTTTTTATAAATAAAATTTATTTCTTTTGATTTTTATGTTATATTAAATTTGGTGATTTTAATGGATATGGATTCTTTTGCTTTTAAAAAGTCTTTTGGGCAAAACTTTATTAAAGATAAAAAAATTATCCACAATATTGTGGATCGTGCAAATATTCAAAAAAACAGTTTGGTTATAGAAATAGGACCAGGAGCAGGAGCTTTAACAGAGGAATTGGTAAAGCATGCAGATATGGTTTTGGCTTATGAGATCGATGAGAGGTTAAAAACATTTTTAACCGAAAAATTTCAGGATAACGATCATGTAGAATTTATATTCGATGATTTTTTAAAACGTGATTTGAAACAAGATATTGAAAAATACGCATATGAAAACATTTATGTGGTAGCGAATTTACCTTATTATATTACGACACCAATTATTACAAAACTTATTACTGAGCCTATTTCTGTTTTGAATATTGTGGTTATGGTACAAAAAGAAGTAGGAGATCGTTTTTTAGCGGCTCCTGGTATGAAAGAGTATAATTCTCTTACTGTGTATTTAAATTATTATTTTAATATTAAAAAATTATTTTTAGTATCTAGAAACGTATTTGTTCCTAAACCAAATGTAGATAGTATGGTGGTATCTTTAGTAAAAAAAGAAAACCAGCTAAAGGTAATCAATGAATCCTTATTTTTTCAATTGGTAAGAGATAGTTTTCAATTTAAAAGAAAAACTTTAAAAAATAATTTAAAACGATATGATTTAGATAAAATCGAAAAAGTCCTTCGTACCTATCAATTGGATTTAACTGTGCGTGCAGAACAACTTTCTTTGGAGATGTTTGTAGCTATTAGTAATGCTTTGGCATAAATAAAAGAAAAGGACATATAATTAGATGGAGATGATTATATGTCTTTTCATATTGGTGATTTAGTGAGTAGAAATTCTTATGGAAATGATATCATTTTTAAAGTGGTATCGATTAATCAAAATATGGTTGAGCTTAGAGGAATAGATGTGCGTTTATGTGCTGATAGTGATATCAGTGATTTAAAAAAAGAAGATTCTACTAAATTGAATGACGATAAAGAACTTTTAGAAAGATTTGATGGGATTGGTACTTTAAATCGAGATGAGTATTTCTATATGCCTGGGAAAGTATTACATATTGATTCTGATATTGATTATTTAAATCGATGTATGCGATTTTATGACAATGCTGGAATTCGTGCTTATGGACTCAATTTGTCTGAAAAAGAAGTGGCGAGTGAAATTACAAAATATTTAGAGGATTTGCATCCAGATATCGTTATTATTACAGGACATGATTCTTATTTAAAAAATAAAGGGAATAAAGATGACATTCACAATTATAAAAATAGTGCAAATTTTGTAAAAGCAATCGAAAATGCTCGTAAATATGAAGATAGTCCAGATAAATTAATCATTATAGCAGGGGCTTGTCAGTCCGATTATGAAGAACTCATTAAAGCCGGTGCAAATTTTGCGTCTAGTCCAAAACGGATTAATATTCATGCTCTTGATCCTGCAATTATTGCGGTTTCTACTGCTCTTTCTGATCGAAATCAGTCTATTGATTTGCTTGATATTCTCAACAAAACGAAATATGGCCCTGAAGGGATTGGTGGAATTATTACTAAAGGAGCTATGTATACGGGGTATCCGAGATGATTGAACAGATTAAAAAGAATGTAGAAGCAAAAAAGGGGAAAAAATTGAAATTTAAATACAATGGGGCTCGAAATCAAACGGAAGAATTTGATGGTGAAATTGTTGATGCTTATCATTATATATTCACAATTCGAACGGGAGATGAGATAGAAATGATTAAATCTTTTTCCTATAGTGATATTTTAACGGAAACTTTGGAAATATTTGACTAAATATTGTTGCTTTTTAGTATTTAATGTTATAAAATATATTTGTAAAGTATTAACTTTAAGAGGGAGGAAAAACCGATGAAAATTACATCAGTAAATGTTCGTAAAATCGAAAAAGAAAATTCACGCATGAAAGGAATTGCATCTGTTTTAATAGATGATAGTTTTGCTGTTCATGATATTCGTATTATTGAAGGAGATAATGGCTTGTTTATTGCAATGCCAAGTCGTAAAACAGCAACTGGTGGTTACAGAGATATAGCACATCCAATTAATCCAGAAGTTCGTGCTATGTTTGAAGAAGCAATTATTGATGCTTATAACAAAGCAGAAGATGCTCCAGCAACAGAGGAGTAATCTTCTTTTTTTATTTAAAACTTCTTTGAAAATTGGTACTAAAAAAGGCTTGTCTTTCATATTCTTAGATAGGAGGATATTTATGGATAAAGAAACAAGTCTTAATAATTATAATCATATTATTAGTTTATTAGATCGTAAAAATTTAAACTTATCTGGAGTAAAGAAAATAGAAAGTTTTGATGATTCAGAATTTATTATGGATACTGTCATGGGCTTTTTAGTTGTAAATGGCACAGGATTAGAACTTGTCAAAATGGATAGTATGCAAGGAAATGTTACTATTAAAGGGATGATTAATAGTATGGTATATATGGAAGATAATAAAACGGCTAAAAAAGAAAATAGTATTTTTAATCGATTGTTTAAATGATATTAACGGTTCAAATTCAATCATTGTTATTATCTTTTGTATATGGTTTTATTTATGCGTTTCTATTTAATTTAAATTATAAATACTTGTTTTGTAAAAAAATGATTAATAAAATTTTATTAAATTTATTCTTTAATTTAGATATTTTTTTGTTTTATTTTTTTCTTTTAAAGAAAATCAATCATGGTATCGTACATGTTTATTTTTTAATTTGTCTTGTTTTAGGGTTTGCTTTAGGTAATAAATTGACAAAAAAATTTCGAAAAGTTTTGTAAAATCATGTATATCTTTTATTTTAACAATTGTATTTACTTGACGGGTTTGATACTATTAATATAGGAAGTGGATATTCATGAAAAAAAAGAATAGGACAAAATTATCAAAAAAAAGTAAACGAAGAATGCTTGTTTTTGGTTCTGCTAGTATTTGTTTGATTCTATTTTTAGGGGTTACCATAGGAAATGTATGGGCTCAAATTTTTCAGAAATATTATGAAAAGAACTTTTACGAAGAAAAATTAAAAGAATTAAAAGACGAAGAGGAAAAGTTAAAGGTTGATGTAGAGAAAATGCAGGATGATGATTATGTTGCAAGGTATGCCAGAGAAAAATATTTATATTCAAAAGATGGAGAGTTTATTATTCAAATTCCAGATGAAGATGACAGTGAGGAAGAAAAATAATCTCTTTTTATTTATAAAAATATAAAAATGATTTGATTTTTAGACCACATATCTACTAAAGAAAAGAAAGTGGTAAAATATTTTCTTTTTTTAGTGAAAAAATTGTGTAATATCTTGCTATTAAAATGTTTATCATATAAAATAGATATTGGTGGTTTTATGGAAAAAGCAATTCATTTTCTAATGGATGAAATTGGATTAGAAGAAAATGCAGTTGTTGTAGCGGGTATATCGGGTGGTCCCGATTCGATGGCTTTACTTCATTTGCTTCAACGAATCCGTAAGAAAAAAAATATTAAAATTATATGTGCTCATGTGAACCACAATGTTCGAAAAGAGAGTATGGATGAAAAAGTTTTTTTAGAAAATTATTGTTATGATAAAAATATTGTATTTGAATCAATGATGATTGAAAAATATAGTGATGATAATTTTCACAATGAAGCCAGAAATATTCGATATCAATATTTTGATTCTTTGATAAAAAAATATGATGCAAAATATTTGATGACTGCTCATCATGGGGATGATTTGGTAGAGACAATTTTGATGCGTTTATCACGTGGTTCTACATTAAAGGGATATAGTGGATTTTCTAAAGTTGTACAGCATAATTCTTATTTGCTCGTTCGTCCATTGGTGTATTATACAAAAGAGCAATTAGAAAGCTATGATAAAAGATATAATATTCCTTATGTTATTGATTCTTCAAATGAGAAGGGAACATATACCAGAAATCGTTATCGAAAAGTCGTTCTTCCATTTTTAAAAAAGGAAGATCCAAAAGTTCATTTAAAATATTTAAAATTTAGTGAAAGTTTATTAGAATCTGTTGTTTTTATCCAAAAAAAAGTTTATGAAGTTTTAGATCAGGTTTATAAGGATGATGTATTGCAATTAGATGCTTATTTACAATTAGATCCTTTTCTTCAAAAACAAATTATCCATAGTATATTAGAAAAGTTCTATAGTGATGATTTAACTCTTATTAATGATCGTCATGTACAGCTTATTTTAAATTTAATTCATTCTAAGAAAAAAAATAGTTCGATTTATTTGCCTAATAATATAAAGTTTATCAAGGAATACAATCATGGATATTTAGCTATAGAATCAGAAAATATTGATCGTTATGAAATCGAACTTTTTGAATACGCTTACTTACCAAATAAACATCATTTAGAAGTTGTTCATGAGGAAGATAGTAATAGTAATTTTGTGTGTCGTTTATCAAAAGAAAATGTAACTTTTCCTCTTTATGTTCGAACTCGGAAATTTGGGGATGTTATGGAAGTAAAAGGGCTTCATGGTAAGAAAAAAGTAAAAGACATTTTTATTGATTCAAAAATTCCAATCAGAGAACGTGAATTGTGGCCAGTGGTTGTGGATTCGAAAGATCAGATCGTTTGGTTGCCAGGTTTAAAAAAATCTAAATTTGATGTTCCTAAATCAGGAAAGTATGATATAATAATTAAATATTATTAAGAGGTGATTTGATGAATAGTAAAAATATAAAAAAAGGAATTCTTCCTTATGTGTTTTTATTACTAGCGTTACTAGCGATTTTTTATTTCTTTAATGTTAGTAATAAAAAGGTAAATGTATTAACATATAATGAATTTATTACAAGTTTAAATAATGGAGAAATTACGGAGATTACATTAACTCCTAAACAAAATGCAGTTGTTTATGAAGTTGTTGGTAAGATGGAAGATTATGATCAAAATGAGACATTCTCTACGCGATTACCATTAACAGATACTTCTATTGATAAGATATTAAATTCGAAATATGCAGATAAAATCGAATTGACAACTGAAGAGGATCCGGGTTCTAATACATTCTTTGTGATTTTACTTAATATTCTTCCAATTGTTTTGCTTGGTGGTTTAATTATTTTCTTTTTAACAAAACAAGTGGGTGGAGCAAATAAATCCATGGATTTTGGTAGAAGCCGTGCTAAATTAAATGATGAGAACAATAAAACAACTTTTAAAGATGTTGCAGGTTTAACTGAAGAAAAAGAAGAAGTAAGCGAATTAATTGATTTCTTGAAAAATCCTAAGAAATTTCAACAGATGGGTGCTCGTATTCCTAAGGGTGTTTTATTGGTAGGTCCTCCAGGAACAGGTAAAACTTTGCTTGCTAAAGCTGTTGCAGGGGAAGCAAATGTACCTTTCTATTATATAAGTGGTTCTGATTTTGTAGAACTATTTGTTGGTGTCGGTGCTTCTCGTGTTCGTGATATGTTTAAACAAGCCAAACATAATGCACCTTGTTTAGTGTTTATTGATGAAATTGATGCGGTTGGACGTCAAAGAGGAACGGGTCTTGGCGGAGGCCATGATGAAAGAGAACAAACGCTAAATCAATTACTTACTGAAATGGATGGTTTTGGTGCTAATGAGGGTATTATCATTATTGCTGCAACCAATAGAGCAGATGTACTTGATCCAGCGCTTTTAAGACCAGGACGATTTGACCGTCAAGTTACAGTTAATTTACCAGATGTTAAAGGAAGAGAAGAAATTTTAAAAGTTCATGCTCGAAACAAAAAATTTGCAAGCAATATAAGTCTTGCTAATATTGCTAAGAGAACAGTTGGATTTAGTGGTGCAGACTTAGAAAACTTACTTAATGAAGCGGCTTTATTAGCTGTAAGACGTAATAAAGATAAAATTACGATGAGTGAACTTGATGAAGCTCAGGATCGTGTTTTAATGGGACCAGCTAAGAAGAGTCATAAATATACCGAAAAAGAAAGAAAACTGGTGGCTTATCATGAGGCAGGGCATGCTGTTGTTGGTATAAAATTAGAAGGTGCTAACGAAGTACAAAAAATTACTATTATACCAAGAGGCGTAGCCGGAGGATATAATTTGATGCTTCCAAAAGAAGAAACATATTTTTCGACTAAAAAGGAATTATTAGAGTCTATTAGTGGTTTACTTGGTGGACGTGTTACTGAAGAGATTATGTTTGGTGAAGTAACCACAGGAGCTCATAATGATTTTGAAAAAGCAACGAAGATTGCTAGAGCTATGGTTACGGAATATGGTATGAGTGATTTAGGACCTATTCAGCTTGAACAACAAGAAGGTGGCGTGTTCTTAGGTAGAGATTATAATAAGACAAGAAATTTCTCTAATGAAGTGGCTCATGAAATCGATTTAGAAATGCGTAAAATTATAAATGCTTGTTATAAGAAAACAGAAAAAGTAATTAAAGAAAACAAGGATTTATTAGAATTAATTGCTAATGCTTTATTAGAATATGAAACATTAACCAAAGAACAAATTGATTATCTTGTTGAACATGGAAAAATGCCAGATGATGAAGAAGATGTTTTAACATTAAAATCATTAACGGAGTTAAAAGAAATGGCTAAAGAAAAAAATATTAAAGGATATAGTAAAATGAATAAACAAGAATTAATCGATAGTCTAGAACATAGTGAAGAAGAAGAGTAATCTTCTTTTTTTCTTGTCAAATTGTTCTTTTTCTTTTATAATAAATCCTAAATTAAAGAGGTGTTTTATGTCACAGATTGAAATCATTCATTTAAGTTTAAAAGACTATTGTGAGTTTTTAGGTGATTCAAATTATTATTTTAGAAACAATGCAACGAGCAGAATGTATATAAAAGATAATAAAATTTGGAAGTTTGATGATTGGGAATTTTTTTCTACAGAAAGTCCAGTTATAAATTATAGAAAAGAATTAGAACGATTGAATGTTAATGTGCCTAGAGAGTTGATTTATTTAGAAGACAATTATGTAGGATATACAATATCTTTTATCAATGGTTTTGATTTAGCTACCCCTGTTTATCCTCTTAGAATATTGGAATTTATTTCTAAAGATGCTTTATATGACAGTTATCAACAAGCAAAAGAACATTTAAATGAAATAGGAGAATTGGGATTTGATATAAGTGGTGATTTGAATGACAGAAACATAATGTTTGATTTTGATACACATCAGTTTTATTTTATAGATTTTGACTTTTGGAAGTATTATGAATTAGATACTCAGAATAATACAGAAGATCTTATGATGTTAAAAAAAATTAAAAAAGCAAATGGAAAACGATTTGAACATGCTATTGTTCGATCAAAAATTTTAGAAAAGGTAATTTAAAATTGAAGTATACTTGTTAGAAAGAGAAATCTTTCTTTTTTATACAGCAATTTACAACAATTTAATATGAATTATTAAAAAATTAATATATTGTTTTTTATTTTTGTTATAATTAAAATAGGAGGATAGATATGAACACGAATTATATTGAACTTGTAAATGTAACAAAACAATATGGACATTTTACGGCTTTAAATAATGTGAATTTGGCTTTGCAACCAGGAAAAATTATAGGTTTGTTAGGACCAAATGGAAGTGGGAAAACTACTTTGTTAAAAACACTTATGCGAATTATTAGACAACAATATGGAGTGGTAAAAATTTGTGGTTATGATGCTTGCTATGAGACGAGAAAATTTATTTCTTTTATGCCGGATCGTGCGTTTTTATATAAATCGATGACAGTCATGAATGCTATAAAATATTATCAAGAATTATTTCAGGATTTTGATATGAATCGTGCGAATTATTTATTACAAACCTTGGGTATTGATATTTATGCGAATATAGATAAAATGTCTAAAGGAAATAAGGAAAAAGTAGTTCTGATGTTAACATTATCTAGAAATGTTCCTGTTTATTTACTTGATGAACCTTTAGGAAGTTTAGACCCTGTTATAAAGCACGAAATGTTAACTGTTATCAAACAGTGTAGTCATCCAAACAATTTAATTTTAATATCAACACATTTAATTAAAGATACCGAAGAGATATTAGATGATGTTGTTTTCTTAAAACAAGGAAGGGTTGTTTTAAATACGAGTAAAGCAAACATAGAACAAAATGGGAAAACGCTAGAACAATATTATTTGGAGGTGTTTAGTCATGTTTAAATATATTAAATGGGAGCTTATCAATGAGATAAAAAGTAAAAAGGTACTTTTTGGTATTGTTGCGCTTGTTTATTTGCTTGTTCTTATCTTACCAAATAGCTCGGATAATTTACTTGTTAATTCTATTGTTTTAGCTTTTATTATCATTTTTTTTGCGACACTCGCTTTAACATTTGTTTATGGCGCAAACCGAACAATGAACTCTTATAAAAATCAAACATTTTTGTTAGAAAGCATGTTGCCTCTTTCTCCAAGCAAAATTCTTTTTGCTAAATATATTTTAGCGATTCTATTTGATTTTGTATTTTGTATTATTTTTATTTTAGGATTAGCGGTTCTTTTGTCTAAAGAAAACATAAATTTAATCGAAACATTATTACAGTATTTCTTGCAATCGGATGCAAGTACTAAAACAATTATATTTAGAATCTTTTTCTTAATTATTACAACAACAATTGCTTTTACATCTTTACTTACTTTGTTATATATTGGTATAAAGAGTTTCTTTCCAAATGGAAAGGGGTTAAAAATTGTTTCTTACATCGCAGGATTTTTTGTATTAGATATAATCAGTTCCGCTTTATTTCGAGTTGTGAATTCTTCTGCAAATGGAGATCTTATCTATTCTATTGTTATGCTAATATTAGCTGTGATCTGTTATGTAGGCAGTGTTTGGTTTATTGAAAACAAATTAGAGGTTTATAATTAAAAAGGAAGGGTATTATGGAAAAGAACGAAAAAATGTATCATATCGGTCTTAGTCGTGAAGATATAAAAGATACAAAGTATTGTATATTAACCGGAGATCCTGGTCGAGTTGGTAAGATTGCCAGTTATCTGGATGAAGCCACTTATTTAGGAGAAAATCGTGAGTATAAAAGTTATCTTGGAAAAATAAGTAATATTCAGGTTTTAGTAATTTCTACTGGTATGGGTGGCCCAGCAATGGCTATTTGTGTAGAAGAGTTAAAAAAGATTGGCATAGAAACTTTAATTCGTGTTGGTACAAGTGGTGGAATGCAGTTGGATGTAGAAGCCGGGGATTTAGTGGTTGCAACAGGAGCGGTAAGAGAAGAGGGTACAAGCGAAGAGTATGTTCCAATGGAGTTTCCTGCTGTTGCGGATATAGAAGTATCTAATGCTTTGATTGCTTCTGCAAAGGAACTAAATACAAAATATCATTATGGAATTGTGCATTGTAAAGATAGTTTTTATGGACAACACAATCCAGAAAGAATGCCTGCTTCAAAAGAGTTATTAGAAAAATGGGATGCGTGGATAAAGGCAGGAGTCCTTTGTAGTGAAATGGAAACGGCTTCTTTATTTGTAGTTTCTAGTATATTAAAATTAAAAGCAGGTGCTGTACTTTCTGTAATTTGGAATCAAGAAAGAGAAAAAAGAGGCCTCGATCAAAAACAGGACTTTGATACAGATACTGAAATACAAGTTGCAATCAGGGCGATAGATAAGTTAAATAATACTTGATTTTTTTATAAAGGAGAAATGTAAATGAGTAAACAAGAATTTGTTCTCTTGGCAAAGCCTGGAGAACCAATACAAGTCCACAAGACTTTTTTGAAGGAAAAGAATGCAACACCTATAGAAATAATTCATCAAAGTGCAAAAGAATTTGATTATAATAATTTGGGGAAAAAAGATGGAAGTGGGATTAAGATCAAATCTAAATAAAGAATGAGTAATCATTCTTTTTTTATTATGGAAAACATCAGTTTTCCATTTAAAACCACCTGCTATGCAGGTGAGAAATTAAAAAAGCGAAAGCG
>CALVUP010000001.1 GCA_944363635.1 uncultured Bacilli bacterium | reverse complement strand
AATTTATCTCTAATTTCATTTTTTATGTTGTTAAAATCTACTTTTTTATCCGTTGGATCAATGTTATTTTGAATAATTTCTAAACTAATCGTTTTACTTTCTTCAATAATTTCTTGGTTGTCCTTCACATAAATAAAACCTCGTGTTAGTATTTCTGGACCTGCAAGAGTTTCTTTTGTTGTTTTATCCAAAGAACAACTTACAATCACAATACCATTTTCACTAAGCATTTCACGATCTTTTAAAACAAGTTCACCTATATCCCCTTGGTTTTTTCCATCAATTAATATTTCATCTACATCAATGTGTTCAAATGTATCTTGTAATACACCATGATCAAATTCAACGACATCTCCATTTTGTTTTAACAAAATATTTTCTTTCGGAATCCCAAGTTCTAAAGCAATATCGGCATTAGCATATTGCATTCGATATTCCCCTTTTACTGGAAAATAGTATTTTGGATTCATTAAATTAATCATTAACATTAAGTCCTCGCGTGAAGCATGATGCAACAGATGTTTTTTACTATCTAAACAAACCGCATTGGCATTTAATTTTGCAATTTCATCCATAACTAAAGCTGTAGACTTTTCAATACCTTCATAAGCTGGTTCCGTAATAAATACAGTGTCTGTTTCTTTTAATTTTATATATTTATCAAATCCTTTAATAATACGATTTAAATTATTAAATGGTTTTTCTTTTTCGTCAGAAATTAAAATAACAACATCTTTATCATTAATATTACTCAAATCCCCTATTTTATTCGGATTAATTGTTAAATATTTTTCTTCTATTGCTTGGTTAATCATTTCTTGTAGGGATTTCCCCATAATGATAATTTTTCTTCTTGTTTTTTCTACTTCGTTAAATATTTCTTGTACACGATAAATATGAGCTGGGAAAATAGTCGCAATAATTCGATTTTCATTTTTATTAAATACTTCCCTTATAAAAGAGGCAACTCGGTTATTCGGAGAAGTATGTCCTGGTCGAAAAGCGTACATAGATTCTGCAAGTAAGCAAAGTACACCTTGTTTTCCAACATAAGCAAGCTTACCTATATCCGTTTTATAACTTCCCATCATTGTTGGATCAAACACAAAATCTCCAGTATATACAATAGCACCATCTTTTGTATATAGAACATATGCTAGTGCATCTGGTATGGAATGTGTTACACTTATTGGAAAAATAACATTATTTTTAAACGTTATTTTGGCATGTGGCCTAATTTCTTTTAAGTTTTTTGCTACAATATGTTCTGCTTCTAAATCCCTTTTTACAATATCCATTGTAAATTTAGTCGCATAAACAGGTATATCCGGAATCACCGCTAATATATCCGTAATCGCTCCCATATTACTATCATGTCCGTGTGTTAAAAATATTCCCTTTACTCTTTTTTTATTTTTTATTAAATAATCAAAATTTGGAATAATGTAATCAATTCCTAATTTTTTCTCATAATCGTATTTTAATCCCGCATCAAAAACAAAAATATCTTTATCGACTTCAACAACATACATATTTTTGCCATTTTCATTTAGTCCACCTAGACTAAATATTTTTATTTTTGCCATATTCTCTCCTTTCTTTAGATAAATTACTTATACATTATATCAAAAATAAAAAGAAATAGCAAACGAAACCAAACGATAAAAAACACTTAACTTCAAATCAAGTGTTTTTCTCTTTATTTAAAATAATATTTACTTTTTTTACAAGTTGTGTTGTAATTTCTTCTTCATAAATTGCACTCGCAAAACCTTCTATCTTTAATCGTTTTAAATCATATTCTTCTTCCTCATTTACAAGAATGATAGGCACTTGTAATTCTTCCTTTTGAACCTTTTCTAATAAATTTCTAGCATCGATTTTCTCTAGATTTTCCTGACAAATGATAAGATCTAAATCTTTTTCTTTTCGAATACGATCCAAACATGCTTTAGCACTTTTAAACTCTATCGTTTCCACATCCATTTTATCTAAAGCTTTAATTATTTTTTTATAAAGGCCATCTTTATTATCAACAACTGCAATCTTTTTCTTATTAAACATTACCTCTTCAATTTCTTCTATATCTTTTAAATCATCTGCTTGTTGATGAACGATTTGTTGATCAAGGGTAACAATAATTTGTGTTCCTCTATTTTCTTTGCTCTCAATATCAATAGAGCCTCCTAGCATTTGAATCAATTTATGAACCTGTGGTAATGTTAAATTATTGGTATTTTTAGGTTTCATATGTTGTTCATCGTTCGCTTCTAAACTTAACAAATCATTAATTTGATGTAAAGACATACCAAGCCCTGTATCTTCTATTGTAATAATTAAACGGCATAAATCATATTTAATAATCGTGTTGACACGAAGTTCTACATAACCGTTTTCTGTATACGCAAAAGCATTACTTAATAAAGTTGTTAAAATTTGTTTCATACGCATACTTTCTCCATATAACAATTCTGGTATTGTATTGGACAAAATAGAACGATAAGTTACCTCTTTTGGAATTTGTTTTTTTAAATGCAACTCCACTTCTTTTACAATTTTTCTAAAATCATATGTATTATTCATCAATCGTATATTTTTATGATCGAGTGTCGTAATATTTAAAGTTTGATCTAAACGAATACGTGCTCCACTAAGTAAATAACGCAATTGATACATTTCTTCTTTTGTTTTATTTTCTTCTGTGCTGTTAATTACCTCATTGGCTATTGTTTCGAGTTCGTTAATTGTCTTTCGCATTTCTCCTGTGATATTCAATAAAAACTTTGATTTATCATTATTTGTATCTTCTATTTGCTTTTTCGTACGATTTAACTCACGAATTATGCGCATATCTGGATTCTCAATTGTAAAATACATTAGAAAAACAACAAACGTTTCTATTGGTGTCGTTAACAAAATTTGTGGATATTTAGATTGAATGACTCCCGCTAGTCCTGCCAAAGCTATGAAAATAATAATAGGCAAATATTTTTTTGCACGAACATTTTTAAAATTTTTAAGAAGTAAAACCATCCATAAAAATAGAACCACTCCAAAAAAGAAGGTCAAAAAGTTAACAGCTGGACCATAGGAATAAATATAAGGTTCTTGGCTATATTGAAGTGGTAAAACAAATACCACAACAGTACCTATTAAAAATATACAAGTACAAATTTTTTTAACCTTATCGATTAAATTTTCAAAGACTTTTTTATCAACTTTATCATTATTATAAGAAACAGTAAATACATATATTGTGTAAAACATAAGAAACGCAATATAATAAGCCAATAGCAATCTTGTTACAAAGAAATTAAGCATAGGCATACTTTCCATATGAGAAACGGAATAAAAACAGCCAAGTTCAATTAATAACCCTATTACATTGGAAATTAATAATGTTTTATAAATTTTATTTTCTAGATTGGCTAAGCGATTCTTTGAAAAATAAACAATATTTAATAAAACACTATATACCAAACTAGCAATTTGCAACCAAATAATACTCATTTTTCATCCCTCTTTATTTTCTTTTTAAGAATGTTTTATTTTTGCTTTTTGTTGTTTCTTTTCCTGTATGTTGTTCTTCATACATTTTTTCTAAAGCTTTTAAATCTACTTTTTTTGTAGCGTTTAATGGAAATTCATCTAAATAGATAACTTCTCTTGGTGCCATATATTTAGGAACCTGTTGCTCACAGAATTCTATAATATTTTGTTTTAATGTTTCATCTTGTGCTGTACCTTTAGTTGTCTTAATAAAAGCAATTGATTTATTTACTGTTTTATCATCTTTTACAGTAATTATTTCACAGTGATCCACCATATTTAATTGTTCAATGGCTTTTTTTGGACGACTTGGAATAATTTTTGTTGGATTACCATTTTCATCTAAAGTTAAAACCATACGACGAATACGATCTACTAAGAAAACTTCTCCTTTTTCATTAACACGCATCAAGTCCTCTGTATTATACCAAACAGTGCCATCCTCATCTTTAATAAAACTTTTTTTGGTTGCTTCTTCATTGTTATAATATCTTTTCATTAATGAAGGTGAATAAACCAAAGCAAGTCCAACTTCATTCGTTGGTAATTCTTTTAGAGTTTCTGGATCTACAATTTTAATTTTGTTTCCGATACAAGGTTTTCCAACACTACCTACAGTAGCATTTGGATAATATCCATAAGCAAAAGCCCCTAATAACTCATTTGCTCCATAACCTTGTTGAATCTTTGCAGTACCATTGTTTCTTGCAATATAAGCATCTCCAGCATATTTTGTTTCATTATCTAATTCAGCTCCACCTGTTAATACAATTTTCCATTTAGAACAATCTGTTTTTTTATTAGCTTCCGCCATAACCTTAATATAAGGTGGTATTGTTAACCAATGATTAAAATGATAAAGGTTATTACGCTTTGCTAAATCCTTTGGATTAAATAATGGATCAAGTGCGATAGAAACGCCCAAACAAAGAGGTTCATGAATCATATTTAAAAGTGCATAATTAATCCATGTTGGAAAGGTTGTAAACATAATATCGCCAGCTTGGAATCTTCCTTGTTCTGTCATAGCCATTACTTGTACCATAGCATCTATAGCATTCCAATCACCGACACAACCTTTACTATCTCCTGTAGAGCCACTTGTATAAGCAATATTTGCTTCATGTCCAGTTTTAAAAGAAGCCGCCTCTACTTCAATATGTTTTTCTTTTCCATGTGTTATTACTTGATCAAGTGTTAGAATTCTCTTATTATCATATTTTTTTTGTTTTAACCCTTTTGCAGCTTCCGCAATATTAAATTTTATACGATCAAAATTAAATCCCATTGGAAAATAATCAAGTAAAGATGTAGTCATAATTTTTTCAACATGCATGTGATTCAATGTATCCATTACTTCATCACTACAGAAAACATCATTCATAACCACATATTTCGAAGGACAATGTTTTAATTCCCTAGCCACTTCCTTAGCACTACTTGCACTATTGACCATGTGCATCAAAGCACCAATTTTATCAAGCGCATAAAAAGCAGCAATTCCACTTGGCGTGCCTAAAGTACTTACTGTAACTACATCATCATAACCTATACCTTGTGCTGCAAAACCATTCGCCATACGATCAATAAGTCCCAATAATTCTCCATAAGTAATATTGTTTCCAAAATAATGAAGTGCATAACGGTTGTATCGAGACAAAGCCGTTTCACGAAAACGCTCATAAGGCGTTTTATACTTCAATAATTTTTCAATATCTCCTGGTTTTTTCAATCTTAATACTTCTTCTCTTAACTTTGCAAAATTTTCCATATTATTCCCCCAAAAATCATTATATTTTACTGCTCCATTACAAGTATACCATAAGTAAACTTATATGACAACTATAGAAAAAGCATTTATTTGTTTGCCATATTTTTCTCTTTATTTAAAATAATATTTACTTTTTTTACGAGTTGTGTTGCAATCTCTTCTTCATAAATTGCACTCGCAAAACCTTCTATTTTTAATCGTTTTAAATCATATTCTTCTTCCTCGTTTACAAGAATGATGGGCACTTGTAATTCTTCCTTTTGAACCTTTTCTAATAAATTTCTAGCATCGATTTTCTCTAGATTTTCCTGACAAATGATAAGATCTAAATCTTTTTCTTTTCGAATACGATCCAAACATGCTTTAGCACTTTTAAACTCTATCGTTTCCACATCCATTTTATCTAAAGCTTTAATTATTTTTTTATAAAGGCCATCTTTATTATCAATAACTGCAATCTTTTTCTTATTAAACATTACCTCTTCAATTTCTTCTATATCTTTTAAATCTTTTTGTTGTTGAGGAACAATTTGTTGATCTAAAGTTACAATTACTTTTGTTCCTTTATTTTCTTTGCTCTCTATATCTAAAGTTCCGCCAAGCATTTTAATCAATTTATTTACTTGTGATAATGTTAAATTAAGTTTATCAAAAACTTTTTCTTCTTTTTCAGAAATAGTATGATCATCTAATAATTCATTTATTTGATAAAGGGGCATCCCACATCCAGTATCTTCAATCGTGATAATTAAGCGACACAAATCTGCTTTAATAATTGAATTAATATGTAATTCTACATAACCGTTTTCCGTATATTCAAAAGCATTACTTAATAAAGTTGTTAAAATTTGTTTTATACGTATACTTTCCCCATATAATACCTCTGGTATTGTGCTTGATAAAATAGAACGATAAGTTACCTCTTTAGCAATTTTATTTTTTAGATGTAACTCTACTTCTTTCAATATTTTTCTAAAATTATAAGTATTTCCCATCAAACGTATATTTTTATGATCGAGTGTTGTAATATTTAAAGTTTGATCTAAACGGAGACGCGCTCCACTAAGTAAATAACGAAGTTGATACATTTCTTCTTTTGTCTTGTTTTCTTCCGTCGCACGAATGACTTCGTTAGCAATGCCGTCTAATTCATTAATTGTTCCTCTCATTTCGCCTGTAATATCTAACAAAAATCTTGCTTGATCCTTATTTGTTTGCTCGATTCTTTTTTTAGCCTGATTTAATTCATGAATAATACGCATATCTGGATTTTCTATGGTAAAATACATTAAATAATTGACAAAGGTTACTGTAATGGAAATAATCATAATATAAGGATCATTCTTAAATACAAGCATTAAAAAGATAAAAATAAATATAATACTGATAATAGGAATATGTTTTTTTGTTAATCGATTCACATTGATTAATGTAATTAAAATAGAAAGCACAATATAAACACCACATGTAATATATGCAGGTATTATACCTCCTCCACTTACACTGATAATTGATCCAGAATTTATTAAATCTACATTTAAAAATAAAATGTATATAAATACCATAAGATCAATCACACCAACAACTTTTATAACATAATCCATTTTATCTTTTATTTTTGGCATAGAAATCACTAAAGTGTATAAAAATAAGCATGTGCAAAGAATAATTAAAGCAATAAAATCTATCTTATTTGTTATTTGCAAGATATTTTGGATCAGAGGCGTAACATCATTCATATTCCCACTTCTTACTAAAAATCTTTCGATGGTAAGAATAATACTATCCAATAGCCCCATGAATAACATTACCGTATATATTTTATTCTCAATTATTTTTACTCTTTTTTTCGAAAAATAAACAATACATAGCAATGCTGAGAAAAATAACGCACAAATTGGCAGTTGAAGTTCTTTCATATTATCACTCCCCATTTTCATTATAACAATAAAATAAGAAAAGATAAATAATTAATATCTTTTCTTATTTATATTGCGTGTTTTTGCATACACGAATGCATTTGAAAAATTTACTTTAATATTATCAATTGGAGCAAAAACCTCTTCAGCATCTACAACATCTTTCTTCTTATATTCTGCGTTATCTTCAATTTCATAATCATACAGTCCATTTGAAGTTGCAATTAATTCATCTAAAAAATTATGCCAATACTCATCCGCATTTCCGATTTTCACTCGTGAAATTGAGGCGAATTTTTTCATTAATTTATATTTTCCTGTTGCTAAAATCTCTCTTAGTTTATCGATTCCTTCTTCTTGTGAATATTTTGTAATATCAAATGGAGCAAGTCTTACAGCATAACAGGTATTATCAACTTGAATGGTAGAGATTGGTACAACGATCCCATTTTTTTTCTTAGCTAATCGGTAAGCCCCAGAATAAAGATCCAATACCAATTTATTAGGAGACTTATTCCAAACTCCTTCTGGATATATAATCACCTTTCCACCCAGATCCAACACTCTCTCCATTTTAGGAAGAGAGGCTGCTGTGCTTTCATGATCTTTTCTATCCGCCAAAACAGTACCAACAAGCCATAATGCTTTTCCATCAATAGAATAGAAAAAATCCGGTATACTTCCATATAAAACATAAGCATGCTTACCTGCTGCTTTAATCGTTAAAGCAATATCATCACGAAAGCCATGTGTTGCCGCAAAAACAACAGGCCTTCCTTTTGGTATTTTATATTGCTTGCTTGCTTTAATTTTTTCTTTTATAGATAATTTATTAAAATGTTCTTCCAGCTCATATGGTTTTACTATTTTAAATTTATTTTTTGTTGTAAGTGGCATTGCCATTCTACAAAGAGGACTTATTAGTTTTCTAAATCTTAATCCAACAGGCGATACTACTTTTTTAGGATCATTATCCATTAAATAGACTAAATTTTTATTAAACTTTGCTGGATCCCCATACACTTTATTTCCATCTTTATCATACCAATATTCTAAATGCTCTTTTATCATAGTTTCCCCCTAAAAACAAGTTTATTTTATTACTGCATTAAAAGTATACCATAAGTAAATTTAGATTACAACTATTCAAAAAAAGAAAAGTAAGCTTAAATACGCCTACTTTTGATTTGTTTAAATAAATTGAAAAACACAGAAAATAGTGCTATTCCAGAAGCAATTCCTAAAATGACTTGTGCCGTAATATTTGCATACAGCAAAGCCGAATCAGTATTTCCTAATACTACGTTTTGCATCGTATAAAACAAATAACTTCCAGGAACACTTGGAATAAGGCCTGTTAGAACATAAATCACCGAAGGACATTTACTCACCCTTGCCATGATTACAGAATAAAGATATGTAATTGCCGCACATACAAACGAAGATAAAAAGATATTGTTGCTTAACTTATAGGTTAAAGCATAGGCCAAATAGTTTAAAAATCCACTAATCAATATATAGAACCATTTATTTTTATTGGCATTAAAAACAAGTCCAAAACCAAGCGTTCCTAAAGAAGCCCATAATAATCCTTCGATCATAATAAACCTCCTAACGATAAAGAAAGTCCAATACCACCCGCAATAGATAAAGCCAAAAAGATTCCTTCCACAAAACGTGTAGTACCGGATAAAGTATCCCCTTTAAATATATCATGAATAGAAATAAACATTGATAAACCTGGTATTAATAACATAATATCCCCAATAATCACTTTATCGATATGAATCGACGCATAAATTTTACTAAAAAGACAAGCAAAAAGTCCAATGATAAAACTAGCAATGAAATTATACATAATTTTATTAATTTTTTTGTTATCAAAATATAGATTGACAAAGAACAAAAGCAAAGCAATAAATAAAGAAACAAGAGCATCAATCCAATTTCCATTAAAAAATAAAGTAAAAGAAAAAGCGGCTAACATCTGCCCAAAGCAAATCAAATATTTATTTTTGATCTGTTTTGCTTCTTCGATTTTTAAAAGAACCTCTTCTCTTCCGACATTATTTTTACAAATTTCACGCGAAAGTTCATTTACTTTTTCAAGTTCTAAAAGATTGTTATTGTTATAGGTCACTCTTCTTGATTCCGTTACGGAATCTTGATCATCCCTTAATGTAGCAAGAAGTAAACTATTGGTAGCATAAACCTCAATATATTTCACTCCATAAGCTTTGCAAATTCGTGTAATGGTATCCTCCACTCTAGAAATTTCTCCACCACATTTTACCATTGCTTCACCCACATCCAAAGATAAACTTAAAATTTCTTTTAACTGGTATTTCAAATTCTCACCTACTTATCATATAAAGCGTATTGACTCATATACAATTTGTAATAATCTCCTTTTAAACGCATCAATTCCTCGTGAGTACCCTCTTCTTTTACGACGCAATCTTTGATCAATAATATTTTATCGCTATCTGTAATTGTTGATAATCTATGAGCAATGGTGATCGTTGTTTTATCTTTTAGAAGATCTTTTACCTTGGTTTGAATCAACTTTTCCGTTTGCACATCAATCTTACTTGTTGCCTCATCCAAAACCAAAACCTTAGGATTATTTAAGATCACACGAGCATAACTCAATAATTGTCTTTGTCCTTCAGAAAGAGTTTTTCCATTGTTTTCTAAAACGGTATTATAGCCTTCGGGTAAGCTGCGAATAAAAGCATCCATCTCAAGTTTTTCACATACTTCATGAACTTGTTTATCAGAAATATTTTCATTTCCATATTTTAAATTATTCATAATTGTATCCGAAAACAAAAAATTATCTTGTTGCATAATTGTAACTTGTTTTCTTAAAGCATATAAATCAATTTCTTTGATTTCAACTCCATCAAAATAAATGCCTCCTGATGCAATATCATAAAAGCGTGCAAGTAGATTGGTAATCGTGGTTTTACCAGATCCTGTTTCTCCAACAATCGCAATTTTTTCTCCTGGTAAAATTTCAAAGGCAATCCCATTTAAAACATTTCTTTTGCCATCATAAGAAAAATAAACATGGTCAAAAACAATATGTCCAGATATATTTATATTTTTAGGATGTTCACTATTTTTGATTTTAATCTCTTCATCTATCGTTTCTAAAATTCTTTCTAAATACGTCATCGTCTCTATAAAACTATCAATGGTATTAAAGAAAGAACGGATGGGAGACCAGAAACGTTCAGAATAACTTCCCATGGCCGCAATCGTTCCTACACTAATATTTGGATATAATATTTTAATTCCTACAAAATAAATGGCACAAGTTGTAATACTTGAGATGTTTCCTATACTAAACCATCCTAAATTCGAATAGGGTCTAATTTTATTAGCAGCATCTACTTGGATGGAAGTTAAATTTCCATAAATTTTTTCATTGGTCTTTTCACGGTTAAAGGCTTGTGTTGTACTAATTCCTTTTAAACTTTCTACTAAATAAGCATTGCTATTGGCTTTTTTATTATTAATATCTTGACGCAACGTTCTTTTAATCTTGGAAGTAGATGCAAAAATGACAATTAAAATTAAAACACCTACTAAAGTAAGCCACGTTAAAGAAATATTGGTGGTAAACATAAAAATAAGTACAAAGATTAAATTGATAAAATTCATAATCGTATTTACAAGTTGATTGGTAATTAAAGAAGATACCTGCTCTGTATATTCAGTAACTCGAACTAAAATCTTCCCATGAGGTCTTGTATCAAAGTAATCCGCAGATAAATATTGAATATGTGCAAATAAATCATTTTTTAAATCATAAATAATTGATAAATTAATTTTAGCTAACATCTGATCCTTTAATTTCGAAAATACAACAATAACAATAGTTAAAATTATTTCTATCAAAGTATAAAAGATTAACTTCTTCATATCCGCTTGTACGATGACTTCATCTAAAACTGTCTGTAAAATTTTTGTAGTGAATAAACTAAGAATTGTTGCAACAGCACTTAATAAAAATGTAACAAACAATTTCAAACGATGTTTTTTGGCATAGGATAATAAACGTAAAATATTTTTCTTATCAAAACGGGTATTTTGCTCATCCACATCATATTTATTTACCATGACTTCTCACCTCCAAAGCTGCCTTTTTGAATTTTATAGATTTCATGATAAAAGCCTTTTTTCTTCAACAATTCTTTATGTGTCCCTTCCTCACTAATCTTTCCATCTTGTAGCACAAAAATACAATCGGAATCCTTTACAGAAAAAATCTTTTGGGCAATAATTAATTTTGTGCAAGCATAATTTAAAGCAGCAATGTTATTTGAAACAGCAATTTCGGTTTCAAAGTCCAAAGCCGAGGTAATATCATCTAAAATCAAAACTTTTGGATTTTTAGCAAGAGCTCTTGCTAAAGAAAGTCTTTGTTTTTCTCCACCAGATAAACTGACCCCATTTTCACCAATAATGGTTTTTATTTTTTCAGGTAAACGGTAAACAAATTCTGCTTCCGCAAGATCAATCGATTCATAAACCTTTTCTTCATCCATAGATAAATCCGAATAGCTGACATTGTTTCGAATGGTATCTGAAAATAAGAATGTGGTTTGACTAACATACCCAAAATAATCACGTAAAGATTCCATCGTATATTCCTTAATATCGATTCCATCAATTTGGATTTTACCTTTGGTTGGTTCAACAAATCGAAGAAGCAATCGTGTAATAGTTGATTTTCCAGAACCAACAGGACCGATAAAGGCATAAGTCTTCCCGGGTTCTATTTTAAAACTAATATTTTTTAAAACCCATGTCCCATCAAATTGTACTCCTACATGATCAAAAACAATTTCATGATCTTCTTTGGTTAATGTAATTGTTCCTATATCTTTTATTTTTGACTTTGCTCCTAGCAATTTTTTAATTCTTTCTACTGATACACCAAAGTTTTGCCATTCATCTATAATAGAGCCTAATTCAATAAATGGATCACGTAAATAACCAACTAATGAAGAAAAAGCAACCAACTGCCCAATTGTAATCCATCCTTTGATTGTAAAGATACCGCCAAAGAAAACAAGTAAAATAGTCATCGATTCAGACAAAATATTTACTCGATTATAAAAATTAATAAAACGCATACGTATCTTATAATTATGTCTACTCAATCCTTTGTTTTTTTCTTTAAACTTTGCAATTTCTTGTTGTTCTACTCCAAAATTTTTCACCAAACGATTGGCTTCTATATTTTCTTGAATATAATTATTAAAAGAGGAAATAATATTTCTCCTTTTTTGATATAACTTGGAAGACGTTTTAATATAATTTTTAGAAAGCAGACCAATAATAGGCATTGGAATCATAATTAAAATCGTTAATTTCCAATTTACAAACAAACAATAACATAATGCTCCTACAAAACGTAAAACAATCCCTAAAAATGTCTTTACGATATAACAAATATTATAGCGGATCGTCCACATATCCGATGTCATTACTGTTGTTAATTCTCCTATGGGTGTTTCATTAAAAAACTCCTGGTCCAAATCATTGATTTTTTTATAACAATCTTGTTTGATCACATTCCCTACATATTTTTCACCAAAATTGTCCATGCACAAAATACCAACATAAGAAAGTATCTTTCCAACAATCGTAATCAACACAACACATAACAATAATGGTACAACAAGATCAAACTGTCCTCCATTTAATCCCTTATCAATAACAACTCCTAAAACCATAGCTGTAAAAATAGTAGAGATCAACCCACCAAAGACAATCATAAAGTTATATAGCCAATATTTCAGTTTTATTCCTTTTTTATAATTTAATACCCATTTCATATTCTTGCCTACTTATTCTTTGATATGTTTTAAGATCGCCTTTTCGATGTTATTTTTCTTTAAGCCTTCCAAAATAGCATCATTAGCTTCTTCTTGATATTGGTAATATGCATTTTGTTCTTTCGAATATGTATTCACAATTTTTCTGTTTTTTCTTATTTTTTGATACTCTTCTGCATGAATGTCAATCATATTATCAACGCTTAATTCCCCTGTTTGCATCAAATAGTGACTTGCTTTTAAACAATAACAGCATAACTCCTCAAAAAAAGCTTGAATCAATGGTTGCTTCTTTTCGTTTTGTTGAGACAAAATCTGATCGTTTAACGAACCTTTCCCACCAAATAAATCCAAGATCTTATTTAAATTTTTGGTCCTTTTGAAATCTCTTTTCGCATTAATTACTCGATATGCCCATTCTTGATCCTGATTTATATTAAAAAGTAAAACCAATCCTTCCAACAATGAATAATAATACTTCATAAACTACTCCCACCTATCTTACTTCTATACAAATCAAAAAAATAAAAACAACTTTCATTGGTTTTATAGATTGATTTTGTTACATAACATAAACAAAGATGCCTTTGTTTACGAATCTATTGCATTATCGATTAAACGATTGTACTGAATCGTTAAGGCATCACTATCAAAATATAACGTTTCATCTTGTATGTCCCATTTTCCTTTATTTTGAATTAAAAAATCAAACACACGATCACAATCTCTTAGCAACGCAAGAACATCATCTATAGATTTTTCTAACGTTTTTTCAGCATCATCAAAATCCTCTGTCCCATCAAGCGCTAATTCTTTATAAAATTCTACATAATAAGATTCTACATTTGTTTTTTCAATATAAGATAAAACGGTACTTTGCTTTAAATAATTTACAAACTGTTCTTTCAAGTCTGTAAGACTTTTTGTTGTTTGATTTATATACTCTTTACTGTTTTTAAAATCGGGTCCATCTGTCTTGTAATTTTCAATCGTTAATAAATTGGTCATCTGTTCATCTTCAAGCAAAGCCAACGTTTCTTCATAAGTATCTAATACATCAACCAAATACTGTTTCAATGCTTTTTCTACAACTTGATACTCACCCTTAGCAATCGTTCTGGTTAGTAAAGAACGCACTCCTTCTATATCTATATTTTTACGATCCATCATCTCATAAATTTGATCCATTTCATCTTCTAAAGCTTCTTCTTGTTTTAAATCTCTAAATACAAAGAAAGCTCCAACGCAAAGAATGGCAATCAATACAATTCCAATAGCAATCCATATTTTTTTCTTACTCATAAAACGATCCTCTTTTCTACTATTATCATTATAACAAATTATTGTTTTCAAATCTATAGGAATTCTAAAAAAAAAAGAATTAGATAAAGAGAATCTATTTTCTTATAGATTTTTTATCCAATTCAAAATGCCTTTTTGATCGTTTTGTAAAGTGTTCCCATTAAAGGTAAGATTGATATAACTTTTTAAGTTTGTATATTCTTTTAGTTCTTCTACCGTGTGTCCTAACCATCCACCATTCGTAATAAAAGCATGTATTTCTTTATCTTTTAAAGAGTATTCTTTTAAAAAAGAACGAACAACTGGTGGGATTGTATACCACCATACAGGTGTTCCAAGAATGATTTCATCGTATGATTCCAATTGGAGGTTTATTGGGTGTAATGCAACTGTTTCTTTTTGATCCATTTTTGCTTCTTCCTCATCCACAACCTTTTGATAGTCGGTAGAATAAGGCTTTTTAGGATGTAATTGAAGTAGATCCACTTGCTTTTCTTGTATGTTTTTTTTGATATATTGTGCTATTTGTTTGGTGTTTCCTGTATAAGAATAATAAACAAGCAATATCTTTTTCATCTTAAATTACCTTTTTATTTTTCTTCTTTGTTTACAGATTTGGCAAGCATTTTTTTAGCCATAGCACAAATAATTGGATTCGTAGCGGATACAGCTTCTAAATTTTTCTTTAAACCTAATTCTTTTAAACAAGTATCCGTATAATCAACAACCATATCCAGCCCAGAAATAAATGAGGCCATATCAGAGTTTAAGAATACCATAGGTGCCGCCATTTCTTCAGGAGTAGCTAATCGTCCAGCTAATCCTGCTTGGGCAATTAATCCTTCTTCACTTCCTACCATATCCTGGAATTCTTGTTTCATACCCGTATCTGTAGAACCAGGCAAAACATTGTTTATACGAATGCCACTTTTAGCGAATACAACAGACTGTTCACAAGCAAATTGTGATAAACACCTTTTTGAATACATATAAGCGAAAGTCGCAGGGGCTTTTAAAGCTAACTTTTGCGTAGCATTTTGCACTTCTTCCCAAGTTGTTGCATGAACCACTTTATTTTGTTCCTTTTTAAACCTTTTCCATTCAAGTCCTGCCGTAGATGTACAATAAACAATTGAAGAGCCTTTTTTCATACGATCTTTTAAGTAATATAAAGTCATATACATATTTGCTGTATAATTGCAATCAAATGTTGTGCGATAATCTGTTTTTGAACCAGAAAGACCAGCAACTCCAAAAAAGGAATCAATCTTTTTTGGAATTTCTTTAAACGCTTCATCAATTTCTTCTTTTTTTGCCAAATTACAAGCAATAAATTTTTTTATTCCTTTTACTTTGCATGGATTTAAATCAAGTGCATACACCTCTGCTCCTAAATCCACTAACATTTCGGTAACGGAATTTCCCATACCACTGGATGCACCCGTTACAACACATACTTTATTGGTATATCCAAAATAATCTTTCATATGAACCTCCTTTATTTTATAATCCCATTTTACCACAATTTTTTTAGTTTGAGACTATTTTTCTTTCTTATGATTGTATTCTTCTAAAAAGCTGTGCTTTTCTTTATTTTTCACATAACCCAATACACAATTTAAATTAATATTATCTAAACTTTTAAAAATATTATAATCTATATTTTTATTTATTTTCTTCAAGTTTTGAATTAATTCTTTAATTTCCAATCTTTTACTTGGTTGTTGTTCTTTTTTCGCACAATCTTCTGTAAAACGGCAAGCACAATCTAAAAAAGTGAGTTGGTTGTATTTTTTCCACGCTAAAATAGCTTCTTCTTTTACAAGATATAAAGGTCGAATCAGTTCTAAGCCTTTAAAATGATCGCTATGAAGTTTAGGCATCATCGTTTTAATCTCGCTACCATAAAACATGGAAAGCAATGTGGTTTCAATTACATCGTCAAAATGATGCCCCAATACAATTTTATTACATCCTAATTCTTGGGCTTTACTATATAAAAATCCTCTTCGCATTCGAGCACACATATAGCATGGCTTTTCATAAGCAATTTTATCCACTACAGAAAAAATATCACTATCAAAAATTTCTAAAGGAATATTTAAAAGTTTTGCGTTTTCCAAGATAGCTTGGCGGTTTTCTTCCTTATATCCTGGATCCATTGTCACATAATGCACATCAAAATGCACTCTACCATGACGTTTTAATTCTTGTATGCATTTGGCTAGTAAAAAAGAATCTTTTCCACCACTCATACAAACCATTAAAGTATCTTTTTCTTGAATGAGTTCATATTCCATGATGGCTTTTACAAATTTACTCCAAATGTCTTTACGAAACTTTTTAATAATACTTTTTTCAACTTCTCTATACTTTTCCATTTTTACTCCTATTTCTATTTTACCTGTATTTTTATAACTTTATAGCCTAGATCTTCTATTTTTTCTTTTATTTTTTGTTCGTCGATCTCATGATCAAATTGAATCAAAGCCTCTTGTGTTTTTAGATTGACCTTTGCTTTTTTAATTTCTTCTAAAGACTGTAAAGCCTCTTCTACTTTTTTTGCACAATGCATGCAGTGCATACCTTCTATTTGAATTGTTTTCTTTTTCTTTTTTTGAAACATGTTCTCTCCTCCTTATTTTTTTAATCTTAATGCATTAAACACAACTGTTAAACTACTACATGTCATAGCCAAAGCGGCAATCATCGGATTGACCGTAATATGCCATGACTTTAAAAGGCCAATGGCAAGTGGAATCATTAGTAAATTATAAAAGAAAGCCCAAAATAAATTTTGTTTAATATTACGAATGGTTTTCTTACTAATACGAATCAATTCTGGAATTTTTTCAATGCCATCATCCATTAAAATAACATCCGAAGAATCAGCTGCAATATCCGTTCCACTTTTAATACTAACACCAATTGTAGCTTTTGCTAAAGAGGGTGCATCATTAATACCGTCTCCAACCATCATAACTTTTTTCCCTTGTGTTAAAAGCTTAGTAATAGCTGATACTTTTTCTTTTGGCAAAACATCGGCAATGACTTGATCGATCCCGAGTTTTGAAGCGATTTGGTTTGCTATTGTTTCATTATCGCCCGTAAGCATGATCACTTCCATATTTAAAGCTTTTAACTCTTGAATGGTTGCTTTCGCATTTTCTCGTACGATATCACTAACTCCGATTAATCCTAAAACTTTTTTATCTTCTATAACATAAACAACACTGTTTCCTCCTTTTTGTAAAGCCTTTTCATCCTCTTTGTGCGGATTTTCTATTTTTACTTTTTCAAACACTTTGGCATTGCCAATATAAATTTTTTTCTTATTTATTTCTCCATACACACCAATACCAGGTAAATTTTTATATTTATCTACTTTTAATTTTTTGCTCTTACTACAAACAAAGGCCTTACTGATTGGATGCGTGGAATAAAATTCAATGGATGCAACTTTTTTTAACAACTCTTTTTCTGTTTTGGAACTATAATTATACACTTTGGCAACCTTTAACTTTCCATAAGTCAAGGTCCCCGTTTTATCAAAAACAATGGTATCCATTTTATGGGCGTTTTCAAGGGTTGTACTGGTTTTGACAAAAATTCCTTTTTTAGCACATACGCCTTCACTAATTACTATGGCAAGGGGTGTTGCAAGTCCTAAAGAGCAAGGACAAGCAACAACTAATACACTAACAAAAGAGAGCATTGCTTCTTGTAGAGGAAAGTGTAAAAGCAAATATCCTATAAAAGTAAGAACTGCCAAAATTAAAAGAGTAGGAACAAAATAACCACTGACTTTATCCGCTAATCTGGCAATGGGAGCTTTAGTATTTACTGCATCTAATACCAAATGTACAATTTCAGAAATCGTCGAGTTTCGTCCTATTTTTTCCGCTTGGTATTCAATATAACCATCATAATTCATACTTCCAGCAATCACCTTATCGTCTTTTTCTTTTTTCACCGGTAAAGCCTCTCCTGTTAGGAAGGATTCATCCACATGCGTACTTCCCTTGATGATCACACCATCCACGGCAATTTTTTCTCCTGGCCTAGTAACTAAAATATCCCCTTCTTTCACCTCATCAATAGTTACTAGTCTTTCTTTCCCTCTTGTTTTTAAAGTAGCATTTTTCGGAGTGATCTGTACCAATTCCTTAATCGCTTCTTTGGTTTTTTCTTTACTCTTGTGATCGATAAATCTTCCAAGTTTTATAAAATAAATAATTGTAGCACAACTTTCAAAATACAACTGTTCTGTGTATTCTGTTTTTCCTTGTAAAATCATAATCATAGAAAGGAGACTATATAAAAAACTAGCACTCACGCCAACCATCACTAAAGTATCCATATTAGGACTTTTGTGAAGTAAATTCTTAAATCCAGCCTTAAAGATATCTCGACCATAAATTAAGAATAAACAAGCAAAGAAAAATAAAGTTAAACTATAAATAATTGGATGTTCTTGTGGTATTCCAAAGGAAAATGTAGGAAGAGACAACATATGCCCCATCGAAATATAAAGTACCAACACAAGTAAAATCCCAAAAAGAATAAGATTTCTTTGCTCTTTCTTTTGCTCTTTTTCTTCGTTTTCTTGATAAATGCCTAAACTTTTATAACCAGATTCCTTGATAAAACGATTTAAATCTTCAATGGATAAGGAATCTTCATATGTAATAGAGGCTTGCGCAAGTATCAAATTCACATTGGCAGAGATAATTCCAGGTTGCTTGTTTAAATATTTTTCAATACTAGCTGAGCAAGCACTACAAGTCATACCTTCAATTTTTAATAGTACTTTTTTCATTTTTTTCTTCCTTTCTATTAATTCAAACGACTAAATAGATCGATCACTTCATCAATCACTCGATCATCCTCTTGCTTGATTTTTTCAACCACACAAGTTGCAAGATGATTTTTTAACATTTCATTGCCTAAACTTTTTAGAGATTTCATACTCGCTGAAATTTGAATTAAAACATCATCACAGTAACGATCTTCTATAATCATTTGCTTAATTCCTCGAATTTGTCCTTCAATCCGACTCAAACGGTTAATTAATTTTTCTTTTTCTTCTTTACTTCGATATTTTGTTTTTTCTTCCATAATATTCACCTCTATCATTATATACCCCCACAGGGTATATGTAAAGTGCTTTAAAAAAGTATCTTTCGATACTTTTTACTCATTTGATTCGGAAGCAATTTTTTCAATACTTTTGGTATTCTCTTGTAAAAGTGCTTGGCTGGTCCAATTCGAAGTAAGCCCATAATCAATATAGATTAATTGACCAGACATATAAGAACAGATTTTACTACCGATGACTACCATTGGATATCCCATATCTTCTGCTCTTGCTGGATAACCATTCCAACTTTTTAAGAAAATATTTGAAATCATGGCTTCTCCTTCTTTACTATCCCCTGTTGGACTTGTTGATTTATTAAAATCTTCTGTTAATCCTGTAATTGTATCCCCAGGGTTAATGGCATTGATTCTTATCTTTTTATCTACAAATTCTTTAGACATACATTTGTAAGTGACATAAGATTCTAAACATTGTTTTGCGAAAACATAAGCACTTTGAATAAGTTCAGGATGTCTTTCGTACCAATCCATCGCTTCCTCCCATGTTTTCAAATTGATAAGCTCAATTGCTTGTTTATAGACTTGTTGCCATCCAAAACCGCCTACCGAAGAAATATAAGTAATCGATCCTTGTTCTACCATACGAGAAAGTAAAGATTCCGTCATATACTTTTGGCTATAGAAATTTACTTTTTGTACCAAAAGTTCTTTTCCAGGAAAATAAGCAATTCCATGGCATAAGAACAAAGCATCAATTTGATCTGGTAATTGTTCTATTACATGATCAATATCCTCTTTTTTACTTAAATCGGCCTGTAAAGCTTTTGTAACGGGTAAATCTATAGGATTGATATCAATTGCATAAACTTTTGCACCTAATTCAATTAACAACTTCGTTGCAGCACGACTCATACCAGAAGCAGCACCCGTAATCACTACATTTTTACCTTCAAATCCAAACAATTTTTTTAAATCCATTTCATTTTCCTCCTAATTTTATTGTACCCCTTTTTGTATAAAGAAACAATGTGGATTGTATTTTTATCTGTCAATTGACAATTTAAATTTTAAAATATTTTATAGTGAAAACTGTTCCTTTTCCTAGTTTAGAATCTACACTAATTGATCCAGCATTTTTTTCAATAATCGTTTTAGCTAAGGCAAGACCAATACCAACGCTATCGGAAGATGCGTTTTTTCCTTTATAAAATCTTTCAAAGATATGTGGAAGATCCTCTGGAGGAATTCCTTTTCCTTGATCTTGAATTTGGATTTTAGAATAAATTTTATTGGCTGTATAAGAAATGATAATTTTATCTTTTTTATGGGAATGTTCTATGGCATTTTTTAGTATGTTGGTTATAGCCTCCGTTTGCCACTTTGAATCACAAAATAATTGATCTTTCGTCTTATTTTTGATACAAATCTTTATTTCTTTTAATTCGCAAAGCATAGAAACGTTCTTTATCGCATCTTCTAGTATCTTTTGAATATAGACCTCTTGATTATGAAATACAATCGCATGAACATCGAATCGAGATAATTTCAATAATGATTGTACTAAAAAATTTATATTGTTGACTTTACGATGAATATCTTTTAAAAATTCGTTTTTGGTTTTTTTATCCATATCTGGATCTTCCAGAAGATTATCAATTCGAATGGTAATAGAGGTAAGTGGTGTTTTAATCTGATGGGAAATATCCGATAAAGAACGTTTTAGAACTTGTTTGTCTTCACTCGATTGAAGATATTGTTCATTAAGAGTAATCGCCGTTTTATAAATTTCATTTTTTAAAAGAGAAAATTCATCTTCACTATTGGATAACATATCCATATCATATTCTTTTTTGTTGATTTTAGATAAGTAATTGGTCATCTGTTTAATTTTCTTTGTTTCACTCTTGTTATAAAAAAAGACAATGAGAAAAATACCAATTAAATAAATAGCAAAGAAAAATAAACTGATTGGAAGCATTTTTTCTAATCTTTGTTGGTTTTTTAAACTAAGTGCTTCTTTATCTAAATCAATCCCATATTGTTTTAAAAAATCATTCTCTTTTACTTCTTCAGCATTTAACAGATCTAACATTTCTTCTTCTGTCACCTCCGGATATTTTTCTTTTACCTTTTCAAGCAAAGAAGAAATCAACTGATCGTTTGTCGCTTGATATTCTTTTATTTGGATATAAAAAGTAAAAAAAAGGCAGACAAACAAGAAGATCGATAAAACCAATAAATAAAATAAGCTCTTTCTTAATTCTTTATTCTTATTCATGTGTATCCACCCTATATCCAATGCCCTTAATTGTAAGAATTATATTGGTATCTAATTTTTCACGAATTCTTTTTACATAAACGGTAACCGTATTGTCATTTACATCATTTCCAGTTAAATCCCAAATTTTATCAATTATATGATTTCTGGTAACGACTTTATTTAAATTTGTAAATAAAAGATATAAAATCTGAAGTTCCAAACTAGTTAAATTTATAACTATATTATTTTTATAAACAACCATTTTATCAAGATCAAAGGTAATGTCTTTTACTTGAATTTTATTGTTTTTTTTAGTTCGTGCTATAATCCTTTTAATTCTAGCTAATAATTCTCTTGAGGAAAAAGGTTTTGTCATATAATCTTCCGCTCCAAGATCGAGTCCTTTTACAATAGCATCCTCTTCGTCTTTTGCTGTTAAAAACAAAGTAGGCATTCTTTTCTTATGAATGATTTGTTCATAAAGATCAAATCCATTGCCATCTGGTAAGTATACATCGAGTATCACTAAATCAAAAGCCATAGACTCTAAAAAAGAAGTTGCTTGTTTTTTTGTTGATGCGGTGAATACTTTGTACTTCTCTTTTTCCAACATATAAACCAAAGCTTTACGAATATCAAGATCATCTTCCACTAAAAGTATTTGCATAATTCCTCCTAATTCGAAAATAAAATTTTTTCTGATTTATATTGCTTGATGATATAAGTTAAAATCATTCCAATATAAACAATTGTAGAAATAGACATAAGTACAAGATTTAAAATATTGATGTTTCCACTATTTATATCCGTAAAAATAACCGTAAAGTTTAAAAACGGAACAATTGAAAGGAATGGTGATGCACTCATATCACTCATAAAAGCAATCATTCCTGGGAAAAAAGCAATAAATGTTAAAGGAGTTAAAGCACTTTGTGCTTCTTTGAATGTTTTTGAACGACTTGCAATAGCAATACATAAACCACTAATAAAGAAAGAATAAGCAAGAATCACAATTGTCGCAAAGAGAATACTTGTGAAAGAAAGCATGGTATCAATTCCTTCATAAATAGAAAACATATTTTTAACAAGCAGTAAAGAAACAATAGCGAAAAGTAAACTAATTATGCCTGTAATGATGGATGAAATGCTTACACTTAAAAATTTTCCAATAATAATATCTCTGCTTCGAATCGGAAAGGTAAGTAAAGTCTCCAACGTTCCTCTTTCTTTTTCACCCGCAGTAGTATCGGTCGCAGGATAAGTTGCAGATACAGTAATAGCCATAATAATAAATAAGAAAGCATAAACGGTAATATAATTTGCATAATAGTTTTCTTCTTCTACAATGTTTTCCTCTAAAGTAATAATGTTTGTAACTTCTGTTGGCTTGATATTATGATTTTGTAGATAATTATTTTGTAAATAATCTTTGTAAGCTGAAATATAAGACTCTACCAAAGTAGAAGCATAAGTAGTGGTATCATTATTCACACCATGAATGGTGTATGTATTGTCTTTTTTTGTTATATATAGATCGATTTCATCCTTCGTATACTTTTCTTCTAAATTTTCTAAAGTATCATAGACGGGATCAATACCTACTTCCTTTATAATTTGTTTTTCAACCTCATTTGTTTCATACGCTATTCCTATTTTATTATATTCTTCTATTGGTTTATTTACAGTACTTTCAAAAAGGATAGACATACCAAAAACAAGCAATGGAATCATACAGGGAATAATTAACATCATCGATAATGATTTCTTATCGCGAAACATTTCTTTTAGTTCTTTTTTTAATATACACCAAATACTATTTTTCATGGTTTACTCCTCCAATCAACGTAAAGAAAGCATCTCTTAAATTTGTCGTTTTGGTTTCTTTTTTTATTTTTGATGGACTTCCTTCTTTGATAATTACACCTTTATTAATCATAATAACCGAATCACAAATGTTTTCAGCTTCTTCCATATAATGTGTTGAATATAAAATTACTTTTCCTTTAGCTTTTTCTTCTTTGATAAAATCTAAAATGATTTGGCTAGAAAGGATATCAAGACCACTGGTTGCTTCATCTAAAATATAATATTTTGGATCATGAATCAAACATCGAGCTAGATTGACTCTTTGAGTTTGCCCAGTAGATAAATTTTCAATTCGATTGTATAGAAAATCATTTAAATTCAACAATTCTGCGACTTGTTGAATCTTACCTTCAATTTCTTCTTTTTTAACGTCATACAGCTGACAACACATTTTTAAAAGTTCATAAGTCGAAAATGAATTATATATTTTTGTATTACCGGATAAAAAAGCAATATTCTTTTTGATGGTTATTTCATCCGCTTCATACGTTAAACCATCAAAATCAATGGTACCTGATGTGGGTTCAAGTATTCCAGCAATCATTCGAAGTAAAGTGGTCTTTCCTGCACCATTGGGACCTAATATTCCAACAATCTCTCCTTCTTTGGCTGTTAAAGTAATTCCATTATCAGCATAGAATTCTTCTTTTTCTTTTTTTCGGTTGTAGCGAATAAATTTCTTTTTTAAATCACGTATTTTTAACATACTTCTAACTCTCCTTTTTATAATCTGTTTTTATTATACATTACTTTCTGAAAAAAAAGAAGGAAATTCCTTCTTATATATTTTCGTTTCGAATCGTTTCGATTGTATTTTGTTTACTGATCTTGTTCATCTCATATTTCATAATACAAGAAATCAACACAAAGACTGCTAAAGAAGCAATGACAGTCGCACCAATTGGCCACTCAAAACGCATTTCTAACGAACCAGAAACTAATCCTCTAAAAATCAAATAAGATAAAACAATTCCAATGGGAATACCAATTATGAGTGACTTTAATCCATAGAAAATACTTTCTAAACGAATCATACGATTGAATTCTTTTTTTGTCATACCAATACTTTTTAACATTGCAAATTCTCTACTTCTTAATTCCATATTCGTCGTAATGGTATTAAAAATGTTTGTAATTCCAATCAAAGCTATAATGGTAATAAATCCATATAGGAAAATCGCTACTAATGTATAAAATGAGCGAACCATTCGTAAAGAGGCATCCACATTTTCTAAACTATAAGTTACATTCTTTAATTCGGTTTCTAATTCTTCTTGTAATTGATCCGGATTAGAAGAATCAATATAAGTTGTTTCAACATTAGAAATATATCCTTCACAATATTGATCTAAATAAGCATCACTTACAATTAGTACTCCTGAAGAATAAAAAGAATATTCTAATCCCATAGGTATTTTTTCAGTTGCTTTTCCAATAGCAATCGTAAGAGATTTTTTCTTACCATCTGCGGCTTCTAAAGTGCCTTGTATCGTATCACCAGACGTATACGTATAAAGTTTTAGTTGCTTCTTCTTTAGATTTTTTCCATTCACGTAATAACGAATGGATGTATCCATAAGTATAGCTTTATTTTTTGCTTGTTCTTCATTCAGACCAACTTCTTTGATATAGTGCTTATATTCTTCTTCAGATAAAGATACAATAGGAATAAATTCCATTTCGTTTTGATCTATAGAATTTGCTTTTAAAATCTCTTGATATTCTTTGCTATACTTTGCATTTTCTACTGATAAAGTCGTACTTCGTTGCGTTACAAATCGATTGATAGAATCAAAAGAAGTAAAATCGATTTCTGATGCTTGTGCGTCCGTATTCTCCTCTTGATCAATACTTATAGATAAATTATATGTTTTTTCTTGATATTCAATTTTTAGTGTTCGAAAAGCTAAACTCATAAAAGAAGATAAAGCAATAAACACAGATACACAAACAATAATTGAAATCACCGTTGTACGGTATTTTTTCTTATTTCTTTTTAAATTTTTATAAGCAATATCTCCACCGATACCAAATAACTTTTTAATCCATTTTGGAGAAGTTATTTTTTTGGCTTTTATTTTTATATCATCACTATTTCGAATGGCATTGATCGGTGAAATCTTAGAGGCTTTTCGAGCACTTTTTAAAGCAGATAAGTAAATCGTAATCGCCCCTAATAAAATAGAAAACAAAATAGCAAGATATGAAAATTTATATACAAGAGTAAGATTGAAAGCATCACTTAATAAAAGATTGGATACTTTAATTAGAATAAAAGACGCAAGCAATCCACAAAGAATACCGAGTGGAATACCAATGATTCCTAAAATAAAGGCTTCATAAAAAACATTCTTTTTAATTTGTTTTTTCGTTGCACCTACACTTGCTAACATTCCATATTGTTTGGTTTTTTCTGTAATAGAAATATCAAAACTATTCTTAATACAAAATACAGAAGTTACAATAATAATGACAATAACAATACCAGCAACGGTTGCTAAAGAACGAAAAGTTGAATCATCAAAAGCAGCGGCTTCGTATCGCAACAAACCATCATTGGCTTTGCATGTGTATTTGGCTTTTTGCATTTGCTCATTTAAACTATTGTATTCTTCAGGTGATGCAATAACTATATTTGGATCCGTATATTTTTTATATACATTTCGATCAACATTCAAAAGATCCGCTGTTACATTGTCTCGATTTGTTAAACCCTTTTTAGTATATCTTACATAAACAGAAACAGGTGTATTTTCTTGTCTTTGATTTAAATATGTAATAAATGTATATCCTGGAGCTGAAAGCGGTTCTATCGTATCACTTGGTCTTTCCATGATACCAACGATTTCATATTCTTTTTCGAAGATGGGATCAATCGTTTCTTCCTCTTCTTCTTGGTACCCATTTGATTGATTTAATATCTTCCCATTGCTTATGCGATTTCCAATTTGTAAAGTAATTTTATCATGCAATTGATATTCCACACGACCATTGGTTTTTAAATGCTCTGGAATGATTATTTCATGGTCATTTTTAGGCATTCTTCCTTCAATTAAATTAACTGCTAAATTTTTAAGAGCTTCTTTTGAATAACTTTTTACAAAGATATATGGTTTATATGCGTTCTTACTGGCTGGTAAAAGTGCATATCCCAAGTCTTGCGTAATTGAATATTCTTCAATATTACGATTGTTTTTAAAATATTTTAAATCTTCCTCTTGCACATTATCAAATGCGTAATGATAATTTCCATTGTTTTGTTTTTCAAAGTGAATTAAGCTTTCTCTAAAACTGAAAAGCATACTGGAAACAGCTGTAATTAAGGCAACAGATAATAATATACCAATGATGGTTACAATGGTTCTTTTTTTATTTAGTTTTAAATTTTTCATTGTTATTTTGTTAAGTAAATGCATAATTAATCCTCCTTAACAATTTTTCCATCTTCAATTTTTATAATACGATCTGCTTCTTTAGCCATTTCTAAATTATGCGTAATCATAATAATCGTTTGTTTATATTTTTTATTGGATAATTTCAGTAATTCTACAATTTCTTCACTCGCTTTTGAATCTAAATTTCCAGTAGGTTCATCCGCTAAAATAATTGCTGGATTTGTAATCATAGCTCTTCCTATGGATGTTCTTTGTTGTTGTCCTCCTGAAAGTTCATTGGGTAAATGTTTAGTTCTATCTTTAAGTCCTAAAGTATCTAATACTTGATTTAGGTGCTTTCTGTCTACTTCTTTGCCATCCAGTTCTAATGGAAGTGTAATATTTTCTTCTACATTCAATATTGGAATTAAATTATAAAATTGATAAATAAGCCCTACTTGTCTTCTTCTAAAAATAGCGAGTTTGTCATCATCCATTTTATAAATATCATTTCCATCGATAAAGACTTTCCCACTTGTTGGACGGTCCACTCCTCCAATTAAATGCAAAAGAGTGGATTTCCCTGAGCCAGATGCACCAACAATGGCAACAAATTCTCCTTTTTTTACAGAAAAAGAAACATCATCTAGTGCTATAACTCTTGTACTTGCTTTTCCATAAACTTTTGTAAGATGTTCTACTTTTAAAATTTCCATAATAACTTTCCTCCTAAGTACACTTTTATTATATTCTTTGGAAAGTGACAACTAAGTGACTTTCTATAATTTTTTTACATTTATACTATTAAAAAACAAGATGCTTTTGATCACATCTTGTTTATAACCGTTTATTTTTAGCATTTTCTTCATCTCGAATTTAACTTTATTATAATGAATCATAATGATTATTTATCTAAATTTATTCCTTCTATTTTTAATAGCTGTTCTTTCTTCTTTATTCCACCATTGTATCCTGTTAAAGTATGATTTGTCCCAAGAACACGATGACATGGGATTAAAATACTAATCGGATTTAATCCAATTGCATGTCCTACAGCTTGGCAAGACATACTTTTTCTTCCATTCTTTTTCGCAATGCGCATGGCAATCTCTTTATATGTGGTTATTTTTCCATATGGGATTTGTTGTAGTTCTTCCCATACTTGTTTTTGAAAAGGGGTTCCTTCTGCTTTTAGATTTACTTGTATTATAGGGTTTTGTTTTTGAAAATACTGATCTAGCCAATCTTTCGTCTCTTTAAAAATTGGTAAATCGTCTTTTTTGGAAATACAAGAAACATCAATTCTATGCTTCTGTCCTTTGATAAAAAGATGCGTTAAGTATATGCCATCACTAATCAATGTTATTTTACCAAGTGGTGATATATAACTAGTCTTATATTGCATTAATCTTCCTTAATATACATAGCATCTCCAAAAGAGAAGAAACGGTATTTTTCTTTTACAGCTTCCCCATAAGCATGTAAGATATGATCTCGTCCCGCAAGAGCAGAAACCAACATCAAAAGCGTTGATTTAGGAAGATGGAAATTGGTAATTAAGTGATCAATGGCTTTAAATTTATATCCCGGATAAATAAAGATATCCGTAAAACCACTACATTCTTTAAAAGTGTTGTATTTACTCATAATGGCTTCCAGCGTTCTGGTTGTTGTTGTTCCTACACTAATAATTTTTCGATGCTCTTTTTTTGCTTTATTTAATTCATCTGCGACTTCTTTACTCATGGAATAAAATTCACTATGCATTTTGTGTTCTTCGATCGTATCTACTTGTACTGGCCTAAATGTTCCAAGACCAACATGCAAAGTAATAAATAGAATCTTTACCCCTTTTTGTTTGATTTTTTCTAATAATTCTTTTGTAAAATGAAGTCCTGCGGTTGGCGCAGCAGCGCTTCCTATATTTTTAGCATATACCGTTTGATAACGATCTTGTTCTTTTAATTGTTCATGAATATAAGGTGGAAGAGGCATCGTACCTAATTTTTCCAGCACTTCATAAAAAATACCTTTATATTTTAAGTTAAATATACGGATTCCTTCTTCTCTTACTTCTTTACATTCTGCTTTTAAAAGACCTCCCCCAAACGAAACAACCGTACCTACTTTTATTCTTTTGGCAGGTTTTACTAAACATTCCCAAAGATCTTCTTTTATGTTTTTTAATAATAAAATCTCAATAACAGCTTTGGTTTCTTCTTTTTCCCCAATCAATCTAGCTGGTAAGACTTTTGTATCATTTAATACTAAGACATCGCCTTTATGAAGATAATCAATGATATCATAAAAATGTTTATGTTCTATCTTGCCTGTATTCTTATCTAAAACCATCAAACGAGAGGTATCTCTTTTTTCAATTGGGGTTTGTGCAATTAATTCTTCTGGTAATTCATAATTAAAATCTTCTACTTTCATGTTTTCACTACCTTTATCCATTCTTTATCATTTTATTCTCTTTTTCTAAAATTTCTTCCTGATTATACATATAATTTAATGTATTCTTAGTTGCAATTTTGCCTAAATCCGTAAGTACTATTTCAATATCAAATATATTGTCTCTTAAAGACTCTTTCCTGATGCCTTTGAATGCTTTATATTCACTTGCTTTCATACCGGACCATGTTTTATAAATTTCATTTGTAAGTATTCCATATTCGTATTCTTTATTTATTCCGCTTTAGAACTAGGAACCGATTCAATTAACCTTAATATTCCTTTAGTGTCTAAAGTATCCGTCAAATAACTTTTTCCGTCTTTTTTTGACTTCATTTTCAGTTGTACACATTTTGTGGACAACTCACTTTTTTCATCTTCCGTCATTCTTTTCTTTAACATATTCCAATAATTCCTTGGATTGTTACTATCGGTTAAAGCATAGATAACATCTACCACGCTAAAATAATATTCTTCCTTTTCACTATCCCAAACACTTCTTATTTCGTTTCCTTGAAATAGATTTGAAATGGTTTCTAGTTTGTTTTCCAATTATTCACCTTCCTTATTATTATTTATTCTTTTTTTATTCCTAAATGGGCATATCCTTTATCTGTAACCATTCTACCTCTAGCAGTTCGTTTTAAAAATCCAATTTGTAATAAATAAGGTTCATAAACATCTTCAATCGTTGTTACTTCTTCACCAATCGAAGAGGCTATGGCTTCTATACCAACAGGACCTCCATTAAATTTTTCAATAATAGACAAAAGAAGTTGATGGTCAGTACTGTCTAAACCTCCTTTATCCACTTTTAATCTAGAAAGTGCTTTTTCCGTAATTTCTTTGGTAATCACACCACGTGCTTCAACAAGTGCAAAATCACGAACACGTTTAAAAAGACGATTGGCAATTCTTGGGGTTCCCCTACTTCTGGATGCAAGTTCTACTGCCGCATCTTCTTCAATTGGTGTTTGTAATACTCTTGCAGTTCTTTTTACAATATGCGTTAATTCTTCTTCGGTATAATATTGTAACTTAGAAACAATTCCAAAACGATCTCTTAAAGGTGCTGATAAATCTCCAGCTCGAGTTGTTGCACCTACTAAAGTAAAAGGTGGTAAATCAATTTTAATGTTTCTCGAAGAAGAATCATTACCGATCACAATATCCAATGTAAAGTCCTCCATGGCAGGATATAGTATTTCTTCAATATATCTTGGCATACGATGAATTTCATCAATAAATAAAACATCTCCTGGTTCTAATGTAGAAAGTACAGCGGCAAGATCGCCTGCTTTTTCAATACTTGGACCACTGGCCGTTTTTAAATTGGTTCCCATTTCATTGGCAATAATGTAAGCAAGCGTTGTTTTTCCAAGTCCTGGTGGACCATATAATAAAACATGATCCAAAACTTCTCCACGCATTTTCGCAGCCTCAATAAAAACTTTTAAATTTTCTTTGACATCATTTTGGCCAATATACTCTTCTAAAGTAGATGGTCTTATATTGATATCAAAAACATCTTCTTTTAATTCTTCTTCTGTAACAATTCTTTCCATATAACCAACAGTCCTTTCTTAAATATTATATTATAAAATAAAGTTTAAGTAAATAAAGGAAATAGATTCTCTTATAATACACATCTTATTTTATGTATCTTATCCAATAACCCTTTCTTTACCACTTCATCTTCTAAAAGATTAATAGAAAAAGTTCTACTTCCTGCATGATTTAAACTTGCTCCACAATGATAAATTATTATATGATCAATGATGAAATACCGATCATGGAAGGTATCGGTATATATAATTTTTAAATTATGATATTGCCTCTTATATTTATCAAAATCAATTTGTTTTAATGCATCATTTTCTTTTGTTATTAAAACAACATCCACATCAATCTTTCGAATCATATCTAATACACTCTTATCTGCATATCGATCGATAAGAATTAGTTCTTTTTTTGCTTCTTGCATAATATCCATGATTTTAGAATATGCATCATAAATTTGTCCATTGAAATAGATTTCATTTATTTTCTTCTTTTCCTCAAATTTTGAAAAAGATTCTTGTAACAACTTAATATCCTCTGTATTTTTCATTACTTGGTTATTAATATATTTTTGTTCCATTAAATTCGTCGAGATATATTTTCGCATCGTTACAAATGCCTCCATGATTTCTATGCTTACCTTTATAGCCACTTTGGATTTTAAAATAGTCGCAAGCATGGCTACTCCTTGTTCTGTGAATACCCTAGGATTTTTATATCTTCCACCACGTGTTTCTACTTTTTGGTCGAAAATTTCGACCATAAGTTTCTTCGTTTCAAAATCTGTAAGTTTAAAAGAAAATCTATTAGGAAATTTTTCTGGATTGTTTTTTACTGATTCATTAATTCTTTTGGTTTCTACACAATATAATTTAGCTAAATCAGAATCCAACATTACTTGCCTTCCTCTTATTTCGTAAATCATATTTTCTATGCTTATTGTTGTTTTTGTAATTGGTTCTATTTTAATTCCTCCATTTCTGAAATGTATTTTAAAAGTTTTCCGGAGAATATGCAAATACAGAAAAAAAGAATTTTGGTACTTATTTGCCAAAGTTCTTTCTTTTCTATAATTCCATTTTATAAGTTTTCTTCTTTATTTTATATCTTTTATCTTTTTATCACTTATTCCAAATATTATAAATATTTCTTTTACTATACTTATATAACAAAATACATTTATATCTACTCAATCTATAGAAAAAAGATATTTACATATCCTTTTCCATTCTTTGTATGTAGTCTATAACTTCTTTCCAATCTTTTACTCTTGGGTATTTGTTTTTTTTATTATATGTCATTGGATAAACCAAAACTTGAATTCCTTCTTTAGCTGCGCTTTCTATATTTTCTAAAGAGTCATCGATTAAAAGATCAATATGATGCTCTTTACATACTTTTCCTTTGTTAAAAGATCCAAACAAGATATCATCATAATAGATATGATGCTTTTTTAAATACTTTTTGGTATTGGCATTTGATGAACTAGAACGAATATTGCTTCTATAAGTAATTAAAATAATTTCATGACCCTTGTCGTGTAAAAGATCGATAGCTTCTTTCGCATATTCTTTTACTTCTGCATTTAAATGAATCTCTTCTACATATTGATCTAAAAACTCTTCTTGTTCTTCTTTTGGCCAGAATAAGTAATAGCCTTTATTATGTTTAAATTTTGATTTTCTTTTATACTTGAATACCGTTTCTCTTGTATTTACAATGGTATTATCAATATCAATTCCTATTCTCATATTACCTCAACAATAACTTCAATGCTTCTTTTATTTGATCTTCCAAAGTAAGATCTTTAGAAACTTTTACAACGACCTTTTTAATATCTTTATCTTTATATCCAAGGGCTTGTAGGGCTTCTATTAATTCTTCTTCTGGATTTTCTTCAATAATCTCTTTATCCGTATATACTTTTCCTTTTAAATCGAGAACAATTTGTTTGGCTAATTTTTCCCCTATTTTGGGTATTTTCTTAAGATATAAAATATTTTCTCGATTAATAGCATCAATAACACCTTCTATAGAAGCACTTGCTAACATAACAAGAGCCATTTTTGGTCCTAATCCTTTCACATCAATTAACTTTAAAAACAATTCTTTTTCTTCTAAAGTTTTAAAACCATACAAACTATTTTCGTCTTCTTTAATATGTTGATATACATAAACTGTATATTCTTCCTGTTCATTAAAAGAATATGGATTGGCTACATAAATCATATAACCAATATCATTGTTTTCTAATACAATAGAATTGCTTTTAATAAACGTAACGATTCCTTTTATATAACTATACATTTATATAATCTCCATTCTTTTTCTGTTTTCTTGTTCCTCTTGTTCTACTTTATAAATTTCTTTAAAATACGTTGGAAAAGCTTCTAGTGCTTTCTTTACCACATCTGGATAAATATTTTTCGTATTGGCAACGGCTTTTTTTACATCTTCAATATTTACTTCTTTTTTATTATCAAATACAGCATAGGAAAAAGCTTGTTGTAAAAGTGATAAGGACACATCTGGATATCTCGCACCTATTTCATAAACTCTTTTATATTCGCTTGTAATATCTACAATAAATTTCATGATTAACTCTTGTAAATATTTTGTATATTTTAATTTTACTCCTGTTTTTTTCTCTATTTTAGGAAGTGTTCCCATTAAAATCTCAACGGTTTGCTCTTCGGTAGGTTCTTCTACAACAATTTTCTGAAAACGACGAACAAACGCTTTATCCCTTAAAATAAAACGATCATACTCTTCTGTTGTAGTCGCTCCTATTACCTTAATATCCCCACGATCGAGTCCTGGTTTAAATATATTCGCAAAATCTAAAGCTTCATCTTTACCACCAATTAATGTATGAATTTCATCAATAAATAGAATTAGTTTTTCTCTTTCTTTGACTTCGTTTAATAAAAGTTGTATTTTAGCTTCTCCGGAAGATGTTGTACCCATTAAAGCCAATGTATTCACTTTAATCACCGTATATCCTTTTAAAGCATCTGGGACATCCTCTCTTTCAATTCGATAAGCAAGGCCTTCTACAATAGCCGTTTTACCAACACCTGGTTTTCCTGTTAGAATTACCGATTTCTCTGGAGTCAATAAAACCAAAATCATTTGTTTAATCTCTTCATCACGCCCAATCGCAGGATTGGTAATATATTCTTTTTTTGTAAAATCTTCTCCATATGTATCCAATATACTTATTTTATTATCCATAAGAATACCCTCCTAATATTCATTATAACAAAAACTAAACTATTATACAAAAAAATAATAAAAAAGAAGTTCCTTTTTAGAAACTTCCTTGGCCTCCGCCACCTCCGAAGGAACCTCCTCCTCCAGAGAAGCCTCCGCCTCCACCACCGACTGAGGAAGCGTGAGAGGCTGCGATTGTAGATTGTGAAGCACTAACTGCTTTTGTAATACTACTTGTAATCGTATGATTTAAATTTAAATTCATAATATGATACATATAAAACATATCTATATACGTTGGGTTATGAATTTGATCTCCATAATATTCTTCCATTTTAATTTTCATTTCTTTTTCTACTTCTTTGGCAATGCCTAAGATATGAGCATACACCAAATATTGTTCCCAAAGTTTAATCTCCGGAAGTTCTTTTTCTTTAAAACGTCCAAAGTCTTTTAAAAATCTTTTAAATGCCATCCATTTTGTATAATGTTCTATCCCTTTTTTTGTTTTTTTCTTAAATACCAATAAGTAAATAATTGCAACCACAGCGACAATACAATTGACTGTACATAATACAACTCCAATATTATAAAGATAGTTAGAATAAGCAATTGCAAAAGCTAACACACTAAACACAACACCAATAATTCTAGTTTTTCCTACTTTCTCATAGAATCCTTCTGCGACAGCTTCTTTTTTTGCTTCTGCTTTCCATTTGTTGTAGTTTAACATAAATTTAGGTGCTGTAGAGGAATCTTGTGCATAATCGTTAATGTCTTGCATAGTTACTTCATTTTTATCACCAATCGTTTTAAATAGTAAAGATATAACTTTTTGTTCTCCACTAGATAATTCCATGTTTTCGCTTGTATTTTTAAAGATATATTCTTTTTTCTTATTCTTCTTTGGTGGTTCTTCAATTGTAATGGCTTTTTTGCGAATGAGTTCTAAAATCTCCGTCGAGAAAGAAGTTGGCGTAATATCTTTTTTCAATAAATATTCCAGTGTACTTGGTGCATAGGTCGCAGGAAGTTCTCTTAAATATGGACTTGGAAGAGAATACTCATATTCTTTATCGTATTTTATATAAGTATAAACTAGATAAAGAATCATAATGACCAACCAAGCAATTGAAATACCCCATATAATATTACTGCGTGTTCTAGCAATTCTTCTTTGTTCATTCGCTTCATCCGCTAGACGTTGTTCTATTTTTAATATAGTTTCTTTTGCTTCCATATTGGTATTTTTAGTAGAAGCAACTAAATCTTTATCAAATAAAATACGAACGCCTAAATCATTCCCTTTACCTACATTTTCAGCAGTTAAGGTAATTTGTGAATCACTATCTCTTGTTAATTCTCCTTGTAGTACACCATGTCCCCACGCCAACATTGTAGAATCTTCTTTTGGTAGATGAATTCTTATTTCTAAATTTTTAATGGTTCTCTCTAGATTTTCTCCATTAAAAATCGTCCAAGCAAGCTCTTCTACATCGTTATGTTTAACAATCATATCTTCAATAGTATATTCATAATATATAGCTTTTTTTCGACTAGATGGATTAAAAACTTTTAGTTGTACAGCTTCACCTGTATCTTCAAACTCATAGACTCCATGTTCTCCATTTGAACCATAAACAGTCTCACTATAAAAATCACCAGCATGAAATAAATCATCAAACGTAAGATCTTCTTGGGAAACTTCTCCCACTTTTAAGTTTGTAATGGCACTTCCATTATAAATGCTGCTTCCTTCTAAATCACTATTTTCTCCCGTAAATATAGGTGCATAAGCATTTTTGTATCCATAGCTTGCATAAATTCCATTATAATCACCTTTATAAGAATCAATTTTTTTGACAGAAATCGAGCCATCGGTATTTATCGTTACATCCATATATAATTTATCAATATATACAGTCGACTGATCAAATAATGGAATTAAATATGGAACCGCAACGATAAATAAAACAATTAAAAAAATGATTAGTTTTCTTTTCATGCTTGCTCCTCCATAATAAATAGATTTAGTTCAATTAAATCTCTTATTTCTTCTAATGTTTTTCCTGCCTGTTTCTTTTCTTTTACAAAGTCTTGTAAATACTTCTTTTCTAAATTTAATAAATAGGCATTCGAATCAAACAATAAATCCAAATCCTTAAATTCTAAATCTTCTTTTAAATATTCGATTAATTCCTGTGTCATTTTTGGTTCATTATTTAAAAAATACGTATTATTTATAATAATATTTCGAATATAAAGATCACTACAACCTTCGTCTTTTAAAAATGCAATGTTTGTTCGGGCTTTTTTTGGATCATAAGCTTCTAGTTCTGGATTTAATTTGCATAATGCATCTACGTCTTTTTCGTGAATACCAAGTTCTTTCAAATACTCTCTCATACTTTACCTCCTTAAAAAAACTTGCATAGGCAAGTTTTAAAATTAAAACGAAACTTTTACATTTTTTCGATCTTCTTCATTCACTTCGAAGTATGTAGCCGTTTTAAACCCAGCCATACGCGCAACAATATTTGATGGTACCATTTCTACTTTATTGTTATAAGTTAAAACCGTATCATTGTAAAATTGTCTTGCTGCAGAAATTTTATCTTCTGTTTCTTTTAAATCGTTTTGTAAACCAATAAAATTCTGGTTTGCTTTTAAATCTGGATACGACTCACTTAAAGCAAATAATTTGTTTAATGCTTGTGTGATTTCTCCACTGGCTTTCATTTCCTCTTCTGGAGTAGAAGCCGTCACAAAAGAATTCCTTGCTTTTACTACCTCTTCTAAAGTTCCTTTTTCATGCTTCGTGTACCCTTTTACAGTTTCCACTAAATTTGGAATTAAATCAGCTCTTCTTTTTAATTGAACATCGATTTGACTCCATTGATCGTCTTTACGATTCCTTAGATCGATTAAACTGTTATAGGTTGCAAAATACCATATAATAAGTAGTACAACTAAAACAGCAATTACAATTAAGATGATTGTTCCTGTATTCATATATTCCTCCTATACTTCGATTATAATATAAACTAAAAAAAAATACTATATTTTTATAGTATTTTTTTTATAATTTTACCCAATTTTACTACTACTGTTGCTATGATCAAACGTTTCATTTCCTGCGTTATCAGATGCATATACTTTTAAATAGTAATTTACTCCAGAAGAAGCTGGGCTTCCAGAACTATAGCAAGTCGTACCATACCTTGCAAGAACACTTGTACTCGATCCTCTATTAATTGCATTTCCTAGGAAGCTAGAAGAAAAATCTGAATTACTTTCTCCCCAATAATCTTCTACGTGTCTTACTCCTGATAAATTATCAGAAACTGTATATCGGGCAAATACGGAAGGCGCACTACCACATCCTGGTGCATTCATTTTAGGTCCTTCTGTTACAGTAACTGTCGGTCCTGTCCAGTCGATCTTCCAATAATTAGAACATGCCGTTGCTGTTTGTCCATTTTTGGCTGTTACTTTAAAACATACTCTTTCATTTGCCGTTTGACCATTTGATGGTACTGAAACAGTTTGGCTAGTAGAAGAAGTGGAAGACGCTTTATGGCAATAATCACAATTTTTCTCTCCACTATAATAATACGTAATACTTTCTATTCCACTTGGTCCAGATGTTGCTTGAGCGCGAATCGTAATATTTTTTTGTTGCCATCCGCTTGGTGCGTTTTGTGTGATGCGTATAGTAGGCTTTTCTTTATCAATATTTATACTAACGGTTGCTTTACAAGTTGTTTTGTGACCAGCATTATCTTCAATAGTTAATGAAGTAGATGCATTTGTTTGATTACTACTAAATGTCTTGGATGGTGTTGATTTACAACCACTATAAGAATCACTACACCTAACACGAAGTGTTACGTTTTTTGTAGCCCAATTTGTTGCTTTTATCGTCACAGGCGAACCCGTGGCTATTTTATCATTATCAATTCCACCACTTAATGACCAATTGGTACAAACGGGTGGTGTTGTATCAATTTGCCATGTGTTTGAACATCTTGTATAGGATTTTCCATTATTGGCCGTTACAGTAAAACATACCCTTTGTCTTTTTGTTTCAGCACTAGTTGTATAAGAAACATTATCATCGGTACCAGATACATTTGTTATTTTATCATTATTGTTTGTACATGTATTGCCATCTGTTGTACATTTTGTAACTGAGGCGATACCACTAATTCCTGTAGTCACTCGAGCTTTAATTGTAACGGATGAAGTTTGCCATCCACTTGGCGCATTTTGAGTCATTTGAATATCTGGTGTTTCTTTATCAATTCGGATTGGCATATCACTATTGTTTCCTTTATAAGTACAAGTTTTTGTATGCCCTGCTTTGTCCTCAATTTCTAAACTGATTTTAGAGGTGTTGATATTTTGCGTAAATTGTTTTGAATCCGCTTTATTTATACCACTTATTTCATCATAAGCATTGGGTTTGATGGTTACATTCGATGTTGTCCACGCAATGTTATCAATTTCAGAATTTGTCATAGCCTTATTATTACGAAGCCAAATATAATCACCTTGTCCACAGTCTGGAGCAGTTTTATCTAACTTAATTGTATAACAAGATGCTTTTGATACACTACCTGCATTGTTTATAGACTGAAAGCAATAAGTTATTTCTTTTGTTTCTTCACTATGCACCGTTTTAAAATTCGTTTTTGAAAGATCTTCTCCTTCTAGTAGTGGATCGCAAGATTTTTCGGTTGTTGTGCATACCCTTGTTGCTTTTATTTGTGATGCAGTATTGGTTGCTGTTCCTTGCATATTGACATTTTGGATATACCAATTGTTTTTTCCGGTTGGAGAGTCTATATCCATATCTAAAGAGAGTGTATCTGTATCAATTTTAACTGGAAATTTATTAATTGGGCCTCGATTGCCATAAACACTGATAGCCCTTACATAAATATCTTTATTGATTGTATAATTGTAACTTTCTCCACTTTCGCATGGATACCAAGTTTCTTGGTCGTAACTACATTCAAAAGCTGAGGATCCTTCCGCTTGAAAATTCACTCGAATTCCACGATTGCTCCAACTCATACTGCCACTTGTTGCCGATAAATAAGAACTACGATTGCTAAAGATCGTATTGGTTAATAAGCCTTGATATTTTGAATCGATGTTATCATGGTTGACGTTGTATGTATAGCGATAACTATAACTTCCATCGTTATTTGCTTGCTCCAAAGGTGTAGCAGAATAATAAAGTTCATTGGAACGATCGTTGTAATAACTTTCTACTGTTACTGGACCTGCTGGATCTAAGACTTCTTTAATTAAAGTAACATAAGCTTCTCCTGTACGAGTAACTTCTTGTTTGGTACCATCTTCAAAGTTGAGTGTATAGGTATAAGAATATTTTAATTTTAATTGCACTGTATGGCTTTTTAAATAATCCGAAAATTTTGTATCTTTCATTTTAGATGCTAATTGATTTGTTAAATCCGTAAAGGCCGCATCTTTACTAGAGGAATCAATATCCCCAACATCTTGATGATCAATCAATAAATCGATATGACTTGGTGGAATTGTAATTGCTCCACTTTGATCGGTTTGTTGCTCTCCGTTATTATCTCTAATCCCTGCTTCTCTTAATTCAAAATAATCATAAGTACTTTGATTATCATCGGATTTTACTTTGGATAATTTTGTATTGTCATAATCATAACTCGATATTTGCAGATAATAATTCTTTGGCACTTTGATGTATTCATTATTTTCTGGAAGATAAGAAGCATCACAATATTTATTTTCCTTTACACTGGTCTTATATTCATCTCCTTGACAAGCAAGACAACCGGTATAACGAAATTGGGTTTCTCCATGGGAAGTGTCTTTATATTCACGATTGACAATCACATAACTATAGTCAATATCTTTATCACTCTCTAAAATATTCTCCCCATAATAGCCACAAGTATTTTCGTTGCGATCCAAAACTTCATCAATATAAGAAAGACCAACTAAAGAATCTTGACTATTGGTTTTATCTCCTACATAGACAATAGCGGTTTTGCCTACATCATCTGGTAAATAATCTTTATTATCTGTATAATAATCCGTTCCTGCGGATGCGACATTTTCTTCTAATGCTTTATAATAACTATTGCCTACATTTTGTAACAATTTTGAAATGGAAGGAATACAAATTAAAGCAATAATACCTAATAATGTAATCACTCCCAAAAGTTCAATCATTGTAAATCCTTGATTTTTTCTTTTCCTCATACTATCACCTATTATGGTTTAATTATAAATCAAGTTTTTCTTTATTTCAAGGCTAAGCAGAAAAATTCAAAAGGAAATTTAAATCATAAAAAAAGAAAGTCTAACGACTTTTTCCTTCCTTCTCATAATTACTTGATTGTTCATATATATATTCTAATTTTAAATTAATCTCTTGTTCTAGAATAGATAATTTATTATCCAATAATTTTAGTTTTTCTTCAGATAAATAAGATTTATATTTATTAATTAATTCCATTCGAAATTTACTAATTTCATTTAACGCTAATCGGTATCCTTCTCCACTTGGATCGTTTTCTTCATATAGATAACTGATCAATTGTATTAATTTATTAAAACGTTTATTAATCTTTTTGGTAATTAATGTTTCAATTAAAGATGGATTGACTATAATCATTTTATTGACATTAATGCAATCTTTAAAAGGTGTATTCTTTGGTTTTAAACGATATCCTTTTATTTTGTCATATTCAAAATAAGTAACGCTTTTACTGTTTTTGTCTTTTACAATTAAATAATTGATATTGCCTTTGTCCATAAATTGCCTCCTATTTTAATAAATCAGGTCTTCTTTCTTGTGTTCTTTTAAAGCTTTCTTTTTTTCTATATTCTTCTATTTTTTTATGGTCTCCACTTAACAAGACTTCTGGAACTTTCATACCTTTATATTCTCTTGGTTTGGTATAAGTTGGATAATCTAATAAATGATTATTAAAAGATTCATTGATATGTGAGCCTTCTTCAATCACATGGTCGACGAGTCGAATGATGCTATCTGCTACAACCATACTAGGAAGTTCCCCACCAGTTAAGATATAATCTCCGATGCTAATTTCTAAATCCACAATACTTCGAATTCGCTCATCAAATCCCTCATAATGACCACATAATAGAATAATATGCTTTTTTTTGCTTAATTGATAGGCCATTTCTTGTTTATAAGGTTTGCCATCAGGGGTCATCATAATTACAAGTGACTCATCTGTTTTAATTGCTTCTATACAATCAAAAATAGGCTGACAAGTTAAGACCATTCCATTACCACCACCATAAGGAGTATCATCTACTTTATGATGCGGATCTTTGGAGTATTTTCTAAAATCAATTATATGAATGTCTACTAATTTTTTTTCAATTGCCCTTTTGATGATGGATTCACTCAAAAAACCATCATACATACCAGGGAATAAAGTCAAAATATCTATTCTCATTTAAAACAATCCTTCTATATATTGAATATATAATTTTTTATTTTTTAAATCCACTTTTTCAACAAGTTCAAAAGGAATCAAAACTTCTTTTTCTTTATATTCTACTACGATTATCTTTTTTTTAAAAGGCATTTTATAAAGATTTTTTATAATCCCTCTTTCTATACCCTCGGCAACAACCGTTAATCCTATATACTCTTGATCCAATAATTCCTCTTTATCTAAATGTATCTCTTGTTTATTGATATAGACTTTTTTATTTTTTAAAAACAAGACACTATTTAAATCCGTATATCCATCTAAAGTAATCATTTCATACTCTTTATGACGACGATAGCTCTTTATTTCATAGGGTTTATTTTCTATATAAATAGTATTTCCGATTTGAAAAGCTTTTTCTTTATACTCAAAATCACTTTTAATTCTAATTTCTCCTTTTACTCCGTGAAAGGAAGTTATTTTTCCTATATAAATAAATTCCATTGTCTCACCTATTTAACTCATAAAGCAAAATGCTTGTTGCAATAGCTACATTTAGACTATCTACTTTTTCATTCATCGGAATGTATAAAAGACTATCACACATGTCTTTAATATCTGGAGCAATCCCATTTCCTTCATTTCCCATAATAAGAGCGTACGATTCTTTATCTTTTTCTTTTAATATTTGTACATCTTCTCCCATATTTACATCCGTACCATATACAGGAATATCTTCATCTTTTAACTTTTGGATCACTTCTTTTAAATCTTTCTCTACAATGGAAATATAAAAATGCATCCCTTGAGCCGCACGAATCGTCTTCGGGTTATAAAGATCAACTGTATTTTTTCCTAGAACAATGGTATCCATATTAAACGCTACGGCACTACGAATAATCGTACCCAAATTCCCAGGATCTTGAATTCCATCCAACAACAACATTTTCTTTCCTAAAGGTCTTTCTTCTTGCATTTTACATAAAGCCATAATACTCGGAGCATTTTCCATTGTTGTAATTTTATTTAAGATTTCATCGGTTACATACACTTTTTCTGTATCAATTGGTACAACCTCATCCCTAGCTAAAATTACTTCAATGATTAAACCCGCTTTGTAAGCCTCCAAAACCAAATGTTCCCCTTCAACAATATATGTTTTTGTCTGTTTTCTATATTTTCTTTCTTTTAATTTCATATAATTTTTTACTCTTTCATTATCTAAACTTGTTATTAACATAATACACCTCTTAAAAATTTTTCATCTCTTTGCGAACAGTTTTATAATTCTGATAATTTTCCTCCACAACAGACCAGAATTTACGAGAATGATTGGGATAGATAAAGTGGGACAATTCATGGACAATTACATAATCCAAATATTTTATATCTCTTTTCATGAGTTCACTATTTAAAGTAATATTCTTATCCTTCGTATTACAAACACCCCATCTACTTGTCATCTTTCGAATCCATAAAGTGGGATACGGAATTTCTCTTGTGAAATGATTATACCAAAAATCGAGTCTTTCTTGAAAAATTTCTTTGGCTTCTTTCTTATACCATTTATCTAAATCAATATTCTTATTAATATAAACTTTACTTTCTCCAATACTGACTCCAAAATTATCTGTATAGACAATTTCATATGATTTTCCTAAATATAAAAACTTTTCTTTTTCCTTTTCTTTATGAAGTTGCTTTTGGATCATTTTATGAATACTATTATAATTTTGTTTTAAAACTTCAATTAAATAATCATCATCCGCTTTTATATTGGTTGTTACATAAATTTTTAAATCGTCTTTGACTCGGATGTATGTATGTTTGGTTGTTCTTTTTTTTTCAATAACTACATCATACAAGACATCATCAAATTTCATCTGCATAACATCACCATCTTATCTAATACTATTATATAACAAATCAAATAAAAGTAAAAGTTAGTCAAGTAACTAAAAGTAAAATTTTGTCAATTATCCTTAGGTATAATTTTTACCGTTTTACAAAAAATAGTATAGAAAGGAGAATCATTATGGATTTAAGTATTCGAGAACATATTATAAATAATTTTAAGGAGGATAATAAGGAAAATTTAAGAAGCGCTATTGAAGAATCGATAAAAGAGAATGATGAAGAAGTTTTACCAGGTATGGGCGTGTTTTTTGAAATCATTTGGAGTGATGCAAAAGAAGAATTAAAAAACGAAATGTTAGAAATCTTATTTAACCGATTACAAAAAGAAAATTAAAAATTGAATAAACAGTATTTGTATCATGTATTATTTCATTACAAAAGGAAAGATTTTTTATAAATCTTTCCTTTTATTCTACATATTTTAACAATCGATTTGTCTTTTCTTTTATATAATTGTTTTGAAACATTTAATATGAGTGTCGTCCTCCAATTTTAAGAAAGGAGGGATACAATGAAGAAAAGGACTTTTATAATAAAAGTCCTTCGTCTTATTGCTATCATTTTATTACTCCTTACCTTACTGGTAATAGCAATAAAAATATGACACTCCTTTCATTTCTGAACTGAGTGTCAGCCTAATATCTAGAGGCGACATTCACCTGTGAAATTAAATGTTCCTCTTTTTTATTTTATTCAAGTTTCCTTGACGTATTCATCATAACACAATTTTTTTACTCTGTTTATTCTTTCCGTTCGACAATATTTATATTATTGTGTGATTCTATTAAAGATAAAATGATCATTTTCTTTTATAAAAATAACTTTATAAATATCCATTTGATCTTTATTTTTTAATACTTCTTGCTCTGCTTCCTCATTACTGTCTATTTTTTTATCATTTACTGTATAAGTACCATCATCATTCATATTAACACACTTATGATATACTTCGATTGTTAAAGTATCTCCATCTAAAGTAGCATCTTTATAAGCAACAGCATATACAGCTCCATCACTTCCACCACCAGGAATATAAGTTTTAATAAATCCATTTTGATTATTAGAATAATAATATCCCTCTACTTGGAAAGAAGTACTGTTTTTTACCATAGATGGAAAACGACCAAACATTTCTTGGTATAATGCATTCGCATCGTCATAATCAATCAATACTGTTTCTTCTTGACATACACCATTAGGCGTTTCATATACTTGATCCCCATCTCTATATTTTACAGTGCCTTCTTCAATCTCTTGTTTTAATAACTCTTCACAAGAACCTTTTGTTCCTTGATCTTCCAATTGTCTTAAAACCACATAATTTTTATAATCATCACTGTATCCTCCACGATCAAAAACGGTTCCTCCTAAATAAACATCCATAACACCAAATTTATCTAGTAATTCTTGCGCTTCTTGATCAGAAATGGTTTCTTCTTTTGCTTCTTGGATATTTTCTTTGTTAGAATCCTTTTTTAATCCTAATAAATCCTTATCATAAACAATATAGCTTACAAGTCCTAATATAATTAAAATTAATAGGACAATAACTATTGTTTTTCCTTTCCCCTTCTTTTTTTCTTTTTCCATTCTAACTCTCCTCTCTATTTTCATTATACTATCTACCCCCCCCGAATCAAGAATTTTATATAAAAAAAGTTTACGTATTTTTCACTTTACGTAAACTTACTCATGAAATTTATTTAATATCTTACCAATGGTACCTCTATTCATTCTATATTTTTGCGCTAGTTCTTTATTTGTAATGGTAGGATGTTTTTTCTTATCCATATAAATTTTATAAGAAAGTGATTTCATTGTAGCTTGTTCACATTGATAAAAATCAATTTCATTTTCATGGAATGGATATATCTTATGTAATTCTTTATGATTTAGTAAAACATTTCTTATATAATTTAATTCGCTGTATCTACAATCTATGACTATGTATTGCATATTGTTTTTTAAAGCAAGAGCTTTCTTTTTTTGATCGATAACTTTTGTTTCTTGTAAAGTTCTATTGTAATGTTTTACTTCTTGATAATGATGCATTCCGTTTACTTCTATAATGATATTCTTTTTTGGATCGTAAAAATCATAAAAATAATGTCCACACCACGGCAATTCTGTTTTTTTGGGTTGATAGATTAAAGAAACGTTTAATTGTTTAAAAAATTCTAAAATAAATTTCTCTGGATAGGAGACATTATCACTACATTTCGGACAATGAATGGAATGATATTTATAGATTGTTGATATTTGCATAGGAGTTTTTCGAATTGTGCCACATATAGGACAAATAGGATAAATTTTTTTGTTGCTGTTTTTTCGTTCCGTATTTAATAAAATAGCGTCTTTTTTTTGAAAATAAGGAATCATCCAAGGGGCTTCTGTTTTGATATCTGTTTTTCCTTTTATAACCACTTTTCCTGCACAATGACTACAAGCATAGGTGGATATAGCAATTAAGGTCTCATCAATCCATCCTTCATATCCACATGTGTTGCAATGATATTTATATTTTTTTCGAAGAATGTTGCTTTGTTTTACTTTTTTTCTTTCTAAAATGGTAATATCCTTCTTTTGCTCTATAAGTGTTTGTCCTATGGAATAATGGTATTTCCCATAACTGATAATTTTGGATATTTTACCATTTAAAAGATTTATATTTCGAATTTGATATTCTTGTTTTTCATACTGAATTCTTAGATATCCATATCCATTTTTTCTTTGATATCCAACAATAAGAAGCGTACCTTTTCTACCATTCCAAGAAAAGGGAATCGTTTTCCCAATGGAATGTACCCAATCATACTGGTTGTTCTTTTTTGGAATATTGGATAGATCAAATTTCTGTAATCTTCTTTTGTTTTTATAGATTAAATCTCGAAATTTAAACGCACATAAATGACTGGTTCGCAAGGTTTTTGATTTGTTTTGATAAGAAATTGTTATATAATTTCCTTTTAAATGGTTGATAATTTTTAAATATCCTGTGACCTCATCAAATACAAAAGGAATCAAACACCCTACAGAGGCTTCCCAATCAATACAAGATGTCTTTCCATATGGTTTTCTTGGTAGTTTTGTTAAATCTAATTTTCTCATCTTTCCTTGTAAAAAAAAAGCACTAGGTGCTTATATACATCATACTATCTTGATGGCATTTTTCACAATTGTAATCAATCATTTGATCTTGTTTTAAAAGTTGCATTTGTTTTTTACAAACGGGACAGTTGTAGCTAGCTATGTACTGATCATGACTGATGCCAAGTGAAAAATAATACTTACTATAGATATGATGACAACTGGCACAATAATATAATTTGTAACCATAGTGATCCTTTAATTCTCCTCCGTGTTTTATAATGGATCTAATTTTATTTTTTTCTTTTTCACTTGTCACTTGATTTAAAATACAATTTTCGTTTTTTTCATTTAATAGATTATATTTAGAATCTAAATAACTAGTTCCAACAGATAACTGCTTTGTATAGTCGCATACAGGGCATTTAATTATAATATTTTTCATAAACTCGACTCCACTCTTATAATTATTCCCCTATTTTTATTCTCTTCCTATTCTAGGATAACACATCTATAGAAAATAAATAAGTATTATTCTTGTTTTTTGTGTCAACTTTTGTAAGTATTTATATGATTAATATGTTGAGACACTGGGCTAAATGTTTTTCGGTGTTCTTCTACAATACCATATTTTTCAATCGCTTCTATGTGTTTTTTTGTTGGATATCCTTTATTATGTTTTAAATCATACATAGGATAGATTTTATCGAGTTCATCTAACATACGATCTCGTGTCACTTTCGCAATTACAGACGCTGCGGAAATTGTAATACTTTTCATATCTCCTTTAATAATGGAAAGACTTGGAATCTCTAACTTTTCTAATTTCATGGCATCAATCAAAACAACGTCTGGCTTTACTTTCGAATTCTTTATTGCATCATACATGGCAAGTTTTGTTGCTTCATAGATATTTACCTGATCGATGACTTTTTCACTTTTTAAAGCAACACTTACACTTAGAGCTTGTTCCATGATAATATCATAAAATTTTTCTCTTTGTTTTTGTGTTAACTTTTTAGAGTCCGTTAGACCTTCCAATTTAAAACGTTCGGGTAAAATAACACAAGCAACAACTACTGGTCCAATTAAAGGGCCACGACCTACTTCGTCTACGCCTGCAATATATTTATAGCCTTGTTCTAACAATTTATCTTCAAAATAATGATTGTTTAAAAGACATAAAGAAAGTTCTAAGTCTTTGGCTTTCTTGGTATATTTATTGTGATTATTTTTTAATTCTTCTTTTAATTGTTTTTCTAATTCTAACTCTTGTTCCATATCTTTTAAAAAGAAGATTATTCATCTTCTTCTTTCTCCTTACCTATTAATACTTCTCTTGGTTTTGAACCGTTTTGTGGACCAATGACACCACGTTCTTCTAATAAATCTACAATTCGAGCCGCACGATTATACCCAAGTTTAAATCTTCTTTGAATTAATGAAGTAGAAGCTTTTTTTTGTTCAATGACAAAGTTAACTATATCATTATATAAAGGATCATCATAATCATCATTGTCATATTTACCAACCGTAGAAGAAGAGGTATCGATTGGTTGTAAATTCATTAGATTTTCATCGTATTGGGCTTTTTGTTGATGAATCGTAAAATCAATGATTCGACCAATTTCTTCATCTGTAATGAAAGAACCTTGAATACGGGTTGGCGAGTTACTTCCAATTGGAAGATATAACATATCTCCCTTTCCAAGCAATTTCTCTGCACCTGTCATATCTAAAATTGTTCTTGAATCAATTCCACTTCCAACTGTAAAAGCAATACGAGATGGAATGTTGGCTTTGATAAGTCCTGTGATGACTTCTGTAGATGGTCTTTGTGTTGCGACAATCAAATGAATTCCTGCAGCACGGGCTTTTTGCGTAATACGTAAAATCGAATCTTCGACTTCTTTAGCTGCAACCATCATTAAATCAGAAAGTTCATCGATAATAACAACGATATATGGCATTCTATTTTTATGTTCGTCTTCACTATGCTTTTCATTCCATTTATCGACATAAGCATTATATGTCTCAATATTTTTTGTTTTCGTATCACTGAATGTTGAATAACGATTTTCCATTTCGTTTACCATTTTGGCAAGAGCTGTGGATGCTTTTTTTGGATCTGTAACAACCGGACACAATAAATGTGGAATTCCATTATAAACGGACAACTCAACAACTTTTGGATCCACCATGACAAGTTTTACCTCATCTGGCCTGGCACGCATTAAAATAGAACAGATAATTCCATTGACACAAACAGATTTACCAGATCCTGTTGTACCTGCGATTAACAAATGGGGCATTTTATTGATTTCACAGACTTCAACATCTCCCATAATGCTTTTACCTAAAGGGACCATTAGTTTTTTGTCCATAGCACTTAACATTAATTTACTACTGATAATTTCATAGAAACTAACAGGAGTAGCCACTTCGTTTGCAAATTCAATACCAACTGTATTCTTACCAGGAATTGGTGCTTCAATTCGAACGTCTTTTTTGGCTAGAGCAAGTGCAATTTCTCGATTGATACTTGTAATTTTATTTACCCTTGTACCACTTGCAATTTCTAGTTCGTATTGAGCAACCGTAGGACCAATATGAACTTCTACCACTTTGCCATTAATTTTAAAATCTTTTAAAACTCTCTCTAAAATTTGAATGTTTTTTTCAATTGTAGCACTATCTGTTCCCTTTTGCTTTTTCTTGGGTGGATTTAGTAAACTAAGAGGTGGTAACTGATAATTGTGGTTTTGAATAAGTTTTGGTGATTCTTCTACTGGAACGCGGCTAACTTCTTCCGCAGATGAAATTACAATTTTTGTTTTCTTCTCTGTATTTGGTTCTTCCTCTTCTTCTATATTATCTTCTTCATCATCTTCGTTGGTATTATGTACACGCGTAGGTAAATGGATGTTTTTTGTTTTTTCAACGGTCTTTTTTACTACATCTAGAATAGAGAATCCAGTAAATAAACATAAACCAGCCACAATAAAGACAATAGATACAATCCTTGTTCCTTGTAAAGCAAATAAAAGGTTAAACAAAACAGCAAAACTACAGCCTATAAATCCTCCTCCACTAATATTTACAATTCCTGAGGACATAATATTATTAAAACATGAAAGTAAATCATCGAATGTCTCTGAAAAAATAAGTGCTGCTTCTTGATTATAATTGGTTATATATTTAAAATGGCACAAAACCAAAACACCGATTGCAGCAATATAAAGTCCAATTAATTTGGAATTTAAATATTTTGGTTGTTCCCTTTTAACAATAATATAACCACCTAATATTAATAACACAATTAATACAATATTATAGCCAACTCCTGTTAAGAAAACAGCAAAGGCACTTACTAACTTTCCAACAAGACCATATCGACCAATTCCTAAAATAGAGATTAAAACAAGGGCAACCCCTAATAATTCTATTAAATGTGAATTTTGTTCTTTATTTGACTTTCTCTTCTTTTTTTTTGCCATTTAAGACACCTCTTTACTATCAAAATTATATCATAAAAAAGAGTGAAACAAAATAGTTTACATTTTTATTTACAAAAAAAGACATTCCTAAATACACTGTATAAAAGGAATGTAATTAAAAAAGAGCTATGCTCCTTTAATTAATAATTTCTATTTCTTAAAAATGGTGGAATTTCGAATTCACTATCGGAAGATGATGAAGATTCATTGTCATCCTCTTCTTCATTTGTCATAACTTCTACTTCTTTTACTGGTCTTCTTGTTGTATTTTGAACATTATTGTATAGTGGTTGTGCTTTTTTATCAAATCCAGTAGCAATAACTGTAACAATCACTTCATCTGTTAAATTTTCGTTAATTACAGAACCGAAAATGGTGTTTATATCCGTATTCGAAGCACTACGAACAACTTCTGCAGCTTGTTCGGCTTCAAATAAGGTTAAGTTCACTCCACCCGTAATATTGATAATGGCATCTGTTGCCCCTTCAATAGAAGTCTCAAGAAGTGGTGATGAAACGGCTTGCTTAGCTGCTTCTATCGCACGATCTTCTCCAATACCAATACCAATACCAATAATGGCATTTCCTGAATTTTCCATAACAGCTTTTACATCTGCAAAATCTAAGTTTACAAGTCCAACTACGGCAATTAAATCTGATATAGATTGTACCCCTCGACGAAGTACATTATCAACTTCTTTAAATGCTTCTAACATTGGCGTTGATTTATCAATAATTTCTCTTAATCGATCATTTGGTATCACGATTAAAGTATCAACATGTTCTTTTAGAGCTTCCAACCCAACGTTAGCATTATCCATTCTCTTTTTTCCTTCAAACGAAAATGGTTTTGTAACAATAGCTACAACTAATGCTCCCAAAGATTGAGCAATTTCAGCAATAACTGGAGCAGCACCTGTACCAGTACCTCCACCCATTCCACAAGTGATAAATACCATATCCGCTCCGCTTAAGGCTTCTTCAATTTCTTTTTTAGACTCAACAGCAGCTTCTTTACCAATTTCTGGTTTTGCTCCTGCACCAAGTCCATCGGTTAGGGAAGCGCCTATTTGAATTTTTATATCTGCTTTCGAATTATTTAATACTTGTAAATCTGTATTTGCAACAATAAATTCGACTCCCTTAACTCCTGTTTCTATCATTCGATTTACGGCGTTTCCACCGCCTCCACCGACACCAATTACTTTAATCTTAGCTAATTGATCCATTTCTAATCCACCTAACATAATATCCTCCTAATTCCCTGTAAACATATCAAATACTCTACTTATTAGATTGTTATCTTCTGATACAGAACTTTTTTTCTTATTGATAAGCGTCTTGTCGTCTGATATCATAGAAAATTCTCTATCTCGCAAATTCATTTTATAATCAAAATATTTAATCAAACCTATTGCAGAAGAATATTTATTATTCCTAATTCCCATATTTGTAATATTATGAACTACTGCAATCTTACCAAAAACATTTTCTATTACATATTGAAAACCAGCTAACTCGCTTATGCCTCCTGTAACTATTATATAACTAATTTCGCGCTTTGTTAAGTCATTTATGCTTTTTTTTGCAAATTTTAGTATTTCGACTAGCCTTGATTCTACGACATCTGAAATCTCATATTGATTGATAATTAACTTCTCTCCCACTTTAGACTCGATCTCCACTACGTCGTTACTATCCGTATATTTTTTATTACTTACCGCAAATGTTTCTTTTAGATTTCTAGCAACAGAACCATCTACTCGGTACACATAAGAAATATCGTTATCAATGTTTTTAGAACCAAATTCAAGTATTTTGTTTTTGATCATAATTCCTTTATTGTATATGGATACATTGGTAATATCAGCTCCAATATTGATAATAGCCCCTACTTTACTATCGGATTCTTTGCTTTTTATTTCATAATAATCCCCTGTTGCGGAAAAAGCCATATCGACAATCTCTATATTACACTGTTTAAACACTTCGATAATTGGATATAAATAAGCTTTTGGAATACAAGTCATAACGGCTTTTACATAAAGATCTTCTCCATAGCGACCAAAAGGATTTCGGATCCCTTCTTTCGTATCATCGACGTTAAACTGAATAGGTTCTACAGTTACCACTTCATAGTTTTCTTTCTTTTTGGATAAAACAGCTTGCTTGATGCAATTGCTGATATCAGCTCCAATTACAGTTCCATCTTCACCACTAATCTTGCAATCTCCTTTTACAATATCGAAAGTGCAATTATTAGAAGGTACTGTAATAATTGCCTTATTAATCTTTACATTCAATTGTTTTTCAATTTGTTCCTTAGCTAATTTTACAGAAGAAGCCGCTTTTTTTGCATCAGCAATAATCCCTTTTTTGATTCCAATACTGCGAATGGAACTTGCAGCCAATACATGAAACCGTTTCTCTATTTTTTCGGCTACCACAATTTTTATACTATCAGAGCCCAAATCTATACTTGTATAAATCTTCCTCATATTATAACCTCTTATCTACTATTTCCATTATACTAAAAAAGATTTTAATCGTAAAGTTTTTTTATTCATTTCATTTAGAGCAAAGAAAAAGCGTTTGAATTTTTTATGTTTTCACACGCTTTTAAGTGAACTGTTTTTTATGTTACACGGTTTTGTCTTTTTCTATTTTGTCTTGCCAACAGGTGGATTAGGAATATACGTTTTATTCTGATCTAATAATGCATTTAAATTATAAAATCCTGGTTTTAAATCATATGACATCCTAGATGCGATTTGAAATATATCAGGCACTAATTCATCTATTCCTTGTACACGACAGTGGAAATGGTTTACTTGCCAATCATTGATTAATTCATCATATTCCAGTCTGGATTCAATACTTACTTGTTTTCCTGTTTCTTTAAATACTCTTTCTTTTACTTCTAATGCTGTTTGACTAGGAACTTTTTTGGTTTTGTAATGTGTTTCTATAAGATGAATGTCTTCTTCTGTATTTTTTGCATATTCAATTACATCATCTATAAATTTTTTAACTTTAAATCTAAAATTTCCACCTTTAAATATAGGAATCATTTTTGAAGCTTCTTCTAACATTGCCTTATATTCCTCACTTTTAATATAAGTTCCTATAACAAGTGGCTTATGCTTTTGTAGTGCAAAGCGTAAAATTTTAGGTAAATTGTTTTCGTGAGAAAAATCAACGATAACGTCAAAGTCCTCTTTTATATCATCTAGTTCATCATAATTATAATACTCACTATTGCTATTGCTTACTCCAGCAACAATTGTAACTAGATCACTGTCTTTTTCAAGTTTAAGTGTCAATTGCCCCGTTCTTCCAGTAATACCACTCCATAAAAGCTTTGCCTTTTGTTTCATATGCTTCTCCTATTCTTTTAATTCAAAACTAATCTTTCCTTTACCATCTTGGCTATCAATATTTACAATAGCCCCATTGATTAAAGTCATTGTAGGTCTTTTATGGCTAATGTCTGCATTAACAATAATTGGAAGATTTAGTGATTTTAGTGAAGCAAGGACACTATCTTTAAATGATATAGCATAACGACTAACATCATTTGCACTTCTCCCAAATACAACTCCTTTAGCATATTTAAACCATCCTGCTTCTTTTAATTGCCATAGTACTCTTACCACTTGCTCATTCGTGAAATCACAATTATCAAAATACCATACAATACCATCTTCTTTATATTTTTCTACAAAAGATGAAACTACATCAAAACGAGTCCCAACAATATTTGCTAATACATCTAAACAACCACCAATTAATCTACCTTTTAACTGAATTTTTTTCTCTCCAGTTATATTTTTCCAATATACTCTTGTATCTAAACAAAAAGGTTCTGTTTTCTTCCGATGTGTTTTTAATCCTTCTTCATACATATCAAAACTTTCTTGATCCTGAATATTTCCTCTCAATATATTTAAACCATTTTCCAAAGAAATATGCCATGGTGTCATTTGATATTCTATAAAGTTATTTCCATATAACGTTGCAATATCTAAATACGTCGTTATATAAAACAACAAACCTGTTGGATCAGAAAAGCCTAAAAACCATTTAGGATTTTCTTTTATAACATTAAAATTTACGTAAGATAGCATTTCAACTAAAAATTCACCACCATTATAGCAAAGTACTGCATTGGTTTGCTTGTCTTTAAAACACGCTTCAAACTCTTTAGCTCTTGTTTTTGCACTATCACTTCTACCTAAATGTGTTTTTCTACAATCTGGGGTTTCTTTAATTTTGACGTCTCGTTTTTTAAATTCTTTTATGCCATTTTCAAATGCATTTAAATCTTCTTTTTTCTTTGAACAACCTTCTGAAGGTGCAGTTAAAGAGATAACATCTTTCTTTTTTAAAAACCTAGGATATATCATATAATCCTCCTATTTATATCAAATCATATATTTTTTATTTCTTATCTTCTATTCTCTTTTTTATCATGGTTATAAATTCTTCTATACTTACCGTAGTTGTTTCTTTTGATCCGTGCAAACGGTAACTAATTGTTTTTGCCTCTTTTTCATGATCTCCTAAAATTAAAGTGAATGGAATTTTTTTGGTTTGTGATTCTCTCATTTTATAACCAAGTTTTTCTTCTCTATCATCTAAGGCTACACGGATTTTATTTTCTTTTAATAAGCTTTCTATTTCTTGTGCATATTCTAGGTGATATTCTAAATTAACAGGAATAATATTTACTTGTGTTGGTGCAAGCCATGTAGGAAGTACTCCTTTTGTCTCTTCTAATATAAAGGCCATAAAGCGATCAAGTGAACCAAGTATGGCTCTATGAAGAACAACAGGCGTCTTCTTTTCTCCATCTTTATCTACATATTTCAAATCAAATTTGGCTGGTAGGCAAAAGTCAAGTTGGCAAGTAGATAACGTGATTTCCTGCCCTACCGCAGGGCGAACATTTACATCTAATTTTGGTCCATAAAAAGCAGCTTCACCAATTTCTTCTGTGTACTCGATTTTCAAATCATTTAATACTTCTCTAAGTTCATTTTCTGCTTTATCCCACATTTCATCATCTGGATGATATTTTTCTTTATCACTTGGATCTCTTAAAGATAAAACACAACGATAATTTGTAATATTAAAATCTTTATACACATCAAAGATTAAATCCACAACGTTTTTAAATTCGGATTTGATTTGTTCAGGAGTCACAAATAAATGTGCATCGTTTTGACAGAAATGTCTTCCTCTTTCAATGCCTTTTAACGCTCCACTGGCTTCATATCGAAAATCATGAGCAACCTCGCCAATACGAATAGGTAAATCTTTATAAGAATGCAATTTATTTGCATAAATCATCATATGGTGTGGACAATTCATTGGTCTTAATACAAAAGCTTCGCCATCAACTTCCATAGCTGGAAACATGTTTTCTTTATAATGATCCCAGTGTCCTGAAGTTTTATACAATTCTACATTGCCAACGCATGGCGTCATAACATGTTGGTATCCTAATTTTCTTTCTTTTTCTTTAATATAGTCTTCTAGTTCTTGCCAAATAATATACCCATTTGGTAAATACATAGGAAGACCTCTTCCTACTAAATCATCAGACATAAAGATTTCAAGCTCTTTTCCTATCTTTCTATGATCTCTATTCTTTGCATCTTCAAGTTCTTCTAAATATTTTTCTAAATCCTCTGTGTTTTCAAAACAAATGCCATAAATTCTTTGAAGCATTTTGTTGTTGGAATCTCCTTTCCAATAGGCACCACTATGTTTTAGTAATTTAAAATGTTTTAACTCTTTTACAGTATCCACATGAGGCCCACGGCAAAGATCCGTAAAATCTCCTTGTGTATAACAAGAAATCACAGTATCTTTAGGATCCATACGATTAATTAAATCTACTTTATATGGATCATCCTTAAACATATTCAACGCTTCTTCTTTTGATATTTCATGTCTTACAATTCGTTTCCCATCTTTGGCAAGCTTTTTCATTTCCTTTTCAATTTTAGGTAGATCTTCATCGGAGATAGTCTTATCACCTAAATCGATATCATAATAAAATCCATCTTCAATGACTGGCCCTACCCAAAATTTTGCTTCAGGATATAAATGTTTTACCGCTTGAGCCATTAAATGTGCACAGCTATGATTTAGTATACTTAACTTTTCATCTTCTTTAATATTTATCATTTTATCTTCCTTCTTTCTATAATCTCTTTTAATTTTAAAAATATTTCACCATCTTTATTATAATTATATACAGTTTTATTTTCTTTCTTCTTAATTAATTCTAAAAAATCATAAAAATTCATATAGATAACTTCATCCACTTCTTCTTTTTGAACGTTATACTCCTCTATCTTTTTATCTGTAAAAGTATAAAAACGGTTTTTAAAAGAATGGCTCTTTTGATTTTTTCTTTGATCAAATAAAGTCACAGAATCAAAATAAATTCCTACTTCCTCAAAAGCTTCTTTTTTTATAGCTTCCTCCAGGCTTTCTCCTTTGGTGACGTGTCCACCCACCAATCCCCATTTAGAGGGATTTGATTTTTTATTTTTATTCCTTTTTTCTAAAAGAATTTCGTCTTTTTCATTGATTACACACAAACTGACTTCTTGATGAAATAATTTTTTCTCATGTACTTCTCTTCTTGGTAAAAAAGCACCTGTTGATAAGCCATTGGAATCAAAGACTTCTAATAGCTCATCGTCTTTATCCGCAGGCAAAGAATCATCCCCTTTCCACAAAAAAAGAATGGTAACAGGAGTCATAAGACGGTACCATCCTTTGTTTTACTTAATTATATAACGGCTTTCACCGAGTATCTCTTTCGAGTCTTGCTCCTAGGGAGTAATTATAAAATTCTATTATTACCTTCCACCAAACGATAACTCTCTGTTAATATCCTTTTATAATCGTATCCTATTCATCGCTTTCTATGGCTATTATAACAAAGGAATAAAAAAAATGCAATAAATACTATTGCATTAATTCAACAGAATCAAAATAATACTTTCCATCTTCTTCTTTAAATGTATATTTATAAGTGGATAATTTGTCTTGATACTTTGTAATTATATCTTTTTCCTCTGAAGATAGCGTATCAAGTAAAGTTTCTTGATCAGCTGTATATAATTTTAATTGAACCTCAGACGTTTCATCAGACATTTCTGGTACAGCATATAATGCTTTTTCTTCAGTTTCAATACGATCGCTATATTGAACAGCTTTTACAACCTCTTTTTCATAATATGGAATTAAAGTTCCACCACAACCACTTACAACTGTATAGGTTTGTGAAGCATTATCATAAGTGGCTCCTGGACAAGCATCTGTTGCACTTGCATCTGTATAAGTTGCAGTTGGACCAAATATACTTTTTATGGCATTACTCATGGTCTCTCGTTCAATTTTTGTTCCGTTTTCCAAATTACCATTATACTCATGTTTTTCAATATATTTCATACCTAAATACAACTTAATATAATTGTCTACTTCACTAGAAGTACAATTTCCTTTTCGATAAAAATATCCATCCATTTTTTTCGTATCTGTTGTTGTAGAAATATTCATTTGATTCATTAAATCCGTTACTGTTGTATCCGTTACTGATAACGCTGTTCCTTGTTCTTCTTGCGTTTCTGAATTATCTTCTTTTTGTTCTTCAGAAGCTGCTTTCTCTTTTAATCCTAATAAATCTTTGTCATAAACAATATAGCCTGCAAGTCCTAAAATAATTAAAATCAATATTACAATAACAACTGTTTTTTCTTTACTACTTTTCTTTTTTTCTTCCATTTTTACTCTCCTCTCTCTATTTTCATTATACTATCTATCCCTTTCGAATCGAGAATTTTATATAAAAAAGTTTACGTATTTTTCACTTTACGTAAACTATGGTTACATCTATATTTATTGAAATTATTTTCTTCTATTCTTGCTTACTAATTCAAGGGGTATAGTTAACTGTTTAATTCTTTCGACAATTCTTCTTGCTTTTACTTTATCAATACCACTACTTGTACAACTTAAGTGCTTTTCTAATTCTTCTATGGTTAAATTAGATGTAAAAAAAGTTGGTAAATTTTCATCCATTCGATATTGTAAAATAACACCTAAAACTTCATCTCTACCCCAAGGTGTTAAGTTTTCTGCCCCAATATCATCAATAAGTAAAAGATCTACTTTTTTAATTAAATCAAATCTTTCTTCATAATTATTCTCATTAAAAGAAGATTTTAACTTTCTTAAAAATTCTGGAAAATAAACAATAATGCTATTTACTTTTTGTTTTGCGAGTTCATTAAAAAGGGCAGCAAGTAAATAGGTTTTTCCTGAACCGAAACTTCCAGATAAATAAAGTCCTTTTTGCTTATTTCCTTTTTTATATTCATCTATAAACTTTTTAATAAATTTAATAATAGGCAAGCGGTTTTTATCATCGGTATAGATTTCTTTTAATGATGCGTTTTTAATTTCTTTAGGAATATCAAATAAAGTAACATACTGTTGATACTTCGTATCTTCTAAGAAACGGTTTTCATAACGACATGAAACATAAGAAAAATCTATAGTTTCCTTATTTACTTTAGGCGTATAACAAAATCCTTGAATTTTATTCTTACACTCTAGTAAACTCTTACAATTTTTACAATGTGCTTGTTCTTCTTTAGCCTCTTGCAATCTAGAAGTATATTTCATAGCTAAGGAAGATGGGATAGAATATGTTTGAATCCATTCTTTAAACGTAGAATCTTCTAAAGCTTTTTTATAATTTATTTTTAAATTCGTTTCGTCTTCTTCTTTCAATGTCACAATTTGTGTTATTTCTTTCATGGATACCACCTATATTTATTGTATTATATAAAAAGCAAAAACACAAACAAAAAAAGCAGTTTATTCAACTGCTAATAAAAGGACTACAACCGCAAGTAAGATAAAAATTAAAGCGTAAGCTAAATTTTTTGTTCTTTCACTTGCTTCTACAAAATCGTTTTCTTTTGTTTCTACTTTCTTTTCTACTACACTTGTTTTATTTTCTTCAATAGGTCTTGTTTGTTTTTTGGTAGATTGAGTAGATGGTTTTTTTGTACTTGTTGTCTTTTTTGTTGTTTTTGTTGCTGTAGTCTTTTTGGATGCTGGTTTTTTTGTCGTTGTTTTTTTCGTTGTTGTTTTGGTTTTCTTTTCTTCTGCCATTTTTATCCCTCCTACTATGTCTTTATCGTATCATTTTTTTTATGATTTCGCAACTTATATTTTATTTCTCATAACCAAAATTTAATTCTTTTAATTCTGGAAGTACAAATAGTCCATCTTTTCGAATCAACACATCATCAAAATAGATTTCTCCACCACCATATTCTTTTCTTTGAATTAAAACCATATCCCAGTGAATTGAGGATTTGTTCTTATTATCACAATCATCATAGCAACAACCTGGAGTAAAGTGTAGAGAACCGAATATTTTTTCATCGTATAAGATATCTCCCATAGGGTTTATAATTTTTGGATTAAATCCTAACGAAAATTCTCCAACATATCTTGCTCCTTCATCCGTGTTAAAAATTTCATTTAATTTATCATTGTCTTCATTACAAGTGGCTTCTATAATTTTTCCATCTTTAAAAGTTAAAGAAACATTGGTATATACATTCCCGTTGTATGGACTCGGTGTATTGTATGTAATTTTACCATTTACACTGTCTTTAATAGGCGCGGAGTAAAGTTCGCCATCTGGAATATTTTTATCGCCTACACAAGGAATAGATGGCATTCCTTTAATTGAAAATGTAAGATCGGTATCCTTCGCAACAATTCGTACTTTATCGGTTTTATCCATTAATTCTTTTAATGGTTTCATTTTTTCATGCATAGCCTGATAATCGACATTCATAACTTCAAATGCATATTTTTTAAAATCACGATATTCCATTTTTGCTTTATAAGCATCCAGTGGAGATGGATAATTTAATAATACCCATTTTCTTTCATTTATTTTCTTTTCATGACTTTCTTTTAAAGCTTCTCCTTGTTTTCTTCTTATTTCTTTAGAAATGTTTTTTCCTTCATAATCATTAATCGAATAAACAATACTAATAAAAGCATCAAAGTTTTCCACATCAAAAGCGTCTTGTTTTTTTATGAGTTCAATTCTTTTTTCTGAAGATTTTTCGATGATTTGTGCCGCTAGGGCTTGATCGGAAATACGAATGGAAACAATAGCTTTTAACTTTGTTATTTCATCGATCAAAGCTTCTAAAAGATCTCTTGTTTCTAGGGAAGTTGTTACTAATAAAACTTTTTCATTTTCTTTTAAAGCTAAAGAATAATTGGCAATGGTATGGGCTAATGTATAAACGGCATCTTTCATGTTATCACCTCTTTTATCATTATAACATAAAATAAAATAGAAAGGAGTATTTTTATGTATCCTAATTCATATGTTGTATCAAATAATACGAGATTTCAAAACCCAAATCCAAACTTTTCAAATGACAACATTCAATGGGTAAAAAGAGAAGATCGTTTTGGTGGAAGTACATGGGTTCCTCTTTTGGTCGGTGGAGCTGTTGGTTATGCTATAGGAAATAACAACAATAACAATAATAATTTTAGACCTTGTTGTGGACCATTTTTCCCTGCACCCAGTCCTTTTTTCTGGGGTATGCCAAATAATAACAACTTCTTCTTTTAGTTAATCTGTTTGTTTCGATTACAAGTAAGCATATCAAAAATTTTGATATGTTTTTCATTGATTTCCTGTAAACTGTTTTTCAGTTGAATATACATCTTTTCAAAATCTTTTTCTTCTCCATCAAAATATTCCATATAGATATAGGTTAATTTATTGATATCTTGTTTTTTATAGGCTTTTTTTAACTCTTTTTCTAAATAACATTTGATTTCAAATTCACGCCTAGTTAAAAACAATAGATTTTTTTTGGCTGTTTTTTTATATACCATATTTACAGTATTTAATTTCTCAGCAATATCAAGTACATCGAGTTCTTCTTCTAATAGCAATTTGGATTTGGCTATGCTTTTGTACTGTTCATTAAAAAGAATCGCTAATACACGATAACCATCCGTAAATAACATAGCTGATTTAATTTGTTTGTTTTTAAACAGTTCCATTCCATTTTTTATTTCTTCTTTTTTTTCATCTAGAATTGTTACAGTATAATCTATAAAATCATCCATAACTTTTGAATCGATTTTTAAAAGCTTTATTTTTTTTACATGATCGATTTTATCATCTTTTTCCCATTCATAAAATTCAAGTAGTTTTTCTTTCGAAAAATTTAATAATATATCATATATGTAAAGCATATTTATCTCCCTTTCCATAAAACGATAGTAGAATAAAACCAAGTCCAATAAAACTTAATAAACATTCAATTCTTTTTAAAATAAAACATAAATAATCAATAAAAGTATAGCCTATAGCCATTAAATTTAAATACATGATCATATATGTAAAACCTATAATTACAAGGCCAAATCCTATTAAAAACAATGCCAATCTATTGAACATATTTCACCTTCTATTATTATCAAAAATGAAGTATTCATACCTTAGTAAAGAATATTTTTTTGAATAAAAAAAAGAACTACTTCTTCTTAGAAAAGAGTTGTTCTATTTTTTCTGCATATCGACTTAATCCGTTTATATCCAGAGTCATTTGACAAGGATTTATACGATTGTTATCTATTTCTTCTAATTCATGAGATAAAGTTGTACTATCTTTACCATTGACAATCGCTGCCCAAGGAGTGGTTAAAGTATAGGTATATTGATCCGTCCCTTTTATATTTTTTTGAATGTGTGGAGCAATTTTTCCACTTAAGAAAAAAGAACGATTTATATTGTCATTAATTCTATCAACGAGCTCAAAAGATTTTGGTAAATGTATTTCGTTTTGTTCAATCGTATATTCTAAAATGCCCTTTATATTTTTAAAGAATAAATCTGAACTTTCTGGGTTGTTATGTTTACAGTGAACACCACATCGAGCAGGCCAAGAAGCAGATATTTTAGGTGTATAGGTTATTTCGGCATCAATAACAGCAACTACTTCTTCTAAATTGCTTAAATAATTGAGTGCCGTATCTTCAAATAAAATATAAGGATGTGAAAAATCTTTTTCGTGTCCTCTACAACAAGCTTTGGTTTTAATGCCATTTTCATAACAAAATTTTAATAAATCTTCCAAAGCTTCACTACCTTCTGCAAAATCATGTATTGCTTGTTCTGGATTTTCTATTTCTTCTAAATTTTTAACAGTCCCATCATTATAATTTTTCATATAACCTCCTAGTAATAAATGGTATCACAACGGTGATTAATACCTTTATTTCCTCTTAGATTCGCCCAAAGTATATTATCCAATGTAATAGAATTGATTACAATTTCTTTTTCTTTTAATTTTTTCTTTATGAGTTCAAGTACCCATAACATATTCGCTCTTATTTCAACTTCTTCTTCACTAAATGGTTCTATTTTCACATAACGATTGATTTTATCTTCTAGTTTTTCAGTATATTCTAACATTCCATAAGCATGCATCCCTTTTGGAATCACATAATCGGCACATCCTAAAAGATCATCTACATTTTTTATATTCTTTTTGATTGTATCGCTTACAAAAAACAAATCATGAATTAATAAAGTGGCACGTTTATAAAACTTGATTTCTTTTCCTTTATAAATAGCTACATCATTAAAAGATTTGAAATTGGTAACAATATAATTATAGAATTCTCCTGTATTTTTTAAAGAAAACAATTCTTCATAAAAATTATGATTAGAAATAGAGTTTACTGTTTCCATAAAGGTTTGAAATCTCTTTTTTAAATTTCCTTCTTCTATACCAAATATAGCTATAAAATCTTCATATGTCATTCCTTTTAAATACATTATATCTAAGAGTCTATTATCTTCTAATGTTTTATCCACAAACATTTGAAACATTGCACTACTGTTTTTTTCATCTTTGTACTGAAAATGAGGATCCTTGTAAAAGCAAAAGTTTATAGATTCAAGCAAAAAGGCAAGTAAAATCCTTTGCTTTTCAGTATATTGATCATAAACATCCTCTAAAAAATGGTGCGTATGAAAATTAAAATCCATGGTATTTACAAACTCTTCTATCTTTTTGTGATTTATTGTTACATATGTACTCTTAGTTACAACATATTTGATTTGTTCTAGTCTTTCCTCTTTTAGCATACTCCTCACCATTTGAATTGTAACATATTTTCATGTTTTACTTGAATATTTTTTGATAAAAAGTTATAATTAATCAATCAAGGGAGGTTCTTATGTCAAATATTAAACATCGAAAACGAGGAGAATTAATTATTATTTCAGGTCCTACTTGTGCAGGAAAAGGAACGATTATTCGTCATTTACTTAAAAAACATGATGAAATGACTTTATCCATTTCTTATACTTCACGTCCTATGCGTGGTGGCGAAGTAGATGGCGTTGATTATTATTTTGTATCCAGAGAACAATTTGAAGAAAAAATTAAAAACAATGATTTCTTAGAATATGCGAAAGTTCGTTATGGAGAATATTTTGGTACACCAAAGCAAGAAATTGAAGAGACTTTAGAATCTGGAAAAGATGTTATTTTAGAAATTGATGTTCAAGGCGCACAACAAGTCAAAGAACTATTTCCAGAAACCATTTTAATTTTTATCTTAGCACCTTCTTTTGAAGAATTAAAGAAAAGAATAAAGGCTCGTGGGCTTGAAAATAATGAACAAATTATTGACCGATTTAAAACAGCTTATAAAGAAATTAATGAAATTAACAAATACAATTATGTTGTTGTCAATGATGAACTTGAAGAAGCAATATTGAAAGTAGAATCCATTTTAATTGCTGAAAAATGTCGTGTGGATCGAATTGAAGAAATTGCTGTTGAAAACGAAGAAGAAATTTTACACGAATTTATTATTGGAAAAGAATTTGACAATACTCCTGTAGACTATAATAAGGATACCAAATAGTATCCTTATTTTTATGGTTTTTGATATGTTTTTATGATTTGTTCAGCAATTTTTATTCCATCCATAGCAGAAGTTGTAATACCTCCAGCATATCCGGCCCCTTCTCCACAAGGATAAATACCTTGGATATTGGAAAGATAGTTTTCATCACGCTTTATTCGTACAGGAGAAGAACTTCTAGATTCTACAGCGGCTAAAAGAGCATCTTCTCTAGCAAATCCTTTTATTTTGGTATCAAAATAATCGATTGCTTCTATTAAAGACTGATTGATATTTTCTGGGAATATTTCTTGTAGATTGGTTAAGGTATAAGATCCTTTATAAATGGCTTCTACTTTTCCTAAATTTGTACTTTTTTGATTGGATTTAAAATCTTTATAGGTTTGTATAGGAATATTTCCCTTACCTACTTGATAAGCTTTTTCTTCTAAAGCTCTTTGGAAATACATTCCATCAAGTATTCCTATACCAAAATCACTTTTATCTACAGTAACCAAAATTGCACTATTGGCATTCTTGGTGTCTCGAGCATGGTTACTCATACCATTAATGGCTAAGTGATTTTGCTCACTAGAGGCATTTATAACATATCCTCCTGGGCACATGCAAAAAGAATAAACCCCTTTACCAGATTTTGTCTTATAAGTTAGCTTATAACTTGCTGGTCCTAGTTCTTTAGAATCCGTTTTACCATATTGTGCACGATTAATCATTTCTTGAGGATGTTGAATACGAATTCCTACTGCGAAAGGTTTTTGTTGTATAGAAACGTTTCGCTTCAATAACATTTCAAAAGTATCTCTCGCACTATGTCCAATCGCTAAAATTAAATTTTCGCATTCAAACCATTGCTTATTATTTATTTCAATCTTTTCTAATTTGTGGTTTTTGATAGAAATATCAGTAAGACAGGTATGAAAATAAAATTCTCCTCCCATACTTTCAATTTTTTCTTTTAAAGTGGATATTACCTTTCGTAAAAGATCGGTTCCAATATGGGGTTTATTGACATACATAATTTCTTTTGGGGCACCACACTCTACAAAAATTTCGAAAACCTTCCTTCCAATATGCCTTTTGTCTTTTACTAAAGTATTTAATTTTCCATCTGAAAATGTACCCGCACCTCCTAGACCAAACTGGACATTATTATTTTCATTTAATCGATTCGTTTGCCAAAATTGTTCTATTGCTTTCACTCTTTTTTCTATATCCTCTCCACGTTCAATAATGATTGGTTTATATCCATAAAAGGCAAGTAAATAAGCGCAGAATAATCCTGCTGGGCCACTACCTACCACAATTGGTCTCGTATTCATTTTTTTAGATCCAATTTCTTTTACTTCAAATGTTTCTTCTTGATAAAGCACTATATCTTTATTCCTGTTCTTCTTTAAATATTTTTGTTCATGTTTTATCGTTACTAAAAGATCATAAACAAAAAATAAATTTGGTTTTTCTCTAGCGTCCAAGGATTGTTTTTTTATTTTTATATCTAAAACGTCAGCTGGAGGAATATGTAATTTTTTAATAACTTTTTCTTTGATTTCTTCTTTAGTATTTTTATCAATACTTACTTTTATTTGTTTTACACGAATCATAAACTCTTACCACATTTCATTCCACTGATCCAGGCAAAAGATAAATTATATCCGCCACAATCTCCATCGACATCTAAAATTTCGCCAACAAAGTACAATCCTTTTTCTTTTTTCGATTCAAAAGTATCTAGATAAAATTCATCCAACTTCACTCCGCCACTACATACTTGGGCTTTTATATATGGATTTGTTCCAATGATATCTAAATGAAAATATTTTATAGCTTTTGCTAATGCAAATTTTTCATTTTTATTTAAATGTTCCCAGTGTTTTGTTGGATTCAACTGACTTTGTTTTAAAAGAACCATCATCAATTTATAATTTAAAATTCCTTCGAAAAGTTCGAGCAAATTGCGATTCTTTACAAAAGTATTTCTTTCATCAATCCACTTTATAAATGCTTCTATAGAACTGGTTTTTATGAGTGGTAAAAAGTCAATAACAACATGTTCCTCTTTCTTTTCTTTTAATCCTCTTGCTACAATATGACTTAAGTTAAAAGTACAAATACCACTAATACCATAATCGGTTAATTGAATTTCTCCGAATTCTTCTTTCACAAACTCATTATTTTCATATAATCGAATAGAAGCATCACAACGAATACCTGACCATGCTTTTAAGAAAGAACCTTCGGCTTTTAATTGCACCAAAGCTGGGACAACATCAATAATCGTATGATGAAACTTTTGCGCTATAGCATAACCATTTACTTCTTCTTTTACTCCTGCATAAGATCCTGTAGCTATAACGACTTTATCTGCTAAAATTTGGTTATCTTGGGTGGTAATGATAAACTGATCCTCTTTTTTTTCAACATCTAAAACCATACCATTCGTTAAAAACTGAACCCCTACTAACTTTGCCTGTAAAAATAAAGCATCTCGGACACTACTTGCTTGATTGCTATTTGGATAATAATAACCGTTTTTTATTTTAGGAAGAATACCAATATGAGAAAAAAAAGAAAGTATTTCTTCTTGATTTTCTTTTGTAATGATTTTGTCTAAAAGTTCTTTATTTCTAGAATGATAGTGTGATACGTCCTGATATTTATTCCAATAATTACATCTTCCATTTCCAGTTGCTAAAATCTTTTTCCCTACTTTTGCTTCTTTTTCTAAAACGAGTACTTCATTCTTGTTTTTTCTTGCATAGATGGCTGCGACTAATCCAGATGCACCTCCACCTACAATAACTACTTTGCTCATAAAACACCTCATTAAAATATTTTGTTATTTGTGGAAAACAATACAGGAGAACATGCCACAGCTTGTATCCATGGATTTTCATTACTTGGTTTTATTTTTGTAAAATAATAAATAAAAGCAGATAAATTCACTCCACTGGTTACACAAATAACAAAATCATCATCTTCTTTGTATTTATTTACTAAATCATCAATGGCTTGCATGTTCCTTTCTTGTAGTTCTTTCCAAGACTCCTCTTTTTTCATTTCATTAAAGCGTTCTTCCTCATAAATCGGAACCTTTATATATTGATTTAAAATTTCAGCCGTGTGCTTACATCTTAAATAAGGGGATGTATAAATAGCTGTTACTTTTATTTGTTTTAATTTTTCAGCTAATAAAGAAGCTTCTTTTATACCATTTTTTGTTATATCTTGTTCTTGTTGCATGATGTTTTTATTTTTATCTCTATCCGCATGATGAACATAAAGGATTTTCATAAAATTCACCTCAAAACAATTATACCATATCCTTTATATTTCCTAATAATAATTCTTTTACTATTTTATCTTCTGATAAATTTATTCGTTTATTGTTTTTATATTGATCTTTTCTATTTCCATTGTTCTTAAAACGGTTGTAAACATGGCTACTCCCTGTTCTATAAAAACATATAGAAGCATTCTTTTCATGTTTTTACGGTAATAAATGAATCCTATAGATTAAAATTTAATAAGTATTGTATAATAGCAATCAATAACTCTTTCTTACTTCTTTCCATTTGAGAATAAGAAATAATCCTTTCTTTTATATCGCTAAAACGTATTTGTTTTATATTTGTAATTCCCATTTCTACTAAAATTATATATATAGAATTTATAAGGGCAATCCATTCTTGTTGGTCAATCGTTTTTAAAAATAAATCAATCGCTACGGTTATAAAATGACTCTCCTTACTTAAATTGCTTAGTACCAAAGTATTGTTTTTTATCTGCCAGTTCACTAAATCATGTTGTTTTAACCCTCGATAAGTACTTTTTACAACAATTGTCTTATGCGTTTTTTTAAATAATCTTCCGACAATGGAATCACTCGGAATATAAGAAACAATTTTATTTTTCATTTTTACGTAGTTTTGATCTAATTCTAAAAAACCAGGACCATCATAATTATAAACACAAACAATGCTCTCTTTAATCTGATTTTCTGCATATACCGCTGCATACATGGCCAGATTCCCACCTTTAGAATGTCCGCCAATGTAAATCTTTTTGGCTTCTTTAAATTGATTTAAATATGCCAGTGCATCTTTTTGTGCAGGAATCGTCATATAAGACATATTTAAGTCTTCTTTCCATGCGACAAGCTCTTCTGTGGTTCCTCGGTATGCAATATAAAGCGACTTGTTTGGTAAAACAATACACATAGCCATAAACTGTTCTTCTTTTTCATAATCCAATTTGCTGATAATTTTTTCAAGAAGTAAATTTTGATAACGAGGATGTTGTGACAAAAGAGAAAAGAATCTTTCTTCTTCATCGCTAAAAAAAATGTTTTTCTGTTGTTTTCTTTGATACGCTTCTTGGAGAGTTAGAGTATCTTCTTCATTCATAAATGCCTCAAAAGAAAGATAAGTAAGTTTATTGAATATTAAAGCATCGATTTCATTGACTGATGTTATTTCTTTTGCCTGTCTATCTTGTAAATAATCCCATAATGTCATTTTGTCCCTCTTTCTATAAACATTATTCTTGTTGTTTTGCAATATTTAAAAGAATTCCAATACTAGCCATACTAACAAGCAAGGAAGAACCTCCATAAGATAAAAAGGGCAATGTAACACCAGTTACCGGGATCATTCCAATAACGACCATTAAATTTAGAATTGCTTGGACAAGCATTTGAAAAGTAAGACCAAAAGCTAAGTATTTGGCAAATAAATTTTTACTATTTAATGCAATTTTAAATCCACACCATAAAATGGTTATGAAAAGAAAAGAAACAAGCAAAACACCTAAGATTCCTAATTCTTCACTAATAATTGAAAAAATAAAATCGGTTTGTGGTTCTGGTAAATAGAATTGTTTCTGTCTTGAATTTAAAAAACCAACACCAAGTAGTCCTCCTGGCCCTATGGCATATAAAGATTGAATGATTTGAAACCCAGTACCTAGCGGATCGCTCCATGGATTTAAAAAAGAAGTAATGCGATCCATTCGATAAGGTGCAATTAAAATTAAAGCAACGATTCCTATAATACCTATTACGCCACCCGCTATAAAAAATTTCATATTCACACCAGCAATAAAGAGCATAGCAATAATACTAATCACAATGATCATACCTGTCCCAAAATCCGGTTGTAACATAATAAGTCCAAAAATTAAAAAAAGAATTATTAAAATAGGAAAAACTCCTTTTTTTAAATTTTTAATAAATTTATTGCTTTTTTCTAAGTATTTAGCAGTAAACATAATTAAACCTATTTTGGCTGCTTCACTAGGTTGAATACCAAATCCACCAATTCCAAACCAACTTCGGCTGCCATTACGAATACTACCAATGCCCGGGATTAAAACTAAAATAAGTAAAATAAAACAGGCAATTAAAATGAAATTGGTTTTCTTATAATAAATTTTATAATCCACTTTTCTTAACAACAGCATGACTATAACACCAATTATACCAAATAAGGCTTGATTTTTGACATACTTAAAAGCATCTCCAAATTTATAAGCCGACCATATAGAAGATGCTGAATAAATCATAACAATACCGAAAATAGTAATTACAATTGTAGCAAGAAATAATAGAATATCATATCTTTTTTTCATCGATACCACCTATTTAATTGTATAAAAAAAAATTTATAATATTACTTATAAATTCTTAATTATTTTCCGGATAATATTTTTCTTTAAATTGTAGCCCTACTTTCTCGGCTTCTTCTTTGGTTACTCCTACAAAACCATCTTTTTCCATACGTAATAGTAAAACTTCATCACTTTCAGAATTAACCATATATACATATTGCTTATTGTTACATTTTATAATATCCATTACATAATATTCCTTATTGTTCATTCGAACTGTATCATATCTACTTAACTGCATTATTTAGCCCCTTTTCCATCAGATTCTTGTTCTACATTTTGTACAACTTGTGTTTGTGTTGTAGTAGATGACTGTGTCATTGCATCAAAATCTTTTTGATCTGTATCTAATAATGTTTGTTGTGCTTCAATAAAAGTTTGTTTAACTTGTGCGATTTGTTCTAGCTGATCGGTTCTGAGTGCAATTTGTCCTTCTGTATTTTCTCCTTCATGATGGGTTGCCTCCGTACGCAACCCTTTTTCTTCAATTTCTTTATTTGTCTTGGCATGAATTTCCATCAACTCTCTATCGTATTCATAGAAATCCTCTACACGATCTAATATTTGAATTCCTTCATCTACATAGGCAACGGCTTCACCATAAGTAATTTGCGGATCTGAGCTTGTTTTTTCTACAAAGCCTTCATAATCATTTGCTAGTTCATTGCCTTCCATAATTAACTGATTTCCTTCTTGAACTGTATGTGTTACTGGCTGCCCTAATAAAGTTTGATCATCTTCTATGGCAGCTGGTTGCATTTCACTATTTCTTACTACATCTCGAATGCCACTTACGGAATTATCCATCTCATCGATAAGTGCATAAATATCTTGATCTGTAATGCTTACAATTTGTGTATTTGTATCTGGTTCTATGTCTTTTACTGGTCCACAGGCCTTTGCACCTGTAACAATTACAATTGGAATAATAATTGCTGCAATGGCTTGTTTTACTTTCTTTTGAATCTCTTTTCTTTTTTGCTCTCTTGTTTTTCCTGTTGGTACTGGTTGTTGTTGTTGTGCTACTACTCCGTTTGCATTCGTAGTTTGCACTTCTGGTGCTTTAAGCGTATCCTCTTCTTTGATTACAACTACATCTTCATAGTTTACCTTAACATAACTTCCTTCTTTCGGAGGCCCACTTTTATCTCCAATTGTGGATATATTTAAGCCCGTACTTTCATCATTATAGCTCCATATTGCAATTTCACTATGTGGAACAATTTTATCTTCGTCTGTAGTGGCATCTTTTTCTACTCGAATATATTCTCCTTCTTCAATGTCTTTTGTTGTTTCACTATGCACTGTATAATCTTCATCATCATTATAAGTTCTGACTTCTACTTTTGAACTGGGATCAATCGTTCGAATTCGTTTTGTTTCTAGTTCTAGAGTTTCTATTTCTTCATTATCCATATTATCACCCTCTATAGTAATAGCATAATATAAGAAATAGATATTCGCAAAGAAAATAAACTAAGGTTTGACACTTATTTACAAAAAAAGAACTTAAACAAGTTCCTATAACCAAACACCAAAGAAAATACCCGCCATAGCTAAAGTAATGCCTACCACTAAGAAAGCTTTTACAATATCCACTTCACTCCATCCTAATTTTTCAAAGTGATGATGAAGTGGTGTCATTAAGAATAATTTCTTTTTAAATACAAACAACCAAATGACTTGAAGAATAACACTTAATGTTTCAATAACAAAAACACCGGCTACAACTAATAAAGTAATTTCTCTATGCACAATAATAGCAATACAAGCCATTACAGCACCTAGCGCCAACGATCCTGTATCACCCATAAAAACTTTGGCTGGATGCATATTAAAGATCAAAAATCCAGTAACAGCTCCTGTAAGAATTAAAGTAAAATATCCAATATCTTCAAATCCTACCATTAAAGAAATAAGTGCAAAAGCAACTAAAGCAACAGCGGATAGACTTCCAGCTAGACCATCAAGCCCATCTGTTAAGTTTACAGCATTTGAACACCCTATTAAAATGAAAAGAATAAACAATCCATATAACCATCCCATTTCTATATTGATATGAAGTGTACTAACCACTAAGGCAGTAGAGCCACCATTTTTGATATAAATATAGAAAAAGGCAATTGCTACTAATAATTGTAAAAACAACTTTTGATAAGTATTTAAACCTTCATTATCTTTCTTTTTTATACTTAAAAAATCATCCAAGAATCCTATAATCCCATAACAAACAAAAACCAGCAAAGTCAAATACAATGACCAATGCCAAGTTAATTTATGCATAGCCACCAACAATAAAGTAATAACCACGGTTGGAATAATAAATATTAATCCTCCCATAGTAGGTGTACCTTGTTTTTCTCTATGATTCTCTCCTACAAAAATACTGATTCTTTGTCCAATATTTAATTTTTTTAATAAAGGAATTAAAATCAATCCTAAAAATATAGAGGATAAAAAACCTATCATAACTGTAAATACGGCTTTTGTTAATGTCAGCATATAAAAACCTCTTTTCTGTTAATAAATTATACTATAAATTCTATAATTTTAATATTAATTTCTTTTAATTTGTCAAAATTATACAAACATTTACATTTTTGGTCAAAAAAAAGCAAAGAAAAAATTCTTTGTTTTTCATAATTCTAATTACCATAATTTTTTGCAATAAAACCAGGTAATACTTTATCACTAAATTCTTCAGAAGAAATATTTTCAATATGCAAATCATAATCCTTATTGGTTATTTTTCCAAAAAAAGAATCAACTTCATTGTGCTCGTTTGTAAAATATGCATAAATATCTCCATCGATTTCAACCGTTTCAATAACCATATAATCCTTACCGTCATCTAAAGTAAAAACGAGTCCTTCATATTTCATTATTTATGACCTCCCTTAGAATGACTGACTTCTTGTTTTGTTTCTAAGGAAGCTTTCTTTTCTTGCAATTGATTATAAACACCTAAACGTTTTAATTGCTCTATATTTTTTGGATATTTTGTATAGCCGTTTATAAACTTAATACTTTCTGTAGCACTTACAGCTGTTATGGTAGCAAGTGTCAATCCTAAAGCACCCGCTGCATTGATGGCTACGGTCTGACCAATCATATTTAGCATTTCATGTAATGTCATTTCATCATTATTATAAGCAAGAAAACTGCAACCTGCTGCTGTTGCAATCGTACCTAAAGAAAATGGTACGTATACATTAGCAATTTTAACAAGTGGTTTATTCACTTTTTTAGAAAGCCCCTTCATATAATTTCTAAATAAAGATTGATTGTTTTTAAAACTTTCTGCTTTGGCTTGATCAATCTTTCTAACACTTTCTACTTTTCTATCTGTATTCATTTTCTATCCTCCATATTCATTATAACATAAATCAAGTATTAAAAAAAGGAGATTTTACTCTCCTTATTCACATGTAAATCCTTCTGCTTCCATAGCCTTTTTTACAGCATCATAAGAATTATCACTACTATTACCCATATCAATCAAACTAAATTGATCATTTTTAGCATTTGCTGTTACAGTAATGGTTGAATCGGTTGAAGTTACTTTTACATCGACACCTTCTTCTCTTGCTTCTTCATATTGAGATTCTAATTCTTCAACTAAGGCATCCATTTGATCTTGATATAATTCTGGAAGTTCCATTTTCATAACCATAGAAACAGATTTTGCAGTGTTTCCAGAAAATTTAAATGTTGCTGTACCTGATATTTCAATTCCTAAAGAACTATCTGACATTGTACAAGTTAACTTTTTTCCACCAAATACTAAATAAGCAATAGCTGCAATAGCAATTATAATTAAACCTATAAAGATAAATTTTCCATATTTACTCATAAAACTTGGTTTCTTATTAAATCCCCCACCAAGAGGTGGAACCGTTCCCATATTTTGATTCATATTTGGCATTTGATTCATTGGTTGGCCCATTGGTGGAACCGTTCCCATGTTCTGATTCATATCTGGAACTGGATTTGCTGGTTGTTCCATCTGTGGCATTCCCATGTTTTGATTCATGTCTGGAACTGGATTTGCTGGTTGTTCCATTTGTGGCATTCCCATATTTTGATTCATGTCTGGAACTGGGTTTGTTGGTTGCTCCATTTGTGGCATTCCCATATTTTGATTCATGTCTGGAACTGGGTTTGTTGATTGCTCCATTTGTGGCATTCCCATATTTTGATTCATGTCTGGAACTGGGTTTGTTGGTTGCTCCATTTGTGGCATACCTGCATTTGGATCTACTGGAGGCACAGATCCTCCGTTGTTATTATCTTGTGGTTGAATATTCATAAAATTGTTATTTTCATTATTATTCATATAACTCTCCTCTAACTCTCTATTTATAATATAAGCTTATCAAAGATATTTCTCTTTATCAACTTTAAAACATTTAATTTATAAAATTTTACAATTCATTTACATTATTCTTTTTGTTTACTGCCTAACATGAGTCGTACAGTAGCTCCTTTTGGAATTCTTTCTTTAGCCGATGGCGATTGTTCAACAACATAATCTCCATTACCACTATATTCAATTTCAAAATCTTCTAAAATCTTTTTTGCCTCATCTACTTTCTTACCTATTACATTTGGTACTTCAACATAAACATCATCATTCCATTCGTAGTCTTTTTCAATAGCGCCTTCTTGCTTTTCAATGTCTAAGGCATCAATAATATCTAAGAGAATCCTTCTAGCAATTGGTGTCGTTGTATAACTAGATAGTAAAGCTGTTTTTTTAGGGTTATCAATAGCAATATATAATATAGCTTCAGGATCATTGGAAGGAACAATTCCTACAAAAGACATAATATAGTTATTTACTAAATATTCACCGTCTTTTACTTTTTGAGCTGTTCCTGTTTTTCCACCTATTCGATACCCATCAATATAGGCACTTCTTCCTCCACCCAGAGCAACAACTGTTTCTAACGCATAACGCATCGTTGCAGAGGTCTCTTCACTAATAATATTTTCGTTTTTAATTGTTGGTTGTTTGGTATAAACAACCGAATTGGAAGAAGATTCAATGATGTTTTTTACAATATAAGGTTGATATAATGTTCCTCCATTCACAACAGCTGATACAGCAGCCACTTGTTGAATTGGAGTAACACTTACACCTTGACCAAAAGCTGTCGTTACAAGTTCTAAATCTTTTACATCGTCTAAATCAAAGATAATTCCTTTCCCTTCTCCATTTAAATCAATACCTGTTTTTTCACCAAAACCAAATTTATCAATATAACCAAACAGAGTTTCTTTTCCTAACAATTGTCCTAATTTTACAAATCCTGGATTACAAGAGTTTTGTAACACTTGCAAGAAAGTCTGTTGTCCATGTCCTCCTGCTTTCCAACATTTAATTGTTGCTCCTGATACTTTGACTTTTCCACTGTCATAAAATGTATCTTTTGCTAAATCAACTACTCCTTCATTTACAGCAGAGGCCGTTGTAATAATTTTGAAAGTCGATCCAGGTTCATAACTTGCCCAAATAGGTAAGTTTCGACTTAATGTTTCCATATCATAGTCTTGATAATTATTTGGATCATAATCTGGTGTAGAACTCATACCCAAAATTTCTCCATTATTAGGATCAATGACTACAGCAAGAGCCATATCTGGCGAAAACATTTCTTCAATATTATCCATTTCTCTTTCTAATGATTTTTGAATATCATAATCAATGGTTAACTGAATATCCATACCAGGTGTCGGTGCTTCATAAATATCTGAAAGTTCTAACTTATTTCCCTTTGCGTCGGAAAAATATTGAATCGCACCATCTTCCCCTGTTAATAAATCATCATATTCAAGCTCAATACCAGATAACCCTTGATTATCAATTCCTACATATCCCAGAACATGTGACAAAAAATCTCCATACGGATAATATCTTTGCGATTCTTTTACTAAATAAACCCCATCTAAATTTAAATCACTGATTTTGTCTGCGATTTCATAAGATAATCTTCTTCCTTCTGGGTGCACTCTTTCAATAGAAGTCTCTTTAAAGACATGTTTATCCATTTCCTCTTTACTCACACCTAAAATATCCGCTAGTTTTTGGGAGGTGGAATCTTTATCTTTGATTTGATTTGGAATTAAAACAAGGGAAGTCGTTGTTAAATTATCCGCAAGTACTTTCCCATTGCGATCTAAAATTTTTCCACGATCGGCCGCAATCGGTAACTCCCTACTCCATAGATCACTTGCGAGCTCACTCAGTTTATCATACTCAAAAACTTGTACATAAAAAACGCGAGCAATAATAAAAATAAAAAGTAAAATTAAAATTAATAAAATCACTTTAATTCTTGCATCAATTCGTTTAAAAAACATAAGGATCACCAATTTATCTTATGTTTTTTCTTCTTTGATTATTTAAAAATACAAAAAAAAGAAAGAAATATTTTCTTTTCTTTTTCTAAAACATACTCGAATAAGAACTGTTTATTTGATTTATAGCTGATCCTATTGTCATTTGATAAATAACGAAATATAAAATTACAAAGATAATTGCATAACATATAAAGTTGAAATAAATCTTTTGATCTTTTTCTAATTGTATTTCTGTATTTACTAAAATTGATAGAATAACAATACTATAACATATACCGATGATTGGAAAAATAATTTCAAATTGGTACCATAGCATACCTAAAATTGGCCCTAATAGATATAAACCTAAGGATGTTGGAATAAAAGCAACAGATGCTATAGAAACCATCTTTAAATAATTGGTATCCTTCTTTAAAATCAATCCTGCTAAATAGAAAATCAAGGCAACTCCGAAAATAATTCCAGCAATTAATAGAAAATCTTTACCAATGGTTTTAAACCATGGAAAATCATTGAGTGCTTCCCAGTTCCAAGAAGTTTCACTATAAATGCTACTTACATGAACTGTAGAAAGTATTTTACTAATCAATGATAAAATTACAGAAAGAACTGTAACAATCGCACCTAATACAAGAGAATTTTTAGGTTCGATGATATCACTGGCCTTTTCTTTAAAACATTTTACTGGTTTTAAAAATGCTTGTACTAAAAACAAAAATGGATTAAATCCTTGTATATAGCCTGTAATTCTACCATTGTTATACATTCCCGTATTATTATATATAGGTTGTTGATTTTGATTTGACATAGTTGTTTGCATGTTTTGATTTTGGTTTGGCATCGTTGTTTGTGCCATTTGGTTCATGTTTTGATTGTTTGTTTGTGTTTGTTCTAATGGACTTCCACATCCAATACAAAACTTAGCTCCTTCGCTATTTTGGGTTCCACAATTTGGACAATTCATATTTTCACTCCTATTCTATTCTTAGTTTATCTTTCTTTTTATTTTATGTCAATTCTTATTTTTTAGAATTTGATTCTTCCTTTAACATCATCTCAATTTTACTTGTAATCTCTTCCACTTCAAAATGCGTTTTTTTATCAATTTCTTCTTTACTTCCTGAATATCCAAAATGATCTACAGTAAATAAATGCTCCTGCTTGTTTTCAAATCGATACCAAGAATAAGAAGAACTTCTTTCGATGATAAATCGGTTTACCTCTGGTGGTAATATTTGTTCTTGATAGGTTTGGTCATTTTTTAAGAAACGTTCTATACAAGGCATACTAACTAAGCGCATTCCAATGTTTTTATTTTTGAAGTATTCTACAACTTTTGTTGCTAGTTCTACTTCTTCTCCTGATGCAATGATAATTCCTTGCAAAGGGGCAACTTCCTTTTCTAAAATATAAGCGCCTTTACGAACTTCATTAATACTTGTGTTTTCTAGTATTGCTGTTTTATTTCTACTTAAGACAATAGCACTTGGATTTTGAAATATGGTTTTATAAGTACCAATTACTTCATTGCTATCCGCTGGTCGAAAGACTTCAAAATCAGGAATGGATCTTAAAGAGATCAATTGTTCCACAGGTTGATGTGTTTTTCCGTCTTCTCCTACTGTAATTGAATCATGAGTAAAGATATAAGTAACAGGAAGATGCATCATAGCACTCATACGAATAGCTGGTTTTAAATAATCACTAAAGGATAAAAAAGTAGAAGCAAAAGGTTTTAATCCAACCAAAGCAAGGCCATTACTGATTGCTCCCATAGCGTGTTCTCGAACACCATAAAAAATATTTTTTCCTAAATAATTTTCTCGATTAAATTTATCAAACTCTTTTAAATAGGTTTTATTAGAACTTGATAAATCGGCACTTCCTCCAATTAAAAATTTTGAAGTAGAAGCTAAGCCATTTAAAACTTTTCCAGAAGCTTCTCTTGTAGATTCCATTTTTTCTTCTGGATAATCATATCCAAAATCTTTAAATATGATTTTTGTATCCCCATTCTTTAGTGCTTCTAACTCTTCTTGTTCTTCGTCACTTAATTTTTTGATTTTATTCATATAATCTTTATACAACGGTTTATTTCTAGTTTCAATTTGCTCTCTATATAAATGAACGGCCTCATCTGATACACTAAATGGTGTATTTCTTACATTTAATTTTTCATCAATTTGCTTAATATCCTCTTCTTCTAAGTCACTACCATGCACTTTATTGGTTCCTTCATATTTTGAATACTTTCCAATGGTTGTATGAACAATAATAATCGAAGGTTTTTCCGTTTGCTCTTTTGCTTTTGTAATAGCGGCATCAATATTAGAAACATCATCATCACTTTCCAAAACATTAAAGTTGATTGATGAAAAACGCATCTTGATATCATCTATAAAAGTATCTTTAGTATATCCGTCTAAACAAACTTGATTGCAATCGTAAAGCAGAATCAATTTATTTAATTTTAATTTACCTGCTAGTGAAGTTGCTTCATAACTAATCCCTTCCATGAGATCCCCATCTCCACATAAACAGTATGTATAAAAATCAATTAATTTCTCTTTAGCATACAATTTATTTAAATAAGCTTCCCCTATTGCCATTCCTACCGCATTTGCAACTCCTTGTCCTAAAGGACCTGTGGAACAATCCACTCCTGGCGTCATACCAAGTTCTGGATGCCCTGGCGTTTTAGAATCAATTTTTCGAAATTGTTTTAAGTCCTCTATCGATAAATCAAATCCAGCCATATATAAATTCGCATATAATAAAGCCGAACCATGTCCAGCTGATAAAACAAATCGATCACGATTGACCCATTTTTCATCACTTGGATTAAATTTTAAATGCTTTGCATATACCGTATATACAATAGGTGCCGCACCTAAAACAATTCCTGGATGCCCACTTTTAGCCTCATGAATCATATCAATTCCTAAGGCTCTCATATTATTTACAATCTTCATATCTTGTGATACGTCTGGTTTTTGTTTGTTGAAATTAAATCCTAACATGGAATCACCATCCTAAGAAAAGTATACCATAGATAAAAAAGAGAAGCAAACAAAAGGAAGTAGATCCCCTACTTCCCATTTATTCTAAACACCAATATCAGTGTTACTATATCTTATGCAGGAGAAGTTTCTATGGTTCCTCCTTGTGTAAAATTGATTTTGATACTGCCAACTTCACTTGTGGATAAATAAGGAATTTGATATTGTTTCAGGCGATCAAGTACTTCTTTATGCGGATGTTTATACTTATTATCAAGTCCACAAGATATTAATGCAAGGCGAGGTTTTGTTGAATCCAATAGAAAAGTTGATGTGGATGTTCTTGCTCCATGATGTCCTAGCTTTAAAATATCTGGGTATAATTGATAGTTATTCACAAAATAGTCCTCGCTTGTAATAGAGGCGTCTCCTGTTAATAAAATTGTATAAGAACCTATTTTTACATAAAGCACCAAGCTACTTTCATTTTCATTTGAAAATGCTTTATTAATAGAATAAATTTGCATTTCTTTTAAAGAAAGTTGACTTCCCTCCTTAAATTTTGCATATGATATTTTCTTTTTCTTTAATACTTCTATTAACTGTTGTTCGTTTTTATTATAAGCATTGTTATTAAATAAAACGTTATGGACAGGAAAACGATTGACAAGATTCATAGCTTCTCCCATATGATCATAATCTCCATGTGTCAATATTAAATAATCCAAATGTTTAATTCCTAAAGATTTAAAATAGGAAATCAAATTGTTGGCTAAATAAGAATCTTTATTGGTCGTTATTTTTCCACCAGTATCAACTAATATATTTTCTGTGTGCGCATGAAGCAAAATACTATCTCCTTGTCCTACATCAAGCAGCACCATATATTTGTTTTTAAAAAAGAAAGTATCATAATAATGAAAGGTAAGAACCAAAAGAAAAAGATATAAATATTTCCTATCTTTTAGAAAGAATTTATATAAAGAAAAAGAAATGCATGCATAATAGAACAAGACTATCCACAAACTCGGTTTCGAAAAACTAAGTTTTAAAAGATCGATTTGATCTACAAAAAGAGAGATCGCCTCCAATAGTTTCGTTAAAGCAAAAAGAATAGAATCTAAAAAAGGAAAAACAAAGGTAAGTAGAGAAAATGGAAAAACAAGAATAGATACAAAAGGCACAAAAAATAAATTATACAATATACTAAGTACATTGATACTAAAAAAATTATACAAACTAATCGGAAGTCCTGCAAAGAAAGAGACAAAAGAAACAAGAAGCAAATTTTTGAGTTTACTTTTAGTATTGAGCTGTTTAGAAAAAAACATTAAATAAAACGTAATCACAAAGGAAAACAAAAAACCAATATTAAATAAATAATAAGGATCGATCAGTAAACAAACACATAAAGTCATGAGTAATAAATGAATGGCTTTTATATGGAAATCATATCGTTTATTTATACACACAAAAATAAAAAAGACAACACTTCTTAAAATGGGCGCTAAATAATTTGTTAAAAACAAATAAAAAAGGAGAAAGAAAAACACAACAATATACCGCTTATCTTCTTTTACTTTTAATTTTTTTAAGAAAAAAAGCAAAACGCCTGCTAATAAAGAAACATGCATTCCTGATACGCTAAACAAATGAGAAATCCCATTTTCTTGAAAAGATTTATATACATCTTTATCCAACTCGTCCGTTGTACCTAATAAAAACAATTTCAAATAAGCGCGACTTTTGTAAGTTTCCATCTTTTGAATCAGCCACGCTTTTATTTTATAAAATGGATTCTGATTTTTGGAAATTAACTTTAAATTCTTTATTTCCATGGTGTAAAAAGTATTATTGTAATATAAATATTTTTTATAATTAAATAAATTTTTCATTGTATTGTTACTTGGTATTTCTAGGGTTCCAGTGGCTTGAATACAATCATGTAATTCATAATGAAAAAGTTCTTTTTTTATATAGCCAATTACATATTCTTTTTTTACTTTTATTTTTAATTTTACTTGATCTTCTTTATAAGAAATGGATTGAATGGTTCCAGAGAGTTGTGTTGTTTTTGGATCGATTTGCGTTTCTTTTTGAAGACAAAAAATATGAATACAAACATAAATACAAGTTAAGAAACAAAGAAAAAAGTAAAATGAATTAGATAGTAATAGAATCCTTAATTTGATCAAAGATACTCTCACCTATTCCACTTACATTTTTAATATCTTCTACTTTCTCAAAAGGACCATTTTCTTCACGATAACGGATGATCTCTTCCGCTTTGCTTTGTCCAATTCGAGGCAGTGTCTGTAATTGTTCTTTTGTCGCGGTATTAATATTGATTAATCCTGTTGGTGATTGTTCTTGATCTGTGGTGGTTTCTGAAGAATCAAGACACGCATCATTTTTTATTTCATCATTCGTGCATATTTCTAAAGTTTGCTCTTGTTTTTCTTTGGTTTTTTCATATTCCTTGATTTCTTCTTTGCTATAGATAATAATAACCATTTCATCTTTTACTTTTTTGCTTAAATTTAATATAGAAGTATCCGCATTTTTAGTAAGACCACCTGCTTTTTCAATAATATCAATCACTCTCTCCTCCGCTGTTGCATTATAAATGTTTGGTTTTTTGACTTCACCCTTAATATCGACCTTGATTGTCTCCTCCTCACTTTTTGCTGTTTTTTCTACTTTGATTTCTTCTAAAGGAGACTCAATAATCTCTTTTGTTTCTTCTTTCATATTCTTATAATAAGAATAGAAAAAAGAAACACCAACACATAATACAATGAAAATACCAAGTCCAACTATTATTTTCTTTTTCAATAAATTGTCATCCATAAAAAAATAACCTCCTATAGAGATTATTTCCTAGTTTTCTCTTTTTTCCTTAATTTTTTTTATTTTTTCTTCTTTTTCCCTTGTTTCAATGTTAATCCTTTGTACGATGCTTATCATACCAATCAAAGTAAGCGTAAAACTACCTCCATAACTAATAAATGGAAGAGGTACTCCTGTTAGAGGAATTAATCCAAATAATCCTCCTAAATTCACTAATATATGCATGAATATAATTGTCGCAAAACCATAACAAATCAAGGCACCACGAATTGTAAAACTTCGCTTTCCAATTAATAAAATCCGCCAGATCACAATCATCATAGCAAATAAAATCAAAACGGAAAAAATAAGTCCTAATTCCTCCATAACAATAGCAAAAATAAAATCTGTATAAGGTTCTGGAAGATATAAATATTTTTGTGTGCTTTTTCCAAGCCCTAATCCAAATAATTTTCCATTATTGATAGCAATATATCCATTACATACTTGATTTCCCGTTGTCAAAAATTTACTACAAGGATTTAAATAATCAAATCTTCCTCTTTGTTCTGCCGTTAAAAGACTATCCGAAGAAGAAAACAAAACGATTCCTCCCAAAAGAACTACAAGAAGAGCAACAAAAATTAAAATGGTTTTAATTTTCTTATGAATCGGTGCGAGTAAAACAACAACAGCAATACCAGCTAAATAAATAATTAAAGTTCCCAAATCCGGTTGTAAAAAAATGAGTAGGACGCCAACAGCTACAATCACTAAAGGATAAATAACAGTTCCCCATCGATTTAATTTTTTGGATTTGAATTCATAATAACAACTCATCCATATAATAGCAAATGCTTTAATAAATTCACTTGGTTGAAAACTAAAAGGTCCTATATAAATCCAACTACTGGCTCCATTGGTTACTTTTCCATTGATTAAAATGATCCCTAATACAATCGTTAATACAATTAAGACTAGAAAGGATATTTTTTTATAAAATTTAGTATCTATTTTAATAATAATTATAGAACCAATAGCACCAACTATTAAAAAGAGCAATTGTCTGATAAAATAAGTATAAGGACTATCTCCTTGCTTCATATACGCTGTAATATTAGAAGAAGAAAAGACCATGATTAAACCTACAATGAATAATAGAATTGTAGTAAATAATAATGTTTTATCTAAATATTTAAATTCCTTCTTCATAGGCCTCCTCGTAATAAAAATGAATAATAAATATTATTCATTATTTTACATTTTCTGTATATTGCACAGCTTCTACTTCTACTTTCGCATGTAGATGTTTATTGGCTTCTTGTGATGTAGCATCCTCATCAATCCAAAGCCTGATTTCATAACGAATGGTATCTCCAGCATTAATTCTTCCTGTTTCTAATGTCGTTGTGGTCCAATCGTTAGTAGATGATAAAAATTTTATAGCACTGGTGGTAGAAGAAGTGTCTGTTATTTTCTTGTATTCATATTTAATACTCTTTGCAATTGTATTCTTTGGATCGCAACCGCATTCTTTAATTGCCTCTTGATCACTAATCAATCGTAATTCATAATTGGCATCCACCGTTCCACTATTTGTAATTTTAAAACGATAAGGATCACTTGCTTTTCCAACTTCATCCGTTACCGGATAGGCGTTTTCCACACGAATAGCATCTCCCATACTGTCATCAATATTGATAATTAAAGTACCGGTTTTTACACTACTTGTTTTTTCTCCTAATTTCAAATATTGAAAAATGGCAAATGTAATTCCAAATAATAAAATAAGCAAAAGCAACAATAAAGATAATTTTTTCAATGATTTATTTTCTTTTGTCTTGTCCATGCTCCACCTTCTATTCTATACTCATTATAATAATTTTTCCGATCTTTGTAAAGAAAAAGAAGAAGTTAAATAACTTCTCCAATTAAATAAGGATATTCATTTCTTATAATTTTAACTTGCACCATTTTATCTTTTGGTATTCTGCTTTTTATTTTTACATGTAAAAAGTTAGAAGTATGACCAAGAGAATAGTCTTCTTTTGATAATTCGATTAATACGTCTTGCTTACAATTTAAAAAACGATTCATATACCTATTTTCTAATTCTTTGGATAGTTCAATCAATTTTTTACAACGTTGTTTTTTTATAGGCTCTGCAATTTGTTGTGGTAATGTAGTCGCTTTTGTACCTTTTCTCATCGAATAAGGAAAAACATGTAATTTAGCAAGTTGTAATTGTTCTATAAAGGCATAAGTTTTTTCAAAAAGTTCTTCACTTTCACCAGGAAATCCTACAATCACATCAGTTGTAATTGCCATATTTGGTCTTATTTTACGAATGGCTTTGATTTTCTTTTTATAATACGTTGTATCATATTTTCGGTTCATCGCCTTTAGTATTTCATCGCATCCACTTTGCATAGGAATATGCATATGATCGACAATAACTTTTGAATTTTTTAACGTATCTAGAAATTCATCATCCAATTCCGTAATTTCTATAGAAGAAATACGTAGTCTTTTTAAGCCCTCTATCTTTTCTAATTCTTTTAATAAGGAAGAAAAAGTGTAATGTTTATCTACCCCATAATGGCCGGTGTGAATTCCAGTTAGAACAATTTCTTGGTATCCATGATCAACCAACATCTTTACTTCTTGAATTACTTTATCTTTTTCTTTACTTCTACATTTTCCTCTTGTATAAGGGATAATGCAATAACTACAAAAATTTTCACACCCGTCTTGTATTTTTACAAAAGCTCTACTTCTAGATCCGAATGTAGTTACTTGCATATCTTCAAAACAAGCATCAAAATCATCATATAAACGAACAATTTGTTTTTTTGTTTTTTGGTATTCTGCAATCAAATCAATGATTTTTGATTTATCTTTGTTGCCGAGTATAATATCCACACCTTCTATATTATAATCTTTATTGGCTTCTATAAAACATCCCATGACTATAATAATAGCATCTTTATTTAATTTAATGGCACGATGAATCATTTTTCTACTTTTTTGATCCGCTGTATTGGTTACTGAACAAGTATTAATAATATAGACATCATTATAATCATTAAAATTGTTGATCTCATAATGGTTCTGTTTTAAGAGATTTTCTATATACTCTGACTCATACGTATTCACTTTACAACCTAAAGTACAAATTCCAACTTTCATTAAAACTTAATTCTCTTTTCTATATATTCCACTACTTCATCCACTGGTAAAGTAATTTGTTCCATCGTATCTCTGTCTCTTACTGTAACGGTGTTATTGTTTAATGTTTCATCGTCTACAGTAATACACCATGGCGTTCCAATTGCATCTGCTCTTCTATAACGTTTTCCAATCGATGCGGTTTCATCATAATTGGTCATAAAAGATTTACTTAACATTTCCCAAATTTCTAAAGCTTTTTCCTTATGATATTTTTTCACCAAAGGAAGTACCGTTACTTTAATTGGCGCAAGAAAAGGACGTAATTTCAATACTTCTCTTTTTGTATGGTCTTCTAATTCTTCTTCCTGATAAGCATCAAATAATAGAGCTAAAACCGTTCGGTCTAATCCATAAGTGGATTCAATGATATATGGTATATATTTTTCATTGGTATCTGGATCTAAGTATTCTAAAGAAACTTTAGAATATTCTTGATGACGAGAAAGATCAAAATCCGTACGATTATGGGTACCATTGATCTCTCCCCAACCAAAAGGAAATTGATATTCAATATCACAAGCTGCTTTTGCATAATGCGCTAATTTTTCATGATCATGAAATCGAAGCTTTTCTTCTGGAAGACCTAAATCCATATAAAACTTCTTTCCATATTCTTTAAAATATTCATACAACTTTTCATCTTTCCCTTTTTTACAAAAGGTTTGATATTCCATTTGCTCAAATTCAATCGTTCGAAAAGTAAAATTCCCTGGAGTAATTTCATTACGGAATGCCTTCCCAATTTGACCAATAGAAAATGGAAGTTTAGCACGCATACTTCTTTGCACATTTAAAAAGTTAACATATTCACCTTGGGCATTTTCTGGTCGCAAGTAAACAATATTTTTACTATCTTTCGTTACTCCTCTTTGGGTTTCAAACATTAAATTAAACTGACGAATATCAGTAAAATTTGATTTCCCACAATTTGGACATGGTACTTTATTCTCTTTAATAAATTGCATCATTTCCTCTTCGTTCATGGCATCTCCTTTTGAAGAATGCGTAAAATCATTAATTAAATTATCCGCACGATGTCTTGTTTTACACTCCTTACAATCCACAAGTGGGTCAGAAAAGCTTCCTACATGTCCAGATGCTTCCCATACTCTAGGATGCATTAATATATCTGCATCCATTTCATAAGCATTTTTTCTTTCTTGAATAAATCTTTTGCGCCAAGCATCCTTTACATTGTTTTTTAATCGTGCACCAAGGGGACCGTAATCCCAAGTATTTGCAAGGCCCCCATAAATTTCACTTCCTTGAAAAATAAAACCATATTGTTTAGCATAATTTACCATTTGTTCCATTGTTATTTCTTTCATGTGTTCTTCTCCTTTTTCTATTCTTTTTTTGTCTTTTAATCCTTTTTAGTTTTTACATAACTCTTTGTATTCTCTAAATCTTTAATTTGGTCATTGTGTCTATCCACTGCTATTTCGGTTTGTTCTAAAATATTATAAGGCAATCCGTCTAAAATTATATTACGATCTTTTCCATGTAAAAACATAAAATCATCAATTATTGGCATAGGGCCTTCTAAAGAAGAGATGCCTTCATTTAAGCCTGTAGGTTGCCTGCTTGCTTTTGTGATATTGATAAGGCCATCATTTTCATCGATAAATTTTTCAATTGTTTCTTCTACAACTTTTTCTTCTCCGAATTGAAACATACGGGACCTTTCATTACACATCAATTCACAAACCAATTGATTTTCTTTTTGGTAACTAAAACTACGATTATCACGCATATTACGTTCGAAACAAATATCTTGATTTTTCGTTTGGAACGCTTTTTGAATACTTCTTTCTCTTTCACTTTTATAATGATTTATAATTGTATGTAACAACTCCTCTTGAACATCTACAAGTTCTGGAGAGGTTAAATCAATTTTAAGATGACTGTTATCCTCAAAGAAAACGCGGACAGATTTTGCTCTTAGATTAATTCCTATTACTTTTTGTCTTAATAATAGCGCTAAAATAGCTGCATGACTCTTCGTAAATCCTTCTTCTAACAAATGATTATAATATTGTAGAATTGGATTGTTTTTTGTAGATATATTTGGATTTAATTTCATATTCTTAGTGAAAATCATTTGTTTTCCCTTTCTTCTTTTAAAAGCTACTTTTTTAAAATCACTTACAAATAAAAGATTCATACTATTCATATCCATTCTTAACATATTTCTCACTCCTTCTTTTTAACAAAAAAACTTCTAAAATATAGGGACGCATTTTCATACGCGGTTCCACCCTATTTATTCTAGAAGAATCTCTTTAAAGTTACTGCTGGTGGGGTGTCCAATCCCGTCTTCGCACTTACAATTTTATTATAGTCCTGTTTTCTTTTTCTGTCAAACTCTTTACTGCTAATGTCGACTAGAAAGATCCATAATTCTCTTGCTTTTAGCACGTTTATCCACATGAATTACCGGGTTTTCTTCTTGTTCTAAAAGTTGATCAGCAAGTTCTTGCCTTTCTTTCGTTAAATTTATGATTTGCTCTGTTAAAACTTGATATCTTTCTTCGTTTTGTTGTTTCATTGTGCTATTCTTATTTCTTTCTTTCGTAAGTTGCTTTTTTTTGTTTTCTAAACTTTGCATCTTTTTTTCCAATTCGTTGTTTTGCGTTGGAATTCTTGAGATATCTTCTTTTTGTTTGATCATAATTTCATTTAAATCATGAATATAAAATATTGCCGTTGTCAATACAATTCCTAATGTTGCACATATGGAAAGTGTTGATAAAGTCGTTGCGATCCATAAAGCACCAATGGCAATCTCTACCATTAAAATACACCAATATTTTATATGTTTCTTTTGTTTTTTTATCTCTAATGTATTATATTCTTCTACATAAGCATTATTCGTTTTTATTTGTTCTTGTAACTGTGTCAATTGAGACTCTACACTTTTAATATTGGCATCAATTTTTTTAATTGTAAAATCTTCATTTTTCTTATTCTTTTTAAGTTCTAAAGCTTGTTTTGAAAGTTTTAGTATTTCTGTTTTTCTTGAATCCATCTTTCAAATCCCTTCCTTATCTTTTCTACATAATAAAAACAGTATTGCAAGCAAGAATTATCATACTATAACTCTTTTTGATTTGCAATACTATTTTTTTATTTTTCTACTTCTTTTTCTATGACTGTTTTTTCTTTTTTCTTATGCTTTTTCTTTCCTTTATTAATCATAACAATAAATAACAGAAGGATAAGGAAAGCAGATAATCCACATAAGCCAATTGTTAAATAAAACAATTGATCATATTTTTCTTGAATTCGATCACTATTCTCGCTGGTATATCTTTGAATGGTATTTTCTTCTTGATCATACATATAAAGATTTTTATTACCAGTATCCAAATTTAAGGCATAAAACAAAGCATAATCTGAATTTTTATTTAATTTATATACTTCATATTCATTGCCATTAATTTCTTGTGTATATTTTTTATAACCTTCTGGAATGATTTTAGAAGGCATATCTAAGATTAAAATTCTTGCTAAAGTAAATTGTTCTTCTATAAACGGTGTATAAGTGTTAGTATCCACATCACAAATATACCAGCTTATATTATTATTTTCATCCTGAAGTGCAACTAAAGTAAACTTAGTAATGTCATCGTATAAAGCTTTTACTTCTTTATCATCAATTGTAATGGTTGTTTCTTTAAAATTCTTAGGTACTTCCAAATCTTTAAAATCAGTTATAACTAGGTACTCTACATCATCTACTGTAACATAGACTGGATCTTTTGCTTTCCTTGTTACAACAACTGTATATGTTTTCGTTCTCCCATTTTCCGCTACAACAACAATACCAAAACTGTTTTTCCCTTCTTTTAAATCTTTTTCACCAGTTCCTTTTACAGTAGCATTAGAATCACTTGCTGTAGCACTAATTTTAATGCTTTCAACTTCATTTTCAACTTCTACTTTATATTCTGTTTTATCCGCATCAAACTTAGGAGATAAATTCCCTTCAGATACTGTTAAATTCTTTAGATCATTTTCACTGCTTAAATTTGTATTTTGGCTTGTACTATTATTTCCAGAATAAGAATTACTAGAAGATGATCCTCCAGAAGATTTAGATACAACTTTTACTGTCTTAGAAGTAGAAATATTACTTGTACTACCGGCTGCATTTGTAGTATCACCTGTTAATTTTATAGTGATTGTACCTGTAGCAGTGGATGTGCAAGTGGCAGAAAAAGTTTTTGTTGTATTTTTTGCGTCTGCTGTACTATCTGCTACATTAAGTGAACACCCTTTTACAGGTCCTGATGCGGATACATGCAAATTCCACGCAGCAACAGAAGACGCTTTTACAGTAACAGTAAAACTACTTCCTTTTGTTACTTGCGATTTACTTGTAGAAAGAGTTGTGGCTGCATTAGGATGTATAGTAATCCCCATCAAAAGCAATAAACTAAATATAAAATATTTTATTTGTCTCATAAATTCCTCCTATTGGGTAATTTTATTAGTACCAATCAAATGTTGTCTTAATTTTAATAAATCTCCCGAATTAATTGTATTGTCTTTATTAATATCTCCAGATTTAGAATAACCACCACTTAATTTATTCGTTCCAATTAAATGCTGTCTTAATTTTAATAAATCACCTGAATTAATAACCCCATCACCATTAAGATCTCCATAGATCACAACGGTATAAGTCTTTGATGAACTTCCTGAAGTAATGGTAATTTTATCTCCAGTTACTAAAGTTGCAGTTGTTGATTTGGCTTTATTATTTTTATCTTTTACTGTAATTTTTGCAGCAGAATCTACTTTGGTAATCTTGCTATTAAATGCCGATACTTTTGTAGATAGATTAATTTTACTTACATAAGAATCGTTAACAGTATAACCAGCACTACTTACTTTAGCATCAATTCCTGATAACTCTTTTTTTATAGTTACATAATAAGTACGTGTTGCTCCATTGGCAGCTGTTACTTTAATTGGTACTTTTGTCGATGTACTTGTTAAACTAATGGTTTTACCATTATTTACAGTAACACTTGCAGAAGATACAACCTTGGTTGCACTAATGGTTGCTGTTGTTACATTTCCTGAGAATTGAACGCTATAATTATTATCTGTTTTAGCACCATCAAAATTAGATACAGTTAACGTTTTTCCTCCTGCTGTAACAGTAATCTTTGATAAATAATTATTTGGGTTTTTAGAATTTGGAATGGAGGTCTTTTCTGGCATGTTGTTATAAACAGGAATTACAAAAGTAAATGATTGAGAACTGTTAATCAAACCAATATCTTCATAGCCATCAAAGGTATCGGATCCTTCTGTAGATGGCGCTTGAATGTTTTGCATGTATTGATGAGAATATTTGGTAGTCTCTGTATAAGAGGCTGTATTAAATTTTTGGAAGTAAAGGGTATCTTGCCCTTTATTGATATAACTTGCTCCTAAAAAATTAGCGCCTCCATTAATAGCCTTATCCGCCGTATTCCATGGTCTACCATAACTCGTTTCTTTTAAAGTAGAACCTCCACATGCATAAATCGCAGCGTTTTGAGCTGGAGAGACTGAATCCGAATAAGCGCCAATATTATAAAAGTTAAAACATTTAGAAAACATTTTATTATAAATATTACTATAATTTTTATAATAGTTAGCTGTATATTTAAAGCTTGCTCCTGTTGTTAAAAAAGAAGCCGTATCTCCCATTTCCAACATACTTCTTGTCGCTAAATGGATTGGAGAAACTTTATTGTTTTTTCCAGCATTATAGAAATTGGTCTTATAAGACTTTAAGAAAGAACTTCCTAATGTTTTTTCTACCACACTTGCCGTATGATAAGAAGAATTATAAGACAATTGTTCAAAATAGAAAATAAAACTTTCATTTAAAAAATTTCTTGGATCCATATAATAAGCAACCATATCTTTATGGGCAGAATACCAAGTACTAGAGTCTAATGCCGTAAATTTATTGGTTTTATAATTATAAGATCCACTGGCTGTTGATAAATAACCAGCCATATAATCCATATTTGAAGAGGTTACTTGAATTAAATTAGTTTCTACATCACTTACTTCTTTCGAAACGGCTGTATTAAAATCTAAATTTGTTTTGTTTGCAACAAAAGTCCAATTTGGATATTTTGCATGTAAAGCTGACAATTTATCCCAATAACTGGATGGAAAACCGGCAGCTTGTAGTTCTTTTTCATAAGCCGTTGATGGGTTCCTGTTGTTCGTACGTAAAGTAGTTGTTGTATACGTTTTTATATATTCTACTCCACCTGTTGTAATTCCACAGGCCCAAGCATCCGATCCATTGTATTTAAATTTATACCACGTTTTGCATCCATTTCCAGATGCAGTACCTAAAATTTCGATATTGGTTCCAATTGGTAATACTCCTACTTTGCTGCCACTCGTACTTGCTGTTTTTCGTACAGTTAAATTCACAGCGTTGTTATAACCCGTTTTATTGGCAGCATAAACAGAAGAAGGAATTAACAATAAAAATGTAAAAACCAATGCAAGTAATACTTTTTTATACATAATATCCCTCCTCTTCTATTTTTATTCATAATAATTATAACAGTTCTTCCTTGTCTAGTACATATTTCGATAAAATCTTTCACAAAAATTCCGTAAAATATTGTAAAAGATCTTAGATTTTAAAAATATTTCATTACTTTATCAAATTTATGATGTATTATATTGCTATAAGTTTATGGAGGGATAGCATGTCAAGAAGCGAACAAAAAGACAAGATAAGAAAAAATAGAATTTTATGTAATATCATTACAATTTTATTTACAATTACATGTGCTTTTTTAATTTATAATATTTTATTATTAGGACCTATTGAACCTATATTACGATATATCCTTGTTGCGATTTTAATTCTAGCGGTTTTAAGGTGCTTAATTTCCAGAACGTTAGTTATACGTGGAACAAAGAAAAAAATTGTTTGGTTTAGTGTGCTGCATATTCTCTTTACAATCATTTTCTTAGTGATTTCTATTTATATCTTTATTGTTTATACTTCAGTAAACACATTTAATAAATCAAGTACAAATTATTCAACCAGTTTAGTTGTTTTACAAGATAGTTCTTTAGAAGAAATAAAAGATGTAAAAGATACAGCTATAGGAATGATTGATGATCCTGCTTCTTATGAAGGAAACACTTTGGCTTTAGAAATTATAGAAGATGAAGAATTGCTAGATGATAATGAAATAAAAGAATATGATGATTACCATGCTTTGCTTAAGGCTTTATATAGTCAAGAAGTAGATGTTGTTTTCTTACCAACAAGTTATGTTTCTATGTTTGATAGTCTTGATGATTATAAAAACATTGAAAAAGAGACAAGAATTATTTATACAAAGGCAAAGAAAGTAAAAAAGAATTCTTCCTCTTCTACGATTGATGGACCTTTTACGGTTCTTCTAATGGGAATCGATTCAACGAGTGAAACACTTTCAGCAAGTGAGACAGGTAATAGCGATACTTTAATGGTTATTTCATTTAACCCAGATACTCTAAGTGCTACAATGCTTAGTATTCCAAGAGATTCTTATGTAGATATTACTTGTATGAGTAAGAAAAATAAAATTACACATGCAGGATGGTATGGAGAAGCTTGTGTGGAAGAGACGATTGAGAATTTTTTAGATATTGATATTGATTATTATGTAAAAGTTAATTTTAAGGCTTTGGTTAACATTGTAAATGCCCTTGGTGGTATTGAAGTTGATGTTCCACAAGATTTATGTACAGATAATTCAAATCGAACTGGACAAGTTTGTATAAAAGAAGGAAAACAAACTTTAAATGGTGAAGAAGCTTTGGTTTTAGCAAGAAACAGAAAACAATTAGCCAATGGAGATATTGATCGTGGATTAAATCAACAATTAGTCGTCAAAGGTATTTTAAATGCTGCTGGAGAAAAAATAACAAGTATTTCAACTATGTATAGTTTGCTTGATACCATATCTGGAAGTATTGATACCAACTTTACGACGGAACAGATTTTATCTTTCTATAATGTAGGTAAAAACATCATTAAGCAATCTCATAAAAGTGTAACCGATAGTTTAACAATCAGACAACTTTATTTATCTGGAGAAGGAAAATACATTTATGATACCGCAACAGGTCTTAACTTATATAACTATGTATTATATGATGAAAGTATTGAGGCCGTAAGTAATGCTATTAATGCCAACTTAGGAAAACAAGATGCTGAAATGATTAAAACTTTCTCTTGGTCTATCGATGAAGACTATGAATCCATTCCAATTGGCAAAATAACCAGTGGAAGTACTTCTAATGCTGGAGAGACAACAAGTACCAATAAGCAACCAACGCCTTCCCAAAAAGAAGAAAATGAAACGACTGATGAAACACAAAATACTTTAGTTACTCTTCCTAATTTCGTAGGTCAAAGTAAAAGTGATGTTGAAACTTGGTGTAATGCCCATAATGTTTATGTAAGTTTTACTTATCAAGATGTGGATTCCACTTATACACAAGATCAGGTAATCTCACAAGACGTTTCGGCAGGAACTGATATTACAACAATGTCTAGTTTAAAAATTATTTTAGCAAACGTCAAAGAAGAAACTACACCAACACCTCCTTCTGATGAAACAGAAGAAGAACAAGAAGACACCCAGACAAATTCAAACAATTAAAAAGGCTATGTCTTAAAACATAACCTTTTTTTATTTTGATTTTACCTTTTTTTTATTTTGTAAGGAAATAGGTTTTTGTACTTCTTCCCCTATTGCCTCAATAGACATTTTCAAATTTGGTATGATTTTATTTAAATCTTCTACAAAAAGTTTTGCTCTTTGGTATCCCATTTCCGGATTTTTAGGTGTTTCTAGTATTCGCATAGTTGCAAAATCAAAGATTTGTTTTCTTAACTGTAAATCACAATCATGATTTTTTACACAAGTTTTTAAATCTTGATAATCATATTTACCGTTTTCATCCTCTTGAAACCTTTTCAACAATTGATCTAAAGTCATTCCACTTGGATAAAATCCATCTAGTCCAATAAAAGAGGAATTATAGATAACACCTGTATTGCTATTGGCAATTATATCACGAGTATTAAAATCTTCATCATCAATGGATTGATCTCTTATAGACAATTTAATGTCATATTCTTGATCTTCTTGAAAACAAATGGTTTCTTTGGCACGGTAGTACCCTTTTAATAAAGGAAGTAATTTTTTATCACTCGCTAATAAAAAATTAAAATATCCCTGTAGTCCTTTTTCATTGGTCACTTTAAACTGCTTCTTTTTTTGATCATAATTGTAATCAGGGTATTTAATCATACCTATACGTGACAACTTAAGAATTAACTCATTAATCTCATCTAAATTAACGATACTTTGATACCCTTGCGCTTGTTGATTATAAAACCATCCTTTGAATGCTTCGTTTTTATAAACATTATATTTTTTTTCTAACATATAAACCCTCCTAATTTCATTATAACGTATTTTTTCTTTAATTACCAATTTTTTAATCTATTTACTATCTAAAGCAAAGAATGTTATAATAAAAGAAAGAAAATTGATGAAAGGAAGAGAAGTATGAATCAAGAAAAAATTGCCCAGTTTATTAAAAGCATCCGCACCAAACAACATTTAAGCCAACAGAAATTCGCAGAAAAATATGGAGTGACCTATCAAGCTGTCAGTAAATGGGAAAACGGAAAAAATATGCCCGATCTTTCTATTTTAAAACAAATGTGTAAAGACAATCATATGAATTTGGATGACTTCTTAGATGCTAAAGAAAAACCCACAAATAAAAAAAAGATTCTTTTCGGATCAATTCTTCTTATTCTGTTCATTGTACTTATGATTGGCCTTTTCTTTCTTTTGCAAAATCGTGAATCAAAAGGATTTGAATTTAAAACCTTATCCACTACATGTGATGATTTTAAACTCTATGGAAGCCTTGCATATGATAATAAAAAATCTTCTATTTATATTTCAAATATTACTTATTGTGGCGGGAATGATAATAATAAGTATCAAACCATTCATTGTGTTTTATATGAAACAAGTGGAAAAAATAAAATTGAAATCAGTCGTTATGATTATGAAAATAAAAAATCAATCACTTTAGAAGAATTCTTAAAAAATGTTAATTTTAAAGTCGATCATTATGAAAAATCTTGTAAAATTTATAAAGAAAATTCTTTACACTTAGAAATTGATGCTATTGACTCCACTTCTGAAATTACTTCTTATAAAATTCCACTTGCCTTAGAAGAAAGCTGTACCAATGAACTCTCAACCTAAAGTTGAGAGTTTTCAACTTCTTCTTGATTGTTTTTCTTCTTTTTTCTTTTTAAAATGAAATTAAGGAGGAAAAAATATGTCAAAAAAGAAGAAAAAAATTTTTATATTTATAGGAATAATTTTCTTTGTTCTGATTATACTAGGAGGTTGCTTTTTATTTTTTAATAGAAAAAATAATAACCATGAACAAGTAAAGCAAGTATCTAGTATGATTGAAGAACAAAAAGAAAAAGAAAATAATTTTAAAATCAATGGATATACAATTGAAAATCCAAATGTTCTTTTAAATCCATATGGGAATTCCCCTTTAACGGCCCTTATTTTATTTGAAACAAAGCAAGATGTTAATCCAAAAGTTACTATTGTAGGAAAAGATCCTCATACGACGTTTACACACACTTTTGAAAAAAATACAGAACATTATTTACCTATTTATGGACTTTATGCTAATCAAGAAAACAAAGTCATCATTGAATATCAAGAAAATGATGAAACCATAAAAAAAGAAATATCCATTAAAACAGAAGCACTACCAGAGAATATGGTTCTACCTAGTGAAGTATATGCAGATAAAGAAGAATTAGACAATCCATTATATTTTTATACACCCTCAAGTCAAGGTTATACTTGTGCTTATGATATTAATGGTGATGTTCGTTGGTATTTTACAAATAATGCATTATGGGAAATCAATCGTTTAAAAAATGGGCACTTACTTGTCAGCACCGAAAGATTAGTGAATGAACCTTATTATATGAGTGGTTTATATGAAATGGATTTGCTCGGAAAAATTTATACCGAATACTCTCTGCCTGGTGGATACCATCATGATTATTTTGAAATGGAAAATGGAAATTTGCTAGTGGCTAGTGATGATTTTAATAATGAATATGGAACAGTTGAAGATTATGTAGTCGAACTTGATCGCAATACAGGAGAAATTGTTAAAACCTTTGACTTAAAAGATATTTTAAATATGGAAGATGGAAAAAGTGAAAATTGGTCTAGCTATGATTGGTTTCATAATAATTCCGTTTGGTATGATGAAAAAACCAATTCTATCACTTTATCCGGAAGACATCAAGATGCAGTCATTAATATTGATTACAACACGGGAAAATTAAATTGGATTTTAGGAGATCCAACCAATTGGAGCGAAGAATATCAAAAATATTTCTTTACCCCTACCTCTTTGGTTAAAGATTTTGAATGGCAATGGAGTCAGCACGCTGCAATGATTACCCCTGAAGGCTATGTATTTTTATTAGATAATGGAAACAACAAATCAAAAAATAAAGAAGACTATGTTTCCGCTGAAAACAGTTATACTCGAGGTGTTATGTATAAAATTGATACCAAGAATATGACTATTGAACAAATATGGGAATATGGAAAAGAAAGAGGTAGTTCCTTTTATTCCCCTTATATTTCAGATGTGGATTATTTAGATAAAAATCATTATATCGTTCACTCTGGTGGGATTGTTTATGTTGATGGAAAGAATTCCAATCAACCTGCTGGATTTAGTGAGAATACAACGTTATTATCCGATACAGTAGAACTTTTAAATGATCAAGTAATTTTTGAATTAAAATTACCAACAAACAACTATCGTGTTGAAAAAATGAATTTATACACAGATAGTGAAAAATTTATGCCAACACAAGCTAAAAGGCTTGGAAGTTTGGGAAAAACACATGTAGATCAAACAAAATTTACTCCCACATTGAAAAGTCAAACCATAGATCAAAATTATACAAGTCATGATATATCAATTCAAAAAGAAATTGATCGTCTCGTTGTAAAAGGCCGTTTTAAAAAAGGTACATCTGTAAATGTGATTTTATATAAAAATATGATATCCAAATACTATAACATACGAATCAGCAAAAAGCCTTATACCGCTCTATGTGTAGATATTCTTACAGATGAGGAAAATGAAAATGGCATTGTTGTTTCAAAATATATTAATGAAGAAGGACTACATGGTAAATATTCTATTTATCTTGAAATTGATGGCAAACTTTATAATACAATGAAATATGTAGAATTTTAATTGAAAAAAAAGATAGAACTTGGAACCAAGAACTCTATCTTTTTAATATCTATTTTTCCGGCTTAACATGCGGTGTTTTTGTTTTGGAGAATATAAATTAAAACTTTTATTTACAACTTGGTCATCAACTAAAGAAAGCAAAACTTCATAAGACATGTTTCCTCTAAAGGAATCAATTACATTCTCTATACTTTTATTTTCATTTAATTGAAACCCATCTCCAGAAACAATAAAATACTCTTGATATGTGTTTCTAAATTTAGAAACTTCCTCTTTACTCAATTCTAATTTTGCGCGAATGTTTTTTGTTTTTAAATTTGCTATGACTTCTCTTCCATAATTATTTAATTCTCGTCCTGTAACATAAGTCCTTTGTGTTCTACTGGCCACTTCAATGATAGCATTGGCCACAAGATCTTTCAAATAAACTTTAATCATACAATCTCCTTAAAATATATTACTAAAAAAATTATATCATAAATTTACTTTTTACATACTTTTTTTTATATTCTCTTTTGTACCATTCTATAAATTGCTCTGTTGCTGATGTATGATCATCTTTTCGATGTTCTCTTTCTTCTTCTGTCATTTCTGCAAGTGTTTTCGTCTCGTTTTTTGGAATAAACACATACCATAAATTGGATTTGGCTTGTTTTTGAAAATCCCCTCTTTTTTCATAAGATAAAGTTCCTTCACTAACACCAAAAAATTGATAATATGTCATTCCATCATAAAAAGTTAGACAATCAACAAAATGGCAGCTTCTATTTTTGACATCTTTCATATTCATTAAAAGTTGATCTATATTACTTGCTACCCCACTTCTTTTAACAAACGCCCCAGGATAGTTTGGATGATTAGGGTAATCTTCTATATAAAATCCAGAATCAGCAACAAAACACGGTCTATTTAATTGTTGATAGGCTTGTTCTACTTTTCTTTTTGAAATGTATTTTATATCATTTATCATAGGTTCTTCTAAATCGCAGTGAAAAAATCCAATGGCAAGATTGTGTTGTTCAAATTGTTTTTTTACTTGATAATATTTTCCATAATTTCCAGTAACATAAACAATTTTTTCCATACTACATTCCTCCTTTATATTTATATAATTTTTTTACAACAGGAGAATATTGTACATGTGCTAAATCCTCTTGTACAAAGGCAGCTAGTTCTTTCGTTAATAACATACTTTGATATGTAAAATAAAAATCATTGATCAGTGGATCTTGATATTTTAAGTTTAATGGTATAATCTGTTGATAATACGGCTTTAATTGTTCTAATAAAAGTTGATCTAATTTGGTATTCGTATTTAAATAAATTAAAGAATGGTTATTTTTATAGCTTATTGTACTTCTTCCATGACAATAAGCATATTTATCATGAACGATGGGAATTGCAATTCCTGATTCTGTTAAAGTGCTTTCTAAAAAAGTAGAAGCTGTGGAAGTATCATATCCACTCATAATTTCAAATACAGTATTGCTCTTAATGCAAGGAGTCTCTTTACACATCAGTATTTCTTTTATAAAACTAGGATTATGATCTAAATGGTAATTTAAGGCAATAGCCATAGGTAATAAAGTAGCAGAAAGGGAAATAAAACTCTTTTCCTCATCACACACATAGGTTAAGTTATGAACATCATCTCTTTGCTTTTTTGAAAATAAATAATGCTCTAAATTATTTGAAAACGATAGCTCTACACCATAGTTTTCTCCACTATAACTACAACAAATAATATTTTTATAAGGCTTTGTATTCATATAAAGTATATCTCTTGGTTCCTTATTTATAGCAACAATCCCATTTTTTTCTTCTAAAATCTTACTTAGATAAGTACTGACTACACTGGAACCCCCTACTCCTGTAACAAGAGTTGGACCTTTTATATTTTTTAAAATAAAATTTATTCTTTCTGAATCGGTTTTTTCTAGTCCATCTAGTACTCTATCGATTAATAATTCAAAAACAACTTCTTTTTTTTCACTCATAAAAAAATCACCTCTTAACTATATAGTAATACTTAAGTAGGTAATATATCGTCTATATAAACGTTTCATCTAATAATTTGTATTCAATAATTCTTTTTAGATCAAATTGTCGCATATCCCCTCTTAGCTCACAAAATGCAACACAATACCAGCCATCTTGAAACAAAAACATAGAAGCAGGACAAATAATTCTTTCGTTGATACCGTTTTGATAAGAGGTATATAAAAGTTTTACTTTTCTTTTTTCTTTAATCGCTCTAGTTAAACAATTGTATTTACCTAGTGTATCCCCGGTTAAATTTACACTCGATTTGTTAATAAATGCTATCCCTTTCATTTTATCTTGTAGCTCTAATAAGCGTTCTTTTTTCTTTTTATCCTTTTCTTTTTGAATATAAGAATCCAATACTTGATAATCACTTTCTTGTAATTTTATAATAGGAAGATTAATGGATTGTCTAAGTACATAGCCACCATATGGACCCATAATAGTATCAATATAAATCCCTGCTTTTTCTAATTCATTTTTATAAATTCTTACCATTCTTTCGGTTACTTCTAAGGAGTACGATAATTCTTTAATACTATATTTCTTTCCTGTACTTAAAAGTTGTAACATTGTAATTACATTGGATATTTTAGACATAGAAATCACATCCTCTATGTATTGTTTTATGGGATACTTCTCTTTTTTAATTATAACATAAAAAAACAATCTCAAAAGATTGTTTTCTGTAGTAAAGTTCGAGTTTATTATCAATCTGGTGCCTTGAGGGGATTAGATACTGAACCCAAGATTAAATCAGTACCATCATCTTAGTACAGTAACAATATATCATACATTTTTACAATAGTGAATAATTTTCAGCAATATTCTAACACTAATATAACAAATTTTGCTATAAAATATTTTTATTAAAATTATAGTAGTTTGCTTGTTTTTTAAGGCCTTCAATAGTATACTTTTTATAGGGAATATCAGTTGTTGAGTATCTACCTCTAATCTTTATAGAGAGGAGGTTTGATAAAGATGAAAACTAAGGCTTTTATAATAAAAGTTCTTAAGCTCATTACTATCATTTTATTTCTCCTTATCATTATGATAGTCGTAATAAAAAAATGACACTCATTCGTTAGAATAAGTGTCGCTGAATAAGTGCCATAAGGCAATTTATTAGGTAGACATTCAACTTGACGAAACTGAATGTTCCCTTTTTTATTTTATGCAAATTCCCTTGACATATTCATAATAGCATAAAAAAGAACTTTTGACAAGTTCTATTTATAAATTATCCGAAACACCTAAATGTTTAGATTAAACTCTTCTGGTGCCGAAAATAGGACTTGAACCTACGACCTGCTGATTACGAGACAGCTGCTCTACCAACTGAGCTATTTCGGCATGTGGCTGCCCCAGTTAGATTCGAACTAACGCTCCTGGAGTCAGAGTCCAGCGCCTTACCGCTTGGCTATGGGGCAAACTATTTCTGTTCTTTCTTCTTTCTACGAATTAAGAACACTATAAATACTATACATAAAATTACAAGAAATGTCAAAGTAATATAAGAATATTTATCTATAACATCCACAATTTTTTCAAAGTTACTACCAACTTTACTTCCCAAAAATACCAATACAAAATTCCAAATCAAACTACCAAAAGTTGTATAAACAAGAAACTTAAACATATTCATTTCACTCATACCCGCAGGAATAGAAATTAAACTTCGTACAATAGGTACAAATCGACAGAAAAACACTGTTTTATTTCCCTTTGTATCAAACCAATGATCTGCTTTTTCAATGTCTTCTTCTTTTAAACATAAAATCTTTCCTACTTTTGATCTTACAATTTTAATTAATCTTTCTTTATTTAAAATTCTACCTATATAGTATAAAACAATCGCCCCTACTAAAGATCCTAAAGTAGAAAATAAAACAACCAACCATAAATTCATACTCGTATATGTCGTCATAAATCCACCAAAAGTTAATATAACTTCGGAAGGAATTGGAGGAAAAATATTTTCAATCGCAATTAAAGAAAAAATTCCAAAATATCCATATTTATTTAATAAAGCAATAATTGTACTTTGCATACAATGTCCTCCTATCTCTAGACTCATGTATATTCATTATATATGAAAACTATATTTTATTCAAGTACAATTATGAAAACTATTTTTTATGTATTGCTATTTTTTTCTTTATTGATTCATAATATATGCATTTTACTTTATTGAAATATTTTCAATACTTATCGTTTATCAACGTTTAACAAAAATTCATTTAATCTTTTATACCACGAAAACATCGCCATCTTTCTCTTCGCATAATTTTGAAAGTCTTCTTTCGTATAATCTTTAGTCATCGCTTTCCGTCTATTTAGACATCTTTCATAACAAGTTTCAATATTGGTTCTTATTACAATGACTTTCCCTTTTAAAATAGAATAATCTTTTATATTTCTATATTGAGCAGAATCTATAACTATTGTTTTCTTACAGCCTTTAAAATGATTGAGAATCTTCAAATAACAGTAATCAAAGTCAGAAATCAAGACATCTTTTGGTTTGTCTTTAAACACTTCTCGTAACTCTACACTCTCTTTATTATTGGATTTTCCTTTTCCAAATACAACATCTGTATCAATAACAATATATTGATCATCTTCTAAATATCTTTTACTAAAATAGGATTTACCACTACCAGACTCTCCAGTTAAATTAATCACTTTATCATCTGTTATCTTTTTTATATAGGGATTTTTATCAATAAATCGACTGATCAATAAATCAGATTTTATTTCCTCTAAATATTGCATAACTTCATTGTAAACTTCAATACCACTTTTAGCAGCACCACTGCTTCTATATGGGGTAATAAAATCATTAACCTCACTTAAAACAAGATCAATATTCTTTTTGTTTACACGATCACGAATCACTTTTAAACAAGTGTTTCTATATCCTCTAATAGCGCAACCTATTAAAGCTTTATAATAAGATTTTTCTGGTAAATCTGATTTTATATACAAATCCATCGCCAAATCATCAGTAACAGCTCTAGGATTATGAAGGATTATTTTATTACTTCTAAAGACTCCATTAGGTGCTGACTCACTAGGACAATTGATTACTTCAGAATCACTTGGGATAATAACGTCATAAATTGTATCGCCACGAATAAGCCATCTAAATATTTTATCTTCTGTACTAAAATTAAAGCCTCCCATTTTGGATGGATGATTTGCACGAGGATTCCAATTGTCTGCGATATTTATTTCATCAATCTTATAATTTAGATTGTTTTTAGCACCTGATGTAGTACCAAACATTACTTTCATATACTTATTCATAGCATAACATCCTTTATCCTTTTATACATTACTATTAACAGTATATCATATATTACTATATACGTTCAATTTTTTAGGGTACTTATACTTTCTATTGCATTTTTTAACAAATAAAATATAAATTTAATAAAAAGATACACATGAATTTTTAAAATGTTCTTGTGTATCTTTTATTATTTTTCAAGATGAATTAAATATTAAAAAAATTATCAATTCCAATTACACCATCATAGTAATTGTTCATAATTTCAATACATAATTTAATTTTTTCCTTATCTATAATGCTGTGTTCTTTATAATTATTTACAATTTGACTAAATAACTTATCATAATAGAAAGTAATAGCTCCATATTTGGAATAAATCAAAATATTTACTAAATCATCAACTTTAGATTTTATTTCTTCTTCTAAATTTGATAATAAATAATCATTTATATTCACATTTTCTCCATCGATTTCCATTTCAGTTCCTAATAGATCAGACAATCTTTTCTGTAATGGCAATTGCTCATTTTTAATATCTTCTATTAAGTAATTTCTATACTGTAATGCCTTTTGAACTGTATATTTCGAAATTTCTTTTTGCTTGTTATCAGTACTTTTAGGAATGAAAGAGCCTGCTACAAAGTCATTTTCCTCTGTTTTATTGAATGCCACAATTTTATTACTTTCTATATCAATCAATATCCAGTATTCTCCTTTTACATTTCCCCCAATATCCCATACTTTATCCTCTTCTTTGGTAAGTAAAACACCGATATACATCTTGTGATCTTCAACTCTTAACATAGGATATAAAGGAATATATGTATCTAATCCCCTCTTTCTTTTTTCTTCGTTTGCAAGGTTTAAATATTTGTCTAAATTTAAATTATTCATGGTATCTCTCCTTTATTTTATTTCTAGCACTATACAAATAATATTTTATATTTGCCTCTTTTGTACCCAGTTTTTCACTAATTTCTTTTATTGAAAGGTCTTGTAGATAATACATTTGAAAAGCATTTTTTTCTTTTCCTGTCAAACCGATATGATCTATATTATTCACAATTTCTTTATATATAATTTTATCTAACATTTTTTCTTCATAACCAAGTTGATATTCCTCATCAAAAGTTACATTCTTTTTTTCTTTTATATAGTCTTTTGCTTTGGTGCACCATAAATTATAAGCAATTTTCCATATTAAATTTTCCACTTGTTTGATGCTTATGTTTTTATTTAAGTATTCAAATATAGCAAGAAAAACACTATTGGTTAAGTCTTCCGCATCTTCTTTATTATTTGTTTTCTTGATTGCCCAATTATATATTTTGTAATAATATTCATCGTAAATTTTATCCACAACAATCACCTTTCACTTATATAGTAAACAAAATGATAAATTGGTTAGTTTTTTTCTATTCATTATTGAAAAGATAGCAAATCACGAAAAGAAAAGCATATAAACTTGAAAGATTAAGTGCAGGTCAATTATAAAGGTTCAACTTTGTAATATTAAAAATTATCTTTTATTATCGTTTGCTCTATTTTTCCAATATTCAGAAATAAATTCAACCAACTCTTTTGCTTGTTTTTGCCAATTTTCAGATAATACTTCAAACTTGGAAAAAGTATAACCAGATGTCATGGAACTGACCTTATCCATTGGATAGCCACCTGATACGCCTAGTAAGTCTCCCTTAATATGGAAGTCTTCTTTTGAAAATTTAAAAGCAAAGCATCTTGTATTATTAAAAATAAATTCTCCAAGCAATTCTATTTTATCAGGAGCAGAACCAAGTTCAGTAGGATAACTTAACCATCGAATCATATCTGATTTTGCAATTTGTTCTTGGGATACATCTTTTAAATATATATTATTTACATGCAATTTTTCCATTATATTATATAATACAAATAATTTTTCATCTTCATTTATAAATTTCTGAACTTTTTCTTTAGAAATATTCAAATTATTAATTATTTTATACTTAATGATAAATAGATCTGCATTACCATTTTTTCCAAGATGATCAATTTCATCTATAATTTTACTAATCTCATTGTCTTTTAAATAACAAGCTATATCCACAATTATTTCCAAATCATCAAAAACGATCGGATTTATATTTGATGTTTTTAAATAATCTAAAATATCGTTTAGCTTTCTCTTGGTTGCTTCAATTAATGTTTCTTTTGACTCTTGATTAAAATATTTAAACTCTGGATCCTTATTCATTATGATTAAAGACATGCAATTTGCGACACCATTATCAACTTGTTCATATACGGTTACTAACGTAGGTACTAAACTCTTAAATTTTTCTTCAAATAAAGGATAGTTTTCCAAATGAGTTATAAAGCTTAATTTATCACAAGTGGATTCTAATAACATACAACACAACATAAATTTCGTTTTATCATTGGTTTGATATAGTGTATCTATTAAATATGGTAATTTATTCATATCAAAATCATTTATCTTTTCACTAAAAACATTTTCTACCCATTCATTAAAATTCTCATTATTAATATTTATGTTATTTACAATTTCTAGCATTCCTTCTTTATTTTTTACATCAAAATTATTTACTTGATTCATCAATTCTAAAAAATTCATATCTACACTCCTTTTATTTTACTGAATACAGTATAACATAATTTATCCTTTTTTATAGTCTATCTATTTTTATGAAAAAAAGGTTTATTTCGTTCGTTTTTTATTATCAAACTGGTTTACATATTCATTAAATTCTTTAAAAGTTAAATGATCAGGTATACAATCAATTTCTGTTAATGTGCGGATATCTCCTTGTTCTTCATATCGACTTGTAATTGTATCGAGTGCTTGCTCTATAGATCCATAAGCATGTATACCTCGGTTTTTGCTGTTAGAATGTTCAAAATGGTACCAATTGTTTTGAAACTGAAATAAAACAAAACAGTGCATTCTTACTTCTTGATCGAAATTATCTTCATTTTCATAGGCTCTATAGCAATACAATTTGTTTTCTACACCCAATTTATTAAATACATCTCTTTCTAATTTAACTTGTTCAATACAAGTTCCTAAACCACTTTGTAATATTTCTTCAATCGAACCGGTTCTATAATCTTTTCTAAAATTGATTAAATTATTAAAATGTAGATTGTTTTTATCATCAACAAATCCATAAGAAATATTGGTATTCATAAACTCTAACAATTCATTTGCACTTTTAATTTCATTATATTTATTTACTCGATCAAAACTAGAATTATATGTAATTATATTTCCCTTTTCAAAAATATAAAATGGCTTATTCCCAAAAATTTTATATTTGCCATCTTCAATGTACAAGGTTACTTCTTCTGGTAAAGCTATGATTTGTTCTTCTTTAGATAGTTCCAATAAATATTTTCGATTTAACTCTGTTTTATTTTGATCTTGATTGGTAAAATGACACAACAAAGAATAATTATTGATGACATTAAATCCCCTTAAGTCTTCTAGATTCACTTCATTTTTATCTGCATATTTACACGTATCAATATAGTTTCCTAAAATAATAGCTCCAGCACTTCCGCCGAATACAATACCATTATTCTGAAGATATTCCTGTATTTTTTCAAAACATTTTGTCTCTTTTAAGCCTTTTAATAATTTAAAAGTATTGCCTCCACCAATAAATAAAGCAGCATAATCTTGATAGTTTTTGGTTTCTAATTCATCAAAACTTAGAACCATGTCAATATATGGAACTTCTACATGAGCTAATTCACTAGTGACCCACTGAAAGCATCCATCATAAGGATGTTTCACTTCATCCATCGCTAAAGGAATATATAATATTGGTTTTGTGTGATCAATGATATCGTTTAACCTTTTTGTCGCTTCTGTTGTATCATTTCCAGATCCACCTCCACAGATAAATACTCTCATTTATCTTCACCATCCTTACATTTCTTTTGTTTGATTATAACATATAAATTTAATCATTTTCCTTTATTTCTTTAAAACTTTTTCGTTTGATTTTGAAATGGCCTTTTTATCCTTATTATCCAAACATATAACATCAAAATCATAATTGTATTGATCAAGTAATATTCTTATTTTTTCACAAAGTTTTGACGTGTAATAAGATGCATTTATATATATACCTAGGCCAAACTGATCCAATGATATATTTGCATCCACCGGTATTTCTTTATCACAGAAAGGTTCATTCCATATGGGCAACTCATTAATTATTTTAGGGCTAAGTAGAATTCCAAAGTGGGCATATTCTGTTGCAACCATATATCCATTATCTTCTTCTATATCTTTTTTAAATCTTACAGCATATTCACTATCTGGATGGCATGCCACAAAAGTAAAATAATGCGTATAAACATTTGCAACATCCCCATGAGTAATTCCATTTTTTCTAAAATCACAAGGCCTTAAAATATATCTAGTTTTTAAAATAGATTAAAGCTTTGATAAACAAAAATCATCATTTGAAAATTTACAAGTATAATTATTCCAATCTACAATGCCATGATATAAACAGTTTTTCAAATTTAGTTTTTCCATATTTTCCCCCCCTAGAAATGATTATTATTATATTCCTACCCAATTTATCTGTCAATTATTTCAATCATTTATAAAAAATAAAAAACCTTGATTTCTCAAGGTTAAATACACAAGTGGTGCCACTTACAAGAATCGAACTTGTAACTAAGCCTTACCATGGCTTTGTTATACCATTTAACTAAAGCGGCAATTTAGAAAAGAATTATAAGCTTTTTAATTCTTTTTCTAGTTTTTTTAATTGTTTATAGATTTGAAAGCGAGTTTTTATTTTGCTTCTTGGAAGTTTACTTAAAATCTCTCTTTTCTTTATTATAGTATATTCTAAATACTTTTGATAGTCTTTATTTCTTTTTTTTATATCTATAGACTTTTTTCTACCTTTTGTAGCCTTTATGATGATATAAAATTTATTATGATCTTCTACGATTTCTTCTTTTTGAATTGAAAAACCAATTTTTTCAATGAATGCTTTTGTATCATCAAAGTCATCATTCGTAGATACAATCATATTAGTTATATGAGATAAGTCCCCTTTTGTTAATATTTCTTTTATGGTTAAATACCCCATTCCTGCAATGACTATAGTATCTGTTTTGGTATCTAATTTTTCAAGGCCATCTGCAAGCATGACTTCTATTTTATCTTCTAAGTTGTATTTTTTTATATTTTCTTTGGCTTTTTGTAATGGTCCTTCTTTGTTATCTGAAGCAATGACTTTAACATTCTTCTTGTTTTCTACTAGATAAAGATCTAATAAAGCATGATCACATCCAACATCAATTACTTTACTATTTTCTTCTACATAGCTTGCAATTGCTTGTAATCTTTTACTGATTTTCATTAGTCTGTTAAGAAATCTTTTAGTTTTCTACTTCGAGATGGATGTCTTAATTTCCTTAAGGCTTTGGCTTCAATTTGTCTAATTCTCTCTCTCGTTACACCAAAGATTTGTCCTACTTCTTCTAGAGTTCTACACTGTCCATCGTCAAGTCCAAAACGAAGTCTTAGTACTTTTTCCTCTCTATCCGTTAATGTTAATAAAACACCTGATAATTCTTCTTTTAAAAGTTCTGCAGTTGCGTATTCTTCTGGAGACATTGTTCTTTCATCCTTGATAAAATCTCCTAAATGTGAATCATCTTCTTCTCCAATTGGTGTTTCCAAAGAAACAGGATCTTGTGATATCTTATAGACTTCTCTTACTTTATCAATCGTAATTCCTAATCTTTTAGCAAGCTCTTCTTCGGTTGGTTCTCTATTTAACTCTTGCGTTAATTGTCTTTGTGTTCTTGCAAGTTTATTAATCGTTTCTACCATATGCACCGGTACACGAATAGTTCTTGCTTGATCCGCAATTGCTCTGGTTATGGCTTGTCTTATCCACCATGTTGCATAAGTAGAAAATTTATATCCTTTTGATGGATCAAATTTGTCTACCGCTTTCATTAGACCAATGTTCCCTTCTTGAATTAAATCCAAAAACAACATTCCACGTCCTACATATCTTTTGGCAATACTAACAACCAAACGTAAGTTAGATTCTGCAAGCATTTGCTTTGCATATTCATCTCCTTGTTCAGCACGTAGTGCATATTCATATTCTTCATCAGAAGTTAACAAATTAATTCGACCGATTTCTTTTAAATACATTCGAACAGGATCATTAATTTTAATATCTTTACTAAATGTTAAATCCTCTACTTTCATGTTTGCAGGATCTTCATCAGGATCTTCATCTTCGTTTTCACTGACTACATCAATGTTGTTTTCCATAAAAGCGTTATAAAGTTCATCTAATCCTTCACTATCTACATCCAACCCTTTTAATTCTTCCGCTAATTGTTCATATGTAATAAAACCTTGTTCTAATCCTTTTGCAATTAGTTTTTGTTTTCTTTCTTCTAGAGTTTTAATTTCTTGTACCATGATCACACACTCCCTATTTTTAACTTTCTTATCTCATCTGCTATTTTGGCTTTTTCTAAAGGATCTATTACATTTTTCATTTTTTCCTTTAATCTTTTTATTTCTTGGACCACATTATACTCTCGTATCACTTTAGCTAAAGCTTCGATATCTTCTTGATTAATCTGTTCTTTTTTATCATAAGTTAATACAATATTCAATAAAGCAAGTAAATCTTTTTTATCTTGTAAATAAGTATAAAAATCAGCAATTGTAATTCTACCATATTTTTTATAATAATAGGATATTTCAGATGCTAAAAATCTTGCCTTTTCAATTGGAAAAAAGATATTTTCTTGATCATAATAAATAATGGCTTTTTCATTTACCAACATATAATATAGATATTCATAGGTTGCTTTTTCATATTTATTATGCTTTGGTTTTTCCACTTTTGGTATATCTATTTTTTCTTGTTTTTTTTCTTCATCGGATTTGAATTCCATTAATCTTTTTTCTAGGGTATTATAACTCAAATCAAACTCTTTTGCAAGGTTTTTTAATAGAATCTCTACACGAATTTCATCTTTTATCATAGAAGCCTCTTTTATGACTTGATTGATATAGTTACTTTTCTCAATATCACTATTAAAATTAATGCCTATTTTTAAAGAATTGATTTTATAATCACTATAATTCATTGCATTTTCAATGAGTGCTTTAAACTTTTCCCCTTTGTTTTTAATAATATAGGTATCCGGATCTTCATTATTTTCAAGCGCAATTACCTTAATTTTTTTTACTCCTGCTTTTACCAATAATTCACCATTTGTAAGTGTCGCCTTACGCCCTGCATCATCTCCATCAAAACAAAGAATGACTTGATTGGATAAGCGCTTAATTAATTGAATTTGCTCTTTGGTCATAGCGGTCCCCATTAAAGCCACTACATTTTTTACTCCAATCGTATAAGCACGAATTACATCCATAAAACCTTCCATAATAATGATACTCTTATCCCGTCTTGCATAATCACGTGCTCTATGGTAATTATATATTGTTTGCCCTTTTTTAAAAATAGGCGTTTCTTTGGTGTTTACATATTTATTTTGGTTGCTATTTGGATGATAAATTCTTCCACTAAATCCAACAACTCTTCCATTTGCGTCCCAAAGTGGGAAAATAATACGATCAATAAAATTATCATAATTGTTTACTGTTAATCCGAGTTCATTTAATAATTTGTTGCTATACTTTTTCTTTGTTAATAAGGTAAGAAGACTATCTCTTGAAGATAAAGCAAGCCCTATTGAAAACTCTTTAATAATGGATTCATCAATTTGTCTTTGTTCTAAATATTCTTTGGCTTGTCTACCTTGGGCAGTATTTATATTGTTTTGAAAAAATTTTAAAGCAAGATCATAAATTTTATAAAATTCTTCATATTTATTATTTTCTTTTTTTACATGTACATTTCCAATATCAATTCCCGTTTTGTTTGCTAGTATCACAAGAGCTTCTCTAAAAGATACATGTTCATAATCCATAATAAAGTTAAATACGTTACCACTTGCGCCACAAGAGAAGCATTTATAAATTTGCTTTTCACGAGAGACACTCATTGAAGGATGCGTATCATCATGAAAAGGACAAACGCCAAAAAAATTCTTTCCTCTTTGCATTAGAGGGAGATATTCCGATATGATATCAACAATATCGACTTTGCTTCGGATTTGATTAATAACATCCATACTCTGCGTATCGTTCATATTCTCCCTCCTTATACATAAATCCCTTATATTATCGCACATTTTTATATAATTTACAAGGTTTTCAAAGTTTGTAATTGAAAATAAATTTGGTAAAATCTTACAACGCAAATCATTCTGATTTCATTGTGTACAAAGTTTACTTATTGTATAATAAAGATTAAGGTAATACCAGTTGTTGAGTGTCTACCAAATCTCATACAGAGAGGAGGTTTGATAAAATGAAAACTAAAACTTTTATCATAAAAGTTCTAAAATTCATTTCTATCATTTTGTTCCTTTTTATCATTATGATAATTGTAATAAAAAAATGACACTTAAGTCCTTGACTTAAATGTCTATCTCAGTTTAATTAGGGTAGACATTCAACTTTGCAAAACTGAATGTTCCCTTTTTTATTTTATGAAGTTTTCTTCATCTATATACAGAATAGCATATTTTCTTATTTTTGTCTATAGTTCTATTTGGTAATATATTTTTCTTTTGTTCGATTGTTATCAAGGTTTACTTATTGTATAATAGAACATGGAATGTTTAATAAGAGTGCTTGCCTTCATTCATAACGATTGGAGGTGGTAATATGTTTAAAAAAGATTTTTTAATCTTTACGTTATTCATTATTATCTTCTTACTTATATCTTTACTTTTTACTTTGTAAGAAGTAAGCTTATAAAAGAAAACAGCACTCAATCCTAGATTAAGTGCAACCATATACAGGTAAGTGCTCAATCGCCAATTAAGCATTCCCTTTTTTATTTTATGAAGTTTTCTTCATCTATATACAGAATAGCATATTTTCTTATTTTTGTCTATACATTTCTGTCATGGTCTTTTTAAGACTCTTAGGTTTTGTTCCTATTTCAATCGCCCTATTATACTCTTGTTCTAATTTTTGATTATCAAAAGTATCTTCTTGTAAACTTTGTATACAATCTTTTTGATCTAGCACCCTCATAGTTTGTAAAACATTCTTATTTAAACTGTATTTTTTAATAATTCTGCTTGATCTTTATCCAAGGAAAATTTACTAATGTTTTTAACCGCAGACACCATTTTATGATCTTTTGCGATTTCTTTGATCTTACTCTTGTTCTTTCTTTGGCATTTTATTCTCCTCCATTTTTTTCTTCCAAATCTAATTCAATCTTATAAATTTCATAAGAAGAATCTATTTCTTTTCGACTCATATTTTCGATAAATAATGTAGCTTTTATATCTTTTATGGCTTCTTCTAAAGCTTGATTTAACTCTTTTGATAAACCAAGTTCAAGGTTTTTGATAGGTGTTTTTAAAGATACATTGTTTTTGGTTTTTTCTCCTCTGCAAACACTGATGATTTCTAATAATAAATCACCGTTTTTTCTTTCTTCTTCGTAAGAGACTTCTAATGGCTCAATCGTTGTTAAATGAATAGATTTTTCTTTCTTATATAAATCTTGATAAATTTCTTCTGTGATAAATGGGAAGAAAATAGAGAAGTCTTGTAACAATTTATAAAGCAAAGTATAAATGGTTTTTTGTCCGGAATAACGTGCTTCTTCTCCAAACTCTTCTGGCCTATACAATCTATGTTTTACAATTTCAATGTAATTATCACAGAATTCCCAGAAGAATTTTTCTAAAATATTTAAAGCAAGCCCAATTTCATATTCATCTAAATATTTTAAGAAAGCTTCTTCCATTTTTTTGTATTTTGCTAAAATAAAACGATCCATGTATTCATAATTTTTAATTTCTTTGTCTTTGTAATCTTGTAAATGCATTTCGATAAATTTAGATACATTCCAAATCTTATTGATCAATTTCTTTCCTCTTAAGAATGTTTCATCATTAAAGATGATATCGGTACCTAATTTACCAGATCCAGCCCAGTAACGAACAATATCCGCTCCATACTGTTCTAATAATTCAAATGGTTCCATTTTAGAATTGTTTTTACTTTTAGAGATTTTTTCTCCTTTATCGGCCATTACAAATCCGGAAATCATTACATTTTCCCAAGGTTTTTGAAGAAAGGTATAATAACTTTTTACAATACTATAGAAATCCCAAGTACGAATGATATCATGGGCATTGCATCTTAAGGACATTGGTTTTAAAATGTCTTCTAGGTTGTCTTTTTCTCCATATTTCATATTAATTAAAGGTGTAACAGAAGATGTTTGCCATGTATCCATAATATCTGTTTCTCCTATGAATTCAGAAGATCCGCATTTTGGACACTTTTCTACAGGAGGTTTATCTACAAGTGGATTGACTGGTAAATCTTCTTTTCTTGCGAAAATAGGTTCACCACAATCTTTACAATACCATACAGGAAATGGTACACCAAAATATCTTTGTCTTGAAATACACCAATCCCACATGATATTTTCTACCCATTCGTTGTATCTTGCTTGCATGTGTTTTGGATACCAATTGATTTCATCCCCAATACGTAAGAAATCTTCTTTATGATTCATGATATCAATAAACCATTGATTCATAACAGCATATTCTACTTCTCTTCCGCATCGCTCATGCGTTTGTACTTCATGCTCCAAATCTTCTACTTTTACTAAATATCCGGCTTCTTTAATATCCTCAATGATCTGTTTTCTAGCTTGTTTAATGGTTAATCCACCATAATTTTTTACTGTATCTACAATATGCCCATCTTTTGTAAAGATATTCTTAAGTGGCAAATTGTATTTTTTCCACCATTCAATATCGGTTTGATCTCCAAACGTACAACACATAACGACACCTGTACCTTTATCAATGGCAACTTTTTCATCGGCAAGAATTGGTACTTCTTCTTCTACGACCGGAATGCAAGCCGTCTTACCAATTAAATGTTTATGTTTTTCATCACTTGGATTTACAAATACACAAACAATAGCTGGAAGAAGTTCGGGTCTAGTGGTCGCAATGGTAAATTCTTCATGATCTTCTTTGGTATAAAAATGAATGTAATTAAATGTTGTTTTTATCGTTTTAGTTTCTAACTCGGCTTGAGCAATAGAAGTTAAACATTCACTACACCAAAGAGCAGGACTTTCTTTATGATAGCAATGTCCCTTTTCTACAAGTTCTAAAAAAGATAATTGACTGATCTTAGAACTAGATGGACTTACTGTTTTATAAGCATGATCTACATCTGCACTAAATCCAGCACGTTTAAATAGTTTTTTAAACTCCGCTTCATATTTATTCGTAGTATCATAACAAAGTTTTGAGAATTCTTCTCTTCCTATTTCATGAGCCTTTTTTCCTTGTTCTCTTTCGACAAGTCGCTCACTTGGAAGCCCATTATCATCAAAACCAAAAGGATAAAAAACATTGTATCCCATCATTCTTTTATATCTTGCAATCATTTCAGCTTGTGAATAAGAAAATATATGTCCTATATGAATTTTTCCATTTACAGTTGGTGGCGGGGTATCGATAGAATAAACCTTTCTATGATCAGGCTTAAATTCATAAATATTATTCTCTTCCCAATATTTCTCCCATTTTTCTTCTTTTTCTTTAAAATTATATTTTTTATCTAACATTTGTATCATTCATCCTTTCTTTTACTTTCTTCTTTATTTTTTCTAATGTATCTTTTTCTTTTGGGTTATTCTTTATATAAATTTCTATTAACTCATCAATCATATTATTTTTTAGAATATATTGTTTCGAAAACGGAAATACAATATCATTCATCAATCCTATTTTTACTAAAGATTGATCGACCTTTCTTGGATATTCTTTTAAATCGATGCATTCTCCATTCAAAATCGTTTGGACAGCTTTCTCACTATATTTTTCATCATAAGGATTCATCTTAATTTTACCTTCGATTACTAAGTTTAATATATCAAGTTTATCTGCATCTCTTATGATCTCGCAGAACTGCTTTTCTCTTGGAGAAAGATTTTCTTCTAATTTGATTTGATTATGATTTTCAATAGCTTTTAAAATTAAATCTTTTTCTTCTAAATCATCTAATATTTGTAAAGTATTTAAAATTATTACTCCTTTAGAAGCATGATCATATGTTTCAGAATCATTGAATTTAGAAAACTGTTTGAATTGATCAAAACGACCTATATCATGATACAAGCCAATTAATTTCATAAGGAAAACATCATGATCATTCATTTGTAGAGACTTGGCAATCTCCATACAAAGTTTTATGACCCGATAAGTATGTTCTTTTTTTCTTTTTAACTGTGAAACCTCGAGATCAAATGATGCTACATAGTTTTCAAATGCTTCTATATATTTATCCATAATCCCTCCAAGCAATAAAAAAAGATTCATCATAAGGACGAATCTTTCGTGGTACCACCTTAGTTTATTATTTATAATAACCTCTTTCTCTTAACGCGAGATACGGAATTTTCTACTTTCGATTTCTCAAAAATTCTACTTGATTGCTACCTTCTATTTATTTAAGTATTATCTCCCACCAAACGATAACTCTCTTAAACTCTTATAAATATACTCCTCAATCCAACGCATTTATAAACGTATTATACAGGATAATTTGAATTTTGTAAATATTTATTTCTTAAATAAATCACTATGACTACCCGTCTGTATTAATAATAATATTAATTGATCTTCTAAATATTGATATACTAACAACCAATCCGCTCAACATGACATTCCCTACAACTTTTATATTTTTTATCATCAAACAACTGATGATCTCTATATTTTTCTTCAAGTGTTTTACCAGCAAGTAAACGATTTACTATATTGCTCATTTTATTTAAGTCTTTTTTTCGTTTAATCATTTTTTTTAATTGTTTTTTAAATATTGAAGTTTGCTTTAATTGATAATTCATTTATCCAAATCCTTAAGCAACTCTTCAAAGTTGGTATAACTTTTTGTTTCTTTTTTACCACTAGCAATAGCATCAGCTTCTTGAAGTGCTTTTTGTAGCTTTTTAGTTGGCTTTTTATCGGTTATTAAAAATGGTATTCCTTGTTCTTTTACACTTTGTGTTAAAAACAAATTAATTGCACTTGACATATTTAATCCTAGCTTTTTAAATAGCTTATCTGCTTGTTCTTTCAATTCTTTATCTAACCGAATGTTTAGATTCGTTGATTTTGGCATACTATTCATTTTCTCACCTCACAGTTCTATTGTATGTCTTTTTTTATTTTTGTGGGCACATTGTCATTACAATAATATTTTATACCTATTTAATTATCTTATAACACAAATTTCTTTTTTTCATACAATATACTAGGTGATATAAATGGGACGAAAACATGGTTTCTTTTGCTTTTGTGAAATGTGTAGAAAAAAAAGAAGATTTTCTCTTCTAAACCTTGTTTTTATTCTTATTCTATTTATTATTTTAATGTATCAATCCATTTTATGTCTTATTAACCCTTGTCGTTCTGTTGCATTTATCCTTGTTTTAGAATTATGGTTGTTCTTGTTTTTGTTGTTTCGATCTTTGATTTAAAATAATATTATTCGCACGGGATAATTTTGTATATAATTTTTTAATTTTTAAACAATTCGTATATTCATCTAAATCTAATATAACCTTTTCTGGTATTGAAATAAACACAAACAATAGCGCTTCTTCCTCTTTGGTTAATGGATAATTTGCTATATACTCCTTATATAAAAGAGAAAAATCCATCATTTCAAAACAATTATTAAAAAAATGATAAAAATCATAAATTGGTAAATCTTTTTTCGCTTTAGACCAACTAATCAAATACTTGTTTTCACTTTCTAGTATATGAGAGATATCTAAGTTGTTATGCACTAAACAAAGACGTATCTCCTTTTTTTGTTTTATTGTTTCATACCAACGATCAATTTCTTCTTTACAGTAATTTAGACTGCCATAAATTGAAGATATTTCACGCAGCAACATATAAGAACTTGGAGAAAAAAATTCTTCTTGTTCCAAAGTTTCTTGTAAATTATGATAGTATTCAAATAAATATAAGATTTGATTTGTGGTGTTTTCATAAATTTCTTTAATTTCATCTAAATTTATTTCTTTATAATAGGTTGTTTTTTTATGAAGTAAGGCCATAATATGAATAATGTCTAATGCTTTTTGTTCATTTGGAGTATCTATTTCTTCGATATATTGATATAAATTATAATCTTCATTTCTTTTTAATGGTTCTAAATAGTACATAAAACCTCGACTACTTAAATAGTCATAAATCATTTTATTTTTGTTTTCTTTTGCAACATACCTTTTATCCTTTGCTTGTATGATGGTTCTATTTTTTTGCTTAGTTATTTTATCAATATTTTCAACTAGACTTCTAAGCGTGTTCATTATGAGATGGTATGATTAGCTTATCATTTATTTTTAAATCATCAATGTTATTGTACTCTCTAAGTTCATCTACAGAAACATTGTATTTTTCCATAATCGATTCTAAATTATCATTTTCTCTTACAATATATACTTTGTAAGTGGCATAGCTATCTTCTTCATCACTAAATTTACTAAATAAAGATTCTACAGGTTCTTGTTCTTTCGTATCGGATGTTTCTATTGGAATTTGTATCTCATCTACCATTTCTTTATTTTTTGTTGTATAAATTTGTTCTGAACTATTCTGTTTATCACTCGTATTTCGCATAGAAGTTTCCTCTTCTTTCTTAGATTCTAGTAGTTCTTCTTTTTCTTCTTCATTTTGTGTTTGCTCGGTAACATCTTGAAGATCTTCTTTTCGTTTTAAATACTCTTTATCTAGATGTGTACGAATGACTTCTTCATCAGTACTAATATCACTTATAGGTTCAATCACTTGCATGTGATCAAGTACAACATCTATTTTTACTTCTAAAGTATCATCATTGACTATGCTATATTTGAAATCATCAATATCTATCGTAGCATCTTCTAAATTGTATTGTTCATCAATATAAATATCCACTGGTATTTTATAAGAAAATTCTTCGGCAATGGTAGAAGCTTCTGTCATTTTATAACTACCACTAACAATAAAATCCCCTTTAATATTGTTATCTTCCTCTATTTTTAAAGTATGTTCTAAAGATATAGATTGTATTTCTCCAATCATGGTTTTGAATGCAATATCTTTATTAAAAGGTATAATTTGTTTCATAATCTCCCCTCTTTCAATTAAATATATTCATAAAAAAAAGAAACTATTCCAGTTTCTTAAGAATATAATCCATGTAATTTTAATCGATCTTCATCTGAAATATCATCCAGCTTCCAATTTCCATCGGCATCTTTGGTTAATGAGAAAGTAATGGTATAAGTTACTTTATCAGTTACTTTATCAAGAGCATCAAGTTTATAAGTCATAAATTTATCATTATCAATATTATTTTCATCATCTACAAACTCATCATTATGTTCACTCAAATAACGATCCGATTCATCGGTTGAACTTTTATAATCATAAACTTCTATTTCAGCTTCAACTGTAGCATTATCGCCATCAATGGTTTCATCTTTAATTTTGTAAGATAAATTTTGATATTGTTTTTTCATTAATTCTTTGTATCTTTCTTTATTATCATCATTCATCGTTCCTACTTCATCCACAACATCTTCTAATTGGTCTAAAACATCTTCATCTGTGGTTTTATATTTATCTAAATATTCCTCTACTTTATCTGTGGGTGTATTCATTAAAGATGTACAACCAGTTAATAAAAACAATCCCATTAAAAACACAGCTATTTTTTTCATAATTATTCCTCCTTTATTTATAATTTGGAATAATATAAAAAAATTATACAAAAAAAAGAATATTTTAGATATTCACTTTTTCTTTTAAAGCTTTTTCATATATTCTTTTTAATTTTTTACCTATTCCTTTTAAATCTCTTTGTTTTGCTACTTTATAAGCTTCTTCTGTTAAAGATGGTAATTCGTGATTTAAAATTTTTTTAATCTTTATTTCAAACTCATCTAAATTTTTTGCTTTATATACATTTTTCCCATTAATAAGCCATTGATCAAATACAGGAATATCTCGAATTAAAGAATCACATTTCATAGCACAAGCTTCAATAATTGGAATTCCTTCTGTCTCTTCTAAAGTAGGAAATAAGTATAAATCACACTCTGATAAAGCCGCTTTTACCATTTCTGGCTCTTGATATCCTGCAAAAAGTAAATTGGAAAGTTTGGTATTTACTGCGTCCTTAATCTTTTTTGGAGATAAACTTAGTGGTGAATATCCAAACCAAATAAATTTATATTCCGGCATTCTTTTCGCAAGTTCCACAAAATCCAAAATCCCTTTTCTCTCCAAATATAAACCAATTCCTAAAATGATTTTGTCTTGCTTTGTATAATTAAATTTTTGACGAAAACAATTGGTTTTTTTCGTATCAAAAAGAGATAAATCAATTCCATTGGAAACTACTTCGATTGGCTTTTTTATTCCATAAGAAGATAATAATTTTTTTGCATAAGGTGTTGGTGTAATAATATAATCTCCTAAATTATAACATTTCATAATCCATTTTTTAAAATAAGGAGATATCTTATTTGATAAAATAAAGGAATTTTTAAAATCTTCTTCAGTAGAATGAGCATGATAAATAACAACTTTCCCTTCTTTTTTGGCTTTTTTTGCTAAAAGGTAAGACTTTGGCCCATAAGTATTTATATGAATCAAATCATAATTATCTTTAGGATCCATAGTATATTCTACACCACAAGATTCTAAGGCTTTTTGTTGGTGCTTGATCGCCTTACCTAAGCCACTTTTCCCAATTATTTTTTCACCTTCCGCATATAATAAAACTTTCATTCTTTCTAACTCCAATCATCATCATCAAAGAAATCATCAAAGAAATTATCATCATCTTCGGTAGAATCTTTATCAATAATAATGTCATTATTGATCATAACAGAAGAATTTGACGTTTCTTTTTCAGGTGTACTTGTTTGATCAATCTTTGAAACAGGTGTTTCTTTACTATATGTATTTTTTTCTTTCTTATGATTTAAATCATTCATTGTATTATCCAAATTATATACATTCTCTTTCTTATCATCGATGGTATCTTCAAATATTTTTGGTTCAATCATCATATCAGAAGTATTTGCTTTTGGTTCTGGTTTATGATTTAAAACCGTATTAATTTCATCTAGTAATTCGTGATCTTGTTTACTCGTTTCTACTTTTGTTGGAACTGTTGTTTCTTTAAAAGTATCCAGTGTATCTTCATCACGAGATGAATAATCAATTCGAATATCGGATGGTTCTACTTTTCCTTCGTAAATAGAAGATGGTTTAACCACTGGAGATTCTTTTTTAGGCTCTGCTTTTTCTTCTGCTTCTTGTAATTTTTTATTTACCTTATTTAATAAAGTATCAAGATCAACCTCTTTTTCGTCTTTTCTTTCTGGTTGCTTTGTATTCGTAAATGTAGATCCTAAAATAGTTGGTTTATCCTCTTTTGGCATCGGTGTTGGTTCCTTTTTCTCATAAATTTGCTCATCTAATTTTGTAAGTATAGAATCAACATCTACTGGCTTCTTTTCTTCTTTTTGTTGTTGATTTACGTTAGTAAAGGTAGATCCTAAAATGGTTGGTTTTTCTTCTTCTTGTACTGGCGATGTTTCATGATCTACGCTTGGCTTTACATTATTGAATGTGGAATTTAATAATGTAGGTTTCTGTTCTTGTGACGTTTTTAAATTATCCTTATGCTCTATTTGTGACTTAGCGTTTTCAAATGTAGAGTTCAATAAAGTTGGCTTTGGTTCTAAAGACGCACTCGTCATTGGATTTTTCTTTTCTTTTTCAGCTTTTTCTTCAGCTTCTAATTGAGCTATTTTAGCGTCGATTTTTCTTACAAGAGCATCTACATCAAAATCATCCTCATCCTTTTTTGGGGCATGATTAAGTGCAGGTTGCTTGAAAGGATCATTGCCCAAACTCTGTTTAAATGGATTTGGTGCAGAAGAGGTATTATTCCCTGGTAATGCAGATGGCTTCTCATCGTTTGAATTCATCATTTCAAATAATTTTTGTTTTTTTCTTTCTTTTACAAAATCTCTTATATCAAAAACTTCTACTGGTCTTTTTTCTCTTGTTGGGTAACCAATTTGTCCATATTTCTTTCCCCAATCGATTTGAAAATCAGGAACAAAATGGGTTTTAAAAGGTTGTGAACGCATACGAAGTACAATTTGATCAAATTGTTTCATACGCTGTAAGTCACTGACTGTAACAAGTGGTGTGGATGCTGTTTTATCGTCTTTTTTGCTTTTGACTTCTCCACACAATTTACTAATTTCTTCTAATGCAGCAAGTTCTGTTGAAATTAAATAGATAATATTTCCACAGTTTCCTTTTATTGTTTCCGCATTTTCTTTTCCATATACTTGATTTAATTGGGCAAAGTTTTGAATGATCATTGTAAAACGAATCTGTCTAGAACGTGCAGCGGTAATCATCGTCGTTACATCTTTTAAAGGTGGCATATTTGCAAACTCATCTAAGATGAAATTTGTACGAATTGGTAAAGCTCCACCATGTTTTTGCGCTACATCGATTAAAGTTTCATAACATTGTTTAATGAAGATTGTTGCCAGTGGATGTAGTGTTTTCTTTTCATCTTGAATGATAATAAATACAGCCGTTTTCTTTTCGCCAATTTCTTCTAGTGTAAAATCACTATAAGATAACATTTCAGATAAATTTTCACGTGATGCAAATAACTTAATTTTTTGTTTAAATACTGAAATGATAGATCCTCTAGTCTCATTTGGAGAAAGAATCGTACTTGATGCATTAATATAAGCGGCACCATTTGGATCTTTTCCTTGGAAGTATTCATTTACATACTTAGTACCTCCAAATTTTTCTTCTCCAACAGTCGTAGTTAAACTAATACTATTGATATTAATTTTACTTTCATCGGCATCCTCAAAAAGACCAAGAGCAAGTCCTGAGAAATAATCGGCAGAAGTTTTTTCCCAGAAAGGATCGGCGTTTTTGTTTGATTCATCATACAAAATATTTAAAGCTAAGTCATCCAATAACTCAATGGCTTTATCTTGATTTCCTTGCTTATATAATTGATAAGGAAGTGTTAATGGATTCCAAGCATTTCCATTTTGAGGATTTCTAAAATTAAGAAGAATAATATTATATCCTCTTTCTTTTAATTCCATACCTGATTTTTCATAGATTTCGCCTTTAGGGTCTGTAATAATCATGGATTCACCCTTTTTAGCAAGCACTTTTACTGTTGGTAAAACAGTACTTTGTGTTTTACCAGAACCAGTCGCACCAATAACTAGTGTATGAAATTCTCCATCATCTACCCATAATTCTTTACCGTTAGAAATAAGAGGAACACCAGCAGCATCTGAAGTATATGCCTTAGGATCAACCATTTTTAAATTTTTCTTCATTTCTTTATCTTTTGCCCAACGAGAATATCCCTTATCTTTTTTTTCTGTAGATATACCAAATCCTTGATCAAATTCAAAGAAATACGAACTACAACTTGCAAATAAGCCCGCTAAAGCAATTAAATAGAAAATAATTGTAGATTTAATATAGTGAGAAGAAAAAGCCGGTAGTGGATTTAGCCCAGCAAGTGTACCTTCACTTGCCATCGATGATAAATTCAAAACAGCTAATGCCACAATATACAATAAAAATACACAAAATATACCAAATATAACCCAATCTTTTGCTTCTGCTCTAAACTTTAATTTCATAGTATTGCCTCCATCCTCTATATTGTAATCTTTTTTTTACAATTAGACAATATAAATTTTAAATTTATTACTCAGCCAAATAATTATTAGGATCTGCATATTCTCCTGATGGAGCTCCACTAGAAGAAACTCCACAATTCGTTCTAACTTCAAAGTGTACATGAGGTCCAGTTGAATTTCCCGTTGTACCACTTTTAGCAATTTCTTGCCCTTTTGTTACTCGATCCCCTTGTTGTACTAACAGTTCTGAATTATGTGCATATAAAGTACATAAACCATTATCGTGTTTTATATATAAATAATAACCATAACTATAATTAAGTTCTTTACGAATAATAACTTCGCCATCTTCAGCCGCATAAACCGAAGTACCAACTGCTACAGGAAAATCAATTCCTCCATGAAAATCTCCATTTGAATAATATGGATATCCTGCCGATATAGTATGGCTCGTTGTTGGATATCCTAACTCTCCAGTACCTGGATTAGTGTTTGAAGTATTTGAACTTGATGAATCTTCATTGATATCTTGAGAATAATTATTCATGACACTTGCATTAGTTGTAACACCACTTATTGAAGTCAGTAATATTAATCCTATGATAAAAAAAAGTGTAACACCAATAATCGCACCCCATGCAGGGGGAGGAATCATTTTTAAAATTTTAATTATCCCTTTTGCTTGCTCTATTTTTGCTCCCACATTTTCCGCCTGTTCAATTGAAGAGGTAGAATTTTCATTTTCCTCCTCGTCTTCTTTTTCTTCTTGAACTTTTGTCATATTTCGAATATTATTTAATCTTTCCAGCCCTTGCTTAATCCTTTGATTTTCATTCAACAATCCTTTTTGATCTAATTTATTTGCAACTGGCTTAGATAAAGCTTTAGCTACTGGAGCAGGTACTCCTAAAGCCGTCATGGCAGTAGTTGCAGCTTGCTCCTTTGCTTTTTGTTGAGCTTGTTCTTTAGGATTCGTTTTTTCTTTATCATTATTGCCTTTACCATTTTGGTTGTTGTTCCCTTTTACTTCACCTTTTTTAGGAGTAGGCCCTGTAGATGAAGAAGATTTACCCTTGACATTTTGATTTTGAGTGTTTTTTTTACCATCATTTCTCTTAGCAGTATATTTATCGTTGTCTTGCGGTTTATTGCTTAAATTATTTGTATTCGCGTTGGTTGTTGATACATTTGTTGTATTAGAGCTAATATTATCGGCCATTCAATCACCTACTTATTAATCAATTTCTTCTTTTGTTATCTTCTTATAGAGTAAATATCCTCCTATAACAATAATTATGATTGGTATAAACAAGATCCAGATACCATTATTTCCGCCTTTATTAGATTGATCTGTTGTATCATTACTTGATATCAATAATTTATATTGATTTGATACATTTAATTGATATAAAAGCGTGCCATTATTGGCATTAGTCATATCTGAAAATTGATTGATACTTAAATAATATTTTCCATTTTTTTCCAATTCAAACAAATTATTAATGGAATATAAGTAATAATTTTCTTCATCAGAATCATATACATCCAATTTCAAGGTGTGTATTTTATCATTCTTAACATAAAACACTGTTGAAAACACTTTATCTTGATTTTCCATAACATCTGCATTTGAAATAGCATATATTGTTTCTTCTTTTCCATCACCATCTACATCAAAATCAATTTTTTCATTAATTCGGTAATAATCATTTATACCCGTTTTTATATCTTCATCTTTTAATACATCATTTAAATAAGAAATATCGTTTTCATCTATTTCTTGTTTTTTTATATTAGCAAGTGTAATATCATCTTTTGAATTGTAAGCAAATAATTCTCCAGAAAAATCTTGAGAATCATTATTCTCATCAAAGTAATACCACATATCATTTACATATCTAATTTCATATTTACCCTTATACTCATTATCAATATATACATTAAAACCATTATCAAATATTGGATCTTCTGCATTATTAAAAGTTGTCCATTCTTCATCTTCATATTTAAAAGCGCCACTATCATTAAATATTAGATAAGTGTCATTCTTCTTAGTCTTGTTCAAGAACAAATAAACACCTATAGCAATTAAAATAAAAATCAAAACTACTCCGATGATTATCTTTTTCTTATTCTTTTTCATCACAAATCTCCTTTTATTCTGCTTTAAAATAATACATTCTCGTAATTGTAGAACAACTATACTTTTGGCACAAGTTCGTTGAATTAGAACCCGGATCTGCCATAACAGCTTGGCCATTTTTTACATCTGTTACAGCTACCCAGTGTTGTCCCGGATGATACACTCTAGCTATAACATAATATCCTTGAGAAATTAATGAAGCCATTTTATTTAGCTTTGTTGTGTTTGAATCTGAAGCAGAAAATTCTACCATTCCGCCTAACTTGAAATTAGGTGCAATGCTCGCCCATGTAGAAGCATCTACGTTAAAATTATTTCCACTAAATCCGCCATTTGATTTTACTGTAGACACAAATACGCCAGGATTAAAATCACTTACTTTTAATTCTGTTCCACTTCTTGCAATTTGAATTGCAGTTGCGGTTACCATACATCCAACTTGTGCAATCGTATTTGAACCTATAAGTTGACTTCCCCAACGACTATCGGTTTGCTTCCATGTAAGAGCTTCTTTGGCTAATTCTGTATTAGCACCTGAAGTACAATCTGATTTTATTGTTGCAATTTCTGGATATTCCTTTTTTAAGATTTCAAAATAATCTTTTCCTTGTTTAGCCATACTATTCCATCTATTTTGATTTGTACTTATATATGGCGTATACACTACATTTCCATTGGAATCTACAGCAACTTGCCCATATGTTTCTTGTACAGCTGTCCTAATCTCACTATCTTCTGCAAGTGCAGATCGACTCCAATTTTTTGTTTTATCTTCTCCAGAATGAATTGTGCAATTTGCATAAGTACTAGAACTTGAGGTTTGTCCACCTGCTACGTTAGACCAACATCCCTTATCAGGATTACAAAAAGCTTGATCTAAAGTACAACTTCTTAAAGATAAAATCGTGCCTTCCGAAGAGTTTTCAAAACCAATACCAAAAGCACCGCCCATTCTATCCGGTCTGCGTAGAGCATAACTTCTAGCTGCAACTGCTTGAGCTTTCATTGTTTCTGTTTCTGTATTTCCTACTTCTTGATAAACAACCCCTGTAATATAAGTTTCAAAATCAATTAATTCTTCTCCACTCACAGGTGTATTTCCTTCACAATTTAACAATTGTATTTTTATATTAGAATACCTTTGATTTTCTACTTTATAAGTACAAGTTCCTCCAGATGAAGTACTATTTTCATTTTCTCCATATAAAACATTATAAACTTCTACTTGTGTAAAGATGTCATCTACAATTAAGTCTAGTGCTTCTTCTGAGTATCCCTTGGTAACTTTACCAAACTTTCCTTTTGTTAACCAATTTGCTTTGATATTTTTTCGAAAAGCTTCTTCATTATAGCCAATTACACTGTAATTAGCTACATCAGGATCTGTATTCATGCACTTAAAAATAGTATGAATATCTTGATTTGATATTTCAGAAGTACTTATATCCCCAGTTGTTTCTGATATTACAATAGTCGCCAAAAACACATTCAAATTAATAATAGATCCATTATTTATATAACCATTATATATAGACGTTACCCTTTGAATAAAATCTTTATCATCATCCATTTCTTCATAATACTGTTTATAATGAGTGGTTACAACATTATCATATTCATAACTAATATTCATGATAATAGATATGAATATAACAAAAACGGAAAAAATAGCAAAGATTTTATTTTTTCCTTTTGACACTCTATTCTTTTTTCCGTTTTTTGTTTTCACTATATCACCAACTTCTATAATCCTCCACCAGAACCAAATGAATCTAATTCTGCTGGTGTTACAACAACATTGATACGCATTCTTCTGTTTCCACAGACAAATAATGCTTCTCCTTGTGAATATCTTTTAATACTTTCTTTTTCATTATCATTTAAATCAATTAATTGACTTAAATCTTCAACTGCTTGTTTTCTTAGTCCCATAATCATGTAATAAGAGGCATTGTCAAAAATCGCTTTACCTTGGGTAATAACAGATGGATCACTAAAATCACTTGGTTGTTGTGTAATGATAATAGTTCCTGTATTGTATTTTCTAGCACGGCGTTGAATTTGTGCCAAAAATTCAGCACCTAAAACATTATTTTGGCCTAATAACACATGAGCCTCATCAACCATTAAAATGGTGTTATAAGCTGGATCTAAGCACAATCCCCAAGCGTATTTTAAAATATTAAAGAATAAAGCATTACGTACATTACTATCATTATTCATTAATTCTTTAATATTAAATACCATAAAGTCACTATCTTTTGAAATCGTTGTATGCCCATCAAAATAAAATTTTAATTCTTTGGTTAATGGTCTGATTTTAAGTTCTAATCGTTCCATAATTGATTTTTCATGGGTTGCTTCTGTCATGGATAATAATTGTCCTTTTATTGTAGCATATACATCCGTAAACGTAGGATAATCAGCAGAAGTAAATTTTGAAAAATCTGTATTAAAATCAATTCCAAATCGTTTATAAGTATCTTGAACAACTTCACTAAATAAAGTTAGCACATCTTCTTCAATAGATGGATCATAATAGCGCATAAACGCTCTTAAAAACTGTAACGTTCTTGTTAATACTGCATATCCTGCGCCTTGTTTTATTTCTTCCTCATCCATATCATTAATTACTTCTAGTGGATTAATCATGCCAAATTCTCCACCTTTACCCATATCAAGAGTATCTCCACCATAAAGTTGTGTCATTTCTTTTAATTCGTCTTCTGGGTCAATACATACAATTTGGCAACCATTTCGAATATGACCTCTTAATAAAAGTTTAGCGGCTGTTGATTTACCTGATCCTGAAGTACCAAGTAAAATCATATTGGCATTATTTCGATTCAATTCTTTTCTCTCTTGAAATAAGAATTGATTGAATAAAACAACTCCACCAGAAAAATCAACACCCAACAAAGTAGACAATCCTGGATCTTTTAAACTATCAAAAATAAATGGGTACATAGCTGCTAATGTAACAGATGGAATGGGTGTTCCAATGCGATCCTCTATATCTTGTTTTGGGAATATTGGAATGCAAGATTTCAAAATCTTTTCTTGTTCAAAGCGTAAACTAACGCCCTTTAGTTCCATGGCCTCTAAATAATTTTTTACGCTTACTTTTTTCATTTCCATTTCTTCTTTAGTATCTGCCATAACCATGACATGCATTTGAAAATCAAACACATTTGCTTGGGAAGAAGCCATCATATTGACAAAATTTTCCAAACTTTCCCAATCTAGACGATATCTTTCTCTTAAAGTAGCATCTTTTTCTTCTTTATGTTTTTGTTTTAAATCAATAATTTGCTTATTCAACATTTTTGTTACAGTTGTATAAGGAACAGGTATATGTTTTGCAATGATTTTAACTCCCGGCATTGTAGTTAATTGAGATAAATACCCAGGTGTTATATATTTAGGATAAGACACAATACTAATTAAAGTAGCATATTTATCACTAATTCGAAAATCACTTGGTCTAAATTCGAGTCCCTTAGGAGCTACTTCTGATCTTAAACTCATTGACTACTCACCACCGTTCCAAATTCCGTATTTAATCCCCCGTTTAAGAAATTATCCAATATTGTTCTTAAATCATCATTACTCGTTTGACTGGCATTAAGTCCACAACCCGCTAAACCATTAATTAATAAACGCACCTTTTTTTGCAACATATCTGGATTTTTTTCTTTAAACAAAATAAAGTATTCTGTATCAACTACATTATTGTTTTGAAAATAAGAGGCTTTTTCTATATCTTCATAAATCATTTTTCTTACAGCTGGAAAAGTAGCATCATTATATAAAAGTTGAAGTTGTGATAAATATACAGATAGATCAACTGGTTTATCTGCAACCACCAACCAAAATTCAAAATCAATCATGTTATAAAAGTTTTTTAAAGCTAACAAAATATTATCTTGTGTTTGTGCATCTAAAATAAATATATTTCTTGGAGCTATTTTCACACCTGTAACTAAATCTTTACTTTTGGTAACAATCGCACCATTTGTAATTCCTCGAATTGGAAGCCAATCTTCTGTATATTTATTGTTTGCCGCCATCTTTATAACACCAACCTTTCCAATGATAAATTCTTGTATTTTTATAATATTGCCTTAGTTCTCCCAAGAAAACCAATATATTATGATAATAAGGAACAGGTATAACTAAAAATCCACAAACTATCGCAGGGGCTAATGCTATTATAGCCATAACAGTAGAAGAAATATCCAAACTCATCATCAATATAAATGTAATAGCAATTCCTATTAAAAAGATAGCTAAATCTATTCCTCTAAAATACCCTAATATCAATTTCCCTCGATTCGCATTTGCAGGAATTAAATAATTATTCACTATATATCACACTCCTAATAATTCTTTCTATCCACACCCGAAGGATCTTTAGTAACAGGTTTACTTGCTTGTGGTTCTTGATATACACTATATGCTGGATTCTTAGATGCAATATATCTATCTTTTGCAGTAATAACAATATCACTTCCTGAACCTCTAACCACTTTATGTTGTCCCATAAATTTGGAAATAGTTTCCATATTTTTACTATAAGCTTCTGCCGCTGATCCATACTCTCTTGCCGCTGTATCCAAATTCGCAATCTGCTGAAAAACATCTTCTTTTGATTTCCCATTCATATCAAATGTTATGGTCTTTGTAATATCCGAAGGATCAGGTATTGTTACTTTTGCTTCAATACCAAGCTGTAAGGCTTCTGTCAATTGTCTTCTAGCATCTTGTGCTAAATTAGCCGCAGCTTGATTTTCATCGCGTCCCTTTTTATTTCTCATGAACTCATCATTGGTAGCACCTGTTTTGTTATCTAAATGAGCATTGTGTAAATTACTCAATGTACGATCTACAATACCTTCATATCTTTCTTGTGGGTTGTTAGTACCGAATCTAACTCCTTCTGTACCACCAACACGCCAACCACTTCCTTGCGATTGGCCACCGTTAGAAGCAGTCCAAAAGTTTCGATTAGCCGCTCCAGCACCTTTTACCAATCCGCCTATGGCACCTGTCCAATCTCCTGTTCTAGCTCCTGACAACATTCCAGAAACAGCTCCTCCAAGTAATGCCGCTCCAAATCCTAGACCAGTTCCCTTACTCTTAATTCCAAGAGATTGCATAATAAATTTAGGAGCTTGCGCAGCAAAAAACAATAACGAAATGTAGACTATAACTTTTGCAAAAGACGGAGAGCTCATTCCAGAAAATAAGGTTTCATCATTTTTAGCTATATCTGCTAAAATAAATATTACTAAATATATTATAGCAAGCCGCAAAAACAAATCCAAATATGTTGATGTTAATGTTTTTACATAATTTGCAAACATACCATCACGACTAGATTTTGGATCAATATAACTTATAGCTGGTATTGGAGAAAGTAAACGTAGAATACCAAGTTTAAACATTCGAATAGCAACATCAAAGCAAAACATAAATACAATAATTAATACCCCTATGCCCACAAGAAAGGCTGTTATTCCATTATATTCAAACATATAATCCCCTGCGTTTGATCCTGCAGAGCAATCCAAATTAATAACCGTACTCAAATTTTTTCCTTTTAAAGCTTGTTCTAATACATCAGATGCCGTTTCTTTACACTCATCATCAACATCTGAAATTGTTAAGAATGCACCATGTATTGTATTGGCAACATTTTCTCCTAAATTTAAATTTTTAACATTCCCATTGCTGGTTATATCTTCACCCAATATCAATTCAGATATAGCACCATCATTAATAACTCTACTTTGCAAATCATACAAGGCTCCAAATAAAAGGCCATTTGATTGATATTTTGCGTCTGTTTCTGCGTCACCCCACATATGAAAATTATCCATTGGCATTAGTAAATATAATAATACTAACATGGTAATTAATCGACCAAACAATTTCCCGATTCCTTTATCCTTGTCTTTCATAGTTTCAGGATTAATTAAATAGGAAATGAAACTAATAGACAACTTAAAAAGCATAAAAACACCAATAATAATAAACAATCTACTAAATAGTCCTTTAGCCATTTCATTATCAAACATTGTATAATCAGTTATATCAAAAAACAATTCAAAAACTAAAGAGACAAGCGAATATATTCCAGAAGTCATATTATATAAAATATCTCTAAAAAAATCCAAAGCAGGATTTGAACTAGTCACTAATATATTAATATAAGAATTAATCATCGGAATCACCTGCTAAACTTTCTATTACACAATTAATCTTGTCCTCTATTGAATATCCTGAATTGCCAAATATTTGTAATAAGAATTTAATTAACAAAGGTAAAAAGAATATTACAATGGCAACAATAACTCTTTTTATAAAAGTTGATAGAGCTTTACTCATTGCTTCACGTTCATTACTAACAACTACTTTAGCAAAATCAATACTTCCTAAAATTATTAAAATTGCAGGTATTAAATAGCGAATAATATTAAAAATGACTGTTATAAAGCACATTAAGCTTAATGAATTTTTATCACAAGGATCGCCAAAAATAGCAGTACAATCTACTTGGTTATCCTTATTTTCAGCCAATTTTTCTAATTCGCTATCATCAAAAGAAAATAACTGTTTAATAAATTCATCTATATTAATTACTAGTTCTTCAGCAGTATTATCCATATTTTCTATCGCTTCATCTGATAAAATATCTTTAAATTTTTCTTTTATGTCTTTGTATATTTCATTAATGGTATTTACATATTGTTCTAGTTTATTTGTAGTTTCTTTTACAATATCATCTTCTTCATCACATCCAATTTTCGAAAAAGAATGATGTAAATAACTTGCATCTACTGATAATGCATCCACCATTTTCATTTCCATATCAACTTTGTTTTCTATATAATCACTTAATTGATCACTAGTACATGTTTCTTTCATTTGATTTTTACAATCACTTTGAATTTTTGATATATCGCTATTTTTAATGGCATTTAATTCCTTAATTGCGGTTTCATAACTATTATAATAATCTTGCGCTGTTGAACTAGTATATGATGAAGGACATGTAAGTCTGTAAACATTTTCATATTCACTAGCTCGTGGTGCATTAGTAAAGTAAATTTTGCTATTGTAAGATACGTTTTCATATCCATAAGCATAATAATATCTTCCAAAAACATCAGGATTACTTTTCATATATACTCTTGGACAACCGATTTCAGAAAGTTTTTGTAAAAAATACCATTTTTGAGAAAATTCACTCCAACCAAGAGCTTGAACTTCATTATAATAGTCTTCTTCACTATTAAGATATTTTTTCAATGAAGCATAACTATCCCTAGGAATCGTACTAGCATAAAAAGGTATTGTAGGAACAGTTAAACCTGTATATTCACACTTAAGATCTTCTGTTTCGTATTGTTTGCCACTACGAAGTGTATATTGAACTCCATCAATACTAATACCAGAATGGCAGCTTGTAGATACTTGGTTTATTCCTGAAAGTATACTACTATCATACTGCATTTTCCATTTGCCATCTTTTTTGCCACGCATGTCATCCAATACATAAACCGACTGATTATATTTATAAATAATTCTTAAATCTGTCGTTTTAGCATCTGATGAAGTCTTATATTCGCATTCTAACCATTTTTGTGTAGCTGCTTTAACACTAGGCACAAATAAAAAAACCATTAATAATGCGAATAATATATATTTAAAAAGGCTTTTTCGAACCATAATCTCACTTCCTATTTTTAGTTATAATACTAACAATAGTATATCATAGAATAAAATAAAAAAAAATAGTAAATTTACTATTTTCATATTATTTATCACTTGTATTATTTGTGGAATTTTCATCATAATCCCAACAAGTTAACCAGTTTTGATTTGATGTATGTCCATCGTCTACACTTGAATCACTAATAATACCCATAATTAATTTTACAATTGTTACTACAAAGAATACAGCTACCGCAGCTATTACTCTTTTTACTAACTTACTCGTAGATTCTTTAATAGCTTTATCATCGCTTGATAATACGGCTTTTCCTAAATCGATTGTTCCCATTAAAATTAATATAATTGGGATACCGATTTGAATAATATCTAAAACTGTACGAATAATTCTTATAATTGGTGCTATAGTTGCACAAATATCTGTAGCTAAAATTTGAAATAATTCCATGACATTTACCTCTCTTTCCTATCTATAATAATCTTATTATAAATTTTTATTCTTGTCAATTTATTTCATGAAAAATATTATCTTATGGTAAATTTTACCATTTAATTTGATTTAGAAACCATTTCTTTTGCTTGTTTATAAGTCCTAGGATATTGTAATAGATATACAATTTCTCCTGGAGCTAATGTAAAATTATAAATTCCCATATTTATTAAATTTGATAAATAGTATTTTGATGTCGTGATTACTTCATTTGATAATAAAAGAATAATTCGACTTGATTCTACATTATTGATTAATTCTCTAATATTTTTTAAATCGGTATATCCTTTTATTGCTGTTAAATCAATAATTAATTTATTATACTGAATGGTACTTATCAATGAAATCAAATCTTTTGAATCATACTCACCAGTAATTTCTTTAATAAGGTTATAATCATAACTGATTAAATAATTACGATATTTATTTGAAACTAAAATATTCATCAAGCACCCCAACCATCATTATTAATCACTTTCATCGTTGTTGTATCTCCTGTAATATTAAGTGCTCCATTTTCTTGCGCGGTTTGAAGGCTTTCCAAAATATTTGACATAATTGGGACATTAACATAGATAAAAGTTACCACTGTATAATAGCCAACAGTACAATCAGGGTTATTCGTTCCACAATATTTTACTCTCATAGAACTATTACTTTTTCCTACATCATTAAACTTAATACAAATTCCATTTTTGCATTTCCAATTATCCCCATCAATTTTCCAATCAATTCCGTATCCAACAGAACTTCTCTTACTTTCTATTTTATTTGCCACATCTTTCGTTAAACCTTGACCCTCTTCTAAATAGTCAAGCACCGCATCTTTTAATCGAAACGATTTTGCATAGTTTACAGAAAACGCTAATACACATGTAATAACAATTAAAAAGATAAGTATTAATTGTAACGTCCATGCTCCACCTATTGCATCTCTCACTGTTTATCACCCCTTACGGTTTGATGTTAATTACTTGGTCGTGCACCATTATTTACATTTGGAGTAGCATTTGTATTTGTTGCATTATCCCATTGACTTACTACCTTATTTTGAATATATGGCCACATTAAATATAACAAACCTAATATTAGTGCTACTGCAATAATCGTAACTACAGTCATACTTAATTCACCTGACGCTTCCTTCATTTATACATTCACTCCTCTCTATTTTATATACACTATTAGTATAACAAAAAATGCAATTATTAACAATATTATTTTCTATTCTTTACACTTCGTTTACTTATATAATTTATGAGTATATAAAAGGCAATGAGTAGAATAGCAATAATTAACAATATTTTCCATATTTTACCAATCTGTTCTATAAATCCATTAAAGAAAATCTGTATTGCATTTCCATAATTTTCCATATTTACAATTATATTACTCAACATATATTTATAGCTTAAATGGAATAATAACAGCATAACAATAATAGCAATCATTATATTAATTATTCCCTTTATTGCTTTTTTCTTCGATTTAGCAAAAATAAATACCAAAGCAATCGTAATGCAAATACCAATAAGCATAACTTTTACATCATAATTATTGATTCTTTTTATATATTCTAATTCTTTATTTTGTTCAAACGTTTGATCCAAATAATTGGTGATTTTTTCATTTACATCCATAACTGTTTTTTCAAGGGCTTGTTGTTGCTCACTTGTTAATAGTTTTGATATTTCATTCATCTCTTGATACTGATTATGCACAATCATTTCTTTTTCATTTAAATGATTATAAAGGACATCTGTTAGTACAGCATCCGATAAACTTTCAATATAATTGTTAATAATATTATTATTTATAATATTTTCATCTACTCCAATGGTATCTAAACTTCTGTAGATATAATCGTGAATTGTTATGTACGCCTCTTTTGTTTCATCATCAGAATAATTGATCATTAATTCTGATGTTTTTGTCTCATCTAAAAGTGACGCAATAAAATCCTTTGTCAAAGCTTGCTGCGTAGAATAAATTCCTATACAAAGTATCGACAAAATTAAAACTATAAACAATCCAATTTTTGATAAAATATTTAAAAACTTTTTCATATTTTTCTCCTTTATAATTGCCAATATTTTCCATTTAAAAACCTGATGTCTATTATCATTATAAACACAAAACTCAAAATAATGATATAAATCATTAAAAAGACACTTCTAATCCAATTGGGCAATGATCACTACCAAAAACATCACTATAAATTGCTGAGTTACGTACTTTATTAATGATTGATTTTGATACCAAGAAATAATCTATGCGCCATCCAATATTTTTTTCTCTTGCTTTCCCCATATAACTCCACCAAGAATAACAATCTTTTTTATCTGGATTAAAATATCGAAAGGTATCTATAAAACCACTATCCAACAAACAACTAAATTTTTCTCTTTCTTCATAAGTAAAGCCGGCATTTCCTATATTTGCTTTAGCATTTTTAATATCAATTTCTTGATGAGCTACATTAAAATCCCCGCAAATAATTACTGGCTTTTTTTGTTCAAGCTTTTTTAAATATTGTTTTAAATCTTCTTCCCAATCCATTCGATATTCTAATCTTGATAAATCTCTTTTTACATTTGGTACATACTGATTGACTAAATAAAAATCTTCAAACTCTAATGTAATCACACGCCCCTCGTGATCATGCACATCTATACCAATACCATAAGACACTTGGATTGGTTTTATTCTTGTAAAAATCAAAACTCCGGAATAACCTTTTCTTTCAGCAGGATTTAAATATTCATAATAACCGTTTGGATGAAAATCATATTGGTCTTTTTCCGCTTTAACTTCTTGTAAGCAAAAGATATCTGCATCCTCTTTTTCAAAAAATGTGGCAAATCCTTTCTTTAAACATGCTCGAAACCCCGCTACGTTCCATGATACTATCTTCATATACTTCAACTCCTATTGTTATTATAACATGTATTTATTTTTTATAAAAAAAATTAAGGAAAAATAAATTTACTTGACAATAATATAATAAAAGAAAATAAATTAATATGGAAATTATTACCAGTTTATTCAAGGAGGTTTGTTATGGAAAAAAATATAGAATTATTAAACCAAAAGTTTAAAGAAATCAAAAGAATGGGATGGATTCTAGGTGATAAACACAACACCGGTAGCGTTGGACTTCTTTTTGAAAGTTGTCTGGGAAAAGAACGAGAAAATTTCGAAATACCTGATTTTCATGGCATTGAAATCAAAGTGAAGGGCCAATCAAAAGAAAATAATATTACTTTATTTAATAGTGCACCTGATAGTTATTTAATGGAAGTTTGTCGTTTAAAGGAAGAATATGGTTATCCAGATCAAGATTTTCAAGAGTTTAAGGTGTTTAATGTGCAAATAAACGCAAAACATAAAACAAAAATTCCCAGTGGCTATAAAATGCAATTATATGTGAATGAGGCATTACAAATTGTAGAGCTTATTGTTTATGATAAAAACAACTGTCTAATTGATGATAAAACATCATGGACTTTTGCTTTATTGGAAGAAAAATTAACTCGTAAACTTTCTTATTTAGCCTATATAGAGGCAGAAAGTCAATATTGGCAAGGCAACAAATATTATCGATATAATCAAATTACATTTTATAAATTAAAAGGTATGAATACATTTTTAAAATTATTAAAGCAAGGAAAAATTTGTATTTCATTTCAAGTTGGAATTCGTAAAAGTGGCAACCGAATTGGGCAAAAATATGATCATGGTACGGCCTTTGTAATTAGTAAATATCATTTAAGTTATTTATTCGACAAAATAAATATTCCTGCCTAGTTTTGCTCGTTTGTGGGCTCAGAACACTTATTCGTGGTTATCTGGATTCTGCCCTTTTCTAAGTGGAAGGTTATGGGCTTTGAAATAAAAAAAACTACTCCTAGTGAGTAGTTACTTACTTAATGGTCGGGAAGACAGGATTTGAACCTGCAACCACTTGGTCCCAAACCAAGTGCTCTACCAAGTTGAGCCACTTCCCGAAATATGGCGCGCCCGATAGGAATTGAACCCATAACCTTTTGGTCCGTAGCCAAACGCTCTATCCAATTGAGCTACGAGCGCATGCATTTATACCTATCATGCAATTTAAAATGGTGGCTCCGGGCAGAATCGAACTGCCGACACAGGGATTTTCAGTCCCTTGCTCTACCGACTGAGCTACAGAGCCAATAAAAATGGCGGTCCCGACCGGACTTGAACCGGCGATCTTCTGCGTGACAGGCAGACGTGATAACCACTACACCACGAGACCATTTTGGTTGCGGGAAGAGGATTTGAACCTCTGACCTTCGGGTTATGAGCCCAACGAGCTACCGAACTGCTCCATCCCGCGATATATAATTTAAATAAATGGCGGAGGAAAAGGGATTCGAACCCCTGCGCCGCTTTCACGACCTCCCGGTTTTCAAGACCGGTCCCTTCAACCAGACTTGGGTATTCCTCCGCATGGTGCCTAAGGTCGGACTTGAACCGACACGAGGGTTGAATCTCGCAGGATTTTAAGTCCTGTGCGTCTACCTATTCCGCCACTCAGGCACATGGTGTCCCGTTGGAGATTCGAACTCCAGACCCTTTGATTAAAAGTCAAATGCTCTACCGACTGAGCTAACGGAAC